>CAZXZO010000016.1:0-43663 GCA_964645485.1 uncultured Candidatus Poseidoniales archaeon
AGTTCGCCATCTGGTGGTTTACCAGTTTTCAAATCAGCAACAATCCAACCAACTGTATTTCCATCCTCGTCGCGGTCAGCAATCAACAAGTCAAGTCTACCCATCAATCTACCACATGAAGAGCGAAGAGTACCTTCTGCAGACAATACCATTTCCTGAATATCTCGCCACTGCCCTACAGTTATGGATGTCAAAGAAACCTGCTTGTATCCAGCTTTCGAGAATAGTATATTCAAAGCGCCAATCAATTGTTTTTGAGCCTGTTCAAATTCTTCTTCTTTCCATTTTGGATGGCGCGCTGTGTTGAAGAATTTCTCTCTTTCATCATCCCATTGTCTTGTAAGAATTGATTTTGCTGTGGCTGGAAGCCATCCATCCTCTTCAGCATCTCTGCCACTAAGATCAAGATTACATAAATCCTCAACCGAATCGTGAACTGCTGTACCCAGGGAAGCAGCCATGCCTGCCTTGCGCGGTAAACGTTGACGAGATAACCAAAATTTTCGTGGGCAGGCCTCAAAATTATTCCAAGCAGAGGGGGAAAGTGAATGCGACCTTCTCCTGTTTACCATGTCCAATTCACCCCTGTATGACAAGCCCGTCTGACTATCTGCAGAGTGCCCCAAGCATTAATGCCATCGGCGTCAACGGGTGACTATGGCTGACCTACCTTTAGTCAAAGTTGATGATAGCATTGATGCAAACGGGGCTATGGTGGTGTCATGTTTTCCAACCGTAAGTATGGTATCAAACATCGTAGCACATTTTTTGGTTGAAAGTCTTGATCTACAATTTGTCGGTGGCGTTCGAGATTCGAGACTACCTGCTGTATGCTTGGTTCAAGATGGTGAACCATTACCACCTATTCGAATTTATGCGGGTGAACCGAATTGTACAATTGAAGGGTGTGACAAGTTGATTGTTGTGCTATCAGACATTCAGGTTCACGGACGTTTAGCACTACCACTTACCGAAGCCCTATTTGCATGGAGTAAGGAAGCAAATATTAGTTCAGCAATCTTGATTGACGCCTTTGCTCATGGTGTTGAATCACCTCATGAATTGGTTGATGATGATGATTCAGATGAGACTATACTCGGTATAGGTGCTACTGAGTCCACCCGCGAAAAACTAACCGAAATGGGTGTTCCTCTACTAAAACACGGGGTTGTAGGTGGTATGACTGGTGTAATGATGGGAGAAGGAAGACGCCGCGGAATAGAAATTAGTGCAATTTTAGCAGAAGCAAATCCTGCTATTCCTGATGCTAGAGCAGCGGCAAGAATTATTGAGAAACTCAATTTATTATTCCCTGCAGTCACACTTGATGCAGAACCACTCATTGAAGAAGCGGCAAGAATTGAAGAACAAATCAAGGCGATGCTTAGTCACCAACTCTCTGCAAGTGATGAGGGCGATGATGATGATGGTCCTTCTGCAATGCTCTACGGCTGATCTCGATTAGAAATCAGAGAGTGAGGTTTGTCCATTTCCGCCTTGGTTTTCTGATTCCTCTTCTTCATCCTTAGGTTTGTCAAGTTTTGGCACTGTTTCTTGCTTTACTTCACTAGGTGATGGCGTGATTTTACCAATCATGTCACTTAGTTCTTGCTCGGACAAGACTTTGACACTCAATCGGTTTGCTTTGTCAAGTTTTGAGCCAGCATTTTCGCCAGCCACCAAATAATCTAGTTTACCACTAACTGAAGTTGTAGTTTTGCCCCCAACCGATTTGATTTGTAATTCAACCTCTTTCCTAGGCCTACTCAAAGCGCCAGTCAAACAGAAGGTCAAACCAAGCAGTGAGCCTGTTGCTACTCGCTTCTCAACATCTGAAATGGTGAGTGCCTCATTGAGTCTACTAATCACATCTTGCCGCTGTGCAAGTCCATTCAACAATCGCTCAGCAACCGTTGAACCAACACCATCGATTTCAATCAATGACGCTATCGCATCGTTGTGTTTTGCTTGATTACCATCATCATCTGTTGCTGGCGCATCATTTCTATGCTCAACTAATTCCATCAATGATTCCAAACTACCAACATTTTCAGCAAATGCTTCAGCCAATTCTGGCCCTATTTTTGGTAAGCCAAGGGCTGCTAAAAATTGTGTTAATGTCAGATTTCTTGTAGCCTCAATTTCCGCCAACACATTAGAGGCTGATTTCTCAGCCATTCGCTCAAGTGTGAGTAAATTTTGCATATCTAAATTATACATATCTGCAATAGAATCTACTAAACCTGATTCAGATAACTGTTCGGCTAATTTCACACCGATTCCATCCATTTCCAATGCTCGGCACCAATAAATTAGCGAGTGTACCTGACGAGCCCCACATGACAAATCTAAACATTTGAGAAAGGCTCCATCAATTACCAAATCATTGTCACATTTAGGGCATTTGTCTGGAATATTTATCGCTTCTTTTGGTGGTAATTTACCATCGAATTCTTCGCCGTTAGCATGCTTCCTTCCGACCAAATCAGCTTTGGTAGCCCGACCTAATGATTCTATCACTTTAGGAATGACGTCGCCTCTACGAACTACTCGAACTTTGTCACCGACATTGATCCCCAGTCTCTCTACTTCCCCTGCATTATGGAGAGTCGTTTTTTCAACAGTCACACCAGAAACCACCACTGGGGCAACATGTGCAACGGGTGTCACTGCGCCCGTGCGTCCGGTTTGCCACTCAACCCTCATTAGTACCGTTGTAGCCTGTTCGGGAGGGAATTTCCATGCTAGAGCCCATCTTGGATGGTGAGCAGTCATGCCCAGTAATTTTCGCTTTTCAAAATTATCAAGTTTGAACACAATCCCATCAATTTCCCAATCAAAATTATCACGGTTTTCAGTATAATCAACAGTTAAAGCAACCATTCCTTTGCAAACATCTTCTGCACTTTCAGACTCAATAACTGTATCTCCAGCAATTGAAATTCCTTGCTCTTGTAACCATTTTGCTGCTTGAGAATCCGATTTCATAAATTCAGGTTCAGGTGAATCTGGATGACGTGAATCTGCGCCTACAAACCTTACATCATATGCATAAAATTCGAGGTGCTCTGCTTTGGCTTTACCAGTTTCAATGTGTTTTTGACGCAATGCTCCTGCAGCCAAATTTCTTGGATTCGGAGCAATTTTTGCATATACATCACGAAATATTGCAAGTGGCATTACCACCTCGCCGCGAACATGGCAATCACCTGGCCACGGGATTTCAAATGGAATATTGGGTATACGCCTAGCATTTGCTGTTACATCTTCACCCCTTTCACCACTTCCTCTAGTGGCTGCTCTGACCAATTTTCCTCGTCTATATTCAAGTGATAGTGCTGAGCCATCCAATTTTGGTTGGGCGATAAATCTCCTGCCTTGAGCAGTAGTCTCTGTAACAAAATGACGGATCTCATCTTCTGTCGTTGCCTTATCCAAACTACGCATTGGAAACATGTGCACCACTTTTACTGAACCAGGAGCAACATCGGCACCCACCATGTTGAGTTGTGGGTGTTGAGGGGATATTCGCTTCAACTCATCCCATAATTCGTCAAATTCAGCATCCGTTATCTCGGGTGCTGCAAGATTGTAGTAAAGGTGAGAATGATGGGCTATTTCAGTGGCTAACTCTTGTATTCTGGCTAGGAGTGAGTCAGCCTCGATTTCACCCTCGGATGAACCGTCATCACTCCCCTCGCCGGCCATCATACAGCGATGATGGCGGGCCCTCTAAAACTCATTGATTGAAGTGGCTTTTTTACTAATTTCAAGGGCTAATTACACCACTTTTCAACACAAATGTACTATTCTTCTGATTCGTTGACAAATAAATGCCATTCATCACTTTGCAGAGCCTCAATTCTTGCAGCCACTTGCTCCAAATCAGATAACGTTCCACCAAGTGGGAGTGGGGCAAAAATCCACCATCCTTTGCGTTGCAAGACAATCCTGTTGCCACCATTCCATTCATCCCAACGCAATGAATCCCATGGATATTGAAATCCATCAGCAAAAAGATGTGTTTTACTGATTGAATACCGTTTCGTCATCATCAACCAAAGACAATGAATCCCAAGCAAAATGTCGTAAATTAAAACTGAAATTACCGGGGTACCACTACTCTCAACAAATGGCCAGGGCAGCGCCATCATGATTCCAAGGGTGATTAACGAAGTGCCGTTTCTCATTATTTCTCTTGAAGAATCTGATTCCCATGCATAACCACCAGAACTGAGCGAGCCTAGTGAACTAATTTCTTCTTTTGTGCGTAAAAGACGGTATCCATCATACAGCACTATTGTTGCAACTAAACAGACTACAGCCCAAGCCACGGCTGTGGTTTGGTCAAGTGCCAATTTTCCACCTCAAACGCCATCTTGGTCGCCAAATTCTGAGCGTGAACCACGCAAGAAAATTACTACCACTACAATGATTAGAACAAAGACTGGTAATACTACCGAAGGTGATAACAAACCACCACCCTCAGAACCGCTGTCAGCACCAGTGATAGATGGATTTAGAGGGTCTGCATCTGCACTATCCAATGTACCATCGTTGTCATCATCGTCGTCTTCAATCAAATCTGTTTCACAATTTGGTAACAATGAATTTGGCATACCATCCATATCATGGTCTGAATGTGCACAAGGGTCGGTTGGGAATACATCTCGAGCATCAGAAATTCTGTCATTATCATCATCATCATCGTAAATATCAGGCCCACAATAGCGGTCCTCAGTCAAATCATACCAAGCATTTGGACCATCGGTTGAACAGGAATCTATGAAATCGCCATCAGCATCATCTAGCACGACTGTGATTGTCATCGCATCCTCTGCAGTTCCACCCCAAGCATCTGTTACCTTTACAGTAACAATGTAAACACCAACTTCTCCAAGACTAGAGACAGAACCCGAACTCCCCGTGAACATTTGAGTTCCTGGAGGATTTTCTCCTTGTGCGCGCATATACCAAGTGTAACTCAATTCTTCATCTAGTACACTATCTGCATCATACCCTGTAGCACTAAAGTTGACCTCTGAGCCCTCTTGTACTTCTTGTCCCAAAAATGGCAATGTTATACTCACCTGTGGGTCAATATTCTTAGTTAATTCAACCATAACCTGACGGTCTGAAAATTCACCGGGGATAAACGAGCCTTCACTCTCAACATAAGTTGGAGCATTTGCTCTCCACACGGCCACCCCCGCAACGGTTGTACCAGACTCCGACCAACTTTGGTAAATTATTGGAATTGTTGCACTTCCTGAACTTGTGTTTGCGTTGATTGTCTGGTCACTGATTGCTCCATCAAAAGCATTGACAGTAACAACCAAAGATGCTTCAGTAAGGATAGCACCGGTATCATCAGTTGCGACCAATTGCCAAGTTGAGCCGACAACGACTGTTGCTGCATCACTAACCAATATATTGGATGAATCCATTGCCACAGGATTCCAAATTTGTGATACGAATTCTTTGCTTCCTGATGCCTCTATCGCTCCTTGAATTGTTTCTGATTGGGAAATAAAAGCCAATCCATTTGCAGCATATGCTGTCTGTGAATCATGGGTGTTTCCACTGAATGTAGTCAGTGGCATCTCCAAATCACCCTCTTGTCCACTCAATAGAACTGAAGTCGCATAATTATCAAAACTACATTCTGATACTTGTGAAGCATCTGCCCTTGCCCCTACAATTTCTAGAGCAACACCTGTGCCATCACCCTGAAAATCAACATTGTTTATGTTAATCGTGCTGTGGTCAATTACCAATCCTAGAGGACCCCAGATATTACTATCAGACAGTGTGAATAGGTCGGACCATTCTACTGAAATTGCTGGTGTCAAAGTCTGTCCAGTAAGATTCGCTCCAGATATCAAGAGAGATGAATCAACCATCTCTAGATGCATAGCTGGTCCACTTCCATCGTGGTCGTTTCCATCAATATCAATTACAGAACCACTGCTTCCCCGAAGGTGAAGCCCTTTCTCATTTCCAGTTCCAAGGGTGATATTACTGAAATCAATAGATGATTGTGTCAGTAATGCTGCTGACTGACTACAATCTTGGATGACTGTATTACTCAATGTAATTTGACCTCCGTTGCCGAAAATACAATTATCAGACTGATGTAAAAGTGAATTTGAAACCGAAATTTCCCCAGAACCACTAACAAAAATTGGTGCATTTGAGAGAATCATTCCTTCAAGGTTAGTTGTTGATGCAGATGGGCCGATAGTCAGAGAACCACCCATCAATTGGCTATCTGACATTACCGCTGTGCCTCCATCTAACAGTGATACCCCATTCCAATCACTGCCAATAATACTGGCTTGTGAGGCTTCCAACACACCACTTACTGAGATTCCTCTATCAGCCTTGACACTGAGAGATGAATAAGGTTGAAGCGTTAGAGTTGTTCCTGTTGTAATCGTAAGATTATCATCGAGATAGTAGGGTGTAAAAGCGGCATCAAGGCGCAACCATTCTGCTAAGTATCCACCACTAACTGTTGACATCATGATATTGACTGAAGTTGGTGCGGTTGGGTCCCAACTACGAATCTGACTGTGTCCATTTCTCAGCACATAGACTTGTAGAAGGCCTGTACTTGAATCTGAAACTTCAGTCACATTGCGATAAGTTGCTGAAAAAAGTGCAATACCATCTTGATTTGTATCCACCTGATTTCCTTGCACTGTTACTGTTGCACCTTCAACAGGTTCACCGAAATCAACTACTCTAATTTGAGCGATATTACTTAGTGAAAAATAGCCACCCATTGAGGGATGAATTGTACCTGCAACAGTTCCATCATAGATATTTAGTCGGCAAGTTTGTTCTAGGTAAAAATCCCCTTCAACATGCAAACCAGACCAGACATGTTCTGTTAACGAGCAACTGTGATGAACATCGTTCTGAACTAGTAAGCCAGCCCCAACTCCTTCAATTGCATTCGGGCCAGTCGTCCTTACTACTGCATCAGTTGAACCATTTTCACCAATTAATTTGCCACTTCCTTCAACTATGATTTCACCATTTGGCACGGCCAAATGTGCATTCTTCAAAGTTAGAGATGCAGATGTTGAAATCGTCACATCGCCTCCAGAGGGTGCAGTGTAATTATCGCCAATTAATACCGCATGGACGCCAATTGGAATTACCCACGCACCGGTGGTTGGAATTACCGGGAGTTGTAAGTTTCCACCCGGTGGCGAAATTACATCTGTGACGCCATAAACCCCATCATCTGCAGAAACATCGCTTCCACTAGTCAACAACGGCAAAACAACTTCACCATTTGAGTCCGTTATCTCATTGAATCCATGGGATTCAACATTGACACCAACAATTGCGATATCAGAAAGATCTGTAACTGATATTGTTGATTCTGTAAATTCATCTGCTAAAGCCATGTTGACACGGGCATTTGAGCCACCAAACAGGAGAGTCCCGTCTCCTTCAGCATCCCAAAGCCCATTGGAGGATTGGGCCGGAAGATTTCGTACGATTGCCGTTTGGTCGATGTTGACCAAAAGTGTGGACCCACCGTGCGACGCACCTGTCCAGTCAGATACGTGTAAATCTCCATCAACCACGTGAACCCCGTGAAGTGAACTACTTGTGGCGAGAGAATCAAGGGCTACTGAACCCCCATCAATGTGAATCCCGTTACCGGCCTGAACACCACCCATGTTTACACTAAGAGAACTTCCACCCAACTCACAATCTGTACGGCACTGCGCTCCATCAGACCAACCTGAGAGGGTTAATCCATCAACAACCACAACTGCCCAAGTTACCGCTAATCCAATAGATGATGAATCTGAATAAAGATAGCCTCGCGAAATGCTTGTTGTGTCAAAAGTATGTTTTCCACTAATCAATTCTAATCCGTTTGATGACGAATCAGTAGTCAGTGTTGAATCATCCCAAGATGAATCTACCCCTGAAAAATAACCCATATCCGAGGTTGCGGAAAAGGTTGAAGATTCGCTTTCAAAACTCCCTGTTCCGCTGATATCAAAAACCGAACCACTGGTTGAAATTGAACTATCCTCGATAACGTTCAATCCACTTCCTGTAAACCGTAATCCACTATCAAAACCACTGAGAGTAGAATTGCTGATGGTGAATGTGCCAACAGTATCAGCGGCAACCATCCATCCGGTAGCCCCACTGCCATTAATCACAAAATTATCAAGAGTGACATCACCAACACTACTGCCCACAACTAAGCGGTCTAGGTTTTCACCCACCACATCTTCAATCTCTAACCCATCACTGTTTATCGCATCAAGCAATAGAGTTGAATCATCTACGCGCAAAGAATCTACAGTAAAAGAAGAGATACCGCGACTAAGAACAGAAATTGAAAGATTGTCGAAATCAAGATTAGAAGCCCCACCATTTGAACCGTCAAAAATTAACAAACCTATACCTGATTGAGAAACCTCCAAACCATTGAGTGTAAGGGAACCACCATTTTCAACCCCATTACCTGAGGCCGAAACCGAAATCGAATTTGCTAAGGCACTACCCCCGCTAACAACAGAAATACAGGTGAAATCTACATTTTCACAATTTAAGTCCGATATAGATGCACTGCCACTTATGTCGGTACCGATGTATGAATACTCAACAGTAATGTTGTCTAAAATTGCTGAACCTGCAACATCAAAAATCGTGCGTCCTCTTGAGACCGTTACCCACGATGCATCAATGTCACCACTTGATGATACAAGAAATCCATCCCACCATCCAGTATTGCTATTGAATCCGCCTGGGTTGTTATTATTCGTAATTGAAACGGGACTCGCTTGTGTTCCCAAAATTTCAACTGTTCCGTCTACTGTAATTAGATAGTCGCCAGTAACTGTAATTTGTGTTCCCGCTTCAATTGTCAGGGTTCTAGATGCTGTGACAAGAATATCATCATCAATTGTTACTGAACCAGACCAATGTGTATCTGCTGAAATCACTGTTGCTTCTGTAGCAAAA
Organism: uncultured Candidatus Poseidoniales archaeon; assembly: GCA_964645485.1. Lineage (GTDB taxonomy): Archaea > Thermoplasmatota > Poseidoniia > Poseidoniales > Thalassarchaeaceae > MGIIb-Q1. The sequence goes on from CAZXZO010000016.1 coordinate 9,007, forward strand.
GGAAACGCTGCAAAAAAGGAAGTTATCATCAATAAAGTCAGAGTCATTGCTCTCACTGCACTGCCGCTCATACATCGCCGATGAGGTGCACCCCCTTCAATCTCTTCGGCTATCCGTCTTTTCGCCTATCGACGAATTCAGATTGCTGCTTTGGCTTCTTTGAATAACGCAAATCTGGTGGGCCCGTCCGGATTTGATGTTCAACCTTGCTTGTGAAAGCAGATTAGGTTGAACATGCGAAGGATGCTATGCATCCGGAAGCAACTGAGAGTTGGACGATTTTCAACCGAATTTCTTTTGAGGAAACTCGCAGTGAAAATCCGGCGAACCATCAACCCCAATCATGTTGGAATCTTAGATGGGCCCGTCCGGATTTGAACCGGAGTCTAACGGCCCCCAGCCGTCAAGTATTGGCCAAGCTAACCTACGGGCCCGGTTTTCATTCAGGGTTTGCGATAAACAGTGAATGGAGCAACTTCATCGATTAACTCTACGTGTGATACGAAAATTCTGCGACAGCAGTACCTTTCCACACCAAGTTCATCTAGGACAATATTTGCATCTTCGCCATTGTCGGTTCTTAGTTTGTAATCAGCCCAATGCTGTCCGATAACATTACCACAACTGAAACATCTTACTGGAATTAACATATTTTTCACCTCATCTATACGACTTCTGCCACTTCTTGCGAGCACCGCGACCTTGTTGGTGTTTCGGTTCTTTTCTTCGTGGGTCATTAACAAGCAAACTGCGGTCAAATCGCAAAAACTCATCTCGAAGTTCCTCATCATCTCCCTCAGCACCACCGTTGTACTTCACCAAGCCACGTGCGATTGCAGTGCGGATTGCGTCAACTTGACCCATCACACCGCCACCGATTGTATTGACATTGATATCGACATTGCCTTTTCCAGAATCTTCACCAATTCGCCTCATTGCTTCGGCGATAACCAAAGGTTCCATTGCCTTTTGACGAGCAAGTTCTGGTTCAAAAATTTCGATTGGCTGACTATTTACTCGGACTCGGCCTTTACCTGGCTTAACAGTCGCCCGAGCAATTGCAGTCTTGCGCTTGCCACTAGTTTCTACTGATAACTTCTTTTTTCTTGCCATCAAAAGTCACCTCCAGCAACTCTTCCTGCAGGAGCACCTAGATTCTCAGATATCTTGCCTAATCGCACAAATCTCTGAGGTAGTGGTCTTGTCAATTTTGACATGTCTCCTCTCTCATGGCCTTCGGGAAGTTCCCCTGTCACGAGATGATTTGGACAACCCATTACTACACGCAAATTGCGTAGAGCCGCTCGTCCACTACTCTTCTTCTGGTAAGGTAGCATTCCTCGTACGGTTCTCTTGAGAATCTTATCAGGCATACGTGGGAAGAACGGACCCTTACGGGCGTGGTTCAACTCGTACTTCTTACGGTATGTTGCAAAAACGGCCTTCTTTGAACCGGATACAACTGCACTCTCAGCATTAGTGATGATTACTCTATCCAGAGTTCCATCCTTTTGACCGTTAAGAAGAATCTTTGCTACATGGCTAGCCAAGCGGCCGATTACCATATCAGTAGCATCAAAAACGTAGGTTGTTGCTTCCTCATCCAAGGATAAACACCCCCGTTCCTTTTGGATTCTTATCCATTAGTTCAGCGATCGTCATTGTTTTGCCGCCAGCAGCCTCGATTTTTTCCCGTGCTTGAGCACTGAAGCTGAATGCGGCTACAGTCTGCTTCCCGCTAACCTCGCCACTACCAAGCAGTTTGCCTGGAATGAGAACAAATTTCTCATCCGCTGCGTGCCTGCTTAGGCGACTTAGGTTGGGTTGCGACCAATTGCTGCGGCTCTTCTCAAGTCGCAACGCCACATCTCGCCACAATGCTGCACCGGTGTTTCGAGACTGAACCTTTAGCTGATCAATTAGATCAATCAGGGCTTCGTTCGTCTTCACTTTTTGTGCACTCATAGTAACTCCCTCGATGTATTGGGCGACTCGGCGACCAGCCGACCCGTTAAGAACCCACCGCGTGAGTTTTGCAAGGCCCCTACGGGGCCAATTGTCAATACCTATCTGAGGCGCTTGGGGAAATGATTGAAACATATGGCCGGAATCGGAGAACGATTGAAATGGCTGACTGGCGTGAAATCATCAACAATGCACTAGCGGATGGAGAAGCAGATCCCATCACCTTATTCCGCAAATATGAGGAGGCTGCTGAAGCCGCAATTGAGGAGGCTCAGGGTCGCCTAGAAGACTCATGGACTGAACCAAGTCAAATGATGGAAACAGTGTATGGTGCAATGGTTGCATACTCCAATCAAGTGTTAGCGAGAAGGGCTGCTGAAGATGTTGAAGCGGGTAGTTTAGACCACGCATTTCGTACTGGACAAGCATACGGTGTTTCGTGTGTGTTAAACCACATTATTGATCGTCTAAGAGACCCTTCGAAGACTAGTCAACTCGCCGCGCTCGACTCGTTTAGTGACAAGATGCATGATGACTTGCTCAAGGATGTCAACGACATTGGATTGACTGTTGAATTGTTAGATGCAAAAGGACGGGTCTTGACAGACTAATTCTTATTGCGCCAGTAGCTTGCCGAAGGACACACTGAAAGCCCTTTGAAATAGATAAATTGTTTCAAATCAGACACGGCGGTATTCTTCCAGCCACGCTTCCATTCCTCTAGTTGCATTAATTAATGTAGGAGCCCAAAGACCCACAAATATACCCTGCATCTCATCACCTTGAACAAAATAAATATACAACGATCCTGCTATCGAGAACATACTCGCTATTAATCCCATTTTTGCTAAATTTCCAACCATATTTTTCCACCTTAAATTAAACCACTTTGGTTTTATTAATAAGGAAGTGTTTATGTCCATAGATTCGCATACAACAATATTCTGTAATGACTGCAAAACACCTATATTTATTTCAATCACGGTGGATAATTAGTCATCATCTTTGTCTCTATTTTCTGTGGGGAATCATTGTACACGCTCATACAGCGTAATCCATCAAAATAACTCATCAAATAGGGGCGGTCATATTCCACTGTGTATTGGGTTTGTGCCAATCTCTCACTTGATCTGTTTCAAGGCGGAACTGTAAGCCATCTCCAACCTCTATTTCTAAATCCATTAGTTCAAATGGCACGTTAAGTTCATTGGTTCGAAAAGTGTCATCAAAAAGAACCACCTGTTCCACAACCGAACCATCCGAGGTACGTTCGAGAATAACACGAAGATGACATTCCTGTAACGGATTACGAAGGGAACATGATTCACTACTACCGTCGTGCTCCACAGACACAACCCCTTCGAAAGAAACATTGCCAACAGCAGGTAGGATATCTATGACAGTGGATTTTGCTGTAGGGGCGCAAACACATTCCATGTTGTCTGATTCCACTGTCCCCTTCCTTTCCACAGTGATTTCAACCGTTGCGAACTCGATTGAATCAAGCGAGGTTGATGTGGCGGTGACTGTGTAGCGACCTGGTTCGGTGAAGGTGTGAGATGTTGTTATTCCAATTGATGTAGTTCCATCGCCGAAATCCCACGTCACAGCACTACCAGAGTTTTTACTCTCGAATAAGAATTCGTGGAGGCGTTCTGTAACCACATCTTCTTCATTGTTGTCCCCATCATCTACCTCCAAAAGTGTGTATTCATTAACTCCATACACAACTGGTGCTTCAATTGAAAAAAGGCCAGAACCTGAAGATTTTGGTGATGTAATAGTTGTTAATGCAGCACCCATTGCTGCACTGAGCATCAAAAATAAGACTATCGTGGGTGCTGAAATAGCGTACTTCATGGTCTTAGGATATTTGATTACTTTATGAACATCTGTTTCAATCCATTATGAGGGCATGCTCATTTATTTCTTACTTGTTTGTAATAATCTAAGATTTTCAACCACGATGATATGGTGAACCGCGCTCAACCTCACTAGCGCGATATAGTTGTTCAAGTAAGACTACAGCAGCCATTTCGTAAGTCATTGTCAGAGGGCCCAAACTGAGTGTTTGATGATTCTCTACAACTGATTTCTCAAACCCATCAACAGGGCCAATTGCAAGGTGAGTGCTAGTGTTGGATAACTTCCATTTTTTCCATTGCTGTACGAACCACTCTGTTGAACCACTGTCACCATTTTCATCAAGCAGAATCAATGAATCTCCAGCGGCTGCATCCTGCAATTTTGCTAGATACTGCTCATGATTCAGTTTCTCAGAATGCTGATGAACTTTCAACCCATTAGTAGCAAGTCGCTCACGGTAAATATCAACTAAACGGCCGTAGGATTTCTCCCGTGGCCGCCCATGGGTGTGCACCACTATCCGTCCCATACTATCCCGGAGTAAGTGTTTGACCATCATATTTCTCTAACTCACGATAGCCTCAAGACAGTCGGCGGTCAGGGTTAACTCATGGGATGGTGGCCTTTCACTCGAAAAAGAGTTGACCTCTCTAATGACCCGCAAATCAAAGGTACGAGAACTTGGTTACTAGATTTACAAGCACTTTGTGAAACCCATTACGACGACCGAATTAGTGGGGTTCGGGCAGTAGAAGCACTACAAGAGGAGTGGCATCAAGCACACAAGATGTTGGAACTTCCAGATTTACTATTCGAGGGCTTAGAAAAAAGAACTCAAGAACTCCTAATTTGTGATGATGAGAAATGGATTTTACTTCTCAATGATGAAGCTTTTTGGCAACCAGGTTGGCGTCCTTCAAACAAACATGATTGACCATTGGGTTCATCACCGAGTTATTACCGGCAGTAATTGTGGATAACGTTGGGTGGGTGGTGCTGTTAGCATTTATCGGCGGAGTTTTAGTATATTTCAGCCGTGACCAACCATTTCCTGAAATCTCAAGAAAGCATGGATTAATCCTACTTTCAATTGCTGGCTTACTTTGGATTTCTGCTGCTTCGCCCCGTCAATTTGACCAGGCTAGAGTTGCCGCTACAATCGTTACGATAGCTGGAGGCTTCCAGATGTTAATTGGGGCATGGCATATTGCGATTACAAATCGAGATGTGATTGTCGGCCCGCTTGCCGGCGTACTTCTTTGTGTAGGTACTGGTGCCCTATTTGCTGAAGATTGGGCATTTTCTTCCACTACTGAGCAGGGGACTGCATTCGTTACGCTATCAATATTAATTTTGCTTGAAGTCTATCTTTTCTTCAAAGGAATGATTGTTGGAACTACCGCTAGAATGTGGTCAGCTGCAGGCTTACGCCAAGTTGAACGTGGATTACTATCCGGTAAACGAGGAGCCATAGGCAACTTTGAGCGGGCTTGGGATTTTGAAGAAGAATACATCAATGCTATGAGCCATTTGGCGCTCACTAAAATCCATAGCCACCTTGGAAATAACGAGTTGGCATCAGAACATCACGAAAAATTACAACGATTGGGTGGTGAGGAATCTATGGATTCTGCTTGGATTGACGCTTTGGAGACTTCTCTTTCTCGTTTGAAAGGGATGAAAAGTGAAGAATAATTCTTTTGATATTTAATTGTAAAGTGGGTTCTCCCGTTACAAATACGGGGCAATTTTATAACACATGAAGGTTAATTTACATATGGTGATAAGTTGATAATCGCTAAAAATAGGAATGCAACCATAATTGGTTGGGGAGCGGTAATTAGCTGGTTTTGCGCCAGTATACTCTCACAAGCCGCTTTCATCGGAACCCATGGTGTCCCTTACGAAGCAGAAGCAATGCTTGGTGCTCTTGGCCCATGGTCTTGGATTCTAGTCACTATTGAATTAGGCGTCTGGCTAATGGTTGGAACTTTAGTATTTCAAAAATTAAATATTAAGCAAAGGTTTCGGCCTCAAATGACGTAATTATCCGAACCTCATGTTTGATAACATGGGGCAAACCCCACCGAATTGAGGGTTGTAATGGTTCGAATCACCAAAGTCCATACCGGGATAGGTGATAGAGGGACTACCGTTCATCTAGATGGTAATACTGTTTCAAAAGGAGATTGTCGACTAGAAGTGGTCGGCAGTATTGATGAATTGAATTGCCTTATTGGAATTGTACGAATGGAATTGAGTCGAATGCCCGATACCACCCAAGATGGTGGACCTCGGACAACTGTATTGGTTGTTCAAAGGAAGTTTGACAAAACACTTGCTCATTTGCAACAGGAATTATTTGACCTTGGTGCAGAATGCTCTACCACACCTGATTCCATTCCAGAAGGGATGCAAGTTCTTCCCGCTGAATCATGTGAACGTTTGGTAAATGAAATGGATGAATGGTTAGAAGACCTTGAACCTCTATCTTCATTCATTTTACCAAGTGGAAATGCGGTAGTAGCAAATCTCCATCTTGCTAGAGCAGTGGCGCGACGGTGTGAGCGCCGGTTAGCAACCCTTAGAGATGAGAATGGCGACGATTCTGTACGAAATACTAGTCTAATGTATCTCAATAGGCTGTCAGATTGGCTATTTGTTCTATGCCGAGTTATTTCTTCACGATTAGGCGAAGATGAAGAATTATGGGTACCACTAGGAAAGCGTAACCCATAATCGAAAAATCAGCGGCTCTCATAGTGCTCTTTTGCCGCCGCGAGTACGCTTTTGGAGTTGTCAAATGTTAATTGTTGCATCGCATCGGCCCAAGAAAGCCAGAGAAACCCGATATGTTCACTTGATAATTTAACTATCATCTCATCTGTCTTGGCAAGGAACCAGTGAACCTCTTTGTGAATTATTTCTCCCTTGTGGGTGAATTCATATTGAGTGCGTCTTTGGAAATTTGGAATTATAGTCGCTGAGTCAATCCCGGTTTCTTCTGCTAATTCTCTCAATGCAGTGTCCTCAAACGATTCATCCTGCTCGACGTGTCCTTTCACAAAGTCCCAATGTCCTTGTGGATATTGTAAAACCAGGAGCATATCATAGTTAACCAAAACTAGGCCACATGATGTCTCCATGACGGATGCGATGAGGTGCTGTTCCATATTCATTGCGAGTATGAATGACGATTGGCATCAATACGGCTATGGTGCTGATTAGTCCCCGATAATATGTGCCACCACTGACGCTCATCAAATCGCTGGACATTCGGCTTATCGTTGCTGATGGTGATCTAGATGGATTGGTGGCTGGAGCAGTTCTCAAAACCGCGTGGCCTGAGGCTGATGTGGTATTCTCTCATCCTGCTGAAATCCGAAGTGGCTTTCTAGATGATATAATTGATGAAAACACAGCACTTTGTGACCTACCTTTCCATCCAAAATGTGGCCTGTACATTGACCATCATGCGACAAATAAACCAACTGAAAAACAAGAAAGTGAGTTTACACAAAAAGGCAGATACATCCACTGGCGCGACGCTGATTCGGCAGCTAGGGTTGCTTACGAATTATTTCTACCATTATTTGACCTCTCAGCACTAACTCCAATTATGGATATGGTGGATAAATTAGATGGTGGACGCATTTCAACAGACGAATTTCTTTCTGATGACCCTGTTGTCTGGATTTCAAGAACTGTGACTTCATCGGACCAAGAATATTCACGCTCACTACTCAATAAACTGGTTGCTGGTCAAAAAGTTGCGGACATTGTAGAAGAACCCGACACGGCTATTCGTATTGAAGCCATGAGAGAGGAAATGAAAGAAATTAGAAGTATTTTAAATTCTAAATCAACTATTGAAAATAGATTAGCAATCTGTCAAATTGAAGAAACTGGATTACGAACCAACGGCTACCTCGTCACTGCCCACTTTGGAAAAGAGTGTGATGCGTGTCTTATCGTCCATGGCTCTAAAGAAGGGAAAATAGGTGATGGGGACTCATGGCCACTCTCTGCATCATTTTATTCAAATTCTTTTTTACACCCCGAAGGTGGGGTATTTGACCTCTCAACTTTAGCAACAATGTTTGATGCAAATGGAGGGGGCCACAGGAACGCTTGTGGATGCCGAATAATGCCGCTGAGTGAACTCGGTGAAATCGAGGATAGAGAGTTACAAGGTGTGGATTTAGAACGCAATTTGAGTCATTGGATGAAGGCTTGGAACGAAGGTCAAAACAAGATCCAAATTAACTAGCGAATTCTGTGCTCTGACTTCATTATTTTAGTCACTTTACTAGCAATTGAAACAGGTAAATGAACCCTAAAAAAGCGTGTAAAAGGATTAGAACCATCATCACATCACTAGCCCTCCCATGGCGTTGCAATTCTAAAGCATGTTTTTGCCCAGATTCCCTCTGTTTTTTGACTAGTCTTCCTTTCTTTACTACGATTGTTAAAACTACAATTCCCACTACACCAAACCAACCGTGAAGTGCACTAGGGAAAAGGGAGAAGTAACCTTCTCCGTCGAACCACCCAACACTAAAATTTACAATAAATCCAACTGCGATTACAGCTAACGCTGAACGATATAATGTCTCACCGACTTGCTCGTGAGATTCTCTCGCTTCGATTGCTTGTTGGCCTCTTAATTCTCGTCTGTTTTTTCTATGGCTATATTGTTTGTACATCCAGTAAATTACAATCAAAGAAAAGAATGGGTGTAATAGCAGAATTACCACTTCACCAGCACTCATGTAATCGCTGAAAGGGTGTCAACTTTTCATCATGTAGCATGAGTTCCCTTAGGGAACTCTATCGTTGGGTTGATGTACACCAAGCGTTGCGGAAGTGAATTATTGGAGGAGTAGTATGACACGACAATTCCTTCAAGAGTGCCTCGAAGAGTCTGAAATCAGGGGTCGTGGTAACCCTGGAAGAAGGCTGGCGACAGCCCCCACAACTGATGCATGGGCGATGATGGGCGATGAGTGGCGTGGTTTGATTTTCAACCTACTCAAACATGATGCTGAAAACAATTCAGCAACTCAAGGGAAGGGGAAGAAAAGAGTTGGTCGTCGCGGCGGTCGTGGTGACCGGATGATGATGCAGCATTGGGATTTAGAAAATACCGAATCATTACTTAGTGGTGAAAGCGATGCAGATTATCGCCTTGCTGCCTTACTGATGCACAAGGCTCAGATGGAAGATGAATGGGACAACAGTTGGAATTCCGTGCTGAACAAATTACGCTCTCAATGTGAATCTCAAGGGGTTCACCCTGTGTTTCACAAATTAGCATCTACCTTCCAACCAGTGCTTGGAGAATTAGGAGTGTACGATTCTGTTGAAGTCAAAACTGAAGATGATGCTTCTTGGCTAGAATCTTGTAGAATGGACCCAAGCGATTGCCATTTACTTACTGAATTACTTGGGCCACCTATTGGAATTCAACTAAAGGCAACACAATTAGCACCCCTCAAAAGATTGTACGACTTGATGAGTAGGAAAGGCGTAGTCAAAGCACAATGGCTATCCCGCCATCTAGATTCAAGATTAATGGAAGAAAAAGATGGTTCTAGTGGGCTTCTTGCCGCAATCCTTGCCACTGCTGCAGAACTGGATGAGGTTGATTCAAGATTTGAACACCTAGCAAAGGAAAAAGGAATTATCGGTGATATTGCTGCAAATCAACTCCTTCTAATTAACATCAAAGAAGGTGGCAAGAATGTATGGAAGGATTGCATCTCGCTTCCACAAGGAAACTCACTCAATGATGCATGTCGTGCCCACGCATGGGCCAAAACCCCTGAGGGTGGAGGTGATTTGTCTCTCGAAGAACTAGAGAAGGGGTTGGACGAGTTGAACACTTGGTGTGAAATCCGTGAAGTGGAAATGGATAGTTCCAATCTAAAATGGGCTATTGTAGATTCAATGGTAAATGCTGATGATTCTGAGGGCTCTCGTCAACATTTTTCCAGCCTAGTTATCAATTCAAATCAACAACTCGAAATTGCCTTGAGTTTGCTCAATTCTTCTTGTCATGATATTGTCGTGGAGAAGATAGAAAAAATAATTGAAAACGAATCTGAACTTGATTTTTCAATTCTATTACGTCATGAATCAATCCCGATAAACATTAGATTGACGGTTTCTGAACTGCTTGGAATCAGCGGTGGCGCAGATCAAGACACAGAAGAGATGATGCTAGAGTTATATGTCTCTACGGGTGATATTCAGGGGCTTGCTACCTTACTTTCATCGCGTTCTGATTCTGCTCAGGTTCATCCTCATTTGACACTAGTATCTGCTAGATTAATTGATGCAGGCTCAGATAGAGACTTACTCAATTGGGCAAGCCAGGCTCGACGAGAGGCTTTTCTGGTTTTATCAGATGTTGAATTACCGAATTTCCTTTCACCCGCTGCCTTTGCTCTTACTTCTCTACTTGATGGGGGTATTGCAGACCTTGAACAGGTTAGTTCCTTACTCAACTCAGAAGGGCTCCAATCATTCAAGCAGTGTCGTAGGGCAATGATGGAAGATGGGGACGGACTTGTACCTCAACCAATGCTTTTGAAAATGGAGGATAGTCTATCATCTACAGAGATGGGTAAAATTGAGAGAATGTTATTCAATCAATTGATCCTCAATCTCAAGTTGAATCGGGCTGACAGCCTATTACAAATTGCTGAAAGGGAAAGTCACAAAGAAGCTGAAGAAATAATAGAAGAGGTGCTTACAAGTGCACCTCCTACATTCCGTTTGATGAGAAATGTGAACGCCCAAGTACTAGAACATGGGGTTGCTAGTAGTGCTCTAGAAAAATGGTACAAGAGCAACAATGCACATTCGATGGAAGCATCAATTGCATCTGGGAGATATTCCGAAAAAGGTGGGAATAGACTCCAGGCAGCGAGATCCTATCAAACAGCCGCCACCCGATGTGATAACTTTGAGTTGCGACAAAAATTGAACAAAGAGGCGCTGATATCTTATGCTCACGCTGGTAACTGGCCAGAAGCCATTGAATTACTAGAATCTGAATCTGGCTTGAAGGCGAACATCACTGAAAGGTTCAAACTCTATCTGCAGGTAAATGATGAGGCTGCTAGAGGTAATCTTGAGAAAGCCAAGAAAACAATTCTGACAAATGTCTCAGAGACGACAATTATTGAGAAGAAAAACGATGATGGGGAAACTTACGAAGTTGAACAAATCACTCATTCAGAAGAGGAATTGAACCTCCACCTAACCTATCCATCTATCCACAGACTTCCCGGAGAACCCTACCGAGGCAGGGTACTTGCAGCCATCAACCAAGTACAAAAAGGTAGAAAACGCAGAGGCGCAGATATTGAACAAGTATTCCAAAGAGCACTCGGCCGGAAAGAATTCACTGAAATTTTCAGCGTGGCCAATCGAGCCGCTGATGAGATGGGCCCACAGCATGGATTGCTGATTTACGAGCGGGCGATGAATAGTGGAAAGTTCGATGTTGCTGGTCTAAAACGACTCTCCGAAATGCAGAGAACAATGTACTCAAGAACCGAGCAGGTGATTCCCGTACGTCAGAGAATCCACCTCAATAATCTTGCATTGAAACCTTTGGTGGTAGTTGATACCAACCTTTTGGTGGATGCTCTGGCAGAACGAATTCTTCGTGAACTTGAAATTGAACGTGAAGTGCCAATGCATCTTGATAGCAGGAGAGAATTCCACAAGACTTTGCTTTATCGAAGTCAACAAGGCAGGATTGAAATGTTCATTCCAGCAGCGACCAGAAATGAATTGAGGAACATCGCGGCTATCCCTGGAAGAATGAGGAAAATATGTGGAGACAGATTAATTGACCCTAAATTATGGGATGAAAAAATCACCGATAAATCACTCCTTGCATTGGCTGATGCCGTCATTGGGGAATATAATTCTTGGAATCCTGAAACCGGAGCAAACATCAATGAATTAGTTCAGAATCAACGACCGGAATTTGAATCATTCTTTGTCAACCTAAAGAAGGTATACTCAGATATTACAGATTCAAAAATTAATAGAGGCCACTCTCAAGCAAAGCGGCAAGAAATCGATGGAGAAGCGCTTTACCCAGAAGCAGGGGATGTAGATATTATGTTGTTTTCAGCCTATCTTGCTAGCCAAAGTTTGGAAGGATTTGGCTCTATCCTTGTCGCCTCTCGTGACTCTGATTTTACTGTTCCAGCGCGGGCTCTTCAGGAAAGATTCGGGTTCGTAACAGTCGATAATGCTCAGGCTCTTTCCAGCTATACCCACTAATTTATGATTGAACGTAACAAGGTTGTTTGATTAATTAGATAGTGGTTTGCTGTGTTAATTGAAATTTGATGCTATTTTGGTTATACAAATCCTCTCTACAGGACCTTTCTCTATTCTTCATCGACTAGGTTTGGATTTGAGTTTAGAGACTCTCCTAAGCGACTCATGATTACAGTTGCTGATTCAATACTTTTCACTGTCTCAACGCTCTTCCCTGCAGAGAAGTATTTCTTCATCTTGTCCGAGCTCTTACTTTTACTCTTAGATATTTTACGAATCCTGATGAAGGAATTTGCATTCAAAAACATCCTTGCTTTGTGTTTAAATCTACTATTCAGAAGTTTACGAGTAAACCAAGTATTCTCTTGTTTAAAATTAGGTGACTTGATCACTGAAATTGGAACTCCTGTCAATCTATTGGTCCAAGTAATATCATTCTCTCCAGCACCAACAATTGCATCTTTGTAGTCATTGGAAGTGTTACATTCGGTGGTAGCAATGAATCTCGTACCCATCTGCACTCCGTCATAGCCAATTTCAAGGGCCTTGTTGAGTTCTTCTTCACTACCTACTCCTCCAGCACAAATCAATGGTAAATCCATGTCTGATAATTCATCATACATTTCTTCCATAGAACTTGGTCCAAGATGTCCACCTGCACGGTTGTTGACACAAATTAGCCCATCAACTCCACAATCCCGACCTTTCTCTGCCCATTTACGGTTAGTGACATCGTGGTAAACTACACCACCATAAGCATGCACTTTCTCACAAACCCAATCTGGCTTCCCCAATGAAGTGACGAAGAACCTGATACCTTCTTCAAGAGCAATATCAATCCATCTAGACATCTTCTCAAAATATTTCTTACTACCCTTTTCAATCAATGCATTGAATCCTATTGGTTTATCTGTCAAAGTTCGCATCAAGCGAATTCCTTCGCGTAAATCATGCCCGTGGACATAAGTCAATGATACTGGTTGCATAATTGCCAAACCACCTCCTTCTGATGCGGCCGCAACTAGCTCAGGGTTTGAACAAGGATACATAGCCCCGCAAATAATTGGATGCTCTACACCTGCATGTTTGGTGAACCGGGTACTTACCATTCTCTCACCTAGTCAACTAACACGCGGAAGTTCCACTTGAATATCCATTCGGAGACGATATCCCCTGACTTGTCCCTTCCTGTAGACTTGAGAATACACTCTACTGGTTCTCCAGATTGCATACTCCTCTCAATGGCTCGACGGGCGGTGGCGACCTCTTCACAGGTAAACGTGATACGGCCTTTTGCTGTTTTAGTGAAAGATGCTTCAGTACCCACCACGAACATCCGTAACTTCTCCGGCATAGCACGTGATATTGCAAAGGGAACTGCTCCAGTTGACAGTTCTGCACCCATGCCTTGTACAGCCCAATACATTGTTTTGAACGGATTTTGTGAACGCCATCCACCTGGTATTGATGTCTTACAAATTTCGTCGTTTATATCTTCCATTCGAATGCCTGCTAATCTTGCTGTGGGCATTGAAACTAGAGTGAACATCCTGAGTTTAATTAAGCCAAGAAGGCTTCGATACTCAGCCGCTAACTTCTGCTCCTCAATTGCCATGAGTTACCTCATTAAAGAATTGACAATATTACAATATTCTTGCATTGCTTCGACCTCAGAAGTGCCATTAACTTTGCACCAAGCCTTGTGCTTGGCACGGTCTTTCATTCCCCCTCGGGGTTTGCCGTCACAATTACCTTCAGTAGCCTGTTTATACAATGCATATAGGCGTAATAGTGTGTTATTATCTGGCTTAGTAGTTAATCTCCACACCTTTTTTGTTGCACGCTCAAATCTTCTTCTTAAACTCATAATTATCCTTCCATCGCTCCTCCAAGTTGAGGCTTTAGCCAGGCCTCTAGAATTGACTTCCTTTCCTCACTATCAACTGCAGATGTATGAGGTTGAGATACTAACAAATGTACTGATGCAGAATCGTCTAAATGCGATTTGATGAGATTGTAATGTTGTATACCAAGACGATTGTCACGCCGTGCTTGCATCAGTAATATAGGGACTCTTGGAATGCCAAAATGTGGAACTTGAGCCGTAGCGTAACGAATAGAAATATTTGGGTGGATTCGTTCGTGTTCGCGGCGAAGGATTTGGCGCACCCACGGTTTGAACATATGCAATTGGGGTGGTAGAATAGACTCTACTGCTAGTGGAAATGACGTGGCTGGAGATTCCAACATTACTCCGGCCAAACGACCTTCCCACCATCCTTTTGGGTTGGCACCTAACCAAATGCAAATGAATCCTCCAACGCTATGACCATAGAACCATACTCTCTTTGGAAGGTTAGGGCCCAACTTATTTTCCAGTGATTCTAACATAGCCTCAATATCTTCAGCAACTTTGAGTAATGTCCAATCCTTCCTTCGGTCACATTCACCATGACCACGTAAGTTTAGACCTACGACATTTGCTCCAAGTTCTGCTATATGCGTTGCTCTGGACTCCACATTCCGAAGTGATGAACCTCTCCCGTGGAGTATGACAACAAGATCTTCTTCTCCACCGTCAACTTCGAGCAGGTGTGCCGTCTTCACATCCCCGCCCCAGCCCACATACCTGAAGGGAGCCCATCGGGGGTCGACCAATTTCCCACTCACTGGGTCTGGGGTCGTTAAAACAAAGCGAATTACCAAGCGCCGGAAAACTAACCAAACAAATACGGGTAATGAAAGTCCAGCCATCACCCAAGCAATTGGATTGGATGCCCAACTAGGAATTAGAAACAGAGCAAGTCCTTCTGAAAAAAGAATGAAAGTAAGTAAATCGGGTAAAGCAGGAGTATACCTCACTTCTGGCTGGAAATGGTTTGTTACTAGACCATATTTGTCTTCTCTTATCAATGTCACATCATCGCCTCCGGATAGTCCATCAACGATTTTGGACCAGATTGAATTTTGGCTGCAAGACTGATGGTTTCGGGATATATTCGCTTGAAGAAGAATCGGGCACTAGCTAATTTTGCATCATAAAATGGGTCGCCTTTTTTCTCGATGCTAACTTTCGCCATCTTCGCCCACATATAAGCCAGCAAAACATTACCGAAGTAGCGGCAGTAGTCAGTTGCTCCTGCTGCTAAGAAGTGAGGGTCTGCCATCCCTTCTGAAATCATTAGTAATGTGATTTGTTGCAGTCCTCTAACACCTTGGTGGAGTGGTTTATTGAATTCCTCCATCTCTGGATTATCTCGATTCTCTTCAATAAACTCAGTCAAAGGCCACAATAAATGACGCAAATTCTTTCCGAATCCTTGAGTAATTTTTCGACCTGCAAGGTCAAGAGCTTGAATTCCGTTTGTCCCTTCCCAAATCTTAGAAATCCTAACATCACGGTAATACTGTTCTACTCCAAACTCCGTACAGTAACCAGCCCCCCCCATTACCTGCATACAGGTACTCGCAGTTTCGCAGGCTAGGTCTGTGAAGTGGGCTTTAACGATGGGTGTAAATAACGCTACTAACGCCTTTGCAGGCTCTGAGATATCTGGGTCATCGCTGTGCATCTGGTCTAACAAAATACCAGTCCAGACTGCAAGAGCTCTACATCCTTCGTTATTGACCTTGGCTTCTAGCAGCATCCTACGGACATCCGGATGAACTAGGATGTTGTCGGCTGGCTCAGTCGGCTCGTGAACCCCTTTCAAATCTCGACCTTGGCGCCGCTGCCTTGACCAAGCCAATGCATTCTGATATGCAATCTCACCAAGGCCAAGGCCCATCATTCCTGTAGCAACTCGCTCACGATTCATCATCTGAAACATTAGCGGCATTCCACCGTGCAGTGGTCCAACCAGCCAACCTACACTCTGATCAAAGTTCATTGCACAAGTTGGAGAGGCATGAATTCCCATCTTTTCCTCGCTACCTGAGCAAGTTACCCCATTATTCTCTGACAACAACTCATGAGAAATATCTTCAACACCTCCTGATTGCCATTCTGCGGGTAAATACTTGGGGACTAAGAACAGAGAAATGCCCTTACTACCTTCAGGGCCACCAGGGGCCTTCGCAAGCACCAAGTGGACTATGTTTTCGACCATGTCATGCTCCCCGTAAGTTATGAAAATTTTAGAGCCGGATATTCGGTATGTGCCGTCATCCTGCGGTTCGGCTTTTGATGAAATGATGCCGAGATCTGTTCCTGCATGTGGCTCAGTCAGGCACATGGTACCAGCCCATTCCCCAGAAGCGATGTGGGTTGCAAAGTAATCGATTAAGTCCTGTCTTCCATGGGATACTAAGACCTCATAAACTCCAATGGTGAGAGCAGGTAATACGCTTAGAGCCATACAAGCAGAAGTACCGAACTCAGCCCATGTTACTGTTTGAAAGAAAGTTGGAATTCCCATGCCACCGTGCTCAGGTTTACACGATGTAGATAGCCACCCTTCTTCGATGCCTTTTCGATATGCATCTTTGAACTCTTGTGGCATTGTTATATTACCATCTTCAAATTTGAGACCTTCCCTATCACCCAGGGCATTGATTGGTAGCCAGACATCTTTGGTATGATTAGCCCACCCATCCATCAGCATAGAAAGGAAGTCTGCATCAAAGTCGTCAAAGCCTAGACCATCCATTGAGCCTATCGCATCAAAGATTTCATTGAATAGAAAATCGTACTCGCGGACGGGGGGATTCCAAACAACCAATTTCTCACCTCAATTTCTTAACGGCTTTCCTTTCACCAGCATGTGCTCCATTCTTTCCAACGAAGATTCATGGCGAGCTAGCCTTCCAATTGCTTGGCGCTCCAACTCGAGAATATCCTCTTCCAACAGAATATCGACCATATCAGTTTCACCACCTGAGAGAATCTCAGCTAATTCATCTGAAACTATCACATCATGGGGGGTAGCCCTGCCTGAACGAACTAAGTCAGAAACTGCAAGAGCAAGTGCTGCCTTACCAGTTCGCCCGGGAAGAGAATATACGTGTGGTTCGGGGGGTTGATAATCAATTGATAATTCAAGCACGAGTTGTTTTGCATCGTGGATGAGGCGTGTTCTATTCATGGTAATTCTATCATTATGGGTAAGATATCCTATATCCTGTGCTTGTTGTGCTGACTTGGCCACCTTTGCGAGTCCAATGGTTTCGAATGCACTTGTAACTGGCCCCATTGGACCACCTGCAGCATACCCATTCTTAGCAAGCCTCCCGAGCATTTCCTTACAACCACCCCAAGCAGGAATTATTCCAACTCCAACTTCTACAAGACCGATATAAGACTCTGAATGTGCCTGCACAGCATCAGAGTGGAGCAGAACCTCACACCCGCCTCCAAGACACATTCCTGTAGCTGCTGAAACTACAGGCACGTCGGCATATTTCAATGCAGAATATGTCTCTTGACCAAGTGAGATGAACTGTTCTAATTCCTTCCAGGCACCCAGGTTAACTGCGAAAAGTGCTAAGCCTAGATTGGCTCCAGCACAGAAATTTTTCCCATCATTTGCGATTAAAATACCCTTCCAATTATCGGTTTCTGCTAGATCAACTGCGGAAAGAAGCATCTCCATACTAAGAGGATCCATTGCGTTCATCTTAGAATGATATTCAACAAGCAGCACACCATCACCTGCATCCCAAATACTAGCGCTCGCATTTCTCTCAAGAGGAGAACCGCGCCGCTTTAAATCCGCAATTGCAAGGGTTTCGGGGGGTCTATCCAAGACAACCTTGTTCCCGTTTACATCCATGTAATTCGGCTCACCATCGATGATTTCATGAAATGTTGAACCCTTAGCAAGGAGTAGTAAGGTTGGCACCTCACGCTCACTTGCTTCTAAGGCTCTGATTAACCAATCTACTCCTAGTTCATCTATCATCTCAAAGGGTCCCTTCTTCCAATTGTAGCCGACACGCATCGCTAAGTCAATGTCAGCTACTGAATCCGTCACCTCTGGGACAAGGGTAGCAGCGTATGACAGTGTATCGAGAAGTATTTCTCGAAGAAATGAAGACCCTTCGTCTGGGTGTTCCAATAATCTACGAAGTCCTTGTTTGCCCATTTTTGCAGATGGGAAGGCTGCCCTTCTTTCGGCGGTGGTATACTCCCCGGTTACTAAATTTCTTGCCTCCTTTATGCGTTGCCCGCCATCGGTGTTAAGGCGGTAGAATCCGCCCTTTCCTTTTCGCCCAGTATAACCATCAGTAACCATCTGTTCAATCATTTCTCCCCCCTCACCGGCAAACCGATGTATTGCATCAGATTGGTTGAGATTGGTAAGCAAACTGTCCATGATGTGCGGGATTAGGTCAATACCTACAAGGTCCATTAAACCAAACACTGCTGTTTTTGGAAGACCTATTGGCAACCCTAACATAGCATCTGCCTGTTCTACTGTGAATCCTCTTTGGAGTGTCTCATAAATCGCCCTTTGAACGAAAAAAATACCCAACCTGTTACCAATAAAGCCAGGACTGTCATTGCACAAAACTACCTGTTTCCCTAGGCGGACATCAGCGAATTGAGTAAAACGTGAGAGTAACCTTTCTGATACCTCCGAGCCTGAAACCACCTCGAGTAAGGGCAGATATCTTGGTGGGTTAAAGAAATGAGTGATTAGAAATCTTGAAGCAAGATTCTGATTCATTCCCTCCACAAGAGCTGAGCGGGGTAAGGTCGAGGTGTTTGATGAGAGGACTGCTTCGGGATTGAGGTGTGTTGCGAGATTAGAATAGACTTGATGTTTGACATCCAAACGTTCGACTACGACTTCAATTGCCCAATCTATGTCAGAAAGTAAATCGAGATTATCTTCTAGATTTCCAACCTTTATTCTAGAGGAATATTCGGGGTGCATCAACATTTCAGGGTTCGCCTTCGCCATTGATTGAACAGCACTTTTTGCAAGTGCATTCCTGCCACCATCTTCTTTCATATCGGGTGGAACAATGTCAAGAAGTAGGACTTCACAACCAGCGTTAGCACAATGGGCAGCAATCCCAGCCCCCATTACTCCTGAACCGATAACGGCTACTCGCTGAATTTCAACCATAAATCACTCCTCTCAGTCTATTTTCTCCAACACCGTGGCGATGCCTTGCCCACCACCAATACACATTGTGACTAGTGCTCTGGTAGCACCATTTTTTTGTAATAATTGAGCGGCTTTACCAGTAATTCTCGCGCCGCTAGCGCCAAGTGGGTGGCCTAGAGCAATTGCCCCACCTTCTAGGTTCACTTTTTGAATATCAATTCCTAACTCTTCGATTACTGCTATTGATTGTGCCGCGAATGCTTCGTTTAATTCAACTATATCTATATCATCAAGTTCCAAACCTGCACGCTTGAGAGATTTAAGGCTCGCCTCAACAGGTCCGATTCCCATTAAATCGGGATTACAACCAGAAACTGCAGAAGATACAATGCGAGCGAGTGGGGTTAATTCATTTCTCTTAGCGAATTCTTCACTACAAATTAACAAGAAGGCGACTCCATCAGTTAAAGGAGAAGATGTTCCTGCGGTAACTGTACCATTTTCGTCAAATGCTGGTCGAAGACTTGAGAGGGTATCAACATCAGTATCTGCACGAATACAACCATCAACCTCAACAAGCCCATCTTCAGTGGGGATGGCTACAATTTCATTTGCTAACGACCCCGATGCTTGAGCACTCGCTGCCTTTTTGTGACTCTGAACTGCGAATTCTTCTTGACGCTCTCTTGAAATATTTCTCTGATCTGCAAGATTTTCAGCCGTTATACCCATTGATGTGAAAGCCTCGGGATATTCAGATACAAGTTTTGGATTTGGCATCGGATTAAATCCAGTCATTGGGATTCTAGTCATTGATTCAACCCCACCACAGATGAACGCCTCTCCGGCGCCCATCGCTATTCGACCTGTAGCATCGTGAATCGCTTGCATAGATGAACCACAGAAGCGGTTGATAGTGACTCCACCAACTGTATTTGGCAAGCCAGAAAGAAATGTTATCATTCTCGCAAGATTGAATCCTTGCTCACCCTCTGGAAATGCACAGCCAACAATAACATCTTCAATCAAGTCCGAACTTATTCCAGCTCTTTCAATCAATTCTTTGACAACAATCGATGCGATGTCATCAGGTCTCATTCTAGCTAGTCCGCCTTTTCGCGCAGGCGTGAAGGGCGACCTTACATATCCTGCAATAACTGCTGCCATGTATTATCATTACTTGGTGTAATAATTAAATCGTCTAGTTATTTCGAGTTCATCTAGTTATATCTCGCACATCAAGTGTGCGTGAACTCACCAATGCAAATTTTCGTTAGTTTACATCACATGTGAGATATGATTGCATCACCAAACTCGCTACATTTGAGAAGGGTTGCATTATCCATTAGTCGCTCAAAATCATAGGTTACTGTCTTAACAGAAATCGCTCCTTCCATGCCCTTCACAATTAGGTCTGCAGCCTCATCCCAGCCCATGTATCTCAACATCATTTCTGCAGAGAGAATTAGAGATCCCGGATTCACTTTATCTTGGCCTGTGTATTTTGGAGCAGTACCGTGTGTTGCCTCAAAAATTGCAATTCCTGTATCATAATTGATATTCGCTCCCGGTGCTATTCCGATTCCTCCAACTTGTGCAGCTAGTGCATCTGAAATGTAATCACCATTGAGATTCATTGTCGTCAAAACAGAGTACTCTTTTGGTCGAGTTAAGACTTGTTGTAGCATTGCATCTGCTATTACATCCTTGATGATAATTTCTTTACCTGTGTTTGGGTTAACCATAGTACACCATGGCCCCCCGTCTAACAAAGTAGCACCAAACTCATCTTGAGCAATTTGGTAACCCCAATCCCGGAAACCACCTTCAGTGAATTTCATAATATTCCCTTTGTGAACTAGTGTAACGCTTGGTAAATCTTGCTCAATAGCATATTGGATTGATGCTCTGACAATTCGCGCTGTCCCCTCTTTACTGATTGGTTTGATGCCAATCCCTGATGAATCAGGGAAACGAATTTTCGTGACCCCCATCTCATTCTGGAAAAAGTCAATCACCTTACGAACCTCATCACTACCTGCTTCCCATTCAATACCCGCGTAGACGTCTTCGCTATTTTCTCTGAAAATAATCATGTCAACAGCACCTGGGTCCTTTACCGGACTTGGGGTGCCTTGGTACCACCTTACAGGGCGTACACAAGCAAAGAGGTCTAACTGCTGGCGCAGAGCAACGTTGAGACTACGGATACCACCGCCAACAGGTGTTGTTAGTGGGCCCTTGATTGAAACAAGTCCTGCTCTCATAGCAGATTTGGTTTCTTCAGGAAGCCATTCACCTGTTGCATTGAATGCCTTTTCACCAGCCAGAACTTCTTTCCATTCAATTTCTCGCTGGCCGCCATAAGCCTTCGAAATTGAGGAATCAACGACTTTCCGCATCACTGGAGTGATGTCAATACCAATTCCATCACCTTCGATGAAATTGATTACTGGGTTATCGGGTACAATCAATTTGCCACTTTCCATTGTGATTGGGCTGCCAGATGTCATTATTTCGGCCGACCGGCCCCCCCTTCATCAATGCAATGGATAGGAGGGAGATTCTATCGCAAACATATTCTCTAAGACTCTCTTCGGTAAAAACATGGATTCGTTGGTAGAATGGAATGGCGGAAAGAGTATGACTTGTACCGATAAACAAGGGATGACTATGGATTTGGCGTGGGGTGGAGAAGGTGTTTCTCCTGTTACTGCAACTCTACACTCTTGTGGCGCTTGTAGTCTAATTGATGTGATTGTGGGTTTGAAAAGCCGAGAAGTGGAAAGTGCTTCGGTTAGTCTAGACTTAGAACGTTCAGATACAAATCCCAAAGTATTCACTAAAATTCACATGGTATACCGCGTTAGCGGAGTTGACTTACCCGAAAAATTGGTCAATCGCTTGGTACAACAAAGTCATGAAAAGTATTGTACGATATCTAATATGATAAAGCACACCGCTGAGATAACTTGGGAAGCAATAGTTGAGTGATTACTCGTCTTGGTCTATCAGACCGATTGTTTTTGCAACTGGAACAAGTAGCGCTGGAACTCTAGCAATTTCTCCTGCCTCTTCTCCTTCAAGCCACACACCCTCTGCATATGGTAGGCCTAATCCTAGTTGACTCATCCACGAATGGCTAGCAAGCCATCTCTCTTTTGACAGACCTGCTAACATAGCGGCTTTACCCATTGCTTTGGAAACATCATAACTTGCCGGGTCATCTAAGAAAGTAAGAGTACCCACCCATGCGGCCAATGCTTGGTCTCCACAACCAAAACCTGCTCTGGTTAGATCGTAGACCACATTTTCTTCAAATTGTGATTCGATTTCTGCTCGGTCTGAATTTGATAACCCAATCATATTCTGCATGGCATCAAGAAGTCTGATGCTGTGGAGAGATAGTGCCCCGTCACTGCACCATGCTAATTCTAATGCATGCCAAAATGGTGTGTTTTCTGAATTCATGATGAACGCTCCAACATGCTTTGGAGCATCTCTAAGTGTTGCTCAAAAGAGATTCCTAATTCATCGCGCTTACGGGCTAACAACTTTGCTTCAGCGGGGTCAAGGATTCCGTCTATCCAACATGTTGACATCAACATTTCATAAGCAACATTGGGTGTTGTTGCCGGTACTTCTTCCTCTGGTGGCTCTTCAACTTCAACTTCTTCAGCGACGGGTTGTTCCTCTATCTCAGGCTCGGTAACCTCTTCTTCAATAACCTCACCATCCAAATTAAGGGTTGATTCTGAAGCAAGAAATCCATCTCCATCTACAAGGTCTTCTTCCTCTTCATCGTCATCATCCATGAACGCTGATAATGGATCAGAAGTTGAGACATTGTTAGCACCGAATGAACCACCCATACCACCACTAGCAACACCTAGTTCGGCAAATGGGTCAATTTCTCCGTCGTCATCTTCACCCACTAATGTGTTCAGGGCATCTGATAATTGGCCAGTTGAAGGAAGGGTGTCATTTTCCATTGCTTCGCGTACGCGCTCGCGTGAGCGGTGCAATACAGCCTCTCTACGGCCACCCCAATTACCTCCATCTCGATGATTTTCAATGTGTGACATTGCCGCTTCATGGTCTTCAGCATCACATTCGAGCGTTTCTTGAACTTGTGAAATCAAGCCCTCATCTTTTCCATCTTCGGACTCAACGCTGAGGATCATTGCAGCATGGAGTATTTGTTCTGGTGCAAGCATTTCAATCAACCACATCTACCAGCCGGTTACCGACTAATAGCAACTGCTAGGACACATCCTTCAAATGCGTTCCCGTTCATCGTCC
The DNA here is from genome assembly GCA_964645485.1 of uncultured Candidatus Poseidoniales archaeon. GTDB lineage: Archaea > Thermoplasmatota > Poseidoniia > Poseidoniales > Thalassarchaeaceae > MGIIb-Q1. The sequence continues at coordinate 32,502 of CAZXZO010000016.1, forward strand.
ACCCCCTTATTCTCTTAATTTTTTTATTTTAAGTGGAAATTTACATGGATTTTATTCATCAAATTGAGAAAAAACATTGTAGGATGTTCAGGTGATTCCGCATGCGTTGATGAAAATGTTCAGTTCTGGAAGTCAATAAAATTCACCTTCAACTATACTCTCCATCCCCTCATATTTGCTAACTATTAAGAACCCTCTCGTGGGGCAAAAGAATCCCGCTCGCACAATGTTGGACACTTACCAAGTCACTGCATGTTTGAGAAAGGGATATTTGGACCGGAGGACAAGATATGCAAACACCAGCGAGGGAATCTGTAAACGCCGGCGACACGGAAAGTGGATTAATTATTGAGCGAAGGTTCACCTCACCGAACAAACCCGTTCAAGAACTATTTGAATGGTCTGAGACAGATATTGATTTGAAAGATGCGAAAGGTAATACTGTTCGTAAAATTGAAAATATTGAATTTCCAAAGGGGTTTGATGGAGTCCCTGGCAAGGTTGCCGCTGACAAGTATCTGCGCAAGGTCGTCCCTGGAATGGACTATCTAGTAAAAATCCCTGAAGATGGCGTCCCTGAATGGCTTTGGCGCTCAAAGCCCGATGAGAAAAAGAAAGCGAAGGCAAAGAATTGGAGTGGAAAGGAAACTTCAGGATGGCAACTTTTCCATCGATTAGCAGGGTGCTGGACATATTGGGGATGGAAGCACGGATACTTTGCGAGCGAAACCGATGCGCGTGCTTACTATGATGAAATGTGCTACCTTTTGGCAAGTCAACGCTCGGCCCCTAATAGCCCACAATGGTTCAATACAGGATTACACTGGGCATATGGAATAGAGGGCCCACCTCAAGGACATTGGTATGTTGACCCAGAAACCGCAGAGGATTGTAAATCGATAAACGCGTACGAAAGACCCCAACCCCATGCATGTTTCATTCAGAGTATTCAAGACCGATTAGTAGGTGAAGGCGGGATTACAGATTTGGTAGCCCGTGAAGCATTATTATTCAAATTCGGTTCTGGCACAGGTAGCAACTTTAGCAACATTAGGGGAGATGGTGAACCACTTTCTGGTGGTGGTCAATCTAGTGGCCTACTTTCATTCTTGATGATTTTAGATAAGGCGGCTGGAGCAATTAAGTCAGGCGGAACTACTCGCCGTGCAGCAAAAATGGTCACCTTAGATCTTGACCACCCAGATATTCAACAATACGTCAACTGGAAAATGAAGGAAGAAGAGAAAGTTTCAGCCTTGATTGCTGGTGCGGCGGCTCTCCAGAAAAATGCAAACAACATAATGGATGCAATCAATAATTTTGATGGCGATGCTGGTATGAGCACTGAAATCACAGAAAATATTGAGTTAGCAAAGGCGGTAAAGAAAGCAGTTAATGCAAGCATTGCTCAACCTCACATCAAGCGCATTATTGACCTCGCAAAACAAGGCCACACTTCGATGAGGTTCGAGCAGTTCGATGCAGATTGGCAAGGCCAAGGATACCTCACGGTTTCAGGGCAAAACAGTAACAATTCAGTACGCGTGCCTAACCAATTTATGGAAGCAGTTGAAACCGGAAAAGATTGGAATCTTTATTGGCGAACTGAAAAGAATGCTGCTGAAGAAGAAGCGCGTGAAGCTGTACCTTGTAAGACAATGCCCGCTCAAGAGCTGTGGGACGATGTATCTCACGCAGCATGGTCGTGTGCGGACCCTGGTGTTCAATTTGATACGACAATAAACGATTGGCACACCTGTCCAGAAAGTGGTAGAATCAATGGTTCTAATCCATGCAGTGAATACATGTTTTTGGATAACACGGCGTGTAATTTAGCTAGCATCAACCTGCTCCACTTCTACGACAAAGAAAGAGGGGTATTCAACATTGATGATTATGTTCACACTATTCGACTTTGGACTGCTACACTCGAAATATCTGTACTAATGGCACAATTTCCATCTCAACAAATATCTCGGCTCTCCTATGACACACGAACTCTAGGGCTTGGGTACTGTAACATTGGCTCGCTCTTGATGCACATGGGAATCCCCTATGATGACCCGCGTGGGTATGCAATCTGTGGTGCACTTACATCAATCATGACTGGTGAAACATACAAAACTTCAGCCGAGATGTCATCTTTCCTCGGCCCATTCAATCTCTACGAAAAAAATCGCGACCCTATGCTCAGAGTGATGCGTAATCACCGCCGCGCTGCCTACGATGTTGCACCTGAAGAATATGAAAATCTATCAGTTAACCCTATGGGAATTGATGCAAAACAATGTCCTAACGATTTGTTGGATGCTGCTAGATCAGCCTGGGATCAAGCGGTAATGATGGGTGAAGAACATGGTTACAGAAACGCCCAGACTACTGTGATTGCACCAACCGGGACAATTGGATTAGTAATGGGCGCAGACACTACTGGTGTTGAGCCAATGTTTTCAATTGTCCAATACAAAACGCTTGCAGGTGGTGGAACACTCAGAATCCCAGCAACTGGGTTACAGTCTGGTCTTTCCAACTTAGGTTATAAAAAGCGAGAAATTGATGATATCATCAACTATGTTATGGGAACTGGTACATTCTCTGGATGTGCCACCATCAACACCGCTTCTTTAGTTGAGAAAGGTTTCACAGAAGAAGAATTCGCAAAAATGGATGACTCTTTCAAAGATGTGTTTGATGTACGAAGTTTAGCTTCACCAAATGTATTGGGTGAAGATTTCTGTAAAGAATCACTTGGACTAACAGAAGAACAGTTGGCTGACCCATTTGTAGACGTTCTTAGCCTGCTTGGATATTCTAATGCAGATATCTCGGCAGCAAATGATTACCTATTTGGAAAGGCGACTATCGAAGGTGCACCATATCTCAAAGATGAGCATTTACCAGTATTTGACTGTGCTCAACCCTGTGGTGCTTATGGAGAACGATCTATTCGCTGGGAAGCCCATGTTGACATGATGGCTGCTGCTCAACCATTCATTTCGGGAGCAATTTCAAAGACAATCAATATGCCACCAGATGTTACTATTGATGATGTCCAAGAAGCCTACATGCGTAGTTGGAAAACAGGTAACAAAGCGTGTGCACTTTACCGAGATGGAAGTAAGTTGTCTCAACCTTTGATGTCATCTTTGATACCACCTTCAATGGGAATTGAAGAAGAAGATGAGGAAGAAGAGGAAGTTTCTGTTGTCATCAAGAAGGTGGCAGAGAGGCTACCTATGCCAGCACCACAGGCCCAGATGGTAGCGGAATCTATTACCCAAGGATATGTTGCAACTCGCCGACCACTACCTGATAGTCGTGGTTCATACACTATGAAAGCAAGAGTTGGCGGACATACAGTCTACTTGACATCAAGCACATATGAAGATGGGAAAGTTGGTGAAATCATGATTACTACTTCTAAGGAAGGAGCCGCCTGGCGCTCAATGCTCAATCAATTTGCAATCGCTGTTTCAATAGGATTACAATATGGTGTCCCACTCGACGCTTTTGTCAAGTCATTTACCTTCCAAAAATTCGAACCTAGTGGAATGGTTCAAGGTGGAAGTAACCGAGTCAAGATGGCCACAAGCATAGTTGACTATCTATTCCGTGAATTGGGAATACAATATCTTGGACGAGATGATTTGGCACAAGTATCTGAGGAAGATTTGGATGCAATGTCGATTAGTAGACCTGAATCCACTCCTGATGGAATTGTCAGACATGAAGGTGAGAAGCGAGATATCCAACTTACCCTAGACGTTGAATCAGAAGAACAAATGAAGATGAGGATTGCCAAAGAACGAGGATTCACTGGTGATATTTGTGCTACTTGTGGTGGCAGTAGAATGCAACGCAGTGGAACTTGTCTCAAGTGTGCTGAGTGTGGCTCAACTACTGGATGTTCATGAAGAACATAGTGTGCTTTTATTATTCGAGAACTTGAGGCACAAGGACTCTTGCCGGGTGACAATTTATCCAACGTAGTGTTAATTCACGAAGTTGGTTCGATTTGAATGAATGCTGACGATGAAGACCATGGCCTGTTGCCTTGTTGAAAATTCCATCATCAAGGCCTGCACTTATTGCCATTCTAGTGATTGCAATTTTTGCCGCTCGGACAACATTTGCAGCGTATCGCCGACTTGCTTCATCTTCAAATTTAATTCCTAAGTTGCGTGCTAAATCCCCTTGAGTAACACCATCTTCTTCTTGAGCAATCATTCCTATTATGATAAATTGGTCTCGCACATGTCGGTCCCACCTGCGGAAATCTCCGGAATGTTCATCAGAGCCTGCTGCAAACTTTTCTGAAAGAGTTTCAAGCCAGGATTTGTTGGTTCCTTTGAATCGATTAATGTTGAAACTGTTGCATACTGTAATATCAAATTTAGAGTTTGATTGAAATTCAAGAAGTCCTTCAAATCGTTCACTCTTCCATTCATCAAGAAGCCAGTATTCTAACCTTCGACTTGCTTTTGGATCATGGCCTGTGGCTCTATTCACACCTTGACGAAGTAAATCAGGTGCGACCTGTCGAAATGAGTCGGGGTCCTCCTTTGCCCATGTAGAGAATGCTTCTGTGAGCCTTTGGATTCTCTTTTTTTCGAGTGAATCCTGTTTTGATATTTGCTCGCTATTAGTCATGCAATCACCATTAAGGGTGTATTATGATATTACCCGGCACTATTTGAAAGATATTGTATAATGTACATGAATACTTCATGTTAGTTTGAATTCTGTATTAAGCCATTTCTTTGCGCCATTTCCATAAAATCTCTATTTCTGACTCAATATCAAAAGATTCGCCGACAGTTCCTGCCCGCTCAAGTCTAGATTTGATAACTTCGATAAATTCATCATCGACTGGTTCACCGACTATCCGTTCTGCAAATTGGGCAATGCTGATGCCCGCTCCTGTAGCAATTGCATGCTCGACTCGTCGCTTCTCTTCATCATCCTCTGGAGGTCTCACAAAACGACTCATGCGTTCACCTCCGATTCCCATGGTGAAAGTCCCATCTCAACATGTTGGGTTGGTTCGTTACTCCAATGAATTAAAGGTCCGCTTTCTGCAAGGGGTTCGGTAGCAGGTTGTTCATCCCATACTGATACTTTCATTTGATTACGACCAAGAACGATGGCCTTGCGGATAATTCTAGCCGCACTTGCGACCGCTAATGTTTGTCGATCCGTAAAACTCCAATACGAATCTCCACTTGGATGAGTATGAGTCCATATTTGAAATGGAATAATCGCGCCTTTTGGTGGGTTCAACCCGACTCGTGAAATTGTCCCCCAATCAATGTAGCAATTCCCTACAGCATCAATCAACATGCTGACTTCCATACCAACTGTTTCACTGATGGAATAGAACCGTGGCCACATATTATTGATACCCAAATACGCCATCGTTTCTCTTACCTCATCGCACCACACATCGCCCCTGTCAAGGGCTGCTTTCAGGTCGTCTAGTGAATGCAATACAGGTGTTACGGGTGGCTTTGCTTCCATCATTCGTCACCTCCAGCAATCAGTTCAGGAACTTCTGGGAATTCCAACTCCCCAAATGTTAGGGAATACATGCGAGCGGGTGTCGGCCGGAAAGGCATGCCACTAAGTTCGCGAAGATTCTGAACCAGCCATTGAGCACCATGGGCAGCAGCAAGTGCATAGCCCATCTGTACATTTCCTGCCTTGATTGAACCTGGTATCTGACAAGAAGCAGGGGCTTGGTCAAGGGGCGTCATCATCTCAACTAGGTTCGAATCACTCTGGTAATCAAGAGCAATCATGCCATCTCCACCACATCTCAAATCTAACCAACGCTCCGATTTGTTGTGAACAAGTGCTCTTGCTGCTGGTCTGTCAACAGCAACCACAACCACGTCATAACCATCAAGTTGTGACACCTTCTGTAATTTCTCACCAATCGGTTTCAGCGTCAGTGCAGAGGATAGGAATGGCGCTAATCTCTCTGCAGAAGAATTAACTTTGAGACGGCCAATCATTCTAGGCTCGTGTCTCTGGTGTGCAAGATTGCCAACCTCGACTCTGTCATCATCCATTAGGTGGATTTGAATCCCACCCATTCTTCTCGCTATGTCTCCCGCAGTCAGTGCGGGAATAAGCAAATCAAGCAGTTGGCTCCCGATGCCACCTGCGCCTACAACTAATACTCTAATCATGAAATCATCTCTCCTCAATACTATTCAATATCTTGACAATATATTAACGATGTAAACAAAATCATGATTTCATAGGGAATCAGCGTAATGTATGAAAGCGAAATTGATTCTCGGGGATATATGCCTGATTCGGCACTTCAGACGTTTGAAGAAATCGGCCGAATCCCAGCCAGAGTCCTTGGTTACTTGTTATCCGACAATGATGGTGAATTAGTTGATAACGACACTCCATTCAATGAAAGACTACGATTGATTAAACGGGAAGAGAAGTTAATTTGCATCCGCGCCGCAATATATGGAGTTCTGTGTGGAATAGGTATTGTATGGATAACATATCTAGCTAGATCTTTGGAGCCAAGTAACCTAACTACAGACTTAAAAGCCACCACCATATACTTCGCAATTATCATCGGTTCAGGAATTATCCTGACGACAATTGAATTATTTTTCATCTATGTTGATACGATTCAATCCGCTAGAAAAATCGCACTTATTTCCGGCCTTCGCCCAGCAATAGTAGATGATGATGATGTTACTGATGAACTGATTGTTTCCTTAATGTATGCTGGCCTGAAAGCACCAAACTCACATTCCCCTCTTTACGGAATTAACCCTCGGGAACATATCAATAAATTATTCCTAATTTTTAGCATGGTAGCACATAAATCAAAGGTTGCAATATCTAGAATTATTCTAAAATCACTTTACCGACGCCTTCTCGTGAGATTGGGTGGGAGAACTGCATCCCGTACCGTAATTGAAACAGCATCTATTCCAGTATTCGCTTTATGGAATTTTATTGCAGTCAGAAGAGTGATGAAAGAAATTAGAATTCGTACAACATTTCCACTTTTAGTGGATGATTTAGAAAATAATTTGCTTCCAAACGGTTTCAATAATTTGTCAGAAATACAACAAAAAGCCACCCTTCTAGCAATCAAATCTCAAGTAACAGGGGTGGCTGATTTTCACCCTAACATCAAGTTATTTGTTGAAAGAATGTTGGCTGGTAGTTATCATGGAAATGAAGACGTTTTTGAAAACATAAAGGGTGATTTCGAAGAAATCATTGCAACCATGAGTCAAGAAGAGCGTCGAATTCCTCTTCGAATTTTTGGTGCTGTCTGTGGCATGGATGGAAGATTGAAGAGACGTGTGCGGGCAGAATCAAGACGCTTATCCACTATTTGCCCTGAGCATGATGAACACTCACTAAAGAAATGGAGAGACCACTTCATGCATGGAACACCAATCCCTGCATGAGCCTCTCCTACCAACGTAATCAACAAAATACTGACAAAAAGAAAAACACCGGGTTATAAAAAGAAACTACAGTAGCCCCAACCACTGAGGTGTATGCCGATGACGTCACTTTTTTCTACAGTAAACAGCTTCCTTGAAGAAGATGGTTGGAATTTTGAGTCATTCAAAAATGACGGTGTGTTACGCGCCATATTCTCTAGTGATAAACAGGAGTGGGAGTTACTTACCCTAGTGCGCGAGGAGTTAGAACAGATCATTTTCTATTCTCATGTAACGGAATCCTCAACCCCAAAACATCGCCGTAACGAAATGTGCCTCCTACTGAATAATCTAAACAATCGTACCGTTTATGGCGCTTTTGAAATGGATATTGATGAGGGCGAAGTGATGTTTAGAACCGCTCTTGACCTTGTTGAAGTCTCGCCTTCGTATGAATTAATTCGTAATTCACTATACACAAATCTTGGAACTATGGAACGCTATCATGGTGCTTTAGTTGCCTTGATGATGGACGATAATGTGACTGCCGACGTCGCCGCAGCGATTGCTGCTGGCGACGAATCTGAATGATTCTTTTAAGGGTCAAAATGATGTGTGATGGTCATTCTCACCAATCCATGGCCGCGCCAAAGGTTCACTCAAGTGGCCCTGGCGCAAATCTTTCTGCTGCATATTTTGATGCTCGTTATCAAATTCTAAGACAACCTTTGGGGTTTCCACCAAGTGCCGCAAATCTTCCCGATGATGATGTGGCTATTCACGCTTGGATTGAAATTAATGAAACAGAACAGGGTGTGGGAGTAGTTGCAGTGGGTAGAATCCATTTAATTCCAGCAGATTCAACTGGTGCGTGTGCTGACACAGATGATGAAAACGCAGCCCATTGCCCAGATTTCCCACCGCTTGGAGAGCATGGATTTAGTGATGTATGTGGCAACGAATTCCCAAGCCCCCAATCACTGCGTCCAGCAGTGCAAATTAGACAGATGGGGACGTTGGAAAATCATCAGCGAAAAGGGTACGCTGGAATGGTCTTAGCCAACCTTGAAAGTGAAGCAGTTTCTCATTGGGGAAAATGTACAGGATTCCTTCAAGCAAGAGCACATGCAATTCCATTTTATGAATCGCAAAACTGGACATGTTTTGGTGATGAATACATGGTTGAGGGAATAGGGTTGCACCGTTCAATGTGGAAACCTCTGAATGAACCACGAAACCCCGATACTCTAGTGGGAATATAGGATAGTAGGTGAGGGTGGCATGGAGCAAGAAGGCACCGGTGAATGGTTGCAAAGGATGTTGGGGGAAGAAGCCGATTTACGACTACCCAAATCTAGTGCAGAAAAAGAGGAAGAATACCTGACAAAGTGTCCACACGTCACCTTATTTGGTGAGCAAAGACCTGCCGCTCATTGTGAATTACGGCGCTGTGGGGGGGCGCTGGAATTGTGTACTGCAATCGTTGACCCAGAGAAGCGTGGAATTGGACTTTCTCACGAGTTAGTGAGGCTCTCATTAGAACGAGCAGCACAAGACCCAATCGTGTCAGGACAAGCACTTGGTGACCATTCTCCTCCGTTGATTTTTTCTTTTACGCGCTCCGCGGCATTTGCAACGAGTTTGACAAAAGGTGGATTTAGAATACAGCCAGCCCGTCGGAGGTTTTCTCGACTGTTTTTGTGGCGTAGTGCGTCTTCTAACCTACCATTATTCGTACAACTTGGGTTGGCGAAGGAAAGATTAGGGAGGGCGTTCAAAATGTTGTTCAAAGACCGTAAAAAGGCAAAGCAACAGGTCGGTAAGGTGGGGGAATACCATCTTTTCACAAGAATTGCTGGCACTTTACCAGACCGGGAAGAACCTATGACAACAGATGGAATTGTTGCTTTGGGAATGAATGTGGTTCGGGTAACTGATGAAGACTTGGTTGATGAAACTGAATTAAAGCAACAAAGGTCGCAAATTTCGGAGCAAAAAGTTCACGCGTGGGATGAGGGCGAGTGAACATCAATCATGATTACAACAAACAAGTTTGGAGCGCCGGAGGGGATTTGAACCCCTGTAAAATGGATTTGCAGTCCATCGCGTAACCAGGCTTTGCTACCGACGCTTGGTATTGTCGCCGAAAAAGGGATACTATTTCAACACGAGCAAAGAATTGTTTTGCTAGATACATCGATTAATTGTGGCGGCAAGTTCTTTCAAGACTGCTTGCTCGCTAAAGCACCCTTGACACACTAATCGGGTTGTGGGAGATGATTGAATGGTTGACATCGCTGAGCATTTTGTTGATTTGCCTGCTGGAATCAAACCATTTCTAGCCGCCCCACCTCCTGATGTAGTCCGTTGGACTGTGGGCGAACCCGGGTTTGATACACCTCAACCAATCGTTGAGGCGGCTATTAAATCCCTCAATGAGGGAAATACAAAATACACCCGTTCAGAAGGTTCTCTAGAACTATGTGAACGCTCAGCCGACCGCCTCCGTGAGCGCTATGGCATACCTGCAACAACAGAAAGTGTGATCATTACTCCCGGAGCAAAGCAAGCCCTACTCTACACTTTCATGGTTTGTTGTGAGCCGGGTGATGAAGTCATTCTCCTTGCACCTGCATGGCCATCATATGATATCCAATGCAGAATGTTACAACTAAAGCCCATACATGTTCCAGTCAACAAAGAAAATTTCCACCCCGACGTTGATGCAATTGAAGCGGCTATTACTGACAAAACCAAGATGCTCGTGGTAAACTCACCTAACAATCCTACAGGGGCTGTCTATACCCCTGAGGAAATCACCCAACTTTTGGAAATCGCCAAGAAACATGACCTCTGGTTAATCTCTGATGAAATATACGCCCGTCTCAACTGGACTGAATGGCCCCATCTCTCACCTGCTAGTCTTGCGGGAGGGGAGGAGCGAACAATCGTAATCACTGGTTGGTCGAAGTCTTTTGCCATGACTGGTTGGAGAATAGGGGTTGTCTCTGGACCCGAAAAAGTCATGCAAGCAATGGGGAAATTGCAAGCAAATGCCTGTTCTCATATACCTTCATTTTTAATGGATGCTGCATTAGCCGCACTGGCATCTGAAATTGATGGTGCTGTTGAAGAATTCAAACAGAATTACTTGATACGTAGGCAAATATTGATGGATGGAATTGCCGCAATTGAAGGACTTTCAATGCCCGAGCCTGAAGGCGCATTCTACGGATTTGTTGATATCACAAAAACTGGAATGAATTCCACCACCTTTGCAACAAGAGCATTGAATGAAGCAAAGGTGCAATTAATTCCAGGTGGATTACTTGAGGGTGGAGAAGGATTCGTCAGGATTTCATATGCTTGTGATGAAGACGCATTACGAGAAGGTCTCAACAGGATTTCAAACTGGGTTTCAACTCTTTGACAGGAAAAATTGTTGTGACAAGTCAATTAGTTAGAAAAGGAGTGGTCGGTGTGACAAAACCAATTCTCTACTCTTTCAGACGATGCCCTTATGCAATTCGTGCCCGGATGGCAATAATTCGCTCAAATACAGATGTCGAACATCGAGAAGTTTTGTTGCGAGACAGGCCAAACCATATGATGGATATTTCTCCAAAGGGCACGGTACCCGTCATGCAATTGGCTGATGGAACAGTGATTGAAGAAAGTCTAGAAATCATGCAATATGTTCTCAATTGGCAATTAAATCAAGATGAAGAG
>CAZXZO010000017.1:0-43022 GCA_964645485.1 uncultured Candidatus Poseidoniales archaeon
AGAAAGGTATCCTCAAGGCGACCTAAATCCACAGCAACCACAACTGCGACAGAATACCGCCGCCGAACCATCCTACAGGTCTCTAATTAAGAATCCATCCATCCACTTTCAAAGGGTCAAAGGAGTATTGCGTAATGGGCAAACTTGACTATAGGTTCCCTACATCGTCAGATGAGGGGAGGGTATCCTGTGAAGCGTTGCGCAGTCTTTTTGGTTTTCATGATGTTCACTATGTCATTAGTTGCATTCACTCCGAATCTATCCGAAATCTCGCCACAGGATGCAGAACTTGAGAAAGCAGATGCAAATGGTTTTGCTTCCCTGAACTCAACAGAAGTTGTAACCATCAATAGCCATCCCAATGCTGTAACGAATTCTTTCAAGGTTGAAGTGCCGGAGGGCGAAGCAGTTCGAAATCTCAGTCTTGAACTCTCACCCGCGGCCCTACCACGTAGTGAGGGAATATCTTTCACCGCCCCTAATGATTTCAATCAAACCGGGGCTACTTCTCAAGGTGTAGACTACAATTCAACCGGATTACAGGTTTCAGCGATTGATGAATACTGGAGTTTTGAAGGTTCAACAAATCTTCCTTCTGGATGGACTTCCTCAAACACAAATTATGGGCGAATAAACACCATGTCTTGTGGTACCAACGGCAGTAGTTCTCGCTCCCTCACAGTTAGGCATGGTTCAGTGAGTGTCACTTCTAATCAGATTGACCTATCTTCCCTTTCCAATGGACAAATCTCCTTCTGGATGCGAGAGGGCCAGTCGGGGTGTGGCGAAGACCCGGATAGTAGCGAACACATGTTTGTTGAGTACATCAGATCAAGTGGGAGTTGGGGACAAATAACCTACTTCAATGCTGGTCTTGGATATCCATATTACACACCTCGAAATGTGGCATTTAATTTACCAAATGATGCCTTCCATTCTAATTTCAAGTTTAGATTCAGACTCTCACATGGTTCGGGGACCTGCTGTGACTGGTGGTTTGTTGACGATGTTCGGCTGACTAAACCGGGTGGAGAAGGTAACTGGACTACTCCTGCTTTTGGCCCAAGTGCTAACAATGCAAACTTTCGCTCATTGCCAGGCCCTTACGGTATGATGAGTATAGATACTGATGCTCCTTCAAATGCTGTGACTTGGTCAGTTCTTGATGCCTCAAATAACACACCGCTTGATGGATTTTATGAGCGCCAAGGACACTGGGCAGATTTAGGTGGAATTGACTGGCAAAAGCATCCAGCGATACGTCTGAAGGTGACTTTGGAAGCGATGGGGACGGGTTCTGTTACCAAAGTGAATGGAGTTCACATTCAAGGGCTATTTGTCAACAGTTTTGATGATAACCCTACAGATTGGAGTCTGATTGCGTGTAGTTGGGATGGTGATAGCATTGTTGGCGATGGCGAGGCGTACTCGCCGACATTTATTTCTCGGCGGCCAATAAGTAGAATTTCTACTGATTTAACAGTGACTGGTGGAGGCCACTTGGAGGCAACTATTGATGGCGGCGCTTGGGTGACGTTGCCAACTAGCGGTTTGACTAATCTAGATAATTGGGTGCATTCTGTTCAATTCCGATGGATTGGTCAAGGACAAAATTTCGATTTGCAAAGATTTGAGGTGGAATTACATGGTTCAGGATTACCAGAATCACCACTCATTGATTTGGGCAATGATGGGCATGAAGAATGGGGTCTGACCAACGACTCAATCGGTACTTGGGGCTGGCAAGACGTTCTTGCAGACGGAAATCGCTCAATTGATTTGAAATTCCCTAATCAGCACAACATTGAGTTCTGGATACCTAAAGATTCAGCTGGAGATTTAGTGTTTGAAGTCAGTCCGGAATTGTCAACCGGCGTTACAGATTTACAGATTCAACTCCTGATTGGTGGTAACGTAATCTCATCATGGACATACGGAAGCGGAGATGATTCGAGATTATTGCGAGTTCAGCAAGCAGACAAGGCAAATTTGGTGGCTGAGTTAACGATTTCACCACCTGTTTACAGTCAAAGTGGAATAGAATATGTCGCTGTAGAGATGATGTTAGATGGTCTAGCAGGCGGAGTTAGATTCGGTGGAATTGCAATTCCACATTCGCCTACAGCGGTGTTACAATTTGAGCCGGAATCAGATTTCATTCTCGGCCTGAACAACCTTGCTGGAAGCATGGCTGCTACCAACGGCTGGGTATCGCTTCCACTGTCAATGAGTTGGGATTACTTAGGCTCAATGGAAGTAACACTAAGAGAATTGAATACAGGTTTAGCCACAGATATTTCACTAGAATCAGCAGCAAACCTCTCAGCGACATTAACACCATCGTGGCAGATGTTTGAATTCAAGCATAATTTAACAGTAGATAGCGGCGAATTAGCAGCATTAAGGTATGATTTAGTTGGCGTGAATAATGCAGTCACTTACACAGTTTGGCTAGGTGCATCGCCCCTTCCACCCGATGCAATTGAGGGCGATGGTGAGGCAATAATACTACCAGCAATTTTCGATACTGGCAATTATTCGACCCCTGCAGGTGCAAGTGGACCAGGAATCTGCTGTGAGTTGCATCCAACTCTTCGATTTTCACTGAATGCTTCTTGGGATGATGAAGATTTAGTAACTCTGACTTTGCGTGGGGTAATGGCTGATGGCTTGATCAGTTTACCATGGGTTCACATGTTCGGGGTTGGCCCTTCTCAGGGTGTAGAGAACGACATGAAAATCACTGATTGGAGGGTTTTGAATGACCTCGGAATTGAGATAGCAGATGAGACCTCCTATCTGAAGGCAGATTCGGATATTTCAGTTGAAGTAGAATTTGGTTTTGAGGGCTTAGAATCAATGTTTGCGCCCCGAAGCGATGACATTGAAGTCAGGTTACTTGAGAATGGAATTGTGAAGGCACAAACTAATCAATTGAACCAAGGAGTTGCTACTTTCAACACTAGGACTCCATTGGTTACTGGAGATGTTGAATATGCCGTAGAATTCGACCCACTTGTCGGCGGCGATGATGTGACTACAATTGTTCTCAACCGCAGTTTTGAAATCGATTCAATATCACCTATTGTAATCTATCAAAGTGTCAAAGCACACGACCACCTTGAGCCTTCACTTTCACAAACTCTGACCTTTGAATTGTATGATATGCCAGTGTTACCAACTGATGTAACCCTGATGTTGTGGCGCCAATGGCAAGATGATAGTGATGGGGATGGCGAAATTGATGCTGATGAATTTCAGCCACAAAATATGGTAATTCCATCTAATCTTTCAATTAATAGAGGGAATTATTCCTTTACATTTGATGATACATTTGGCTTAGAAGGTGATTTAGTTGCAGGTTATTTGACAGGTTCAGACCCGGCAGGAAATGCAATCATTGGTGGAGGTAGTCCCATAACGAATGCCCAATTATTTGTCTATCAACTCATGTCTGATGAAGCACCAAGCATTACTCGTGACGGTGCAGGCTGGACCGGTGGGCCAAGAGATTGGCTTCACCCTTCCCCAACTTATGGGTTAATTATTCCATTTGAAGAGGGCAACGGATTTTCAGATATAGACCACATCAATATCAATTTAGCAGGCAATTCGATTGAAGACCAATTACGAGTTGGTTGGAATGCTAGTAGTGGAGAATGTGTCACACCAAGCCAACACCTAGAGATTGTCAATTGTCACGTGCGTGCAAGTGTGGGGGCTATCAACGCCTTCACTAGCGATTTGTATATTCAGATTGACTTCAAACTTGCATGGGATTTACCTGATGAGGGTGACTTGAGAAGAGAACCAGACATTGAGGTAGTTGACCGTGCTGGACAAGGTGATTGGTTGGCTCTCCCTGAATTACGTTGGCGTTTTTCAACTGATTTACAAATTGAGCCAGATAGTATTCTAGTCGAGTTAGCAGAAGGAAAAAGATCAGCAAGCGGTGCTTGGGTTGCACCAAATAGTAACATCAGCATTTCAGGCAGGGTCTCATTTTCACCCACTGGTGATTTGCCCTCAGATGAGATGAAAGTCAAAGTCATGCTTGATGACAAAGGGTCAACTGTTCGAACTGAAAACGGTTGGTGGAGTGCAACGCTAAAGGCTCCGAGTCAAGCTAGTTCGGCAATTCCTATGACTTTTGAATTGACAGAAATACCGGCTCAAGCAAGAGATGTCACTGATACAGGTCTGACAATTCTACACATTATTGTGGATAGCACGCCACCAATACCTATCGATGTGGTCGGGCCAAGGATTGGAAGTGAAATCCAAGTTTCCTCACTTTCATCAGTAGTTGTAGAAATTCAAATTAAAGAATTTGAACAACTTGACATAGAGACTGTTCGATTAAATTGGCTTGTAACACATGGCTCTAATCCATATGGAGATGAAATTGTTAGCGGACAAAGCGTGGTGGTTTTGCCGGCACACAACCCTGCGGGTGAGGCAATACCTGTGAGAGCGACACTTGAGTTACAATCTCTTATTCCAGCAGTAATGCTATCCGAAGAACTAACGCTACACGCTTGGATTACAGGCAAAGATATGGTTGGCAATGAGATGGTGTCTGATATCCAATTTAATTCGGAAGGAAGCCCCTTCGCGGCTTGGGGAATACAGCAACTGCAAGCCGATTTGGTGGTAGAAGATGCTGACTTAAGTTACTCAAGAAACGGTGAAATTGAGTTGGGTGACAAAATAATGGTCACGGTTCAGGTGCATAATTTGGGTGAGGTATATGGAGTCGCAGAACTAACTCTCAAAGAGATTGATTCAGAGGGTGTGAGTAGGGTTATCACGCCTATTTACGCCACGGTGGGGGTAGACCCAGATGGCTCGAGCCAAGCACAAATTGACTGGGTGCCCGAGAGTGAAGGTCATTACTTCATTGTAGTCTTAATGGGTGATGAGGAGGTTGCGACTGGTGACGTTGTTACTGTTACTCAACCGGCGGAATCTGGTTTACTCGCTGATTTGAATGAACAAGGATTCACAATTCAATGGATTGGAATTCTTGGTGGATTATTGATTCTATTAGTTGCAGTCGTTGTAATTGGAATGCGGGCTAGTGGTGCGCCTGAGGATGAGTGGTTTGACGAAAATGATGATGATGCTACAGCCGTGGTAGAGGCTGAATTAGGTCAAAATCAACAGTGGACTCCTGAACAGATTGCCCTGTGGCAACAATCACAAGCCCAGGCCGTACAAACTCAGCAACAATGGACTCCTGAACAGATTGCTCACTGGCAACAATCACAAGCACAGGGTGCACAAAATCAACAACAGTGGACTCCTGAACAAATTGCTTGGTGGCAACAACAACAGATGCAACAGCCAAGTAACGTTCAACAAGGTTGGGAAGGCTATCAACAGGTGCAACAAGATTCCTATTACCAGCAATAATTTACTTTTGTTATGAATTGGCTGGAGAAATATCTCTGACTTCAAAATCGGGGCTAACAGCCAATAAATCAGATTTCATAGCCGAGTTTGCTTTGCTTCGCTACTTACTCTTAAACTAGCCAGAGGTCAATAAAATCGGATTTTATAATCGAATCTGCTTCGCTTTGCGACTTCTCATTAAACATACCAGAGATTCATAAAATTTGATTTCATTCTGCGAGTTTCCTATCCTATGCTCAGTCCAACTAGCAGGTCTTTGTGCGAAGCGAATTTTACCTCGATTTCAATTGCTTCGCACCGACTAGAAAATTTCCTTCACTTTGTTCAGTCCAATTTTCTAGCCCAGCGACAATCATTGATTCTTAAACGAATCATTGATTTTCGCGGGCTTTTTAATTTCATATAATTAATTAATATTGAAATTAAAAAGAGCCAACGGAGAGATTTGAACTCCCGACCACCTGATTACAAATCAGGAGCACTACCAGCTATGCAACGTTGGCGCTAAGCCACCCGACACCCCCATTGGTTTTGAATATCACAGTCGGAGGACAGCCCTAACGGTCAAGAATGAACGGCCTACACGAGATAATGAAATGGGCGCCCAAGTTCTTGATGGGAAGGCGTGTGGCGCCGAAGTTGAAGCCGAAGTAAAAGCCAAAGCATCAGCCTTGAATGCACGTGGAATAACCCCTCACTTAGCAGTGGTAATAGTTGGGGACGACCCGGCTAGTCATGTCTATGTAGGTGCAAAAGAGCGCGCTTGTGCTCGAGTAGGGGTCAAGAGTACCCGCATTGATTTGCCTGCCGACAGCGATTTTTCAAAGGTGGTAGATGTTGTTGAAAAACTAAATTCTGACTCCACAGTACATGGGATTTTGGTGCAGTCACCTCTGCCAAAAGGGATGGATGAGTTAGCCATAACCGACTTGATAGATCCGGCAAAAGATGTTGACGGATTTCATCCAGTGAATCTCGGTAGATTAGTCCAAGGCCGTGCTGATGGGCTTTTGCCTTGCACTCCAGCGGGTGTAATTCGCCTTCTTGAGTGGGGAGGAGTTGAAACCTCAGGAAAAAGTGCCGTAGTGATAGGGAGGTCACGCATTGTCGGTTCTCCTGTATCACTATTATTAGGTCGTAAGGGAGTTGATGCAACAGTGACAATTTCACATTCGCGAACTAGTGAAATTGCCGATGTCTGCCGCGCAGCAGACATCGTGATTGCAGCAGTTGGACGCCCTGAGATGGTTCAAGCAGATTGGGTAAAGCCGGGAGCGGCTGTGGTTGATGTGGGCGTGAACAGAGTTGATGACGAAAGCCGCGAGCGAGGCTATCGGTTGGCTGGTGATGTCCATCCAGACGTTGCCGATGTAGCAGGCCACCTCTCGCCGGTTCCAGGTGGAGTAGGGCCGATGACGATTGCAATGCTGATGCTCAACACAGTTACCGCCGCTGAATCAAATTCTTGAAGCGGAATCTGATTAGATAAGCACAAATATTCTTTCACATTGTCGATAAACAATGTCAGTGCGGATAATAGCACCTCTGCTCTTTGTCTTGCTACTGGCTCCGATGGCTGCATCGCAAAGCATTGGTGAGACATTACAAGAATGCCCAGGTACTCTGACTGGTAGTACAGAGCCAAGTCAAATCCATTTACAATTAACCGATAACCCGTCGGAAGTAGTGGTAATGTGGGCAACCGCACGCAGAGGAAATGCTGTGGTTGAATGGGACGGGCAAAGTGCTGATGGTGATTCATATTGCTATAATCACGACATGGCTTTTCACATGGCAACGATGAGTGACTTAACTCCTGGAGAAGAGGTAACTTACCGAGTTGGTGATGGGAATGACTGGTCACAGGAATACAAATTCACTCCAATTGATATAGATGCGAATCGGTTTGAATGGATTGCAATCGCAGATTACGGCGATTCTTCAGAGGCTGTTGATGTGAAGGAAGCAATAATTGCAGATACTACTGCACAAATGGTAACAATTTCTGGAGACATATCATATGCTGATGGTGAACAATCAACTTGGGATGATTGGTTCGTAGAACAAGAGGAAAGTATGACTCACATTCCTTGGGTAACTGCAGTTGGAAATCATGAAAATGAGCCGGGTTATGGATTCACCCCGTATGCTCATCGATTTGATGCGGATGGAATGAAGGAAACAGAGCCATTTTGGTTCAGCAGAGACTTTGCTGGCGTACACATGGTATTCATGTCAACTGAGCATGATTATGATTTAGGAAGTTCTCAATATGCTGCTTTGGAGGCAGATTTGTCTGCGGCTAATGCAAACCGTGAACAACGACCATTCGTAGTGGTGGTCGCTCACAAACCCATGTATTCGAGCAATAGTTACCACGGTTCAGAAATTGCTTTGCGTGAAGCGGTTGAAGAGTTATATCAAACTCATGGCGTAGATTTGGTAATTGCTGGGCATGATCATTTCTATGAGAGAACTTGGCCGGTTTTCGACGAAGAACCCCAAAACTTCGGAGGTGAGGGTGGTACACTATTCGGTCAGGGATTTGGTCCGATTCATATTGTCGCAGGTAATGCTGGACGTACCCCATACACTGAGGTCGATGAACCCCAACCCGCTTGGTCTGCTTATCGTGAAGTAGATTCTTTTGGTTACATGAAATTAATTTATGATGAAGGGTCACGTAGCCTATCCTTCACATTTCACCGCACAGATCAAACAATAGGTGACCAATTCACAATACAGGAAGGTGTTGTGGATGAAAAAGAAGATGATAAATCACAATTAATCCCAGGGTTTGGTACACTTTTGCCTTTAATTTCCTTAATCGGCGCGGCCTTTTTTCGTCGTGAACTAGCCTTAGATTGAGGCTTAGCATAGGATACCGTCGAGACATACAATTAGCGCGTGCGTGCACAGAGCGTTTTTGCTAGTTTCAACCAGTCAATTAATCAAGTTCTAGTTTAGGGGAGCATCATGGCGAGAAAGTCAATCAGCGTCGCTCATGATGATAAATTAGTGAAATTCCCAGAATTTTCAACTGATGATCCCTTAGTTTATGAATTGTTTAGTAATCTTTCTTCAGATGATTATGAGGATTCATTCAATGCAATGTTACATATCGGGGCATTGGCCTTGATGGAGGACCGTATTGCACATTTAATTGATTCAGCAGAAAAGGAAATCTATCCTCAGTTAGAGAGATTCAAATTGATGTTTGTGAGAGGTAAGGCCGAATTCACCCAAACAGCCCAAAAAAAGGGTGAGAAAGCAGAAGTAAATATTGTTGACTTACTCGATGAGTTCGCATCTTCAAATGGTTGGACTGATGAAATAGAACAGTCAGGTAAGATTAAAGGAAATTTAGATGGAAACAAGGTTGGAGATGTTTTAGCAACAATTGAATTAACTCCTTCTGATGGCACCCCAACTGAACATACAGTAATCGGTATTGAGGTGAAGTTCGACAAGAGTATCAGTTTAGGCGATCCTACAAAATTGAATGTCGAAACAGGTGATTCGAAGGACAAAGGATTCAAAGCAAGTACCCAAAAAACCGCGTGGTCACAACTCTTAGAAACAAAAGCAAATCGAGATAGCCCTTTTTCAATAATGGTTTTCGATGCCAATCTATTATCACCAGATATGAGAAAAAATGTTGAGGATGTTGCTTATATTCCGGGAATTCCTGGTTTCGTTGTAGTAATCAACTCCCAGACTGGAGACTATTCCAACTTAAAACTCGTTTACAAAATAGCAAGAGATATGGCAATCTATCACCATATAGGGGAATTAGATGTTGAAACCCAAGTGATTGAACTCATAGTAAAACGATTATTACATTATCTTGGAGATGCAAAGAAAATATCAGACAAAATCCTAAAGCATACAAAAGCAACAGTGAAGATGAATTCTGAGATTCAAAATCTCCTGATTCATGCAGTTGAACACGCGGAATATTCAGAAGCATTTCTTGAGAGATATTTGAGTACGAAGAAATTGACTTCTGTAGATTTTGCTGAATTCTATTTTGCACACCCAGTTGCAGAGAAATTGAGAGAATCGAGCAAGTCAGAAAAAGAGTTCGCAAATAAATTGTTAAAAGATTGATTTTCATTTTCAAAATACATCATCAACCGACATAGCATTCCTGTGAAATCGCGAGGGTTCTCTAAAACCACTCAAGTCATTATGGGAAATTACAATGGGTGTTCAGTCCGTCAGCACACTTGCTAACCATTCATTCATTCTTCTTCGCCCAGTGATTCCGTGTTTTCAACGGGTTGAAGGTCTAACATGAAACTGAATACTGTAAATACAATTCCTAGAACAAGCAAAAATTCCCACATGGCAGCATAGTTTAGCATTGGGTAGATTGAGGATGTGCAGAATTCCATCATATCATGGCTAGATGAGTTCCAAGTATCCCAATCAAAATCTTCAGTCCAAACGGTGGATTGCGCAGAAATCATTTGCCACAGCCCCACAATTGCGAACAGAGATGGGACTAAACGCGCTGTGAGGATTTTGCGAAGAGAAGAACTATTCCAGTGAACACGAAGGGTCACAATATTTACTAAAACGCACCAGTAAATTCCCTTGTAAAACACATCAAACGCATAACTCCCATGCATGAATCCATCGACATTCCAAGGTATCTGACCTACCATGTAACAAGAGTAGGCAGCAATCATTCCTGGAAAAATTGCACTGTGATTTAGTAAATGCCAGATTATTTTTGCATCTTTCTTTAGAAGTTCCTCTCGATTATGCATTTGGAGTTCAAACATTACCCAGATTACTGTAACAGCAGAAAGGAATGTACCAAGGCTGAATATGAAGTCTCCTGGTTGATAGAGGTCGAAGTCTGAGATAAACGGCATGAATGCCTTGCATCCATTTGCAATCCAAGTCAAATAACATAAAACCAGCCATGTGAGAGTTACACCGGTAAAAATCTGTAGCGAAAGTCGCTTCCGCTGGCGTTGTTCCATACCTCCCCGGAAAGCATTTGAGATATCAAACCATCATAACCAATTTTGAAGCACGTCCTGATAGTTAGTAAGTGACCAAGGAGTGAAGATAATGAAAACCCATTATTGAAATCCAAAAGGATTCGTTGATACTATAGAGTATTGATTATTGGATTAAGATATGGCAGGCGCTGGTTCAACAACTGAACTGGTGATACTTTCTCTAGGTTTATCCGGTTTAATTGGAGGGAGTTTCCTTTGGTTTACATTTCGAGATAAGAATACCAATATTGTCAGTAGAATGAATTTGCTAATAATGTCATTATTATTCTTAATAAATTTTACAATTTTTGCCCTTTACACATTTAAGAATCTGTCTTCTTTTGAGGGGGCTGATGAAATCATTGACCCTATGTTTCGGTACCTAAACATGGCCTCATTCTTGCAGTTTGGTTTACTTTTTTTGTTATTTCCTTCACCGATATTTACTGAACGAAAGCCAATTCTTATTGCAATGTGTTCTCTTCCTGTAATCTCATTTTCAATGATTTTGTTTGCAAGATTATTTTTTGAGCACTGGGAAACCACTGCTTTCCTTTTCCAGCAAGCACTGTTTTCCGGATTGTTTAGTTTGATTGCCATTCGGTGGTACATCCTTCACCGAACGAGCGATAGTTTGGTAAAACGAAACCACGCTATTGCCGCAGTTTTACTCATGTTTGGGCTTGTGGGTGCAACATTGACAAGATGGCCAGTAATATTCAGTTTAGGTGGAGGTGATTTGTATACTGAAGGGTTTGGTGGATTCACCCTTCTTGCTTTCACAACATCAGCGCCTCTGTTTCTAGTTCACCACTCATTAGAGTTAATACCAATTCTTGGATTGTTTTTAGTTCTGATTACAGAAATAATGGTGCCTAAGGAGAAACGAGATAAGGTGGTCCTATCACTCAGTTTATTCTTCTTCATTTTCGGTTTAGTGAATGTGATGGTGGTAAAATTCATTGATGTAAATGTCGATTTCCGCGTTCTTTGGCTCCATTTTGCCGCATCTGGGACTTTCGGCTTAATCCGTCCTGTTCTCTTTGTATATTTGGCTATCAAGTTTAATCTAGTAGATTTGAATCAAGAAGCAATTAGGAAAAAAGTCAGACTCATCGCGATACTTTTGACAACTGTTTGGGCATCAAGCCTTTTCGAGATTATCCAAGCATTCCTACCAGTTCCCCAAATACTTTCAGCAGCGATTATTGGGGTTATCTTATCATTTGGAATAGGTTGGGAACAGAAAATTTTTGATGGTATTGCAACAATCTCCGATGATGATTATTTGAGTGGGCCCAAAGATATTTTCGAAGAGTCAGATCTATTTAGGGTCGCAATGGCAACCGTTGTTTTTACATTATTATTGGTACTGTTTGGGTTGGTTCAATAAGGTGGTGAGAAAGTTGTATAATCCATTATTTAAATCCGAAGAGGAAAGCGGTGAAAGAAATCAATTTATTTTCTTCGGAATTCTTGTTGCAGTGATATTAATTGACTCAGCAATATTGGTTTTGGGTGATTATAGTATTGATATCAATGACCAATTAGATAACGCTGATGAATGGGAAATTAAATTCTCTAATTTGACATTAACCTCAAATTCAGAAGTTCTAATTTCAGATAATAATGAAGAGATTGTAACATTTGAGGTTCCTTCAAATTTCAGCGATGATGGGTGGATGGTCCAGGAAATTAGTATTGTCATAACTTACTCCGAAACATCATTTGGGGATGTTGATTGTGACACTGTGACTGCTGAGTTTGAACACGATGAGAAAACCGGAGTAAGTAGTGTTTCTGAGCAGACAAGTGGAGAATCTTCTGATTGTACAGAAATTCAAATGAACAAAGCATGGATGTATTTCACAGACGGTGTATATCAAGACATATCAAAATCAGATGCCGAGAATATCTTAGCAATGGAAGAAGTAGGAATTGATGTCTTAGCATATATCAGAGTAAATACTGATAGTACAATTCCGAATAACGATGATGATGAAAATATTAGTGTTGATTTTACAATAACTCTGCAAAAGATTGAATCTATTACAAGAGTATAATGTTAGTCAATTAAGTCAGTGCAATGGTTACCTAGTGCTTGTTCTATAGAGATGGTTTAGAATATACCCATATCCATCAATGCATCTTCACTAGCATGGATTTTTGGGTCCCAACGTGGACTCCAAACCAGATTGACATGCACCGTCTCAACATCTTCTGTTGATAATGCAGCCCGATGGACTGAGGCCATGATTTCTGGCGCCATCGGGCATCCAGGTGAAGTCAATGTGAGGTCAATTTCAGCATGAACATCGCCATCTTTTTCTGCCAAACGAACATCATAAACTAGCCCTAATTCAACAAGACTGATTTCCAATTCAGGGTCTTCAACAGGGTGAATCGCTTCCAATACAGATTCCTTAGTTGCTGCCATTTCTATCACTCCATCAACTGACGCGCTTCTTTGCGCACTTTAGTGAACATATTGAGGAATCCATTGGCCCGATTTGGGGTGAGGGTGTCTGAGAATCCAAGTTCCCTTGCGAAGGTCGCTGGGAAATCTGCTACTTCTTCAGCGGATAACCCATTGATTGCTCTCTGAGTAATCGCCATCAATCCCTGAACAATTTGGGCATCTGCACCCCCCAGCATTCTGAAACCAGTTTCTTCGTCCATCGAACAGGTCACATGTGCTTCGGATTGGCAACCGTGAACTTTGTTGTCCTCATTCCACTCTTCAGGTGGTAATAACTCGCATTCACTTGCCCAGTCATAGAGCACTTCGTATCTCTCCATAGGGTCATCAATTTCTGAGAATTCATCAATTATTTCTTGTAGGGATGCCGGCCAATTCCCTGCGCCAAACCCAGCAACTTCGCCATCCCCAACTACCTTTGGGGTAGTTCGATTTGGTACTTCATCAATGATTTTCTCGACTCTTGAACCAACATCTTCCGCTAAATCATTGACAACGGGGTCATCAAACATTGCTAACATTTCGCGAGGTTCCATTGCCGAAACGATGACATCATCTCCTTCAACATGAATCGCAACATTGCAAGGCAATAATACTCCAAGTTCTGGCCTTGCTTCCAAACCACGCGCTGCATGCTCAGGCATGCAAGCGCCAAGAATCAGATATGGCCGATACACTTCACCAAGAGATTGCATGACATTTCCAGCAACATCAATTTCACTAATTATACCAAATCCAGCCTCTGAAATCATTTCTCGCAAGATTTCAACGGTATCCTCAAAATTTGAATTGCTCTTAGCATGCCTCTCAAACTGCATATTCTCACCTAGCCAGTCTCCCGACTACCCTTTCAAGGTGTGCAATGAAAGCATCTGCCTCTTCCCTAGTATTGTAAAGGTAAAATGATGCTCGGTTAGTTGCTGTAATACCCAATTTTCGCATTAGTGGTTGTGCGCAATGGTGCCCGGTACGAACGGCAAAACCCCCGAGGTCAAGGAAATGTGCTAAGTCCTCTGCGTGGATGGTTTCGTGTAGGAAAGACACTACTCCCGAACACGTTGGGTCGGAATGGTCACCGTAAACCTTGATTCCTGGGATTTTGGAAATTGCATCAGCAGTGTGTGCTGCTAAGTCGTGAATGTGTTTGTGTACTTCATGCATGTCAAATTGTGATAGATAATTTATCGCTGCACCCCAGCCGATTGCTTCGGCGATTTTTGGGGTGCCAGCCTCAAACCGGTACGGGCCGGTTTGGAATGTGGAATGGTCAAGAAATACTTCCTCAATCATGTCTCCACCTGCCATGAAAGGTTGCATTTCATCTAGCATTTCTGGCTTGACAATTAAACTGCCAATTCCTGTTGGGCCACACATTTTGTGGCCGCTAACTGCAACAAAATCAGCATTTAATTCTGTGAGATTTAATTGCTCGTGTGGCGAAGCCTGGGCGCAATCAATGAGGACTCTCGCCCCCTTACCGTGATTTCCGCGGGTATGTGCCATTTCGATGATGTCTTCAACTGGATTTCTAGTTCCTAGCACATTGCTGGTGTGGACACAGCCGACAAAACTTGCTTCTTCGATAGAAGCCTCAAATTCATCCATGTTTAGTCGGTAAGTTTCAGGATCAACTGAGACGAAGCGAATTTCGATTCCTCTCTCTTTGGCAATTAGTTGCCAAGGAACGATGTCAGCATGGTGTTCCATTTCTGTAACTAATACAACATCGCCTTTCTTGAGATTCGCCCTGCCCCAACCATGTACTACCAAATTTATTGCTTCTGTAGTACCACTTGTGAAAATCACTTGTTCTCTATCAACATAGAACCAGTCTGCAATATCTTGGCGAGCCTTCTCGTAGGAAGCAGTTGCCTCCCCAGCGAGCGTGTGGACCGCTCGGTGGACGTTACTGTTGTTTTTCTCATAGTAATCCGTCATTGCTTGAATTACAGTTTTCGGCTTTTGAGTAGTGGCCGCATTATCCAAGTAAACTAACTGGCGACCTGAAGGAAGCACTCGCGAAAGAATCGGGAAGTCTGCCCGAATTGAAGGTAGATTCAGTGACATCTTCCATCCTCTGTGGAGTCCGCCATCCGACATCCCATTATCAAACCATGTTTTGTTAGAACTCACACCTACGGTGTGTTTTCACTCTAAAGAAGAAAGCCCACCAGAAATTAACTCGTCAAGCCATGAATGGATTTGTTCTGAACCCATTTCATTTAGAGTTGAATTAAGAAATGCTGTAATTAGCAGTCCACGTGCTCCGTTGTCTGAGAATCCGCGTGTTTTCAAGTAGAACATTTGCTCGTCATCTACTGGGCCACTTGCTGTTCCATGGCCACATCCAACTACTTCATTCTCGAACACCTCTAATTCTGGGATGGAGTCAGCCTCGGCATCTTTTGAGAGTAATAGATTATTGAAAACTTGAGCGGCATCTGAACCTTTGGCACCTTTAGCGATTTTTAGCATTCCAGTTCCAACAGTGCGGCTTTTCCCTCCACAGGTTGAATGCCAGTTCAAGCGACTGTAAGTTTCGGACTCTTCGTGCATGATTTCGACATGGTGGTCATTATGCTGTTTTCCGGCTGAAAGTATTGAACCGTTGACCTGAAGATTTGCGCCTCGCCCGGCTAGGAAATACCTCAAATCACCTTTAGTTTGAGTGCCACCAGAACCAACCGTTCCGAGTTTTACTTGAGCATCCTGGTGTAAGGTAAATTGCTCGATTCGAAGTAGTTTGCTCGACCCAAGTCGGTTTACCACTACATCGTTGAATATTGCAGATTTGTCAATCGTGCCACACCTCATCAGTCCAAACCAATCTGCGCCACTCTCGATTAGAGTGAGTAATTCAGTTTGCGAATTTGCACCGACTGCAACTTCAATTTGTATTCCACTTACACTACCTGCGCTTTCAAGTGTAAGTAGCAGAGGTTGCTCAATGGCGATGCCGTCATCAATTGTGATTTTTATTGAGCTCTCATCTGAAAGTGCTCGGATGAAAGCACCTCCAACATCTGAGTCAATATTCCTTGATAGATTACTTTCATTTGCAGAAATAGAAACTCCCGTTGGTAATTCACTGCCATCCAACATTGTTAGAGATACTAAAGCCGGAGAGACATCATCAGGGATTTCCTCCGGCTTACCTGTCGGGTGAATTCGGTGCCAAGGCGTGTAGCGCCACAAATGCTGGGCCCGATCAGGTGCAGGAATAGCAAGATATTCTCCTTCACTTGACATCAAATCACCTTCACACAGTCTAAATCGAATTTAAAATCGGTTTCACCCGATGCTGCCTTCCATTTCCAGTGCCATCAGTTTGTTGAGTTCTACAGCATATTCCATCGGCAACTCGCGGGTAAATGGCTCGAAGAATCCATTGACAATTAGCGCCAATGCTTCATCTTCGGTGTGGCCTCGAGCCATAAGGTAGAACAATTGGTCATCACTAACTTTACTGACACTAGCCTCGTGTTCACTACGGCAGGTTGGATTGGAAATTTCCATAGTTGGGTAAGTGTCAGATTGGCTGTCTTCATCAAGTATTAAGGCATCACAGACAACATTTACTTTGCAATTTTCTGCTTTCTTAGCGACAGTAACCATTCCTCTATAACTGCCTCTACCACCATCTTTGGAGATACTCTTTGAGAGAATTTTACTTGTTGTGTTACTCGCTAGATGATGCACTTTTGCTCCAGCGTCTTGGTGCTGTCCCTCACCAGCGTAAGCGACTGAAATAACCTCAGCGTGTGCTCCTTCGCCCTTTAGAATCACAGCGGGATATTTCATCGTAAGTTTTGAGCCGATGTTACCATCTACCCATTCAACGGTGGCATTTTTGTTAGCGATTGCTCGCTTGGTTACTAGGTTGTAGACATTGTTTGACCAATTTTGAACGGTAGAGTATCTGATGTGAGCATCTTTGTGAGCAATCAGTTCAACTACTGCACTGTGCAGGCTTTCTGTGGAGTAAGTTGGCGCAGTACACCCCTCTACATAATGGATGGAAGAACCTTCGTCAGCGATAATCAGTGTTCGCTCAAATTGCCCCATGTTCTTCGCATTGATTCGGAAATATGCCTGTACTGGCATCTCAACTTTGACGCCCTTGGGGACATAGATGAATGACCCACCTGACCATACAGCGGTGTTTAATGCTGAGAATTTGTTATCTTGATATGGAACTACTTTGCAAAAATATTCTTTGACAATATCTTCGTGTTCACGCAATCCTGAATCCATGTCAAGGAAGATTACACCTTGTGCCTCTAGGTCTTCTCTGATTGAATGATAGACAGCCTCACTTTCATATTGTGCTGTAACTCCTCCAAGCCACTTTTGCTCAGCATCTGGAATTCCAAGGCGGTCAAATGTTCGCTTGATGTCTTCGGGAACATCGTCCCAATCGTTCTCTGTTTTATTTCCGGAGCGTAAAAAGTAAGTTATCGCCTCAAAATCAATGTTGTTTAAAATCTCAAGATTACCCCAACTTGGCATTGGTTGTTTCATGAAATGATGGAATGCTTTGACACGGATTTCAGTCATCCACTCTGGCTCATTTTTCAATTCAGAGATGTCTCGCACAACTTGTTCTGACAAGCCAGCATCAAATCGAACAGTTGAGGTTTCAGGGTCATGCCAACCTGCTTCGTATTCCCCAACCACATCACGTGCTTCGGAGTCACTCATGCTGCCACTTCCTTCTGTTCGAGCCATTCATAGCCCTTTTCTTCTAATTTCAAAGCCAATTCTGGGCCACCTGAAGACACAATCTTGCCATCAACAATTACATGGACAAAAGTTGGATTGACATGGTCAAGGATTCTTTGGTAGTGAGTAATTATCAGGCAGGCTGCATCTCCAACAGAGGCATTAATTCCTGTTGCAACAGTTCGTAATGCATCAATGTCAAGTCCAGAATCGGTTTCATCAAGTACAGCCAACTGCGGCTTTAGAAGCATTAACTGCAAAATCTCAAGCCGTTTCTTCTCGCCACCGCTAAATCCATCATTTACATAGCGGCCAAGGAATTTTCTGTCAACACCTAACAAGTCCATACAGGTTTTCAATTCCTTCCGGAATTCACGGGCTTTCGGTGCATTGTCACCCCGAATTGCGGCAACAGACTTTCGCAAAAAATTTCCAACTTGAAGGCCAGGAACTGATTGGGGGTACTGGAATGACAAGAACACGCCAAGGCGCGCTCTCTCCCATGGTTCTAGGGAAAGGATGTCTTCGCCATCAATAGTTACGGTCCCAGCGGTCACCTCATATTCTGGGTGCCCCATCAAGACCTTTGCTAGAGTTGATTTACCACTTCCATTTCTCCCCATTAGGGCGTGAATTTCGCCCTTTTTCATGGATAAGTCGATCCCGTTTAGGATAACCTCATCACCAATAGAAACGTGTAGATTTCGAATCTCAATCACGCCTTCCCCTCTCATCTCAATTCCTCCACAATTATCGTGGTTTGGTCGGCCTTTATGAAGGCGTGTTCACATCTTTCATGCGACAACTTGAATTGATATTTCATTAACAATTACGTAGAGCCTGTTTCGATAGTATATTCTAACGCAGGCAATGAGTCAAAGAGGTCGGCCTCGTACGGCCAAATAATGGCTGAGGACGACCTCATGGATTCCTATGCCGCCGAAGTCGCTGCGAGCATGGCTGCAGAGGCAAAAGCGCGCATAGCAGAAGTCGTTAATCCAGATGATGAAGAACGATTTGCATCTCTCTCTCTTCTTGAGTTAGTGTCTTCAGGTGATGGTCCGGATTTGGTAGGTGCCATTATGGTCAGACTTGGTGAGGTTAGAGCGGCATTAGTTGGCCACGGTGGTGCAATAGTGGTTGACAACAGTAAGGTGATAACTGGCCAAAATGGCTCTCAGTCTCTAGAATTACAGTTGAATTTAGATGGTGCCTGTATTGCTTGTGGTGCGGCACCGGGGACTTTGCAAGGAATCCAAAATGATTTACTGATGGATAAAGAAATCTCTGTAGTGACATTCAGTGCAACAATGCTGGAGCATTTTGATGATTTGACTTCGGAATTTTTGCAATTACATGCGAATGTGAAATTTGTTTGAGGTGAGAAGATTCCATCAGAAAGTAGTAATGTGAAAGTTGTTCGTGGTGATTAGATTTCATCAGGAAGTAGTAATGTGAAATTTGTTTGAGGTGAGAAGATTCCGTCCGCATCTAGTCCTTGGCATCCAGATTTAGAAGCAGCATTACTCAAATCAGATTTCGGTCTTCCGGATGATTATGAATTACAATGGACTCCACTACAACCCTTTGATGATTGGATAATCTATGTCTCAATAGATGGACATAATGCCGCGGTTGTGGTAACCGCACATCAAATGTCAATGAGTGAACATCTGATTTCGTTGGTAAATGAGAATGCTTCTGGGAGATTAATCAAAATTATTGCCACTCCAAACCAGCGAGAATTAGATTCTGAATTACAATCAAGTCTTGACGCATCTGATATTCATCTTCTTCAGTATTGAACCCACTTCCTACGGGGGTTTGATATTTGGGCACTGTAGTTGAGTACTTGATGGCGGTGGATGAGGCGGCACAATCTGCGATTTCCCAAGCCACATCCGACACTTCTGATGACGGCATAAACCGCAAAGTAACAGTTGAAGTCGTGCATAAGCAAGAAGGCTTTGGAACTGCAGCATGGACGGTAGTTGGAATGCTCCTAGTTGTTGCCGCCGTAGGCTCTTGGTTCATGCTTTCAGGTGGTAGTTCAGATGGCGCCGGTGGCGGATTATTCGGCGGTGGCGGCAATTGTGGAGATGGCATTGACAATGACAATGATGGCAGGATTGACCGGGCTGATGGCGACTGTTATGACCAAGTAAATCCCGAGTGGAAGGGCTACAAGTCTGGACATATGGAAGATGGTAGAAATGACCCACCTAGTGGCGAAACTTGATTCCCAGTAATTTCATTGACAGAGCCGGTGGCAACAAAAGGTAGAGGCTACCCCGCGTTTGTGTAGGTGAGGCCATGAGCACTGACAGCGTTCACATTGTCTCGCCTTGTAAAGAAGGTGACCACGGTAAATTCGAGGTCAAGTCAAGTGATGGCTGGGCTCGTCTAGGATTGTTTCATACTAACACACACAAACTGTCAACTCCAACCCTGCTGCCGGTAGTGAATCCGAATATTCAGGCGATATCCCCAAGTGAAATGTGGGACATTGGGTTTGAAGCATTAATTACTAACTCATACATAATTTGGAAAGGAGAAGAGCTCAAGCAAAAGGCTCTCAAAATGGGCGTGCATGAACTACTCAATTATCCAGGCGTGGTAATGACTGACTCAGGGGTTTTCCAGCAATATGTGTATGGCGATGTTGAAATTGGTGAGGTGGAAGTAGTTGAGTTTCAACGTGATATCGGGGTTGACATTGCCACCATGATGGATGTGTTTGGCCGCCCTGACATGACCCGGGAAGAACTTGAAGATGCGGTTCTGGTGACTGCAGAAAGAGGTCCTGCGGCTCTAGAAGCGGCAAAAGGGACTTTGTTAAACGGCCCTGTTCAAGGTGGGACTTACTCTGATTTACGCGAAAAATCAGCCTTTTTAATGTCTGAAATGGACTTTGCAGTTCATCCAATCGGAGGCGTTGTACCATTAATGGAAAACCAACGTTATCGTGAATTAGTTGAATTAATAGTTGCTAGTAAGTCACAACTTACTCCTGAAAGGCCTGTTCATTTATTTGGTTGTGGCCATCCTATTTTGTTCCCAATATGTATCGCACTTGGGATTGATTTATTTGATTCCGCAGCATATGCATTATTCGCTAAGGATGACCGCCTTCTAACTCCAACTGGAACAATCAAACTTGGCGAAATCCAAGAATGGCCCCATATGTCTCCAGCTCTTTTTTCAATAACTCCCGCTGAGGTAAGAAAACTACCAAA
The DNA here is from genome assembly GCA_964645485.1 of uncultured Candidatus Poseidoniales archaeon. GTDB lineage: Archaea > Thermoplasmatota > Poseidoniia > Poseidoniales > Thalassarchaeaceae > MGIIb-Q1. The sequence goes on from CAZXZO010000017.1 coordinate 20,868, forward strand.
AGAAGAAAAAATTGAATTGTTAGCACGTCATAATTTACAAGTCACTAAAGCAGAACTTTCACGCTGCCGTGAAGCAATTCGAAATGACACAATATGGGATTTAGTTGAGCAAAGAAGCCATGCCAACCCTGAACTGAGAGAAGCGACTCTCTGGTTGTACGAAAACATGCCTGCTGACTTGGTGTTGAACACTCCACCATGCCGTGCCGGAGGGATTCAATGGTCAACTGATATTGACATGCACCCACGCATTGTCCACGCATCACACTGGTTGGACTGGGCTCCACCACCTTGTGACCATCTTGGTAATTCAATTAATATTGAAGATCGATTTGTAGTCGTAATTCACGGCAGTTCTGGACCTTGGCGAGAATCAGATGGTGCGATAATCTCCAAATTGGTGCGTAATTGGCCACAAATTGTACCCTTGATTTACACTCCAATTGGATTAATTCCTTTCCAACTTGAAGACATTAATCCGTTTGCCCACGTGCTGGGTCCTGCTATTCTTTGGGATGCCTCATTGCCTGAATTTGCTGGGCTAGATGAAGTTGAAGAGTATTTTTTGGCTCTAGTGGAAGAATTGCTTGATTTTGATTGTGAGGGAATTGTACTTCATAACTCGGCGGATGAAGAGGAAGAATTGTTTGAGCGTTTGACAACTTTACTTGGTGACAAAATGCCATCGGGTGAAGGAAAGCGGTCTGATGTACGCAGCCATCACCAACGATATGCAATATGTGACAAAATCAATATGTTTTCTGGATTAGGCTATGATGTAACTCACTCTATAGCAAACAACTTGACATTTGTAATGAGTCGAACTAGGCGAGTCAACAATGTTTTACTAGATGGTGTTCATATCTTCAGTCAGAGGCTAACTGATGGCGGTTTGAGTTTGACAACTGACGGAGCAAAGTGGATTCATCAATTGATGGTTGAAAAATCTGAAAATGTCGGCCTCCCGGAAGTTGTAATTGATTCAGATGCTGAACCTTTTGTTCGTGATGGCCGCAATGTCATGCATGGATTCATTCTAGGCCATCAAGGATTGCTGCGTGCTGGTATGCCATGCTTAATCGTCAATCAATCAGGAGAGTTAGTTGCGCATGGTATAGCCCAATGCGGAGAACGGGAATTATTGGCTTTCGGGAAAGGAATTGCAGTAAAAACACGCGGCGGCATCAAATTAGATTGAATTTTTCAATAAAAACCATCCTCTCGTTCATTCATCCAATCGTTGGATACTAGTAGGGGATTGATTCAAGGGCTATGTTCCCCTCACGGAGTGAGGGGGACTTAGATTGCAGACAATTATTGCAACTGAGAAACTCACCAAGATGTATGGCCCTCATGTGGCATTAGACGAAATGAGTCTCAAAATCAATAGTGGTGCGACTGCCCTTTTAGGTCCAAACGGTGCTGGTAAAAGCACTATGATCAAAACATTACTTGGATTAATTCAACTCACATCTGGAGATGGAGAAGTCCTTGGTTATAACATCAGAACAGAAGGAGATAGTATACGCCAAAGAATTGGTTACATGCCTGAATACGATTGTTTGACTCCTGAGATGAATGCGATACATCAAGTGAAGTATTGTGGGGAATTAACCGGGATGAACACAAAAGTTGCGATGCAAAGGGCCCACGAGGTTCTCGAATATGTGGGTCTGAGAGACCAACGTTATCGTGAAATTTCAAGTTTTTCAACCGGAATGATGCAAGCTACAAAGTTGGCATGCGCAATTATTCATGACCCTGAACTTTTGATTTGTGACGAGCCTACAAATGGCCTTGATACCAAGGCTCGAGGTTTCATGCTTGATACATTATTTCAGGTTGTTAAGCAAGGAAATAGATCAATTTTGATGTGCAGTCATCTGATGGATGATGTGGAAAAAATATGCGACAGAATTGTCATGATTCACAAGGGAAAACTGATTGCTCAAGGGAAAATTGAGGATTTGAAAGCAATTGACCGTGAAATCGAGATTTGGGTTTGGGGTGGTGCTTCTCGAATGGAGGAGGCATTGAATGATGCTGGATTAACTCCCCGAAGAACTGGTAGAGTGATGCGAGTTGTTCGTCAGGATGAATCAACATATGACTTGGTTCTAGAATTAGCAGCCAAGGCGAAGGTTCAGATTCGCAGAATGGAAGATTATGAACCCTCATTAGAAGACCTATTCCTTGTCATCATGGACCGACTTGGGTATGGAGTAAAGTCCTCCTCAGATTTGTTGCAATCCCAACCACCGACCACTTCAGTTGCACCTGCGCCTTCACGACCGGGGGGTAATTTCTGATGGTGGATGAAATTCCCGGTGTTGATGATTTGTTTGCAGACGATGATTTAGCGTCTTCCCAGCCAATTTCTGTTGAACCCGCGCCAATCACAGAGCCGGTTCAAGAACCTCAAGTTGAAGTTCATGAGATAGAATCTCAGGCGCCTGTAGAATCACCACCCCAATCTTTAGTTGCCAGGCAGGCTGATGCTGAATTCTTGGGTGAAAAGGGCGGTGTCGTCACTGGAAGGGGTAGAATGGAAGCCGCTTTTGGAACTGGAGACGGAGATGAAATAGCAACTGCACAAGTTGCTCAAGTATCCTCAGAAGTGGCAGCAGGTACAATATTCCACCAAGTATATCGCCCTTGGCGTGGAAAATTGAATAGTCGTTGGGTTAGAAATTGGTCAATTTTGCGATACCATATTTACGGCCTATTTTCTAAGGGGCATAAACCATGGCCGATGATGACAAAACTGGTTGTTTTTGGCGTTTTGATACTTTCAATCGGCGATTTACTGATGCTAACCGTTGGTGCTGCAACAGGTGTGGAAGCAATTGAACGGCTAGCAGGTATTTCCCGCGGCAACTTGTATGGCCACGTCCTATCTTTTTGGTTTAGAAACGCCTGTACTTACCCAATAGTCACGGCCTTAATTATTGGGGGAATGATTAGTGAAGATAGAAGAAATGGGACATCTGCACTGTACTTTTCTCGCCCTGTTAATAGGCGGGATTATGCAGCCATGAAATTCCTTTCAGTTGCTATCATACTATCAGTTGTTGTATTATTCACTCTCTCTGCCTATTATTTGGGAGCAATCTTAGTTGGTGGTGAAGGTTGGTCATACGTTATGGACACCGGATTATTATTCCTAGGTGCCTTCCTTGCGGGTGCTCTCTTAGTGTTCACTTACACTAGTATTGGGCTGGCACTATCTTCGGTTAGTTCTGGTAAATTCTTCCCTGCAGTTGCATTTATTGGGTTAATTTTGGGAACAAAAATGGTGGCATTTTTGATTTGGGCATTATTTGATAGCAGTGCAATATACCTAATTTCACCCTATGATAACTTGGCTCATGTTGGGCAATGGATGCTCGGCTTGAATCATACATACGAGCATCCAGCATCTTGGAGTCTAGTGATGTTGATTACAATGAATGCAATTTCTCTATACATTCTCTCGGCTAGAGTTTCTTCCTTGGAGGTGACGCGCGAGTGATTCCAGATTTATCTCAGGTTGGAACTGCAGAGACCCAGGAATGGGCTCCAGTTGCAGAGGCCCCTCACATCATGCTTGACCACGTAACCAAAACCTATGGTTCAGTGATGGGATTGAACGATGTGTCTATAGCAATCAAAGGAGGTGTAACAGGAATTCTTGGACAGAATGGGGCAGGGAAATCAACTCTGTTCAAATTGATTGTTGGCCGATTACAACCGTCGTCTGGGAATGTGCATTTGTTTGGAACAAATCCATTCAAAAATCCTGCACCATATTCGAGAATTGGATATGTTTCCGAATCAGAACATCTGTATGATTGGATGACAGGTCTTGACTTCGTAGCGACTCTCGCTAGGCTTTATGGTTACACTAGAGATGAAGCAAAAGAGAAGGCATTGCATGTTCTTGATTTCGTTGGTTTGAGTGATGTAGCCAACAAAGAAATAGGCAAGTATTCCAAAGGGATGAGACAAAGAGTGAAAATCGCTCATGCTTTAGTGAATGAGCCAGATCTAATTATTCTTGACGAGCCTTTAGCCGGGTGTGACCCATTGGCGCGCACAACTATCATGAACGTTGTAAGAGAACTAGGTGCAACTGGAAAAACAGTCCTTGTAAGTAGTCACATACTTTCGGAAATTGAGAGAATAACAGAACAGATTATGATTCTACATAATGGCCGTCTATTGGCATTAGGGAACCTGCATGCTATTCGCGAATTACTCGATAAACACCCACATAGGATATTACTACGGACTGACGACCCTCGAGGTTTGGGTACCGCGTTCCTCCCTCACAAAGATGTGTATGGTGTACGTTTCCCGAATAGTGATGAGTTAGTTGTTGAGACCAATAATCTCTCTTCTGTGCATCAAGCGCTTCCAAGTATTTGTCATCAAAGTGGAATCAGAGTTACCGCGATTGAGAATCCAGATGATAACTTAGAGTCGTTGTTAGGATATTTGATTGAAGGGAGGTCCTGAATATGGAGGATGACCCGACTGATTTCAGTAGAGAACCAAAGGTTCCTGCCGATGACGTGATTGCCGAACAACCCAATATTGCTTCAAATCCGCCAACTTTTGAGAATCAAGTTGAGCAAGCAGTGCAGGCTCAAGCATCAGCAGTTGCGAACCAACACCAAGTCGCGACCCAAAGCCAACATTCTCCCATGGCAGAGGCTGCAGTAAGCCAATTCCAGAGGGTTCAAACTCAGGCTGCGCAAGCATTCCGACCTCTTACTAATTCAGTTTGGAGCAAATTAGACCGTAAAGCAACAGCAGTTACTGAATTCACATTGCGTCAGTACAGAACCAAGAATTCGACATGGGTTGTGTTAGGAATCGGAATGGTATTCGTTGCAATGATATTGATGTTTTATGGTGAAGCAATGTCATCAGGTTTTGATTCAGTAGACAATGATGGTGATTCACATGATTATGATGGTGATGGCTATCCAACAGGTCAAGAGAGGATTTATGGAACAAATCCGTGGGACGAAAATAGTCACCCTGACCCTGAATTAGTTGCACCTGACCCACCTGAAAAATGGATTGATGAGGATGGAATCGATTGGGATGGCGATTATTCAAACCCAAATCAAGGATATGATGACGATGGAGACTGCACAGGTGCAGGATGGGTTGATTCTCAATCATTTGAACTCCCTGTCAATCAAGATACAAACCGGGATGGAATTGACTGTAATGTTCGATACACGATGAATTCGACTACAAAAACAATCTATTTGATCAAAGCAGACCCTAGTGTTGATGAGGACCCAGATGATGAAGAATTTCTCAAAGAATCGTTACATAGGGCCTTTGTCCTCGGTTTTGGGAAAATAGGATTCGCCTTTTTGATTGGAATCTTTGTTCCGCTATTCCTTGCAACCGGATTGGTTCGAGATGAAATGGAAAGAGGAACGCTACACTACATTATGGGCAAACCGATTGCCCGGGCTGAAATCCTTGCTTACCGCCTACTTGGATACATTGCACTTGTTTGGCCTTACGCAACGGTGTTAATCTTACTAACAGCCACAGTTACAGGGTTCCTCGCGCCCTCAGATTCAATATTCAGATTCCATGACTTGTCTGCCTGGTTAGGGGTATTGTTAGCGTCTTGGTTGATGATGTTAGCATATGGTACGATATTCTGTACACTCGGCGTAATTAGTCCGAGATTTGGATTGTGGATTGCAATTGGATTTGGAGTTTGGGAATTTGCTATGGCGATGATATCTCTAGGTGCACCAAATTTCCCTCTCACGTGGTTATCTGTTTCTCACTGGGGTATTGAAATTATCAATTGTACATCAGTATTAGCCTATCCTGACCAAAGTTACTTGATAGAAATTGCGAGTATGAATGATGATTGGGGTAGTGAGGCTGCGTTAGCAGGATTCTATAGTCCGCCGAGTGTGGTCGCTGGAAGTCCCTTTGCGTCTCTTCTTATCTCAATTTTTGTGTTGGCTCTGTTCACAATTTTTGCACTCTTTATTGGCCAGTCTAGCCTAAAGAGAAAAGAACTCAATTGAGGTTTTGCGATGCTTGAAACTGACCGAAAAGGCACTTCAAGAAATTGGAACTCATTAGAGAAATTTGAAGGTGATTTCTCATCATTTTGGCATCTAGATACTTTGCCCCCATTGCGACGATTATCATGGTGGTGGTGGTGGTGGTTAGTGATTATACCAGACCCAGATAGGCCAGGACGCAGTAAACAGTTGATGGTGCTCTGGTCAACAAGGGATTGTGAGCGAATTGACGTCAGTGGATTCGATTGGTGGGGTGGGGGTAGAACTCATACTGATGAGAACGGTGGAATCGTTTTCCCTGGAATGGTTGCCTCTTGGTGGTTTGATGGAGAAAAAGTGTTTGAACCACTTGTGCTTAGAGAAGCGAGGATGGCATCTATTGGTGCAGACCATCCATTATGGGGTGCTGAAGAAACTGACGGGGGGGGTGCTGTAATCCCCATCCTCAAAGATGATTTATCAATGGGGTTAGCAGCGGATAGAAGCAAATTTTGGCTTAAATTAACATCTGATGAAGAGGCAATATCGGATGGCTCTCCTGAAAAATTTGATTTGAAAATGACACCTTGGAATAGTGAGATATCAGCCCTTGAATACAAGCATAATGTATACGCTGGAAATATGGGTTACGATATTTTGAGAATTCACGGCACTAAATGCAGCGGGACGATTGATGGTAAGGAAGTAGAAGGAACAGCATATTTTCAAAAAGTAACGGTACAAGCACCATCAATTCCTTGGTTTTGGGGAATGTTACACTTTGATGATGGCTCATATTTAGATTGGTGGTTACCACACATTTCGCTTTCAGTAACTGCGAAAGATTCCGATCCTTGGAAGTTAAGGGATTTCACTCGTCTACCTTTGACAGGGGCTGGAATGTTCAAAGATGCCGGACGGCAAAGAACTGAAAAATTTGAGCGCTGTGAAGTAAAATTAATTCAGCCTAAAGGGAAAGATGCTGAATACGATTCGGATGGTCAGGCTCTGCCTAAATTCCATATCAGAATGTGGAATGGTCGCACTCAGGTAGGATTGGTTGTAAAGGCGGTTGGGCGCGCACATTGGTCATTTAATCAGCCAACTAGGGCTCACTTGACTAGTCACTTCACCTACAATGAGTATCCACTGCAGGTTGAGAAAATATCTGTGCTTGATGAAAAAGGAGTTAGAACCCTGGGGGATTGGGGTTGGGTCCACGGGAATGCTGAGCATAGTTGGGGCATACTACACTGAGAATTCGTCTCTTGCATAGAATGATATATGGCGGGGTGTATCCCACCCTTAGATACTGGGGTCTTGTAATGTCAGGTGAAAGTTTATTATCAAAAATGAAATCTAAAATTGATGCTGAAAATGTCCATAAGCAATTTGATATGACTTCCTATGAAACTGCTTACTATGCATGTAGGCCAACATTCTTTGCATTCTTAGCCAAATATATGCTATGTGTGGCAGTTCTTCTCGTCCACCTTCTCTTTTGGTGGGTCAATACTTCATCAGGTCTGGATGCTGAGGCTAATGGTGTTGCAAAATTCAGTTTTTGGTTGGTTGATTTCCTAGGAATGACCGGTTTTGTCTTTTTCATGTTGATTTTAACTTGGATTAATCGTTTTATGAATTGGTCTTCAAGTGGTGGCTGGTACACCACATCGCTACTTATAGTCACATTCACACCTGCACTCTTCACTTTAGATAACATAATTGCAACTGTTTCTGGATGGTTTGGAAGTGAATTTAGTGGAGTAATTCCCTTTGATTGGAATGACGCTTGGTACCTGTTTTTGGGTATTGGTTACTTTGCAATTCTGTTCAGTTTGACTACCTGGTACTGTCGTTCATTCAACTATGCAGTTTCTGACCGAGCATTATACCTCAAGAAAGACTTCATGTTGAACCACACAATGCACAAAATTGACATGGTTGATATTGATAACATGAAGTTAAATCAACCATGGTATGGGAAAATACTAGGTTTTGGGACGCTCAATTTGCTTACGGGTAGCGGTTTTGGAGTAAGAGAACACACCTCATCAGTGTCTGCTGGAACCATATCTGATGCTGCGTCCACAGTTGCTGAGGATGTAGGCTTCATTCGTAAATTTATTCGAGGATTTATCTTTGTAATCAGTCTCCAAAGAACTAGAGAAGAAATGAATACTTCAGAGCCTGAAGATTGTATGTACGGAATTAAAAAACCATCTGAAGTATACAAATTAATTAGCGAGTTGAAGGAAGCTATCAGAAGCAAGAGTTCAACAGGACAAGGGACAGGGCAACGAATTCCAGCCCCTGAACAAGAGGCTCATGCTGCTGAACCAACAGCAACAGAGGACTCTTTAGATGGTCTTGATGTTGACATGGATTTGAATTGATTTCTGAAATTCTAAAAGCGTTTGATTCATAGATGAGTTGCCTTCAGCGTAGGCTATCCCGAGGGGCTTAGCATGAGTAGTGAATTGATGGAATCAGCAATTGAGATGTTCAGAGATGGAAATTTGGAAGGCGCTGTAGGTGAACTTGACGAGCAAATTAAGTCAAACCCCGGCGTTGCTGAATTACATCACACCTATGCTGAATTTGCAAATATGCTTAACATGGAAGCACAAGATGATGTTGTCCCTGGAGGCAAAATCATGATGAATTACAAGAAAGCCATGGAATTAGATGAAGACAATGATGAATACATCGCAGACTTCGCTGGATTTGCTTTAGAATGCAGGCGAGTTCCAATCGCTGTAAAAGAATTCCAGCGCTATAGCCGCCGTCTCGAACTAGCAGATATTCCAGTTGACGACATTCTTTACAATGCGGCAAGAAATATTGTTGATACAATAGAAGTCATCGATCCTGACAAATCCAATCCAATGGTAATTCCTTGGTTGAAGCAAGCACTCATTTGGTCTGTTGGCGGCTTAGGATACAATGCTGAAGACGCCGCAGAATTGTTGACCCAAGAGTGAGGAATATGGCCGAGATGGTCGGAGTCGCATTTGCATTCTCCTACATTGGTGATGCATTTCACGGTAGCCAAATTCAACCAAAAGTTAGGACAGTCCAAAAGGACTTACAAATTGCCTTTCATAAAGCAAAATTTGCTGGTGAAAACCCATTATTGCGCCTTTCGAGTAGAACTGATGCTGGTGTCACTGCTCGAATGAATGTCGCGGTTTGTGTAATTGAGAAGTCTATTTGGCAGAAAATGGGTGACACCAGATTCCGCCGCGCATTAAACGACCACCTCGATGATGTAGTCGTGTGGGCCGCAGAAGAAACCACGCCAGATTGGAACCCAAGATTGGCTACACGCAGAATATACAGATTCCGTTTGGAAACTATGCGCCAATTCAACAAACCTCATGACGAGAATACAATTATAGAAGTGATGAAACTGTTCGAAGGAACTCATGATTTTACTGGTTACTGCAGACCAGAGGCAGGAAGGGCGACAACAAGGACAGTTGATTATTGCAAACCATGGCGTATTGCAGGAAGACTCGTGGGATTCGAAATAGGTGCACAGTCCTTTCTTTGGAATCAAGTGAGGAGAATGGCTTGGGCGATGAGCGAGGTGGCTGTTGGAACTAGTTCAATTGAAGTAATACGTGAAGCGTTAGAGAAGGGTGAACAACCCCCGTTTTTCGGATTAGGGCCTTCAAAATGGCTAACTCTTTGGGAGATTGAGTATGAGGACATCTCTTTTGACAACAAATTTGGTGAATTTTTCGACGGCCTTTCTGCACCCCCAGTCGGAATCAGTGGCAGACAATTTGAGGTCTGGCAACAATCTGCAGATCATGAACAAAAGCAATTGCTACTCAATAGTTGGCTGTCTTATCTCTAAAATGATAATAGAAGTTCATCTCCGTCAATAAGGTCGAATGCTTCTCTGAGGAAAGCCGATGCAATGACTTCTACAACATCTGTGTGCCGTGTTAGGTCTGGAATTAAGATTGCACAATCGATTGCATCGGTGGAACCATCTATTGTGTTCAGTGTTGCAATTATGGCTGTAGCGCCTCCAAAAGAACGTCCTTCACGCTCAAATCCTTGAATTCTGGAGATATCAATTCTAGACATGTCAATATTGTTGGCGGCTTGTCTAACACTTTCATCAATACCCGTCGTTTCAATTCCTGCTGCATTTCTCAATGCGAGATAACGAACAAAAGATTCTCCTTCAACTTTGATGTTTAGAGTTCCTGGCCACGCAGTGACTCCTAGCACCTGTTTGAATTGGTCTTGATAATGAGATTGAGCCATGAAGATGTGGGCTCTGCCAAGCCCACTACTCACGGTGCCGCACAACTCCATTGCCAAGCCTACTGCATTCACCTTATGCAATTTTCTAAACTTCGGGGTTGAAGAATTAGTGAAAATAGTTCAATCATTTAGTAAATCATTTAGCCATTCTTTAATTCTGACTAATTCATCCATAATCACTTCATGCCCCATTCTATAGCCATTCCACTCGCAGGGATTTCCTGCTTCTACCATGCTTTCAAGTGCTGCACGTCCCATCATAACTGGGACCATGTCATCATATACTCCGTGAGCAAAAAGAATCGGTGTTTCCCGGTTTTCCGCACTTGCTTCATCATCATAAGAATCTGCTAATACCTCATATGCTGAGAGTATCATCATCCCAGCCAATTTGTTTTCGAAACGAGAGCCAACATGCAGGGCAAGTGCTCCGCCTTGTGAAAATCCTGCAAGCACTATTTTTTCATACCCTATTCCTCTTTCATGTTCTTGTTCAAGTAACTTAACAATCAACTTGGCACTACTTCTGATTGAAGTCTCATCTTCTCTGTTTGGAGCCTCCCAGTCTAGCGTTTTAATGTCATACCAAGCAGGCATTTCCATACCCATGTTTATTGTCACACCCATTATTGGAGCATGAGGGAAAACGAATCTTGTATTGGGGCATTCAAGCATCGGGACTACTGGCTCAAAATCATTTCCAGATGCACCTAATCCATGTAGCCAAACTACCGTGGAAGTGTGTTCCATTTCTGGTTCTACTACCACCGTTTGTAGGTCATCCATCATTATCCCCAAATGGCATCGCCCCCGGCCTTTCTCTTATCCCTTTTTCGTGGGCAGATGTGGGTATCCCTTCGGTTGTTCCATCGAACCAATTTTCACTGTACAACCGATTTGCTCATGGGCTGACGTGATTACCGGTAGATAATGGCGGAGGTCAAGGTGGTTTTGCTTGGTACCGCTCAAGACGGAGGTGTACCACAAGCGGGTTGTGCAAAACCTTGTTGCATGAATGAGTTTGGTGGACCAACCAGGCATCGAAACCCGGTTGCACTTGGAGTTACAGCAGAAGATGGAAGCCGACATTTAATTGAGGCAAGTAGGACTTTAGCTGACCAACTGATTCTTTGGTCTACATTTGATGGCCAGCCAGTCAACAAGTTAGATTCCATTTGGCTTACCCATGGTCATCTTGGCCACATAGATGGTTTGGGACTGTTTGGTTGTGAAGCATGGGGCACCGAAAATATACCTCTTCACGCATCAGAATCAATGATTGGAGTGGTACAATCAAGCCCTCCTCTTGCCCCACTTTTTGACAATGACCATCTTACTCCTAATCCTTTTATTTCAGGTAAAAAGGTTGAGTTAACAACTGATTTGAGCGTGACACCATTGAGAGTTCCACATCGTGATGAGCATACAGACACCTATGCATTCCTCTTTGAGGGTGCATCAAAACGGCTGCTATTTTTACCCGACCACGACTCTTGGAAAGAGACATTAGAACAGCATTCTGTTGATAATCCACTTTCTTGGTTTCATTCCCTTTTCGTTGATATTGTTCTTTTAGACGGAACTTTTTGGTCAAGTGAAGAATTAGGCGGGAAAGCAGAGAAAATCGGTCATCCACCTGTAGAAGAGACCCTCGAATTACTTGGGGTAAAAGGCGTAAGCGACCCGCGCGTTGTGTTCATTCATCTGAATCATACAAATCCTCTTCATGTGGAATCATCTGCAGAAACAGCCCGAGTTAGGGCTATGGGTTGGGAAGTTGCTCGCCAGCCGATGTCTTTCAATCTCTAACTTGAACTGTCACAGCATCCGAAGTACTGGCTCGATCATTATCAGTGACTGTAAGAGTAAAAGTGTGGTTTCCGATTGGTAATTTGACTTTGATAACCGGGGCCTCGCCAATTACCCGATTACTGACATCTCTCCATGTGTGAGATACAATTACCCCATCCTCATCAAAAGAGCGTGAACCATCAAGGGTTACCACTGCTGTCCGGGAATCATCGGCTTGGACAATCAAATCTTCACCAGCATCTGCAACAGGTGGGACATTCATTCTATCAGGTTCTGCAGATAACGCCGAGTCAAAATCAAATTCTTCTACTTGGGTTTCATCTGTGAGAGTTATCTCAGCCTCTAGCAAACCCATCAAATCGTCAGAACCGATTTCAGTTGCATCTCCACTTGAAAGTTGAGCCATTTCATCCTCAGTAAGCAATTCTGAGTAATCATCATCTTCCCCATACAATGCTTCTACTGTGTTTGCACCGCGTTCACTTGGTGACGCAGTTGAGTATTCTTGTAAATCTGAGTCTATATCGTCTCCAGATTGCATCAAATACGTTTCAGCCGCTGAATTAAGAATCAATATTTGATTATCTCTTGTGTAATCATTCTGGTTATCTCCTGCAACAACAATGTATTGACCACTCTCACTAACCATAACCATCTCTGTTAGGCCAGTGTGTTCAACTTGCCATTTTTCCATGCCTTCCTTGTCAATAAGGTGCACTTGGAACCAGGTAGCGATAAGTAATTCTTCACCGATTGGAACTAGGTCGTTAATGCTATACTGTGACTTGAATCTTGTGTTTGGAGAGCGGTCTGAGTTAAACTCGATGACTTCTCCATCAAACATCCCACAAACAACTCCTGTAGTAGTGGGCCGCAAAACTTCACACCGCTGCCTAAGAGGTACTCGCTCAATTTCTTGACCCATGGGAGTCCACCATTCAAGGACAATTTCCTCTTCGTCGCCCATGGTCACATCTAGTGCTTCTCGGGCTATACATATGTGGCCATCTTCCAAGTAACATATCGCAGTGACTCTCTCACCTTGTTCACCGCGTGAATCTCGCTTGAATCGTACGTTTCCGTTTCTGTCAAGAACAGTTACATTTCCAACATCATCGACAATTGCAGCAGTATCACCTTTGGGTGAAACTGCAAGTAGAGTCAATTCTCCTGATTCATAATGAGTGAGGAGGCGACCACTGGATGAAAGTAAATGGAGTAAACGAGCCCCATCAATAACGGCTACTAAATCACCTGAGCGAGAAACAGCAAGATGGTCACAACCACCTCCAAGGTGGTGACTCCAGCGGTGGCCGCCCAGTCTTTCATGGCCGTGTAATTCGCCGGAGTGGCTACCGACAATTACGGTGCCATCGGGAGCAAATGCCAATTTTGAGATGCCTCCTTCTATGGTTTTTGAGTCAGATTTGTTACCACCATCTACGTCACAAATAGTTAGTTCTCCACCTTCTTCCCCCCATGCAATGAACTTGCCATTTGAGGAAAAAGACACGTCGGTAACACGTGATTTTGGCTTTAGGATGTTGGCGGGGTCAATGGTGAGTGGCATCGCTATCAAAATTGAGAGGTAATCAATTCGCTTTCATGCTATCGCCGTTACAATTCCTGCTCTTTGGCGTAGTTCATCCATGTTTTCCTCAGCCCAACCCATGAGAGGTTCTAGTGTTGCCATTGGCACATTCCCGTCAGCCTCGTATGTCTTTTCGTGTAGGTCATCACCTACTACAGCCCAAACATTTCCAATATGTCCCGGGCCAGGAGCGGTTGCCAAATATGATTTCATCTCTTCATTAATTTGGGATGGGTCCCAATTTTTCACTAGCTCAAGAAGTTCGGGGTTAGAGTTAGGAGAAACGATCAATCGGCATCCACGTCTCATGACTAACCATGATGCTAAGTAATCTCGCTCGTTGTTTAATTCAGTGATTACAGAACCCTGTACACCTGTTGGCAACCCGCCCTGACAAACGATTCTTTCTCCAAGTATGCCTACTTCTTCTGGCATTAGAGAAATTCTCACTGGCCACTCCGGGTCTGATAAATTGACTTTCAAATGCGGGGCTCGCTCTAAGATTGCAGCACCCACTGCTCCAGCGAAGGTCTGACTTGTCCAATCTTGTTTTTCTCCATGGCGTTTGCACTGTACTGCAAAGGTTGCGCCTTCTTCTTTGGGTGCAAGATGGATTACAGCATCTGCAACTTCGGCCACGTCAACGCCAACAGATGTTAAGGGGTCAACTGAGGTTAATCCAAAGGTATGGCGCATAGCATCCTCCGCGGCCTCAACCTCACCTTCTAACAATTCAAGAAATAGCATTCCTTGCCATTGCGTGACTTTGACTTTAGCCCCGCGAACTTGTGCTTGCATAACGAGGTGTCTTCGCAATGCTTTAACCATAAATCTTCTAACTTGGCGGGATTTTAGAATAATTTCTCCCATTCTCATTATCCAGCGCATCATCTCACCCCGTGAATCGACTCTAACATTCCCACATTAATCTTCATTGTGGATGTCCATGGAGTCAATTTCTTCAGGTTCTGAATCACCATTTCCGAGCTTAGCAGCGTCGTTGCGTTGCAATTCAAGCATCTGAAGATACTCTTCTGTGATATCTCCTGTGCAGTATTCACCGGTGAAACAAGAGGTGTCAAAGTCATGTGCATTTTCTTCTGAAATTGTGCAAGAAGCAATGAGGTCTTCTAAGTCTTGGTAGACTAGGAAGTCTGCACCAATTTCTTTTTCAATTTCTTTGATTGATTGTCCGTGAGCAATATATTCGTTTCTGGCTGGCATATCAATTCCGTACACATTTGGATGCAAAAGTGGCGGAGCAGAGGAAGCGAAATACACTTTCTTAGCGCCAACCTGTCGCGCCATCTCAACAATTTTTCTTGAGGTATTTCCCCGGACAATTGAATCATCGACAAGCAAAACGGTTTTGCCCTCAAATTCATCTGGAAGCGGATTTAACTTTTTACGAACTGAATCTTTGCGTTGGGCTTGTCCGGGCATGATGAAAGTGCGACCAACATAGCGGTTTTTCACAAACCCTTCTCTGAATTCCACGCCAAGCCTAGCAGCTGTTTGAATTGCTGCATAACGTCCCGAATCAGGGATTGGCATCACAACATCAATTCCGTGGCCTGGCTTCAATCGCATAATTTTGTCCGCCAAGCGCTCACCCATGTTCAATCTCGCTTGATGGACCGACATTCCATCTATTACGGAATCAGGACGAGAGAAGTAAACGTATTCAAAAATGCAATTTTGTAGTTTAGGAGATGAGTGGCATTGCTCAAGATACATTTTTCCATCAACTGAGATGAAAATACATTCGCCAGGTGCAACGTCTTGAATATCCTCGAATCCTAGAGTGTCAAGAGCAACACTTTCTGATGCGACTGCCCATTCAGTGACACCATTCTCATTCACGCTTTTCCCGTATACAAGGGGTCGAATCCCGAAGGGGTCTCGAAAAGCAAAGAGGCCATACCCGTTGATCATCCCTACTACAGAATAACCTCCACTTAACCGATAGTGGACCTCACGTACAGCTTTGAAAACTTGATGCACATCCAAATATAGTCCATCTTCAATTTTTAACTGTCTTTTACCCAGTTTTTGTAACTCATGTGCGATTACATTCAGAAGAACTTCAGAATCTGAGGTGGTGTTGACATGTCGCAAGTCATCAAGATAGAGTTGTCTAGCCTGTTGCTTTGCATTGACTAAATTGCCGTTGTGGGCGATGGTTATTCCGTATGGTGAATTAACGTACAATGGTTGTGCTTCAGCCGATGAGCAGGTGCCAGCAGTTGGATATCGAACGTGGCCAATTCCCATCGAACCTTGGAGTCGCTCCATATGGCGCTCATGGAATACATCTCGGACCAATCCATTAGATTTCCTTAGGTGAAGATGGTCATCATCACAGGTTACAATTCCAGCGGCATCTTGGCCTCGATGTTGTAGAACAAGAAGTCCGTCGTATAGCATCTTATTGACGTGCGAGCCGGGCTGGCCAGCAATGCCGATGATGCCACACATCTCGGTTCCCTGTTTGTGCCCCATCGCGGTAGGTATTTGGTAATGTCCCCACGAGTAGGGCTTGGTTCAACTCATTTTTTGTCAAACTATGACAAATTAAGATGCTCAGTTTTTTGGTCGGCGGTTTTTCTTAGCCCAGCCGAATCCTCGGCGCTTAGCAGTAGCCCCATATCCACATGAAGAGCAGACGCTTTTCTGCTTGTGATACGAGTGCTTTCCGCAACGACGACAAAGAATGTGTGTGCTCTTCTGGCGTTTACCCATGCTTGGTGTACCCTTACTCATTCACTCACCACCTGCTATTTGCAGGCCGCCCGACCGACCCACCCATTATGAGGCTTGCTCATTCCTCTTCACTCTCAAAAGAGGTCGATTCCAACTCAAGTAATGGGTCAGACGGTGTTTCTCGACCTGTTACAAGGGTCAAAAGAATACCAAAACTAGCACTCAATGAAAGGAGAATAGCAAACTCCGCAGTTAACATCCGAATTGCGCCGATAGAAAATTGCGACCAGACATCAGTTGCTACGCCGGTTACAGTCATCCCGGAGTCAACTAGCAATCCGTACAGTAAGGCGCCGACTACAGCAGCCAGAAGTGTTCCAAGCGCCTGCTCTACCAATTTTGCGTGTTTATGTGATAATGCTAGGGTAATCATGAATAGAGCGCCGTTGACGAAAATGAAACTAATAATTGCAGAGTGGGCGAATCTTGACAAGATATCGACATCCTCTACTTCACCGCGAACTTCTAAGTGAATATTTGCAATGAAAATTAACACTGTCAGGGTTAAAACAACTAGTGTGAGGGCCCGCCAATCTCGGACAACATCACCTTCATTCTTCATTTATCCACCCCCGAGTTGGTTGAGATAATATCACGGATTGTAGCCGATTCTTCCTCACTTAATGGTTCAACAGATTCTGGTACACCCATTCTTTTTTCGCCAAGCCAAACAAATGTGATGAAAATCATTAGTGCTAGGCCACTGCCAAACAACATTCCTCCAAGATCTCCTAATGCTCCCCAAGAAGCACTTCTCCAAAACACCGGGTCATCTGAGTTTGTTCCTTGTGCTAAAAGATAGATTAATAGTAGGAATGAAGCAATTGAAATAAAGGCCATGACGGATGCTTCTTTGAACCTTGAATCACCCATGATTAGTGCGAAGGCAGCAGCAAATCCTGCAACTACAACTTGTGCGGTTAGGAAACTAGTCACGAAGTGTTGCCACCAAGGGTTTGCGACCCCGTCTATTGTGGGCCGAGCTTCAAACACCATCCATGCAAACCATGCGGCTGATAAAATCATCAATGCAAATCCAAATGGTCGAACTTTGCGTGGTAATGGGGCTACTGGAATCGGTCCTGAAAACAAAGTAAACCAAATGCCGAACAACATTGCAATTATTGGTCCGATAAGTGAAATCAATAGGTGTAAAGACCACCCTTCAGGGTTAGAATCTAAAGGACTAGGTTGAGCGATTATTGCTATCGTTAATAGAACCAAGAGGACTTTACCTGTGAATCTACGCTGAGATTCGTTGGAAACCACCAATCCGATTCCCAGCGGAAGTAGAAAGACAGGTAGCCAATACTGCCAGATGAGTGTTAGTCCAAGCATCTCAAACAAGCACCGCGAGCAGGCTCATCACCTTGAAGATTGACTTTATGTACCTCAATTCTGCCTGTTCAAAATAGTGGGCTTAACACGACACTCTCAAATAGGGGTCGTCAGTGGGCGAGTCGCCCTAAGGGCATAGGTGATACATTCCATGGTCAATCGTCCACGAAAAGTAAAGCGATACAGCCCTGCTGCTGGACGCCATACCGTGCATACGATTGAGCGCGTGAAAAAGCGCCGTGCGAGTGAATTGAAGTGGGGTCAACGCCGATTCCGTAGGGTTACTGCCGGTTACCGTGGTTTCCCACGCCCGAAGCCAGAAGGACGAGAGAAGCCAACTCGCCGAGTTAACATTCTATACCGGTGCACAGAAACCGGTAAGGCACACACACCAAAGTGCTACAGAGCAAAGAAGTTCAACCTAACTGATGATTGAGGTGAATACAATGACAGGAAAATTTGTACGTGTATCTTGCCGTGATTGCGGAAATGAACAAGTTATCTTTGAGCGCGCTTGCACAAAGATTTCCTGTAATATCTGTGGGGCTACTCTAACTCAACCAGCAGGCGGCAAGGCAAAACTTGTCAGCGCTGCAGTGGTTGAAATTCTTGAGTAAACTCCGAGTGTGAATAACAAATGACAGCAGATAATGATGATTGGCCTGAGGAAGGCGAAATTGTTGTTTGTGTGATTACCGAAGTCAAAAAGAATGGTGCATATGCCTCACTTGACAGTTATGGTGACAAAGAGGGTTTCATCTTCGTTGGTGAAATTGCTGCAGGATGGGTCAAGAATATTCGTGGATTTGTCCGCAAAGGACAGAGAATGGCTGCTAAAGTCATGAAGGTCAAGAAAGACCGCAAAACCGTTGAATTGTCTCTCAAATCTGTAAGTGAAGAACGTCGTCGTGAGGCGATGCAGAAGTGGAAGAACGAGAATCGAGCTACTCAACTCTTAGGGATTGTGGGAGAACGCGTAAAGTGGCCTGAGTCAGAAACTTCCGAGATGTCAAAAGAACTGGTGGAAGCGTTTGGCGACCTTTATACCGCATTTGAGGAATGTGCAATCGATGAATCAGCACTCAAAGATTTAGGATTCGAGGGCGACTGGTGTAAGATTTTCATTGAACTAGCAGTTGAGAATATCATACCGCCATTTGTCAATATTCGTGGATTTCTAGAAATCGAAGTTGTGGCAGAGGATGGCATCGAAGTCATACGAGAAGCACTGTCTGCAGCCGAAGAAGCAGGAACCGACACCGAAGATGAGACAGTTGTGACTTGTCACTATGATGGCGCTCCAAGATATCGAATCGAAATAAGAGCGCCTGATTACAAAACAGCAGAAAATGCGTGGCGAGCAGCAGAATCAACTGCAATCCCTGTAATCAAGAGTGCTGGCGGCACTGCAGTCGCGCAGAGAGTCTGAAACCGAGGTTCGTTGGGCAATCGCTTTGAACCGTGTCCACTACAATTGGATGTAGGGTGGTGAAAATGGCTCGCTCAAGAATTCAGAAATGCCGAGATTGTGGCAGTTATGGTCTTAGCACTACGTGCAAGAAGTGTGGAGGGGTTGCACAGGTCGCAGCCCCCCTCAAGTTTTCACCACAAGACCCACAAGCAAAGCGCCGACGAGAATATGAAAATTTCACCGACCCAAAATGGGTGGAAAACCTCCCTAGTCCCAAGGAGGAAGAGGAGTGAGTAGGTCGAGAATAGTTTGGTATGGTGGGGCAAAAAAACTCCCCAAAAGTGAACTAATGCTTCACGCTGTTCCCGGTGTTGGAAATGTGGGTAAATTAGTGACGGACAGTCTCGTAAATACCCATGATAGCACTTTAGTCGCACGAATACTCCACCCTGACCTACCACCTCACGCAACTCTAAGTGAGAACGGAATTTTGACTCCACCTTCTCTTGAAATCCACTCTGTGAGTTTGCCAAGTGGAAGCAATATCATGACACTTTCAAGTAATTTTCAGCCTTTGACTCCGGCTGGTCAGTATGAAGTCGCTTCTTCATTTCTAGAATGCTGCAAGGATGCAAAAATCGGCCGTGTGTTGATTTTAGCAGGACTTTCGGCCGAGCCAGGCGATGAATCAGTTCATGTTGTATGTGCGAGTGAAGATGATGTTAAAGAAATCACAGATATTGGTGTTGAAGTTTCCAAAGAGCATCCCGCTGCCGGAATTATTGGGATGACCGGGATGGTTTCATCTTTAGCACCCACGTTCGATCAGGCTTCAGCATGTGTAATCGCTGAAACGGTCGGCACCAGTGCTGATTCTGTAGCGGCCGACCGGATGGTCAATTTTCTCAAGGATTCATTCAAATTAGACCTTGGTCTTGAACTCAATAACACAAAAGAAACTGCTGAAAAGTTGAAGGCATTTTTTGACCTTGATGAAATCGCAGAAATGCCACTTGACTTTGATGTTGCAGAACAAGATGCAGGATTTTACGCCTGACTTTGGTTCGTTTGGCATCTTTATTGTGCGACAAATGTGTAGTTAGCCACCTGATGAGACTATTACAAGTTCAAGGGAAACATCGCTGTTGAGTTGGCTATCATGTGGTACAATAATACCGTCATGTACTGCTAACACGGTACTTGGATGAATGTCCAGTTTGACTAGCAATTCTCGAATTCTGATGCCTTCATCACACTCAACCGAATGTGTCTTGTCATCATGAGTTAGGGATACGTGCATAATCCTCGGAAGTGATTGCCCATTTTGATTGTTCACATCTGGTAATAATAATTAATTATTATTTGACAAACCCTCTAACAAACGGGGTTTCGCTACCCATGGTGAATTTTTGTAGAACCTATCGTTTAATAGAGCCGGGTATTTCAGAATGAATATGTCAGACAATCTCATCTGCTTAACATGTGGAAATAATCTTGTGGTAGATGAATTATTTGATGTCTATTCGTCAATCTGTTTTTCCTGCGGGGATGTGGGGAAATTCACTAAGACAAGAAGAATTACTTCTTCAGCAACTAGCATCGTTCTTGAGGCTTTGAAGGATGGGCTCAAACCCAACCCAAGAGCCGCTAGCCACAAAGTGTACCGGCACAAACTAGCGGATGAAAAGAAGATTGCGAAAGCCTTCCGTAGTACATTTCGTACTTTGATAAATCACAAGGATGGAATGAGAGATTGGGCTCCCCCAAAAGTTATGAGAACTCAAGAGCAATTTCTTGATGGTACAAGAAAAGAATATAATATGCCCAAAAGGATGACAAAAACACAGATTGAAGGGGATTCTATAGGTGAATTGTATGAACATTATTTTTGCCATCTTGTTGCAGATCATCCACGGATGACGAGTCTAAATATGGAACAGAGAGTATATCTTGCGAATGGTGAAATGTTGCTGAGAGGTAAACCAGATTTTGCTTATCTATACCAAGGAAAGGATGAGACAATGACTATTCCGGTGGAGTTGAAAACGGTAAAAGAAGATGTATTTGACCATGGAAAGTTGAGAGATGATACTCTAAAACAAGTTTCGAGATATGCTTATCTTGGCCAAAAAATTGGGTGGTCAAATCGACCAATTTGCGCGTTAATATTGGTCGCAAGAGATAGTGGCCGTTGTACAACGATGATAATTGATGACAGATATTATTCAGAAAAGGACCATAAAAACAAATTAATTGAAAAAATTGGAGTTCTTGATGCAAGATTAAAGAATCATGATTCTGGTAAAGTGCCTCTTGCTAGAGCTTGGAATCTGCTTTCAGAAAAAGAGGATTTTGAGTCATTAGATGAAGGTGATGGCCTCTTAAGCATTGATAAATGGGTCATCAATGCAGTGCAAGCAAGAATTGATAGAGTGAATAAACGTACAAAAAAAGTTGATTCATAAAGATGTCAAGCTATTGTGAAGGACAGAGAGATAGAATATTTTTGATTCTAAAAATTCCTTCACCATGATCAGTCCAATTCTACAACTATACGAGTTTTCAGTTGAAACTTTAATTTTGGAAAACTCGCGTGGTTCAATTCTCTTTCCATTATATTGAAAATGCTGGGAAAGCCGAGAGGGAGATTTGCTCAGTGTCAGAATGGTGGAATTGTTGAGTTATGTCCAGTTCTGACTTGTTGCAAACTCCCCTCGCTTCGCTCAGTCCAGTTTGCAACCATCGCGTGTGCGGCCGAATTGTTGAGAATTGTACAGCACACGCTTGGTTCAAACTCCCTTCGGCACCTTCTTTGCAGTCATGTGCTATGAGCGAAGGCGCCGAGAGGGAGATTTGAACTCCCGCGTCACGAGGACAGTGGATTTCGAATCCACCGCGATACCGGGCTATGCGATCTCGGCTGT
>CAZXZO010000018.1:0-5677 GCA_964645485.1 uncultured Candidatus Poseidoniales archaeon
TGGCGCTGGCGGCGGGGGTGGTAATGCCTGTGCTTGAGGCTGCGGTGGTGCGGGCGGTGGAAGCGGTGCTTGAGCCGCTGGTGCAGCAGGTGGTGCTGGTGATGGTGGAACCTGCTCGGGCACCTCCATCGGTGTAGGTGGTGGGGCAGGGGCTGGTGGGATGACCACTTCTGCTTGTTCTACCACATTCACTGGTTCGGTTTCAGCGGCCTGTTCTTTCACTGATTCTACTTGAGAAGAAACTGCTGGGGCAGGGGCGGGTTGTTGTTGATTGACAACCACTTCTGCAGGCTGTGCATTATGGTTAGGTGGTGGTTGGGGGGTGGGTAAAACCAGTGGAGGTGTGGCTGCTTGTGCAAGTTCAGCCGCAGCTGCTGCTGCTGCTGCGTCTTGAATTAATTTGATTTCTGCGGCCCTGTTTTCTTCTATTTCTGCGGCTTTAGTTTCAACACTAGTCCCGTCCAATTCACCGCCACTCAACATTTCTTGCATTATGGAATCAATTTGGTCCATGCTGTAATTCATTAATTCACGATTTGAACCATATCTGTACAGTAGTAAACGGTGTCGCCCAGCGTTTGTCTCAAAGTACAATAGTTCTGGGTCAAAAAATTGAGCCAAGGTTAGCAGTGCACCAACCATAAACAAAAATGAACCACCACTGGGAGAGAGGATCAATGAAATGAAACCAATAGCAGTTATCAACCACCAAGCGTATTTTCCGCTATCAAGCCAATCATAACGGTGATGTGTAAAACCTGTAAAGGCTGGTTTTTTTGTGATGAATCGGTCTTCAACAACAACATCTTCTGCAACTTTTTGCGCCGATACTAAGCGCAGTAGTTTGCCGTCATCAATAAGAGATAAAGTCGTATTTCCCATAGCCGATTCCCGTAGAACAAACTCCTTGGACTTTGACTTAGAAGTAAGTGTGCGGACACCAATACCTGGCACTCGACTACTAACAATGTGTGACTGTGCAGTGCCTCCATTAATCGTTGATGAATTGGTTTTGAACAAGGATAAAGCCGAACCAACCCCTGATAATACAATACTAGCAATAACCATCCATGCGCTTAATCCCAAACTCGGATTTGAGTCCTCCGGTGGTTCTGGCATAATCAACCACCAAGCAACTACTCCAAGAAGAGTAAACCCGACCCCGCCTAAAGAGTAGAATTGTGAGAACGGTAGGGTTGTTCCTTTCATGCCCAAGAAAGTTGAGACAAGAGAAACGAGTAATACAATAATGCCAAGTGTGATGAATATCATTCCGGTAGTTCCAGCGGTCGCCATATCACCAATTGGTCCACAAGCGTCTTCCGTTTCAGATGCGTTAAACTCCATATCTGCGGCAAGTGTTGTACAATTATCATAGGCGTTGGATATATCATCTTCTACAGTCGTACATTCATCGTCAAAACAACTTATCACAGACATGTCATCAAGACCAACTTTTGTTTCAACAAAAACTGTCGTACCAAATATTTCAGTAGACGACTCTTCGACACTCCACATATCTGATAACATCCCAAAGGATGCTAGAAGTATCGAGGCAAACACAAGTCCAGATGAAACCCACACTGTGTGGCTAATCTTGCCAGTCGGGGGCAAGGGGGTGGGCATCGGCCCGGTAGATTGCATTGCTACGCCAAGAAAGGTCGCTCTTATGAAAGAGCGTTATTTAAATTGGTAAACAGTTCATTCAGAAATCAGATGTTGCGTATACAGTCACATCTTCTGGTGCCTTAACATCCA
Organism: uncultured Candidatus Poseidoniales archaeon; assembly: GCA_964645485.1. Classification (GTDB taxonomy): domain Archaea; phylum Thermoplasmatota; class Poseidoniia; order Poseidoniales; family Thalassarchaeaceae; genus MGIIb-Q1. The sequence goes on from CAZXZO010000018.1 coordinate 1,759, forward strand.
TCTTTGGTACAATCACTATGTTAATTCCACTCTCAGATATCATTTCCATCAATTTTGCTGTTGCCTTTGTCTTGATGACGAGGGCTTGGGCACCTTCGGTTTCACTTGCTTGAGCGATTGTATCTTTGACACTAGCCTCATCAGAAACTGAACCATCTTCAAGAATGAAGACTGCTTGATTTGCCTTCTTTGGCATGTTACCAGCCCATTCTTTCACTTCATCAGGAATTTCTATTTTCTGTGATGCGCCGTTTACTTCACCTTCTGATTTTTCAATTCTAGTGATGACTCGCTTTGCTTCCTCTGCTTGACCTAGATGCTTACCGATTACTTTCTTTTCTAAGTGTTCAACTTCTCGGCTTTCTGGAGCAAATGCGATGTGTGTTAATTTATTACCAAGTACGCCTGATAATTCTAATGCAATCATTCGGCCACCACGGTCACCATCCAAGAATGCTTTCACCATTGATTTGTTTTCAACTAATTCAACCAATGCGTTATCAATTCCAGCACCCATTACCGCTATTGCATTCTTGATGCCACACGATGCTAAATTTAGCACATCGTTGCGACCTTCAACGATAATCAGTGAGTCGCTTGATTCAACATTTGGCCCACATGTCATACCTGTATCTTTGTAGGTAGATATTTCGCTAGTTGTTAACACACTGCGAACTTCATCAATCAAATTATCTGCTTCTGTGTCTCGCTGCTTAACTATGTCAAGAAGGATATCCTTTGCACGGTCAACCATTGAAGTTCTCTTCGAAGAGCGAATGTTGGAAATTTCAAGCACCTTCAATTGCGAAGCCGCAGGTCCAATTCTTTCTATGGTTTCTAGTGCAGCACCAATAATTGCGCTCTCTACGTTTTCAAGAGAAGATGGGATTTGTATTACTCCGCTAACTTTTCCTTTATTGCTATCTAAATCAACATCAATATGTCCGATGCGCCCAGATCGCTGAAGTTTTCTCAAATCTAGTGCTTCGGGCATTAATCCCTCTGTTTGTCCAAAAATAGCACCTATGATGTCTTTTCTACGAGCTTGGCCATCAAGTTTAACGCCGACTCTAATCATGTATTTTGCATTGCCTGATTCTTTCATTTTTCTCAGTCCTTAGGTATACCCTGCCCCGCCACTGGGGCCGTTTTTCTCGGAATCGAGCGTCTATGCGCCCGGTGATTGGGACAGGTGAACCTGTAAATTGGCCGACCTACCCCTACTTCAAGAACCCACCGCACCCTTAGTCAAAGTGAAAAGGTGAAGCGGGCGTGGTAACATTATGCCCACAGGCGAAGGCCCGGTGCGAACTCGTGAGGTTTACGCCACGGTGATTGAAGTCCTTCTCCGCGATGGGGTTCTTACAAGGGAAGAACAGAGGTTGGCAACTAGATTAGCAATCCTTCTTTTTAAGGGAGATGATTTGAAAAATGTACCAGGGGAGATTTACAATTCAGTGATTACAGGTGAAGTTATTGATGGTGGTGAAATCATCAATAAAAACGAGAGAATACAAATCTATGAAGAGATGTTTGAAACTGCTTTTGTGAACGCTTCATTGAGCCATGATGAAATGGCGGTAATTGCGATTTTGCGTTCAAGTTTGCGAATTACAGACAAAGAACATGAACTCGCTATTGAGATATTGAAAGATTCACTAGAAGAAAGTGATGATCCTAAACTTCTTCAGAAAGTCAAAGATGATTTGGTGGGGGTAGTTGACCTCGTCGGTAGAATGTTTGATTCTCTGCGCCCAAAACGGGATGGGAAAAATTAGCCGAAAAATGGCTTAACAGCCAAAATGAACATGAAGACTAGCCTCTACGGCGGTACATGCGTTTTCTTGAGCCAGAGGATCCTATTGCATTAGCGGCTCTTGAATATCTGTTAGATAGGAATGCCACTGACATTACAAAACTGCTAGAATGGTTGCCTTCAGCTCAAACTAGACGGGATCGATTAGCAATTTTACAGCGTGCCAACAGTTTGATGGAAGAATTAGAATATGCTGTCAACCGAATCGCTGAGGTTGAATGAATGGCAATGCAATCGGTTGCTGATGGTGCTGTCATACTCGCTGGTGGCCCCTCAAGCAGAATGGGTGAACCAAAGGCTTTGGTTGAGATAGATGGAGAAGCGATGCTATTGCGGGTCGTGAAGGCAGTTCAAACCGCTGGCATCCCCGAGGTAATTATCTCATTCAAGAATCAAGAACAGGCTACTGCAATAATTAGCGCCCTCAAGCAAAGACCTCAAAATTGGCCGCCAAATATTGATGGAAATACATTAGCAATGAGGATTGCATTTGACGATGATTTGAATCAAAATCATAACTCTGCGGTCAGAGGTATGAGTGGGGCCGTCAAGGTTGCACATCAACTTGGATGGGAAACGGTACAGATTGTGCCTTGTGATGTACCATTCATTCGCTCGCAACTATTTCCTCTCTTGTATAGTAATTTGTCAAAGAGTAATGATTGTGCAGTTATCCGATCTGAATCAGGTATTGAGCCGTTGTTATTCTGCGCCAAGACTGATGCACTCAACACCGCCCTCAACGACATTAACATGGCAGCACACCAAGTGATTTCTAAGATGGGTGCTGTTGAGGTCGGGCCGACTGATTGGAAAGATGCGGGAATCACAAACCAGTGCTTCACGAATGTTAACTCAAAAGAGGATATGGAATTTCTTAATTGATTCGAAAACGGTTACCATCTGAAACTACTCGACCTTCAGCGAGTGCATCAATTACTGTTGGATAGAGATGGTGTTCTATCTCCACTCTCACTCGCTCTCCAAGAGAGTCCTCTCCTTCTCCTGATTGAATCGCTGTGGTTTCACTTGCAATCAGCGGCCCGTCGTCAACTCCCGAACTTACGAAATGCACTGACGCCCCTACTGTAGTTACCCCGGCCGCTAATGCATCTCTAATTCCGTGAGCCCCGGGGAATAGTGCACCATTCTCTCCCCATTGGCTCGGGTGAATATTGACCACTCTACCCAATCGAGGAGCCAAAAAATCTGCTGTAAGTATACGCATATAGCCACTACAAACTACCAATTCAACGTTGTATTCTTCTAACACTTGTTGAACCGAATTTTCGTGTGCTCTTCGTCGCTCAGTAAGACCAGTTTGACCGGAGGGAAAGTTTTGCCTTGGAGGGAGGGGGACACAGACACCCATTACTCCATGATTAGCCGCTCTATCAAGGCCTTTTACTGCTGGTTTATCTGAAATAACCACAACCGTCTCATGGGCGCAATCATGATTTTCTTGATGTCTTAATAATGCCTCAAGACCTGAGCCTGAACCTGAAATTAACACGGCTAATTTTAGAGGGTTTTCAACCGTCGCAACTCTAGGAAGAGTGTACAAACCTGACATGTTCGGGCAACCTCAATTGGCTTTGATGACGCGTCCAACCTTAGGCTTACGGGGGCGGGCACTGCTATTGAGCGAATCGGCCACTTTTTAGCAACGATACTAGGCGGTCGCATTGGGGGAGTTTGCTTGGATGAGGCTTTGACAACTGTTGATGAGATTGTTGAGAAGTATTCTCGTAAATCTACACCCTTGAAAAGACGCTTGTATGTAAGTATTGGATTCATTTTCATTATCTGTGCTATTATTGGTATTTGGATACCTGGTTGGCCAACTGTTTCTTGGGCTGTTCCAGCTGCTTATCTCTTCAGTCATTCAAACGAAAAATTATTTCGCTGGACATTGACAAACCGCTGGTTTGGTTCAGCATTATTTGAATACTATTCTACTGGAAAAACTCTACCAAAACACGTTAAAACTTGGATAATTGTGTTCATTACCATAATGTCTGCCGTTTCTATTTGGATTACTGATATTGCTGGTGACCCTGGATATGGTCAAGCATTTATTGCCATTGTTTGGTTAATTGGTGT
>CAZXZO010000018.1:5777-17622 GCA_964645485.1 uncultured Candidatus Poseidoniales archaeon
CTGGTGACCCTGGATATGGTCAAGCATTTATTGCCATTGTTTGGTTAATTGGTGTGTGGTTCATCAAATCAAAAATAAAAACTCGATAAAATGATGTTATCCACTCTCAGATAGTGTTACAGAATGAAGAGACGACGATTTTGAATCTCTGAAATATGACCAAATTACGAAAGGTAGGCTCCAGAAAGCGCCCCCTACTGCTGCTATTGGAATCAATACTAGCCACTCGGGTCCCATGTCTGGTCCACCAGAGACTGCTCCCCAGACTGGAATATTGAATGTTAGAAATGCAATGGGAATCAGTTGGACTAGGCTGACCTCGTTCGGTTTGACTCGCTTAAGAATGAAGGGTGGAATGAGAATCACTGCAAGGAGTGAAATCATTGCAAATACGAAATCAACATCGTCAGTCACACCACTGATAACGTTGAGAATCATCAGAACAGCCATCATTGCGCCGTTCATTGCACCAAATAGTGGGATGTTTTTCCAGGTCATGTAATCACTAGTGCCTGAACAATCGTATGCCCGTGAACAACATAGTCATACCATGCTCATCAGCAGCATCAATTACTTCTTGGTCACGTATCGAACCACCCGGTTGAACTACGCTGGTTATTCCTATCTCATGTGAGGTATCAATGCCATCTCTGAATGGGAAAAATGCGTCTGAAACCATCATTGCCCCTGTTGCTCGCTCACCGGCACGACGGGCTGCAATTCTGACTGCTTCGACTCTACTGGTTTGTCCTGGGCCAATACCAACTGTTGCGAATCCTGTAGTACTGGGCTGAACAAACACAACACAATTTGATTTCACTTGAGCGCATACCGTTACACCAAATCTTGCTAAATCGATTTGACCCTCGTCTGCTGATTTTTTGGTCACTGATTTGACCTCTGACCAATTGATTTGAGGGGCTCCTTCTTCTTGTGCTAACCAGCCACCATCAATTTGTCTCCATCGTAATTCTGGATTTAGCGGGGTGAAATTATCAAAAGTTAACATACGGCGGTTCTTTTTTCCTGACAAAATCTCCAAGGCTGAATTTTCAAATCCTGGAGCGATTATACATTCAACAAAATGACCGCCGATTGCTTCGGCTACCTCATCAGTCACTACTTGATTGAAAGCAATTACACAACCGAAAGCGGATTCCGGGTCGCTAGCAAGCGCATCATTCCAAGCATCTACTTGATTGGTGGATATTGCAACACCACAAGCATTTGTGTGTTTAATGATTACACAGCAATGGGGCCATTGACTCCATTTATCACCACTTACTGAACGAGCAAAACGCAATGCCGCATCCAAATCAAGATAATTATTGAAAGATAATTCCTTCCCTCCATGTTGGTTTGCAGATGCCAGGCCTTCAGGCATTTCCCCAACCCGTGACGCATCAAAAAATCCTGCCATTTGATGTGGGTTTTCCCCATATCTTAACCGATTCAACTGACCGCCCGAAATCAACAGTCTCGGGGGTAAATCACCTTCTAATTCAACCCCTTCAAAACGTTCGGCCAAGGTTGTTGCTAGTGCCACATCATAGGCTGCTGTTCTCTGAAATGCCGTCAATGCAAGTCTTTGCCTCACATCTAATGGAACTGACTTTGGGTCACCATCTGTTTGTTGTAAATGTGCTAGAACTTCATCGTATTGACTAGGATCTGCCATCACTAGAATATCTGGATGGTTCTTTGCTGCAGCCCTAATCAATGTCGGACCGCCAATATCAACCATCTCAATCAATTCATCGATATCAACAGGCGGTTGCCGCGCAGCAACCTCCTCAAAAGGGTAGAGATTTACGACCACCATATCGATTCGGGGGTAACCAAGTTGGGCTAGGGTTTGTACATCATCCGGATTATTTCCTCGAGCAAGAATTGGTGCATGAATTGCTGGATGAAGTGTTTTGACTCTGCCATCAAAAACCTCTGGGTGTTCAGTGATAGAACTAACATCATCAACCGCTACACCAGACTCTCGTAATAACCGAGCAGTACCTCCTGTACTCACTATTTTCCAACCCATCGCTTCCAAAGCAACGGCTAGAGCGGTAACTCCAGTTTTATCGTAAACACTGAGAAGGGCGCGCGGTGAATTATCACCGGTTTTATTGGGCACCTCAGAAGTAGTTCCGGGTTGATTAGACGTGCTCATCAATCGAACCCGTATTCATTCGACGGGGAAGCCGTTATTGAGTTTTGAGGCGATAATTAATTTCCTCTAAAACGAAAATGGTTGGTGTTTTAACATCAGATTGACGAGGTCATTTAGTCACCTCTGGCACTGATAACTTGATCACAGCGAAGAAGTGTGTTCGTTGTTTCAGTTGCGGCCATAATTCCATGAAGAATGCTTTCGGCCGGCTCAAGAACCTCTGACATTGAGGTGATTGAACCATCTGAACTAACTCCCGCGGCTACCATGTTTTCTCTAACTGCTGAACGAAGTTCAAGAAGTGCATCTAATGGATTAACACCAGAATTTGCCGCCAACATCCAAGGAATCATCTCAAGGGCCCGGCTGAAGGCATCCATGCCAAGTCGGCTTCTGTCAGCAATTTTTTCAGCCGCCTCTTTTACTGCTTTTGAAGCAACCATGTGAGATGCACCACCGCCAGGCAGGAGGGTGCCTTCATTGAGGGCTAGGCTAGTAGCCCTAAGGGCATCATACATTCCTCGAATTGTCTCTTCTGCACCCATTGCTCCGCCAACAAGGATTGTGACTAAAGGACCGGTGCATCCATCAAAGATAATTCTGTCTTGGACTTCATCCGTTGCTAACTTTCGTTGGGCTTCAAATCGACCAACTAGTCCAAGGTGCTCATTACCAAGGTCATCCAAGTGTTCGACTAATTTTGCCCCACTTGCTTGGGCTAAATGGGTTAACTGCTTCTGGTCAACATCATGGATTACCACTTTCCCGGCAGCGGCAAGTCTGTGGAGTACAATTCTATCAATATCACCACTAGCACAGATTATATCTGCGTCAGTCTCAATGATGTTATCAGCAATTTCTACCAATGTTTGTTCATGAATTGACATGAATTTTTGCAGATCTTCTGCTGATTGTAATTCGATTTCAGTATCTCTCTTTGTTTCTCTTTGCTTAATATCACAATTGAGAAGTGCCACTTTGGCATTCTCCTTGATTCCAGCCATTCTCTCCATTGGAATACGCTGGCGCCAAAATACTCCAGTAACCATACGTGTGTCATTGATTGTGCTTTCTTCTAATTTGTCAAATAGCACATCTTCTGCTTCACAACGAATACCTGATTCTGATTCATGGGTCACATGAGCAAGTCCTTCCACTAACATTTTCGCAAACCGAGCATCAGAACCTGCTCCACGTCCGGTCAAAGATGTTGAAGCAACTTTTTGTAACATCTCAATATCTTCTGCTGAGCAATCAATTACATTTTCTTCAAGGGCTGAAACGGCTATCTCTGCAGCCATCAAATAGCCATCAACTACTGTAAGAGGATGCACCCCTTTTCGAATCAATCTACCTGCTTCATCTAACAGCGCTCCAGCGAGAAGAACTGTTGAAGTCACACCATCTCCAATCGCTGATTCTTGAGCTTGTCCTAATGATACGAGAAGTTTGGCACCTGGATTTTTTATCAACAAATCGTTCAGAACTCTTGCACCATCAGATGTTACTGCGAATTCACCACTTGTTTTGTACAATCCTTTGTCTAAACCCCGTGGCCCAAGTGTTCCACGAAGTATGGAAGCGAGGGTTTTTGCGGCATGAATTAACTTCTGAGTTACCTCTACACCAGATGTCACTGTTGTCTCTTGGCGAACTATCGGAACCGACCCTTGAGTACCTTCAGCCATGTTCCCACCTAATTTGCCTGACCTGCGACCCCTTGATGAACCTTTGAGATTGTTGAGAGTGAGGAGTTTAGTGGGTTATCGACGTCTTCCCTTCCGTTTTGCCCTTCTATCTTTCTTGCTGCTGTAGGACTGTTCCCAGGCCCTTCCACCCATGCTTCGTTCAACATCCATATCATACGAACTTCGGAACTTATTTTCTGGTGCTCTGAAACCACGTGGTAAATCACGAGCTGATTTAATTGAAAACTTGACTTCATATTGTTCTTCTAAATCCTTCACAGTTGAACCACCCTGGCCAACAAGAACGCCAATTGCTGATTCATCAGGATATACTTCTACGCTACCACCAGAGAATTTTACATGATGGATTCTAATTCCAAAATCTTCTGAAAGACGGTCTTTGAGTTGGGCCGCAGCAAGGAGTTGCATTGGTGACATTTCATCACCTGCTGCTTGACCATCTGCATCAACAATACAAATTTGTTCACCGAATGAGAAGATTTCATTCAGAACTTTGCCATCAGGGTATCTCTTCACTTGGATTACCGGCCTTGCCAAATCAGATTGCATTCCAGAGGGAGCTTTGACTGTCATTGCTAATTGTAAAACCTCTCCGATTTTACCCTTTTCAACATGAATAACTGTTGTTAATATCTGGGCTAGAATTCCTAATTCAACTCTGCCAATCATTCGCTGAATCGCTTCTAGTGCTGAGGCAGAATGAGTTACCCCGAGCAAACCAAGACCTGCTAATCGGCAATCGCCGAACACTTCGAAATCTTTGGTTTTACGAACTTCATCATAAACGATGAAATCAGGTCTTGCCAAAAATAAGATGTCCGCTGTCAATTCCATTGAACCGCGGGAGCGGTCATCTTCTGCAAGAGGAGCATATTGGGTTACTCTTTGTGGTAATTGTAAGTCTCTTGGGCTTTCCATTGTTTTGACTACTGCCCCTTTACCATCTAACCAGCGAGCAATTGCACTAGCCAGTGTTGATTTCCCTGAGCCGGGCATACCACTAACTAAAGTCCCTTGATTTTGTAGATCTGCAATCAATTTTACAAGGTTTTCATCTAAATTATAATCATCAAGATCTGGTTGGGCTACGGGACGAACAACAATCATTTCCCAACCATCAGAAAATGGAGGCCATGAAATTGTTATTCGTAAATCACCAACTTGCATTACTTTACAACCATGACGATCAATTTCCACGAAGCAATCACTACGCGTCTCACTGTGTTGCTCAAGAGTCATTTCCAACCCTTGTGAAATCTCTTCAATAGCCGAACTGCTGAATTCCTCAATCTCAAGTTCGACGACTTCTAACTCGGTAATGTGGCCGCGTTTAACTCGTGGACGACAATCTGCTTTCAAAAAAACTGTGCTCACTGTGAGGTCTGAAAGTAAATTTTCCAGCGCATCTGGAATAGCGGGGTGGTCACCAAATTTTGCCATGACTCTCTACTCAGATGGGTTCCCCTTCAAAGTTAGTCATGCACCAATGCATGAATAATAGCGAAGTGAGTGTCATTGTAATTGCACCGAGAAAGGGGAAGCCAAACGTCGTTGACATTACAAAATACAAAATCACACCAGAGAGTGAAAGGAACAACATATTTCCAATTGTAGCCAAACGTAAATCCAAGCCAGAAATAACTTCATTCCGATTCGCTATCAGCCACCAAATTAGCGCCGATATTCCGAGCAGTGTCACATAACCCACAATCATTCCAACTGTTTGACCAAGGGCTGAAACATAGAGGTCATATAGAGGGCCGAGCAAGGTTTGTGCTAGGTTCATGTGTTAGCCCACCTGTGTCTGATTCTTGAATGCTCTCTCAATTTTTTTTCTAAAATTACTCTCTGCCTGCTGCCTTAAGTGCTGAGGAAACCATTCCCACACCCTCTAAACCAACTTTTCCTGATGCAAAAGGAGTGTCATTATTTTCTCCGTTAACATGTGATATGAAAGCCCGCAACTCTGCTGTCAAACTTGGCTCACCTAGTGGTAATTCAATACGCTCACGTGGAGCCGCATCAAATCCGCCCCACTGCTGCCCATGGGCATTATTTGGATGGTGGTGAATCCAAAGTCCTGAGTGGTCAAGATAATCAATCGCCAAGGAAGCATCTTGACCGATAATTCGTAATACCCTGACTTTACCTTGTATTCTGCTTCTCCATGAAACAGTTACAACTGCAGAAACACCGTTCAAATTAGCATCTGATTTGCTAGATGGTTGACTTGGGAAACCCATCTCAATGATTGCGTGGTCCTCTATTTTTGGATTATCTGAAGGTAAAGCAAGGCAGTTGATTGTACTTGGTTCAATATCACCCATCAAATCCTTCATGATGTCCATATCATGAATTGCTAATGCCGCAATGACTCCAATATCTGACCTTGGCTCTCTTACTGAAAGACGGTCGGATTCAATGTGAAGAATCTGGCCAAGGGTTCCGTCTGCAATGAGTTCTGCTGCCTTACGAACTGCTGCATGATATCTGAATAAATGACCTACCATCAATACTTGACCGGTCTTTTCAGCACAATCCAATACTTCTTTGGCCTGCTCTTCATTCATTGCTAATGGCTTTTCAACAAGAACATCAATTCCTTGCTCCATCAATGAAATTGCTAAGGGTGCGTGCTGAGGGGTTGGAGTGGCAATTGTTGCTGCACTTACACCTAATGATTTGAGGTCATTTGCATCTGTACACCATTCACAACCAAACTCTGTTGCCATGTTTTCAGCACGTTCTGAATCGACATCACAAACAACTAATTCTGAGATTAATCCACTGGATTTTAACGCAATCAAGGTTCGGACATGATTGCGCCCCCAGTAGCCGGTTCCCACTACTGCCATCTTCAAACTCATTGACCGGCCGACCCTACACCCCTCTTTCACGCTACCGGAATTTTCACCTAATGGCTCATGATAGCGGTTTGTCTGATATAGGGTATGCAGAATCGGATATCATGGTGGGGCTGTTAATAGCCGCTGTTCGGGATCTCGACCCACCCGCAGGTGGGGCAGAGATGAGTCTTGCAACTCTACTCAATGGAGTGTGTGAGCCTGGCCCACTTCCAGAAGCAGATGTCCTCTTTATTCCAAGCCGGGATACACCACATACAGACCCAGCACTTCTCGAACAAGCGTGGCGAGTAACTATTTTTCAATCAGATGCCAGAGGTGATGCAACGGCTCTCACTTCAAATTCAGAATTAGAAAGGAAAGTTATCAATCTTGAAATTGAAGATAGGTGGTCTGGTCTTGCTTGGCGATTGCGTGGCAAAAGTGGGCAACCAAACTCTCTGTTCCAACGCCAACACCTGAAAAAGAGTAACAAAAAGTTTGCCAAATTATTGAAAGAGAAAATCGCTGCAACTAAAGCAGAAGCGAAAAGAAGTGGGCTACCTGTCATTGGTATCACTCAATTACATTGGTCTGCAGGCGCAGCGGAAGTATTCAAAGAATTGAATATCCCGTATTTGGTCTTCGTAAGAGATGAACTGCAATTCATCCAATCCGACCTCTACCGCTCAAGTTTAGAGGGCGCGGCTGCAGTGTGTTGTGCTGGAGAAGGATTGGGGCAACAAGTTGCCAACACATTCAATGTAAAAGCAATCAAAAATGTTCGACTTCCAGTAGATTTCGCTAGTAGATTTGGGACAATTGAAGAAATTGAAACAACTAGAGCATCAGGGCTTTCAAATCGTATTAAAAATAATGATATTGATATCCCACGAATTGCGATTGTTGGGGTGACCCCTGAGAAAGGATATGAGTTCTATCAAGGTCTTTTACCTCATCTTGCAAATTGTTGGCCAGAAGCAAGGGTTGACGTTTACGGAGGGGGTGCTTATGCGGAAGAATTGGGTGAATTTGACAATACCACATGGCATGGACACACACCAGTTAGTGAGGTCTTTAGCCGCTGTGATGTCCACCTTCTTACAGTGGCTTCAACGGGTTCTTGGGGTCGAGTAATTAACGAGGCTGGGTTGTTTGGAGTTCCGTCGGTTTCAATATCAATAGGTAGCCAACCTGAAGCAGTTGGAGAAGGAGGGATTATTGTAGACCAAGTGGCTGACCTTGATGCTTGGGTACACGCCTTGCGTACCACATACACGAAGAGGGAACAGTTGGGTGAATTAGCGAGGAAACATTGTGGAATTGTTGACCATCGCCGCTCCATTGCAGCGTTCCGCTCTGTCATCAAAGAATTTTCATCGTGATTAAATGGCTTACACAGATGTTACCCTTGATGATGCGTCTGAAATAACATCACAAGCAAATTTGTCCCGAGTTAACCAAATAGAACACCTATCAGGTGGATGGGCGAATTCAAACTATCTTCTTCATCTCAGTGATGAATCAAAAGTGGTTTTGAAAATATGGAACGAACGCACACCAAAACAAGTTGAAGAATTGTTAGTGATCACGTCTTGGCTAGTCAAAGAAGGGGTACCAACACCCGCGCCAATCAGATTCAACAACAATGAATTAATGATTATCAAAAATGGTTTGGCTTGGACACTATTGCCATATGTGGAAAGTAAATGGTTAGAATCTGATGAAAAATCGCTGTTTACCCTAGGTTGTTCTCAGGCCAAACTTCACGCTACCAATCCCCCACCAACACTTGGAACTGATTTCTCGATGGGGTTTTCTCTCTTTGAAAAGTTGTTTAAACACGCTGAAGAAAATGAACAATGGACTGATTTTCTTGTAATGTTGAAAAACCAATATGATGGGTTGAAAATGGTTAGGTTTGATGAACTTCCTTCGGGAGTTATTCATGGTGACTTGTTCTCGGATAATGTGCTTGGTGGTCCAGAAAAAATTGATGCTATACTAGATTTTGAAGAGGTGTGTATAGGACCTTTTGCTTTTGATTTGGTGATGACATTTGTTGGCTTTGGTTGGCAAGATGGAAAACCAATTTCAAACCGGTGGCAAGCAATACTTTCAGGATATGAAACGGTGAGAAAACTCGAACCGATAGAAGAGGAGTCATTAGAAAAATTACATACATTTGCAACTTTGTCAATTGCTGCATGGAGGTATTGGCAATTTGTAATAAATATGCCACATACAGAACACACAAATAGGTATGTTGAGATGGTTGAGAGACTAAACAAAACCCTTCCATTTTGAATTGGGGTACCTGTTGGAAGTTTGTTTGTTTTTGATTTTATGAAACGTACGTTTGGTAGAAGTAACCCCCGTTCAAATGTTGTTCATGCGACGTTAGCAACGCTTTACAAAACATAAAAACCCAAAATTCGCCTTAAATCACAAGTGGGCACACCGTTCAGTGACGACTATACTTAGTGTAGAAAGTAAATCATTAACTGAACCTAAGGTGGCTTGAGATTACATCTTACGGGCGGGATTACCTGCATAAGTACCCGGTTCTGTGATGTCTTTTGTGACTACACTTCCTGCTCCAATCACAACATCATCACAGATGGTGACTGGCATAATGGTGGCATTCGTGCCGATTGAAACGCGGTCCCCGATAATAGTTTCAGCCCATTGAGATTGGTCTCCTCTTGCTGGGCCGCCTATTCGGAATGGGTCGTTGATGAACATCGCACCGTGACTGATGAAGCAATCTTCCCCAATTGTCACAAGTTCGCAAATGAAAGCGTGGCTCTGCACACGCGTGCGGGCGCCGATTACCACTCTGCGCTGAATTTCTACGAAGGGGCCGATGAATACGTTATCAGCAATTTTACAACCATAGATATTGGCTGGTTCAATGACTGTGACACCATCTCCAAACTCTACATCCACGATCCCGGATTGTATGCGGCGTGGTTCTCCCATGTGTAGCCCCTCGGGCGACTAACACTTCAACGCCACGCCCGAAACATTGACCGTGAAGAGGTAATAGCACAAGTTGGGGCTTCTCGTGGGAATTGAAATTGAGCGAAAATTTTTGGTCGAAGATTCAACCACATTACCTCCACTAGGAGAAGGTGTGCGGATGATACAATGCTATCTCCCTTCAGAGGATTGGTTGAATTTTTGGCCAGGTGAAATGGGTAAATTAGAAGAGGTGTTGGCTGACCCGCTCTCTGCATATCGAATTAGAGTACATGGAAATACAGCTATTGCAACAGCAAAAAGCCACTCTGATGGCCCAACGCGGTTAGAATTTGAGATGAAAATACCATTAGATTCAGTTCTTGAAATTATTAATACTAGGCAATACCCAAGTGTTGAAAAAACACGCTATAAAATCCCCTCAAATGATGATTTGTTTTGGGAAATTGATTTCTTTGAAGGAAAAAATTCAGGATTAATCATCGCTGAAATCGAAATGCCAGCGCCTGATTATTCTATCACTTTACCAAATTGGATTGGCCGGGAACTTACTGGACAAGATGATGTGTGGTCAAACTTCGCGCTTGCAAAACGGCCAGGTCCCAATCACGGTTGAAATGACTTGACTGCTGAAATTACCTGCTCGACTTCAGCATCTGTAAGGTGTGGATGAACTGGAATAGAGACGACACTTTCACAAATTGCTTCGGTAGTTGGTAATGCTCCTTGCTGGTGTTGGGTGTGCCCCTCATACAAGGGTTGGAGATGACACGGTATTGGGTAGTGAATGCCCGTGGAAACGCCCTGCTCATCCATGTGTGTCTGGAAATCATCTCGTCTATCAACTCGTAAAACATACTGGTGCCAAGCATGTAACGCACCTTCACGAATTGCTGGGGGGTTAGTCCAATCAAGGGAAGAAAATGCCTCATTATATCGGGCCGCGATTTCGTTACGTCTTGCTACCCAGTCATCCAAGTGTTTGAGTTGGACTCTACCTACTGCACATTGCATTTCTGAAAGACGGAAATTAGAGCCGAGGAAATCGTGGCGATATTTGTCTAAGCGGCCATGGTCGATCGCCATTCCTATTTTATCTGCTAAATCTTCACGGTTTGCTAAAATTGAGCCACCGTCTCCACCTACAGCCATGTTTTTACTTGGGAAAAAGGAAAATGTTGCTAAATCTCCTATGCTTCCAATTCTCTGACCGTTCAATTCCGCACCATGTGCTTGGGCCGAATCTTCAATCAAGGGAATGTTGTGGTTCTTGGCAATTTCGAAAACTTTTGGTGAAATTGGTTGACCATACAAGTGGACTGCGATGATGGCTTTTGTTGAACCTGTTATCGCCGCTTCTACAGCATCAGGACAAAGGGTGTGATATTCTTCTTCAACATCTACGAAAACAGGAGTTGCGCCAACTTGGTCAATACAAGTAGCACTAGCAATGAATGTGTGTGATGGGACGATTACTTCATCTCCATGACCTACATCAAGTAGCCGAAGGGCGGCGATTAATGCTGTTGAGCCGTTTGAGCAAGGGGTTCCTGCAAGTGCGCCACAGTAAGCCGCCCATTCTGCTCCAAATGCTTTAGAATGTGGGCCTTTAATCCATCTACCTGAATCAAGAACCTCGCTTACGACCTCTCTCATTTCATCATCGATGAACATTCGACCAAGTGGAATATTGTCTCCCAATGCCTCACCTTCTGAGATGCGCGGGTGGGTATTTCATACTTGAGTGAGGCGGATTACAGACTCTAGCACGCGCTAGAAATATGCATAACTGTTGAATTGAAATCAAACAGTTACCCCGTTCACCTTACGCAGGGGTTGCCAACGCCCGCCGCGAGCGCAGCGGCGTGCGACATTGCGGCTTCGCCGTGATTATAAGGAAAAAAAAGATTGAAATGTTTGGGTTTCGATAAACATAGAAATTACTGCAACTCAAATTGTTCTAACCAAAAAAGTCAATCCGCTTTACCGTTGATTTGAAATCAAATTGTTACTGCGTTCAACCTAAGCAGGGGTTGCCAAATTAGTCTCGGCCAGCAAGCCCTCCGGGCATCCCCAACCAGTTGTTTCAACCGTTGATTTGAAATCAAATTGTTACTGCGTTCAACCTAAGCAGGGGTTGCCAA
>CAZXZO010000018.1:17722-41497 GCA_964645485.1 uncultured Candidatus Poseidoniales archaeon
ACCGTTGATTTGAAATCAAATTGTTACTGCGTTCAACCTAAGCAGGGGTTGCCAAGCTTGGTCAACGGCGCTAGGATGAGGTCCTAGTCCTCAGTGGTTCGCAGGTTCAAATCCTGCCCTCTGCATCAAATATCACCATGCCACAACAGATTTAATCAAGGTAGGATTTGAACTCCGCGTTAAATGAGGCTGTTTATTCGGAATCCATTTGACGCTGGAGTTTGATGCTGGACTGACCAACGGGAAGGAAGCATCAGACCGTTTGAAATCCTGCCCTCTGCATCAAAACAAAGCCACAACACCACCCCAAATAGATATCAACTGTTCATAGAGAACGGTGTTGAATTGAAATATCACCCCACCTCGCGGTAAGTGGTGAACAACCTGACTGATGGCTTGGATGTACGACTCGCCCACGGTCGACATGTGTATCTTGACTATGTCAATTTTAATCCAAATGTTGAGGAAGTTGATACTTGGGTATTATCACTACTACGCTCAAGTGTGAAAGAGTGTGGGGTCAAAGAAGTACACTCTCATTGTGAGGTTTTTGATGGGGTTGAAAGTCCCCCTGGATTTGCCGCGATTGTCCTAATCGACGAGAGCCACATCACCGCTCACTGTTATTATGAAAAAGGGTGGTTGGCAGTTGATGCTTTCACTTGTGGAACACATGACCCTAATGATTTGGCTGATGTTATCCATGCCAAACTAATTGCAAAGTGTGTGAACTTGAAATTAATGAATCGTAACGTAGTTGAGCGATTTCTTCACGATGATTTATCACAAAATAAGGAGTGATTTTGTGTCTGGTGTACGTCAATTTATTGACCATAATTATCATCATTTCAATGCCGGGGCGTTAGCCGATTGTACCCGATCACTTGAGGAATTTCTGGACAAGGGTGGAAAATTAATTGTGACTTTAGCAGGTGCCATGTCAACTGCTGAAATCGGGCGCTCTTTGGCACCTGCAATCCGTGCTGGTTTAGTCCACGCTATCTCATGTACAGGCGCAAATTTAGAAGAAGATTTGTTTAATTTAGTGGCTCATAATTCATACAAAAAGGTTGATTGGCGAAATCTAAGCGCTGAGGATGAATTGCAATTACAAAAGCAAGGTTTGAATCGAGTTACTGACACTTGTATCCCAGAGGCAGAGGCTATTCGTGTTGTAGAAAGTGCTCTTTTACAACAGTGGTTAACTGCAGAAAAAAATCAGGATACGAATCCACCCCACCAATATTTATTTGACATTCTCAATTCTGAAAATTTTGAATTTCAAGCCGACCCGAACACAAGTTGGCTGATAGCTGCTGTAGAAATGCAAATTCCGATTTTCACACCTGCTTGGGCGGATAGCACATTGGGGAATATTTTCTCTGCTCGACTAATTGATGGAACCCTCTCCAGCGACAATATTATCACAACAGATTTGGCAAGGATGGGTGACATTTCTTCTTGGTATCAAGAACAAGAATCGAAAATAGGTATTTTGCAGGTTGGTGGTGGTGTTGCTGGAGATTTCCCCGTTTGTGTGGTACCAATGTTGCGCCAAGATCTTGGAGAAGATGTTAATTTATGGGGGTGGTTCGCCCAAATTTCTGAATCAACGCCATCTTATGGTGGTTATTCTGGCGCACCACCCAATGAGAAAATTAGTTGGGAAAAATTAGGAGTTAAAACTCCAAAATTTGTAATTGAATCTGATGCAACTATTGTGTTACCATTAATTTTAGCGTACCTTATGGAAGGTTTAGAAAAATAAACTCTCCTTTTATCTCACTTTGAATACGAGTTTCCGTTTGTTGGCGGGATGTTTCCGGATTCCGAACACTTATGGTCCCCATAGCAGCCGGGAAAATGATGACAGATTGGGATAGACGCAAGCGGTCGGCCGTACTCGTTCGCGAAATATCTCCAAATTTCACCAAGGCTTTAGCAAAATTTTTTGGTTCCGGACCAACTGATATTGAAGCCTCAATTAAAACCCATGACAATTATATTGGGGTTCTTGAAGAAAATGGTTTGGAAGTGATCATCCTTCCTGGATTAGAAAACCATCCAGACTGTTGTTTTGTTGAAGATGCTGCTGTCATAATAGATGGGGCCGCGGTAATCTGTAATCTTGGACATCCAAGTCGGCGTGGTGAGGCAGTAAGTGTTGCTGAATCTCTTTCTCAACATTTGGAGATAATATTTATGCCAGAAAATGCAAATTTGGATGGTGGGGATGTTGTCTTTTACGACGATTATTTTCTAATCGGGCGTTCCACTAGAACAAATGAAGATGGGGTCAAATTTATTGAGAATGTTTGCCATGACAGAGGATTCAAAACTTTTGTTTTTGACATCCCAGAAACAACACTTCATCTTTCAACAATTTGTTCTTCACCGGCCCCAGGAATATTAGTTACTGCAGAGGGACACTTGCAGCCAGAGCAATTTGATGGTCTTGATGCAGAAATTATTTGGGTACCTAATGATGAATCATATGCAGCAAACACAATTGGCTTTGAAAATGGCTGTGTAATCATTTCAGATAGTTACCCAAAAACTGCCGAATTGATGTCCCAACATGGATTCAATGTTACATGTGTTAATATGGAACACATCCGTTGTGCTGATGGTTCGCTCACTTGTTTACGGCTATTTTTCAAGTGAAATTGTCTGCTCCACCAATCGTTGGGTTCAACAGGGAATTGATGTTCGCATTGCTAATGCGCGTCAAGGCGGTGCTACTCACCTTGCTTTTTACAACCTCAATGTTTGCTGGTTGTTTAGACTCAAATGATAATGATTTACCCGGTGCTAGTGACTTGGATGTTGGTGTTCAAACCCTAGTCGGTGGGGTTTTTCAAAACGTAAAATTCTCGGCTAGTAATGATTTATCTGTGTATATTCCGTATTTGATTATGAACCCTGATAGTGGTTATGTTCAAAATTCCACAATTATCGATATCAAAAAAGGAAGTTCTGTTGAAGTTTCAATTTTGGCCCCGCCACGAGCTGAAATTGCACTATTTATGATCGGTGAACTAGGGAGAGAAGATTGGCCAACAAGAGACACAAACACCTCATGGAGTACATGGATTGGTGATGGTGGTGCTAACTCACCCTCACATGGTGGTATTACTCGTGTTGTTGGAGATAATAGTACATTTGATTCAATCAATTATTCAACTGAAAATGGAGGAAAAGTGGCTTTTCAGACATTCGCAGTGATTAGACCTTCAGCACCAGGATTTGGACCTGATGCTGGTGGAGATTTTGCTACTGGAATAATGAACGGGAGAACTGTTTACGACCGTCTTTATGAAATCACAGACCCGACTCCCGATACAACCGATGTTGACCGAAGAATGGGTTACTGGGACCGTTGGGCGGGTCAAGGAAATCCTGCATACGAAGATGCTGCGAATTACTTAGTTGCTGAATTGGAATCTTTTGGATTAGAGGTTATGAAACATCGTTTCGAATTCACAGATATATTCAACAAACAAAATCCAGAGTCACTGAATGTTTGTGGTTACCGTTGGGGTAAAGAAGTGCCAAACGAGTGGTTAGTATTTGGTGCTCATTTCGACGTTGCTCCGCCGGCAAATAGTGCGATTCCTCTACTTGACCCGCACATCACAGGCAGCAGAACTTACGGTACCCGGGTTGGTGCTTATGACAACACTGCAGGAACCAGTATGGTTTTAGAGACTGCGAAAATGATGTCAAATTTTGATTCTCGGCGTTCCATGGTTTTCTGCCTCTGGTCAGGTGAAGAAGGTGGCAAGCGAGGAAGTGATTATTGGACTGATTTCTATGTCAAAGAGGATAACCCTGAGGTAACTGTAACCAATTACATCAATTTGGACATGGCTGGTGTAAACTGGCCCGGGGGTGGCGGTGCACCACATGGTGACCCTGAACCAACTCCTGATGAGGATGGTTATCCTAAAGATGAGGAGGTTTGGCCAATGCGAGTCTATCTTGGTCCGACGGATTCTTATGAAAATCTGAGCCAAAAAGAACTAGTTGGCTTGCAAGAATGGATTGGTTCTGATGCTTTGGGTGTTGAACAACAGATTGGCACCCTCACTGGCGAAGGATTTGAAGAATCCACTTGGAAATATAATTCTTGGATCGCTTCTGACAGGCCAGAGATAATCATCTACGAAGACACCACTGCACGTTCAGACCACGCTTCATTCCAGGATAATCTCGGAACCGTTACTATTGGGTTTGGAGGTCTTGTTGACGGTTACTGGTGCTATCACCAAGTTTGTGATACACTTGAAGAAATGGAAGATTGGATGGATACTACAGGCAAGGATTACGGAGAAGAAAATACTGGCGTAACAAACCTGGTAAACAGCCTTGATTTCATTACATGGTGGGCTGTATACTCATTCTTCCATCTTGATGAAGCGCCGATTGAAAATACCTTACTTTGACCTAACTCAAAGTGTTGGTAAGCCTGCAAGGGTAGCAACAATTGTGAAGGCATAGCCATTGAAAACTGAGACTACTAAAGCCAACGTTATTGCCATAAAAAGCCAAAAGATGGGTTCTGACCACTTTTTCACTTTAGCACCATCTAATGGGCCAAATGGCAACATATTGAAGGCGCCAAGAATCGCATTGCCCCACATCCAGAATACAATTAGTTCAACTAATACATGGTGCTGGAAAATTGATAGGAGGAGTCCTCCCCCAATCATTCCAAAGAAAAATAAGATGATATTTGTTATCGGCCCCGCTACAGAAATTATTCCATTCTCTTTGCGACCAACTCTTCCAGCCACCATCACTGCACCAGGGGCCATGAACACAAAACCAATAGCGAGAGCTATGAGAATTCCAATCTTTAGGCCGCGAGGGTCTGCTCGAAACTCCGCCCAGCAACCAAAATGTCGTGCCACATATTTGTGGGCTAACTCATGAAGAATGAAGGCGGGACCAAGTGCAGCAAGAGCAAAAAACATGCTAGAAATCAAACTGATAACTAATACGCCCATTGGCAACTCTAGCATACCGAAAAGGCCGCCATGGAAAACTATGGAAATTGCAAAACTAAAAGCAAAAGTTGCCATTACTAAATCTTTTAATTCCCGCTCAGAAAAGTGAAAAAGGGAACCTTTGTGATTAACAACTCTTGGCCCACCAACATCAAAGAAACCTTTGAGGAATGGTTCAAACGGATTTGGTTGACCGGGTTGAATAACAACTCTAACATGTTGAGGGCCGCCTGTATTTGATGGCTGATTATCATCAATCTTTGCAAAAGGGTCGTCGTCAAGACGAGATGCCCGTGGGTCCCTAGCCATAGTGTGGCGAATTGTTCGGGCTCTTTGAGGGTTCGCAAGCCGGGAGAGTTGAAGGGGGGGGAGTGTGTGCTAGATTTGATGTCGGGTGTTAGGAGGGCAATGCTTGAGATGGGGTTGGCCACTTGTTGTGTACTATGTGATGCACCAGATGATGCGGGTTCGAATCGCTGCCGAAGGTGTATTGCAACTCACAAAGATGTTCGAGAGAGGGTTGGGGAATTACCACCACAATCACTTGCTAGCCAGTGGTCAAAAGAATTGTTTCAGATGCTTGCAAGGCCTAGTTCATACGAACATGATGAAACACATGGTGAATGGATGACTGCTTATGCCCAACTGTTACACGGACAATCTAAGCAACCTAGAGCAGTAACTCAAGAAGATGTTGAGGCTGCTTTTGAAACAGCAAGACAGAAGAAGAAAATGAACACATTAAGAGAAATGGCTAACCAATCTAAATGGAAAGACACTGACCCAACTGAAAAAGAATTACATGATTTATCACAAGAATTACCAACAAATATTGTTGATGATTCAGGAACAAGAACTGTCCCTAGTAAAAAAATCACTCAAATAGACCGTTCAGAGCGCCCTGGTGAAGATTATGAATTAACCGCGAGAGTACAAGCCAGTGCTGCTAGTCAAGATGCGCCTGACGATTTGAAAGATTTGATGGTTGACTTGAAAGTTGGTGAAAAGCGTGCTGAAAGAAAACAATGGAAGGACATCGTAGATGATGTTGATGATTTGTTAGATGATGATTGAGCCGCAAGTTGATTGTACTTTATTCAACTAAAGGTTTTCTTTTGCATATCTTACACCATTCTCAAACACTGCCATGCCTTCACCTTTCCAATCTTCACTAATATCTTCACGTGTCCAAGTTGCGCCAAGCCACTTTGAATGGTTGGCTTCTGGGTGTGGCATTAGTCCGAATACTAATCCTGATGGGTCACATACACCAGCAATATTACGCATGCTAGCATTTGGACACAGAGGGTAGGATAGAGGTTCATTTGAGGCGCTAGGATATTTGTCAGCCGGGTTAATATATCGTGCCACAACTTGTTGTTGTTGTTCGTATTGGTCTAGTACTGACTGGTCTGGAACTACGAATTTTCCTTCACCGTGCCTTACAGGTGTTCGCATACGTGTCAAACCCTTTGTCCAAACACAGGGACTCTCTGAATTGAATTCGAGGGTAACCCACCTGTCTTCATAATGACCTGAGTCATTTAGAGTTAGAGATGCTGTTTGTTGCAATGATACATCGTCGTCACCAGGCAATAATCCCATTTTCACCAACACTTGGAAACCATTGCAAATCCCAATAACGGGTTTACCGTCCTTGACAAATTGTCGTACTTGTTCCCTTATCCCAAACCGAAGTCTGTTTCCTAGTAAACGACCACTGCCGAGGTGATCACCAAAGGAAAAACCACCAGGTATCGCCATAATATGATAGTTTTCTAACGAATCTTCGCCGTTAACCAAACTGTTGATATGAATGCGATGAGCCTTTGCTCCTGCCATGTCAAACACTGCCATAGTTTCAACATCACAGTTGATTCCAAAACCAGTGAGGACTGCTACTTGCGGGATTTCAACCATTCATGCACCACCTCCATCCAAGGTTGCTTGCCAAGATTGTTTGAGTTCTACCATGCTTGCTTGAACAATGGTTTCACCTGATTTTGTGATAGTTATTTCATCACTACTAACAACTTCACCCAACCGGAAACAAGCATTACTTTCCATTGCTGCTTCGAATTCAGAACTGTGTTGTTCCTTCACACTCACTAAAATACGACCAAGGCTCTCTCCAAATAACGCGCCCCACTTGTCAAGACTGTTGTCATTATTGAATATCTCAGATATGTCAACTCTACAACCAGAATCTGCTCCAAAACAAGCTTCCGCTAAAGCAACAGCAAAGCCACCGTCACTACAATCGTGTGCGCTAACAACTAGTTGTTGACGCATTGCTGCAGTAAGGTCGCGATAAAGTGCAAGATTTCGTGTGGTGTCTATCGCTGGAACTCTTCCACCAATTCCACCTCCACATTCGTCTCTAAACATCGTGACTAATTCGCTTGCACCTAACTCTTGGTGAGTTTGCCCAAGTAAGTAAATGACATCACCACTATTCTTGAAATCACTTGAAACTGCTTTACGAACATCTTGGTGATTACCTAACAACGTGAACAATAATGTCGGTGGGACACTTATTTTTTCACCATTCATAATCACATCATTCTTCATCGAATCTTTACCACTTATACAAGGTAATTGATAAGCCCTACAAACATCATCTAAAGCCCTGTTAGCACGCACTAATTGGGCGAGTTTGTATCTACCATCTGGAGTCTTTTCTGATTCAACAGAATCAGGCCAACAGAAGTTATCTAATCCCGCCATCCTATCAAGATCAACACCAACGCAAACCGCATTTCGCACTGCTTCGTCAATACAACCAGCAACCATCGCATAAGTGTCAATATCTGAATATCTCGGAATTATACCACAAGAAATCACAGCACCTTGTGTTTCTCCATGTATTGGTGCAATTACTGCCGCGTCCCCTGGGGCATCGTGGTTTACTCCACAAAATGGTTTGATTACTGTTTGAGCAATCACTTCATGGTCATATGAGCGCACCCACCATTCTTTTGAGGCGATGTTAGGGCGAGCAAGAAGACGAGATAGTACATCCCCCATACCCGAAGCATCGGTTTGAGGATAAGACGGTTCTGAATTGACTGGCGGTATCCATTCACTCTCAAGTTGTAATTGGGGAACACCATCGTGGAGGAATTCGATTGGCAGCAAGGCGACAGATTGCTCACCGTGTAAAATATGGAAGTCGCCTGAATCTGTGAAAGTGCCAACCGCTGTTGCTTCAACTTCATGCAAACTAGCCAATTTTTCAAATTCTTGACAATCTTCTGGTCTAACACCAACGGTCATCCTTTCTTGAGATTCTGAAACCAATATTTCCCATGAAGAAAGACCAACCTGTTTGAGCGGTACCTGTGAAAGGTCTACCCTTGCACCACCAGTTAATTCGGCCATCTCACCAATGCTACTAGAAAGCCCGCCCGCGCCATTATCTGTCGTAACTTGAAGAAGGCAATCATCTCTAGCTTTAAGGAGCATGTCAACCATCTTTTTCTGAGTAATTGGGTCGCCAATTTGGACTGCTGAAGAAGGTGATTCTTCAGTTAATTCTAGACTTGAAAACGTGGCTCCGTGTATCCCATCACTTCCAACACGCCCACCAACCATGTAGATGACATCACCCGGGCTTGGTGTTTTATCGTGGCTTTCTCTACCATCTGCTAATCGACGAGGCATAATTCCAACCGTGCCACAATATACCAATGGTTTGCCAAGATACCTTTCCTCAAACACTATCGCGCCGTTCACCGTTGGTATTCCTGATTCATTACCACCAGAACGCACTCCTGCATGAACGCCGCGGAATACTCGGCTTGGATGAAATAATCCCTCTGGAATTTCTCCTTCAAAATCCGGTGGACCAAAACAAAATACATCGGTATTGGCTATCGGACGAGCTCCTAATCCAGTTCCTAAAATATCTCTATTCACACCAACAATACCAGTCATAGCCCCACCAAATGGGTCTAATGCGCTGGGTGAATTGTGAGTTTCAGCCTTAATACAAAGACTCCATTCAGGATTCCATTCGATTACTCCTGAATTATCGTGGAAAAGACTGAGCAACCAGTCTACTTTCTCAGCAATATCGAAAGTAGGTTTCATGATATGAGTTTTGAATAAAGAATCGATGTGAGTATCTTCACCTGTTTCAGTATCCACGTGATGGATATTTGCTGCAAAAATTTTGTGTTTACAATGTTCAGACCAAGTCTGTGCTAGACACTCTAATTCTACATCAGTTGGGGCGCAAGGTGGTAACCCTTCTTTTTCTCTTGTTGAGCGTACCTTTGGGTCTCGAAAGTGTGCTTGTATTGTTTGCATCTCTTCTAGATTTAGTGCAAGAAGACCTTTGTCGCTTATTTCGATTAAAGAATCATCATCAACCTCTAGATCAATTGTTGTTGGTGTACCAAAAATATTCACCGGTGGTTCAGGGAAATCAAGTACGGGCCATTGGTTATTCTTACATGATTCTTGGTCAGAGATTATGGCTCTCTCAATCATGGGGTTATGGAGTTGATTCGCAAGCCATTGACAATCTAAATTATCCGGCAGCCCATAGAAAATATACGTCATTGTAGTAGATACTTCTGCGTTCTCTGCTTCGGAAGGAAACAGGGTTTTCAAACCATCAAGCCCGGCTTGGGCTGCATTATCTGTAACTCCGGGCTTGAATCCAATTTGTATTGCAATATCGGGATTTTGAGGGAATATTTCTTTGTCATTCAAGATGTGTTGATTAACTACTCCATGCTCAATAATTGGGTCACAAAAAAGGTCAGAAACCATCTTTTGGTGGTGTGTTTCATTGAAATTTCCTTTAACCAGATAGCCCGTAATTGAGCGTACTTCTTGGACTTCTAAGCCATGGTCAGAAGCCAATTGTCTACGGATAGATTCTCCTCTAGTATCCTTCAATCCTGTTAGTGATTTAGGAGTCACTTCAACTCGCTGGGGTTGTAATACCGTCATCCCGAGCACCTCTTCAGACTGTGCCGTCTTGCCGACCGTCCATCAATGAAGCGGCTGACAGACTTATTCTTCTGACATATTCAAAAGTGCTTTTTTCAGATATTTTCCAGTAAATGAATTGCCGTTATTAGCGATTTCTTCTGGTGTACCAACTGCAACAATATCACCGCCGCCATCACCACCATCTGGCCCCAAATCTATCACCCAATCAGCGCATTTGATTACATCAAGATGGTGTTCGATTACGATAATTGTGTGGCCATTTGAACGAATTCTTAACAAAACGTCGACTAACTGTTCAATATCAGATAAAGCAAGCCCGGTTGTTGGTTCATCTAGAATGTAGACTGTATGACGAGTTGTGGGGCGGTGTAGTTGTGTTGCTAATTTGACTCTCTGTGCCTCACCGCCAGAAAGCGTTGTGGCTGGTTGGCCAAGCCGAATATAACCCAAACCAACATCTTGTAATGTTTTTAGAATTCGATGCAGTTTTTTGTGGCTTTCAAAGAACTGGCATGCTTCGTTTACTGTCATTTCAAGTATGTCTGAAATGCTCTTTTGTTTCCAAGTAATTTCTAGTGTTTCACGAGTATATCTTGTACCTTCACATATTTCACAAGTAACCCAAACATCAGCCAAGAAATGCATCTCCATTTTCACTGAACCAGCACCTGAACAAGATTCACATCTACCACCTCTGACATTAAAGGAAAATTGGCCCGGTTTGTAACCGCGTTCTTTTGCTAATGGTGTTGTGGCAAACAATTTTCGAATTTCATCAAATCCTTTTGTGTAAGTTACTGTATTAGAGCGTGGAGTCCGACCAATTGGAGATTGGTCGATGACTATTACTTTGTCAATATCATCAAAACCAGATACGCTCCCATGTTTACTTGGTGTACTATCGCTGCCATTTAATTCCCGCAATAACACTGGAGCAAGTATATCTGAAACTAATGTTGACTTTCCAGAACCAGATACCCCAGTGACTGCAACCATACAACCGAGTGGGAATTTAACGTCTATTTGGCGTAGGTTATTTGCCTCGGCACCAACAATTTTCAGCCAATCCCCGTTAGGTTTTACTCTTGGAGATGGTATCGCAATCTTTCTTCTACCTGAAAGAAAAGCCCCTGTCAAACTTTCTTCGTGTTCAAGTAATTCTTCAATCCCGCCACTGACAAGTAATCGACCACCTTCTCGCCCTGCTCCAGGTCCAAGATCAACTAACCAATCTGCTTGCCGTAGTGTTTCTTCATCGTGTTCAATCACCAACAATGTGTTGCCAATTTCACATAATTCGCGGAGGGTTGAGAGCAGACGTTGATTATCTCGGGCGTGTAGCCCAATGCTAGGTTCATCTAGAACATAAGTTACCCCAGTTAACCTCGTTCCAATTTGAGAAGCAAGCCTAATTCTCTGACTCTCACCGCCTGATAGGGTGTTTGAACGACGGTCTAATGTGAGATATTCAAGCCCCACTAAAGCCAAAAATTGAATTCTTGATTCTATTTCTTTTAGCACTTCACGAGCAATAAAAAGGTCCCTTTTACCCAATATTTCCGATTTGGGTACTGAACCACTTGTTGACGGCTCACGAGCTAATTTAGTCCATATTTCTTGATCCGAATCTCCAAGTCGCCATTGTTGTAAGATTGCTAGTGATTCTAAAACGGTAGATTCGGAAAGTTCGGGTAATGATAGCCCTCCAACAGTCACCGCCCTTACTGCTGGATTCAATTTTTGGCCGCCACAATCCCCACAAGGTTGGTCAACCATGTATGATTGAAGGCGGTTACGATTTCGTTCACTGTCTGTATCACGATAAGTACGCATTAGTCGATTAAAAACTCCTTCCCATGGTTTCACCATTTGGTAAACTGATCCTTTTTCGCTTTCAAATTTGAAGGTGATTTCAGTTGAGCCTGAACCGTTCAAGATGATGTCTTTTGCGTCATCATCTAAATCTGAAAAAGGAATATTTGATTCAAATCCATATTTCTCAGCAACTTGGCACATCTGATTACGGTACCACCCTGCCATCATAGAAGATTGGAATGGTCTTACACAACCACCTTCTAAGGAGCGTTCTTCATTTATCAATAAATCATATGAAAAAGCCCTGTCAACACCTAATCCTTGACAGGATGTGCAAGCCCCTAAGGGATTGTTAAAAGAAAATATTCGCGGGGACATTTCTGGCATAAATGAGCCGTGTGTGGGACAAGCGAATTCTTCGCTATAGGGAATTACTTCGCCTTTTTCTGTAGTTGACGAGATTGAACCATCGGGTAACTCTTCACTATTTTCACAACCAGTAATGCTCTCAATAGCAACTGTTCCCCCGCCAAGTCGCAAACCAGATTCAACCGCTTCAGTTAATCGTTGACGGTTTTCTCGATATATTCTCAATCTATCTATTCGAATATCTATGTCGTGGCGCAGGTTTTTTTCCAATGTTGGTGGTTCTTCAAACTCTACTTCCCTACCATTCACCTTACCAAACACGAAACCTTGTTCCACTAATTGCGTGAACAAATCTGAATGAGTTCCTTTTCGATTACGAATAGTTGGACACCAGACCGCAACCGCGTGGTTTTCCATTCGCCATTCGATGTCATCAACAATTTCTTGAACCGTACGACGGGCAACTTCTTTTCCACAATCAGGGCAGTGAGGTTTACCAACTCTAGCATAGAGAAGGCGAAGGTAATCTTGGATTTCTGTTGTCGTTGCAACTGTAGAACGGGGGTTGTGAGAACCTTGTTTTTGGTCGATGGAAATGGCTGGAGAAAGGCCTTCAATGCTATCGCAGTCTGGTTTTTTCATTTGGCCTAGAAATTGTCTAGCATAAGAAGAAAGAGATTCCACATATCTTCTCTGTCCTTCAGCGTAAAGAGTGTCAAATGCGAGACTAGATTTTCCTGAACCTGAAACTCCTGATACAACTACAAATCTGCCTCGGGGGATTTTCACATCGATATCGCGTAGATTGTGGGTCCTTGCGCCTCTGACGACAATCCAGCCATCATCAAGGCGTGGTCCTGTGCTCTCATCAACCAATCACACACCTCCGCTAAACATGAGCGCGAGTTCACCGTTCTTGAATTGATGGTTTCAAAGTTAGAATGAGTTTCATCTCAACCAAAGTGCATCAATGATGTCACCTGGTTTCCCATCAATACCACATGGAAGCAATGTCAAACCATTACAATCAATCATACTACGCAAATTACCACTGCCTTGATTTTCAGGTACTTCGGCAACCAAATTATCATCCTGCCCTCTAATTTGAATACGTCTCAATGTGATTTTATTCCCAGTTCCTTTTGCCGCATTCAATAACTTCACCTTAACTTTATCAAATAATTTAGGACCCTGAATCGAATCGTATCCGCAAGAATTAGAAATCCACGGGACTACAATTGAAAGAAACACAATTTGACTGCTGACGGGGTTACCTGGTAGACCGAATAAAGGTGTGTTTTTCCAAGTTCCAAATAACGGTGGTCCTCCTGGTTTAACGAGAACTTTCCAGAATTTTACTTCTCCTTCTTCTTCCATTAAACGACGAACTAAGTCCCACTCACCCATACTGACTCCTCCGCTTGTAAGAATTGCATCACATTGTGAGGCTGCTAAATCGAAAACATTTCTTAAACTGTTTAGATCATCAGTGACAAATGGAAATTTGACCGGTTCACAACCCATTTCTGAAACTAAACCAACTAGGGCTGTCGTATTTGATTCATAAATTTGGCCGGATTTTAATGGCTGTCCGGGTTCTATTAATTCATCACCTGTGCCAATAATTGCAATTTTGGGTGGTTTGATAACTGGGATTTTTGCATATCCCATCATCGCTGCCATCGCTATATGAGATGGTTTCAACTTTAATCCAGATTCTAACCCAATTTCGCCTTTTGTGATGTTTTCTCCTTGTTTCCTTATGAAATGGGGACGGGCTGGCCCATTGATTGAAACAATTTCTCCTTCAACTACACTATCCTCTATCATTACAATAGAATCTGCGCCAAGAGGTATTGGTGCTCCAGTCATTATTCTGCATGCTTGGCCTTGTTTGACTTCAATTTGTTCTGAACTTCCTGCTGGAATTGTACCAATTATTTCTAATTTAGAATTTGGATTGATACAATCTGCTTCTTTTACTGCCCAACCATCCATTGCTGAATTATCAAAACGTGGGTCGTCAACTTTTGACTCTAATGAAGTGGCTAATACCATATTGTGAGAGTCAGATAAATTTCTGATTTCAGTTTCAAATAAAAGTGGATTTTGGTTGGCTAATGTGATCGCTTGTTCAACAGACACACCCACCTTCATGGTTCTCGGAGCGTGTGGTTGGCCTTGAGTTAGTCGCCGAACATATCAAAAATAAATGAGAGGAGGGAAAAATGTGAGTAGTGTAGAATTTGGCCTTTTATTGATTGGCCTTTTCATTATGGCAGTTTTATACTCCAGTGTTGGCCATGGTGGGGCATCTGGTTATCTTGCAATTATGTCTTTGACATCTTATGGATTGAATGAAAGTGTTTGGTTAAAACAACATGCTTGGTTCTTAAATCTCATAGTTGCAAGTCTTGCTTTTTATTATTACAGGAAGGAAGGTTTCCATGATTTTAAATTGACAATTCCGTTTATTATTGCAAGTATTCCTATGGCATTTATTGGTGGATTTTTATTAATTGATGCAACTGTATATGATTTACTACTTTCAATAACACTAGTGTTAGCGGCTTGGAGATTATATGGCTCGATGGCATATGATGAAGAGGTAACAACAAAGATTCCAACTTTTCAACAAGCTGCCCCCTGGGGTGTAGGAATTGGTTTAGTTAGTGGAATAGTTGGTGTGGGAGGTGGTATTTTTCTTTCCCCAATAGTTCTGTTGAAAAAATGGGCTTCACCAAAATCAGTAGCCGCTACATCTGCAATTTTTATCTTAGTGAATTCACTTGCTGGATTGGCTGGAGCAGGGATGTCAGGCCAGTTAAATTTAGATTTTGAAATATTGGTTGCTTTTGCATTTGTTGTTTTAGTTGGTGGCATTATTGGTTCAATTTATGGTTCAAAGATTTCATCTGAATCAAAAATCCAAAAATTGCTAGTATGCGTAATACTAATTGCCGCATCTAAGCGAATTTTTGGTTTACTAATTTAATAAATTAGAAACCGATTTCATCTTCGTGTCCACATTCTGGATGGGCACACAAAACTTTGTATTTGTCTGTTTTTGGCCGAGGTATTTTATTCATTGAACCACACAAACTACACTGGTGCTCAATCTCCTTAACTTCCTCAACATTAGATACTCCGTCAAGAACCCTACCAGTATTTTGGGTTGACCAACCTACTTTATCCATGTAACTTTCTTCACCCTTCATTTTTTTACTTCGAAGGGTCAATTTCATCTTTCGGCGGCGGCGTTTTGGTTTCCCTGCCTTCTTTCCAGTTGGTTTCTTTGCCATCTTAACCAATTACTCCACAAGGCCTGTCCTATTAGATAATTGGTATAGAAAGAACGAATATATTAGATGATATATGAGCGGCAATTATCTGGTTGGTGAACTACCATTTCTTCACTTTCCAACTCTTTTTTTAATAATTCTTGGCCATCATCCTGATTTCCATGGAATAAAATCACCTCAGAAGCATCAACATCTTTTGCAAACTTCACTAAAAGAGAATGGTCTGCATGATTGGAAAAAGAGAATTGATCCACCTCTAAATTGATGTCAACTAATTTGCCAAAAATTTTCAAGCGAGAGGAATCTAAAATTTGTCTCCCACCACTGCCTTCAGCTTGGTAACCAGTTAGTAAGATTGCATTTCTTTGGTCATGCCTCAATCGATTAAGATACCAATGAGCAGGGCCACCATCTAACATACCACTAGTAGTTACGATAACATCTGCATCAATGGCTTTCTTTCTATCAGATTTACTTGATACTAATCTGGCCCAGCGTTTAATTTTTCTAAACTTTTCAGAATCTCTAATGTAATCTGGATAGTCAAGATAATGATTAAGAATACGTTTTCCCATCCCATCATAATGGACATCTAAATCAAGATTACTTTCCCATAAATGACTGAGCATATCCTGGCCTCTCCCATTAGCAAAAGAAGGAATTAAACAAGTCCCACCTCTCTCTACAACTTCCACGACTCGATTAATGAAACGTTGAATCTCACTTTCACGGTCGGGTTGATTTCTACCAGCATATGTTGATTCAAGGAATAAAATATCACTTTGAATTGCTTTAGCACCAATAACGCAAGGAGATGACCTTGTATCTATATCTCCTGACCACAATAAATTTCGATCACCAAATTGTATTTCCACCATAGCAGCGCCAGGAATATGACCGGCAGGCAAAAACCTCCATTTCCATTCACCATGGTCGACCCATTCATCAAAGGAATGAGTTACTATTTGGTCAAGGGCCTCTTCTAAATCTCTTTTATCCCAAGGAAGTGGTTGCCCTTCAATTGAACTCACTTTGTAAGTATCTCTCCAAATCATTTCAAGAACTGCAGCTGTTAACTCTGTACAATGTAATTTTGCTCCATGAGACGCTACCACCCACGGTGCAAGCCCAACATGATCAATATGAGAATGAGTCAAAATTACATCTGAAACAGGTGGGCCTTCTTCTGGATAAGTTGGGGGTTTTTTCGGGACAAAACCATAATCAATTTGTAATCTAGTTCCCGAACTATCTTCAAGAATACATCCCACATTACCAACTTCTTCACCGCCTCCAAGAAAATGATAACGTAGTTTACCTTTCTCAACCGGGCTAGAATCATAATTCGTTGTTGAGCCAGGAGTGTAAAGAACCATGATAACAAATTTCCGTAACTTCGATGTTTCATCAACCTTGGGTAAAGATGGGATAGGGTCCCCCTTGATTCCAGTAGAAAAATAAAATAGAGATTTGGAGATGGAAAAATCAAACAATAATCGGACTAACTATTATGTCCTGTCCGCGTTCTGACTTGAACACGTATTGCTTTTAGCACAAATCATCACACTAAATTTTGTATTGCTTTTTTTTTCTAAAGTTGCAGTGGAAAGAAAGGGGTGGGTAACATCATTGAAAATGCAGGGTCTCTTCGAGTTCATGTGGCACGTATACCAGACACACTATTTGTTGTCGATGAAACTCGTTGTTTCGGTTGTGCTGCTTGTATTGCTTTGTGCCCAGTGGATGCATTAATTTTGGATGAACTTCTTGTGATCGTTGATGAACCTACATGTACTCATTGCGAACTCTGTATCCCTTCTTGTCCTGTCTTTGCATTATCTCTAGAAAAGGAATAGTTGTGGTTGTATGAGGGTAGCAATTATTGGAGCCAATCTCACAGGGTTAGCTCTTGCTCATTTATTACACAAAGAGAATTACGATGATTTTTCAATTTATATTTTAGATGAAAGAGCGGAAATCGGTTTTCCTTGTTTAGGCTCAGGGCTTCTTGTAAATTCTAATAAATGGCTTGATATTTTGAATATCTGGCTAATTTCTCCAACATATACATCCAAATTTAATCAAAATATTGGATTATCTTTTAGACGAGACTGGTTAGAAAAAGACCTCGCTTTATCCTTAGTTAGTAAGGGTATTAAAATCGATGTTCGAACAACGGTTGTTAGTCAATCTGAAACAACCTTATCTTTGGTAGGAGTTGGTGGAAAATCTACGACCTGGGAAGGAGATTTAGTAATTGATTGCACAAGAGAATCAACATCCATTCCTATTGGGGCGATTTCGCAATCACCTCAATCTAAAGGATGGCAAAGAAGTGATGGTACTTGGGAAGGGTGGTATGCACAATTACCCACAGAATTTACCATTTTACAAATACTCAACGCCAACTCATCATCTACTGAAGAAAACACCATTGATTTTTCATTAGAATTAGCAAAAAACAAATTTGAAAAAATTTCCAACGCTTATCTCAATAGGTAATGCAAAAGGACAAGCCACTCCTCGGGTGGTTCAATGTGGTCTTCTTCTGAGTCAAGTCTGTTAGATTATGTTTCTAATAATGAGACTGCTAGACACATCATTTTGATTGATCCTGATTCCCAAACTAGTGATGAGGCTGCTAAAAGATGTGTTGCTGCAGTTATTGCTGGAAGTAGAATGATCTTTGTTGGAGGTTCAACTGGAACAGATAGTAATAATGTTCATGAAACAGTGAAGGCGATTCAAGAAACTCTGGAATTATGTTCATGGAATGCATCACAAGATTCGACAGCCTATTCCAAAATGTGGGAAGTCCCAGTCATTTTATTTCCAGCAGCAGCAAATGCATTTTCTCCATCAGCAGATGGAATCACTTTCATGATGTTGATGAATAGTAGGACACCAAAATTTCTAATTAAAGAGCAATTAAAAGGTGCCACACCGATTAAACAAGCAAATGTAATTCCAATATCAATGGGTTATGTTGTTTGCTCTCCTGGTGGCAAAGTAGGAGAAGTCGGTCAAGCAAATTTGATTGCAGAGGATGATATTGAACTTATCACAAGTTATGCTATATGTGCTGAATCATATGGATTTTCTACAATTTATTTAGAAGCAGGAAGTGGCTCGAAACAACCAGTTTCTGCAGAATTAATTCGAGCAGTCCGCCAATCTTGTAATCTAACGATTCTAGTTGGTGGCGGAATAAAAGATGGAAAAACAGCGAGAATAGCCGTTGAAGCAGGAGCTGACTGGATAGTAACTGGAAATTTAACAGAGGAGTTTTCAAATTCTCACGAACTTCAAACGACCCTTCAAACTTTCATTTCAGAAATGACCTTGTGAACTAAATTATTCATCAATCAAGTTCATCAATATCTTTCAAAGCCGGAGCGGCAGAACCACCCGGCGCACTTCCAACACCAGGTTCTAGAATTGTATCATCCTCTTCTTTCCCCAAAACATCTCGTCTTGCTTTGGTTTGTTCATGTGCTCTCAAAACACCCAGAGAATCTTGGAATGCCCCACTAACGACTCCCCTTGTTCTTTCTGATTTACGTAAGCCATCAACCTCAGCAGCCATTCTTTCATGTACTTCTTCTAAACTCTTTAACTCAGCAGTTCGGTCTGATAAACCACCTTCAATATCACTGATGGTTAGCTGCATTTGTTGGATTCTTTCGTCTCTTTCAAATACGTCTCTATGTAATCTTCTCTCTCTTCTTCGTAGAGCCTCATATTCTCTATTTCTCTCAAGTAATCTACGTTTTAATTCTTCAATTTGTTCGACAAGGTAATCATGTTCTGCGGAAATAGAACGTGGCCCGTCCATCATTCTCTGCATTTGCCCATCTAACTCTTTGAGGCGAAGATCCCTTTGTTCAAGCAAAGATTTTGTTTGAGTTACCATTTCTCGAAGTTTGTCTCTTTCTTCTGAAACAGTATTATTTTCAATCTGTTCTGCTTCTATTTTCCGATGAGCATCTTCCAGTTCACGGTTCAAATTTCGGACTTCATCAGCAGTGATTGAAGTTAAACCCGCTTCCGCTGCTTTCTCCAATGCCTCTACCAATTGGTCTAACTTTCCTTCTAATTCACCTATGATGTTTGCTTGTGATTCAACTTTTTCTGAAAGTTGACCCTCATTACGTTCTAATTCATCTATTCTAATTGCTCCGACAGAGTTAGAAATCGCTTCTTTTTCTCTTTTTATGTCATCAAGCATTCTTTCAAGATGGATAATTCTTGCTTCCCGTTCCCGTAAATCCTCATCTAATTTCATCAATCGTGCCCTATCGGGCGCGCCCAATTCCTCGCGTTCTGATAAATCGAGTTCCATAACCCGGTTTCTTTGATTTGAACTTGCTAATTCTTTGTTTGCCGAAGCCAACTCTTCCCAGGCAGTAATTACTTCATCAACAAGTTGTTCTTGTCCATATCCTGACAACATACCTGCCAGTGCAGCGCGGTCCACATCATCTCTAGAAGTGGCTTTTCCATTAGTGGTCTCAGCTCGCCCCATGCTCAATCAAACACCCTATCGCAAGAGGACCATTCTTGAACCTTCACCTTGTCACTAGTCAAAGCAAGTCATTCTTGAACCCTTTTCTGGGCCACCAAATCACCCTCAACTAATTGCAGTGTACTGGTCATCAGGCATTACCATTGACAGTTTTAATGCCCCATCTGCAACTCTTGCCATTGGATCATCAGCACACCAAACACGAACATCACCAATATCTGCTAGTTCATCAGCCACACGGTCTGCCAAACCATCGATTAAGGAGCCGCCACCTGAAAGAATTATGTTATTTCGTAGCAATGATTGATACTCTGGGTCAGCATCAGAAACAATTCCTTTTATTGTCCTTACGAGATGAGGAACTAACTCCTCACAAGCGATTTGAATCAAGTCGCCGACATCAACAACTTGCTTCTTTCCATCTACTGAAAGTTCGACCATCTGTTCTTTTTCATCTCCACCAACATATGAACCCGCTTCTTTCCATTGACGGACCATGTCTTTTGTTAGTTGAGCACCTGTGAATTTCTTTGCAACTAATTCCATTAATCGCTCATCAATCCAATCTCCAGCTTCGCTGATTGTAACTTGGTCATCTTCACTAGGGAATGTACCGTAGATTCGAGCAACATCGGTTGTACCTGCACCAATATCAACAACAATACTACCACCAATTTCATCAAGACCAAATGCGACTGCAAATGGTTCGCTAACAACCATAATTGCATTTACCTGGCCTCTTAGAACGCTGACCAAATTACTCTTGTCAACGAATGAAATGTGAGATGGTGAGCATATTACACCGAAAACCTCGTCGTATTCTTCAGGGTCAACCGCTTCAACCAAGTGTGTCACAAACGATTTTGCTGCTGCCAAATTATTTTCATCATCTTGGGCAACTCCTGCTGAAAGTGGATAATATAGATTACATGCTAATTTATTTTTCAGCGCATCTCCGCCAAACAAGGTATCTCTTTTCAAGAAATTACGAGCGATAGGATCCTTAGGTTTTCCAACCACTGTTAATACACTTTCATTCGTTCCATTCGACGCAGCAATTGTCGATTGAAATGTTCCTAAATCTATTCCGATGTACAGTCTTTCACTCATAGTCGTCACCTACACGCGGTGCTACCGCTATCGGCAGGGAGTCGCTATCATGGTTTGAAGGTTCACCTTCGGTAATAATTTCATCAACCACTATTTGAGAAGAAATTTTATGCCTCTCAACTAGGATTAATCCAGCTGAAATTAATATTATTATAGCCATCATAATGAACCAATATTTACCTAGAGAATCGTCACCCTGCTCCCCATTTCCATTCTCATTTAGGGATACTACTAACCACGGGGTGCTTGTTTCAACAGAACTTCTCTCAACACCCTTCACCGCTAATGCAAATCCAATTCTATCACCATTCAACCCAACTCCACCTTTCTCAGGCCCGATGTTTATTTGATGAGCGAGAATTTGAACTTCAACAAATCCAATTCCATCAAGATTTGCCGACGGAATATGGACGCCTTCGATAGTCTCAATATTTTCTTTCACCCCTTCTCCAGTCATATCATTGCCTAAGAAGATTTGACCATCAGGTAAAGTTACGACGAGATCTAAATCATCGCGTGAATCAATATTAGGGGCAGAGTTCCAAACAAGCCTAACATCGAAATCAACACCAGGAACAATTGGCATTTTCCAAACCACACTTTCTGATGATGACAAGAATGGCCCAGCAGCCCCTGCTCCTCCCCAATTATGATTAGAGACTGAATCAAGCGGGTTTTCATCAACCCAATCATCAATCATACTTTTCCAGTTGTTGTCAATCAATTGGAATGAATCATGTATCCAAATATTTGCTGATGGGTCAACTGTAGAATTATTCATTTGGTTATTGATATAAGCAAAATCAACTAGGTTGGATAGATTTGGCCGCCCCCATCCTTGTTGGTTATCTGGTGCTACCCCAAGGGTCAACTCTGCTTGCCGCCCTCCTTCAAGTGAGTTAGCACTCAATACCATCAACGCCCTGATAAGTGGGCCTGACGGAGTAAACCCTTGAGCCAAAGAGAGATTTCCTTCACTCAAATTTCCTTCAACCGATTCTGCCCAATCAGGCCTTAATGAATTCGAAGAAACAATATTTTTGCTTTCATTTCCTCCAACCCAACCATCTTCCACCATTTGTTGTATAACAGCAGCGAATGCTGCTGCTTGTGGAGTCGCCATCGAAGTTCCCGTCGAACTCTTCCAGCCATCATTATTAGAATCATGAACACCATCTCCTTTAGCCGAAATCACTGTTTCGCCAGGGACAACAATAGTGACTCCCAATCTCCCTTGAGCAGTTTCTTGTCTTGGAGAGAGAGTCCACAAATCATCAGTCCCATCTTTAGCGGCGGCACCAACAGAAACAACATTCAATCCATTTGCAGGTTCCAAAACCTCATCTCCCGTGTTTCCCGGAGCAACAAAAGAAACCGACCAAGGTACTGAAAATAACCAAGTATCAAATTTACTTGTCCGAAGCGTGTATTCTGTACTATCATCCCCCCAAGAATCTGAGCGTATTACACTACCATGTGAACTAGCTTCCCAAAATAATTCACCAATATCGGGTATTTGCCAACCATCATCATCTACAACATCTTCAATCACCAGACGAGCCCCATGGGCAATTGAAGTTCCTTCTCCAGGAGTTGCGTTTGTCCAATCACCATTTCTTTCTGAGGAAACTTCCCAAATTGAACGACAAGCCAAACTCCCCGCTATGTGAGTTCCATGTTGATAATTTTGATTATTTGGTGAATCCCAATCATCTATTGTTCCATTGAAATAAACAATTTTTCTATGATTTATCCCCGGTGTGCCTGTTGCATTATTCCATTCACTTCCTGAAGCCCCTGGTTCAGTAGCCTCACGGAAGCAAGCATGGTCGCGGTCAATTCCTGAATCCGCGTTAGTAATTATTACTCCAGTTCCATCCAATCCAAACAACCAAGCGGGTTGCCCAGTAACATTTCCGTGTTGCATTATTGCTGCCGCAACATCATTTCTTCCCACTGTTTCTAGCACCGGTTCAACCCAATGTATGCCGTGTATAATTTCAACAAATTGCCACCAATTTTCAAAATCATTACTTGGTGTGATTTGAATTATTTCCGAGAGAGGTGATCCCTGCATCGGTGAGAAAATTGTAATTGGATTCAAACCAATCATATTCAAGACAGTTTTAATTTCCTCCTTTTCATTCACTTCTAATCTTGGTTCAAGAATAACGATGTAATTTTGATATTCATCATTCAAACCCCTATATTCAGCAATTTTTTGGGGTATTTCATCTTTATCAATAGGTCCCCAGACTAGCATTTCATTAGCACTTAATTGACGTAAAGGAATAAATCCCTCTTCCACTAAATCGTGCCAATTATCTACATCCAATGGGGTATCAGACTGAAATATTACTTCGCCAAATTCTTGTTGTTCAGTATGTGGCATTGGTGGAAGTGGGAATATGAAAAACACTGCAAGAAAAACAACACTAGCCCCCCTCGCCATGATTTTGTCACCTCCCGTCGCGTTTAAGACGACAACCCAAGTCGGCGGCTCAATGAAGGCTTATCGAGTAGTGGGTAAATTCCCCAATGGAAAAGTAATCCAACAATTTTCACAAGACGTGGTGGCTAATGATGAAGATGAAGCAAGGCATCGAGTTGAATCATCATTTGGGAGCAGGCACAGAGTCAGCCGCCGAGCAATCAAAATTGCAAGTATCGAACAGATTGA
>CAZXZO010000019.1:0-25744 GCA_964645485.1 uncultured Candidatus Poseidoniales archaeon
ACTCGGTTCTTGTTGAATGCTCAATTCCTTTGACAAGCGTCAACAACTGTTGATTCAACGGCGTTGGAATTCCTAATTCCTTGCCCCGCCTAACAACCTCTCCACAAAGTGAGTCAATCTCGGTTATTCTCCCAGCCATTACATCCTGTAACATTGAACAACGGTTAGCCGCTGTAGCCTCAAGCACTCTTTTCAGTTCAGCCTCACAATCAAAGAAGGACATGTCAACACCTTCTGCGGTTGCCACTTGAGCCGCTTCTAACATTGCTGAAAGCGCTTGCTCATGCAAATCTGGACGCGACAACAACTCGCCATTTCTGACACCACAAATTGCTGCCAAAGGATTGATTGCTACATTTATCAGAAGTTTCTGCCAAAGCATCTCAGCACAATCAAATTCCCATTCAGGGTTCAACCCTGCCTCACCCAACAAGTACAGCAAGTCGTCCACCCGCCTGTCATCAGGAGTAAGGTCTGATTCGTCAAGTGATGCGAGCCGTACCGCACCAATCCCAGTCCATTGTACCTCACCTGGACCGTTTTTCATAGCCCCATGTGTCGTGCACCCAGCCAAAACACGGTGTTTACCCAGTCGAGCCACTAATCTCTCGGCATGACCCATACCATTCTGCACACTGATCGCTATACCATTCGGACGCAAAAGTATCTCTGCCGCAATGGCTAGAGTGGGAGTTGAATTCGACTTACCACAGATAATTGCAATATCAGCACAACTGTAGAGAGGCTCAATTATTTCCAAATCTGAAACTACCCAGCGGTCTGGTTGATGATGTTCAACATCGCCATCTGGAGTTGTCAAAATTATCCCGGTTGATGCCAAAGCAACACTCTGTGCGCCACGTGAATAGAGAATAAGGTGGGCATCTGTTTTTGCAAGAGATGCGGCAATAACTGAACCAATTGCTCCGACTCCAAGTATTGCTACTCGCAAATTCAACCCTCCGAAACAACGCATTCAATTTGGCCATCTAATTGG
Organism: uncultured Candidatus Poseidoniales archaeon; assembly: GCA_964645485.1. GTDB lineage: Archaea > Thermoplasmatota > Poseidoniia > Poseidoniales > Thalassarchaeaceae > MGIIb-Q1. Next base: position 998 of record CAZXZO010000019.1, read on the forward strand.
TCAACGTCGGCACCTTCACGGCACCAAGCTGCGAAATTAAGTTGGTATGAATTATTGATTCCTGCCATTTCATGAAGTGAAAGCCAAGCGACTTGCATGACCTCTTCATTATCATAATTCTGGGTCACATTCAGCAAAGCCGAACCACCTGCTGGAACAGTCACACCCCACTCTTGGCCCCAACCTAAGGAACGGTTTTCATCGATGCTTGCAATAGTTTTTGGAAAGAAGAACATAGTCTCATTTCCTAAATTAATTAATTCCCAAACCCCGCTTTCAAGTGGTCTGTCAACCCAAGCCCAAGTGACTTCTTCTCCAAACCGTAATGCTAAACTTGGTCCTGAAACAGTGCTGAAATTTGCTTGTAAAGGAGGAATAGCATCATCATCACAAGCCGATACTACACCTCCAATCGGTGGAATAAAGTGCATCTGATTTTCACCATTGACATCTGGAATAATTACCTCACCTCTAGTTTCTACATTCCAATTCAGCACGCCATCTACTAGACCTGGCTCACGGGCAATATTAGTACAGGTTTCATCCCCTTCACCCCATGCCACATGATTTCCTGCAGTCAACCAAGATGGGGTTTGCTCAGATTTGCCATCTAACCACCAACCTTCAGCGGGTATGGGTAGAGCATATGTTGGATTCTGTAATCTCAGCGGCCACTCAAATTCTTCTCCTTCATCACTGATGAATGATAGAGGTAAAATCTGTCCGAACTCGTCAGATTTGAGAACCATCCTTGCGTGGCTAGGTCCCTTCAAACAAATTTCTGGCTCACTGTCTGATGTAAAAATACCATTTGATGGAGTCGTTACGCTCCAAAGAAGAGTTGGAGTTGAGAGATTCCCTGTCATCTTCAGATTACTAAATGTGAGATTTGCACATGCTAGAAGGCCATCAAATGTAGGCTCAAGTTGCCAGTGTGCTTGAACAGGTGAAACTGCTGTTTCGGGATTCAAAGTGATGGTTTTCACCGATCTTTCTGAATCTGCATCAACAATGAAATGTAGAACAGTGGGCAACAACATTGTGCTGTTGTTAGAAATTGATGCTGACAAAGTCGCTTTGCCATCATTTAACAAATCAACATTTCCAATATTGCACGTTGTAGGCAATGAAACAAACTCTGACCCGCACTCTATTTCTAGATTCCAATCAGGTCTTGGCGGGTCAACCCAAACCGATACTTGCACGAAACGTTCTGAAATCCCCACCATCTCGAAATCAAGTGTGTGTGACCATTCTTCGTCAACCTGTAAGTCTAACTCGTCTGCCCAATCAAGGGCCAAACCATCCTCCCAATTTTCGTAAGGAGCAACCGCTGCTAACCCCGGGAAAGTCAGCATAAGAGCGAACACTACACTGGTGAAAACACGGAATCCATACCTACGTTCTAATTCAGTCACCTCATCAACAATTAAACCGGCTGAAGTTATCGATTGTTCACTAAAGATCCGCCAAACTCCAAGTGAAATAACGATTAACCAGGGAATGTATCCTGATGTGAGTAAAATAATCACACCAGCAAACAAAAATAATCCATAAAGAGTAAATTCAGTACCAGAATCTGTCATCGTTTCTCTGCCAAAAATCGCCCATAGTAATCTGTAACCAGGGAATCCAGGAATTGGTAACAATAGAATCCAGCCAAATGTCATCAAGGAATGACCTGCTAATGCTAGTGGATGTAACCAAACAGTACGAACGGCTATTTCTTCTGGAGTGATGAAGAAAGATGCAATCAGATGAGTGATGGAATTGAGTTGGATTATCGCTGGAGCCCCAATGAAATCAACTGAGTTATTTGCCGTCATCAAGATTCCAACAACTGAAAAAATTAGGCCCGAAATGATGAAACAAAACGGAGTTACAAGCCCTGAAATCAACATTCCTCGACGATTTGCCCAAGCAACTGTGTGCATGAACCTCTGATTCATCATGAAAAATAAGCCAAATGGCCAAATGATGACTGATTTACTGAAAAACATGATGGGTGAAATCGCCACTAAAAAGTTGCCAGCATCAACTCCGTGCTTTTGAAAAATATTCTTTCTGATTACTGAAGTAAACCCAATCACAGCCATCAGTGGTACACAGAAATAAATCGCAGACGATTGCAATACCGCGGTATCATACCAATTCACACTGCTATCCTGATGTGCTAACCAAAACCCGCCTAAACTAAGGCTAAACACAGTTGCTAAAACCCAAAATAAAGTTTGTACCAGAATAGTTTGCTCGGGATGTCTATCTTGGGGCAGATCAATTAGAGTCAAAACATACGGTTCGCCAACCTCAATCATGGCTCTCCATCCATGATTGCGTAAATGCTCATCTAATTGCGATACTGAATCACTAACGCTTCCATCAAGTGGAGTTACTTGCCAAGAAGGAAAAGGACCTAGTTCATCCCTCAACCGTCTGAAATGACGATCAATTATGTGTTCAAGAAGTTCAAGATTACTCCATGCTTTCTTTTGAAGCAAGAGTGGTTTGAGTTTCCCTTCATCCTCAGACATGCACAGCCTCCTCAACAGCCGGATGGCTCATGCCGTATCAACCCTTGACCAATTAATCCACTCTGTAAGAGTGGAAAAGTTATCAAAAAACCAAACACCCTTTGGAAAGGAATCACTTGTTCTTGAATCGCTTTAGACGGAAAGTTTCCTCTCTTTCCATTTCTTCAAGTCGCAGTTGAATGAATGACTGTGCTTCTTTCATCTCTGGAATTACCTTGAACTCGAGAGCGTTTACACGGCGCTTGGTGGCTTCAATCTCCACAAGCAGTCGCTTGAGCGTAGATTCCATTTCTGCTGCTTTGACAATGCTCTCAATCAATGTGCCGTAAGAATCAGCAGCCTCATCCAAGTAAGGTGAGCCGCCAATCAACCCAAGACCACGTTCTTGCAATGTTTGAGATAGGTATTTTCCTTCTACTTTAGGAACCACAACACCCATGATATTGTGGCGAATAACCTCAACTTCTGGGCTCTGTGCTACAGCGATTGCAGCACTTTTCACTGCCAAACCGCCTTCAATAGAACTCGCCAAATTGATTGCCTGCTTTGCTTCAATAAAGGTTGTAACAAGTGCTTGCTTAGCCTCAATCATCTCAGCTAATAATACACGGAATTCGTAGAACAAACCATCTCTCTTCAACTTCAAGAGATTGTAACCATTCTCTGTCTGCTTAATCCGGCGCTTCAGGTTAATCAGTTCGCTTCGCGTTGGTTTGATATCCAATGCCATCTTCTAATCCCCCTTTACATCCATTCTAAGTTTTCAATACCAACAATCACTCTTTCTTGTTATCTGGATGATACTTGTCAATCCATTGTTGGTCAAGTCTGACTAGGTATTTTGTCTCAATTGTAGACATTAGATTCCAGCACAGGTCAAGAGTTTCGTCGATGCTTCGGTCTTCGTATCGACCTTGGCGCAGGAACTTGTCCTCAAACAATCCTGAGAAAGCCAACAATTGCTTGTCACGCTCATTTAGTGCATCTTCACCGACAATCGCTACAAGACCACGCAATTCTCGCCCTTGAGCGTACGCAGCATACATCTGGTCAGAAACCGATTTGTGGTCTTCACGAGTTGTCTTCTCACCAATTGTTCCGCCCATCAGACGGGACAAACTTGGAAGTACGTTGATAGGTGGATAGATACCACTTCCATGCAATTCTCTTGAAATTACAATCTGTCCTTCAGTAATATATCCTGAAAGGTCAGGGATTGGGTGGGTAATATCGTCACCAGGCATAGTGAGGATAGGGAATTGAGTAATTGACCCCTTCTTCCCCTTCACTAATCCTGCGCGCTCGTACAACATTGCTAGGTCAGTGTACATGTAACCCGGGTAACCACGTCGTCCTGGAACTTCTTCTCGAGCCGCCCCAATTTGCCTCAGTGCGTCACAGTAGTTGGTAACGTCAGTGTAAATGACCAGTACGTGGTAATCGTGCTCAAATGCAAGATACTCTGCTGCTGTCAATGCAAGTCTTGGTGTGATCAGTCGCTCAACCGCTGGGTCGTCCGCTAGGTTGACGAACAAAACCGCGTTTTCTAGTGCGCCTGTGCGCTCCAAATCGCTTCTGAAGAAATTGTATTCTTCCGCAGTAATTCCCATTGCACAGAATACCACAATAAATTGTTCATCACTTGCTGTCAACTTTGCTTGACGAGCGATTTGCAAAGCGATATCGTTGTGTGGTAGACCAGATGCACTGAAGATTGGCAATTTCTGACCGCGTACAAGTGTTGTACAGCAGTCAATTGCACTGATTCCAGTCTGGATGAAATCGTGTGGACTTTGACGTGCATATGGATTGATTGCAGCTCCAATGATGTCTGCTTGTCCATCAGCAATAATTTCTGGACCGCCGTCACGAGGGCGGCCAGCACCGTCTAGAATTCTTCCAACTAGGTCATTGCTGACTGGTAGTTTGAATACATCACCAAGGAACTTTACTCCTGTTGTTCTATCAACACCTGCTGTTCCTTCGAAAACTTGTACAACCACCAAATCATCACTGGTGTCAAGAACTTGTCCGTTCTTCATGCTACCATCTGTTAGGCGCAATTCTACGATTTCTCCGAATGCAACTGGTTCTGTCTTGTTCAAGAACACAAGTGGTCCTTTCACGTCTGTAATGGTACGATATTCTTTTCCTGCCATCTAAATTCCCCCTTAATTCTCCTCCGCCGCAGCGGCAATTTCTTTTGTCATCTCAGCAACTAAGCCCTCAATTCGGTCAAGATAATTATCTTCAAATCTTGAGCGCATCAAATTACTGCGTGCTGGAACGTTAACTACATCCTCAAGCATTCCACCGGCTTCAATTGCATTTTTTGCTTCATTCTGGAAAGTCAAAATTGCCTTTGCCATCAAATATTGTTGTTGTACGCCAGTGAAAGCGTCAATCTCATGGAATGCATTTTGTTGCAAGAAATATTCACGAATCATTCTTGCAACTTCTAAAGTCAATTGTTGGTCAACAGGTAGTGCATCAGAACCGACTAACTGTACAATTTCTTGTAGTTCCGCTTCAACTTGAAGCAGACTGCTGATTTCAGTTCTGACTTCAGGGAAATCTGCAGCGATATTGTCCTTGAACCACTGGTCGAGTGACTGTGGGTACAACGAGTACGAATTCAACCAATTGATTGCTGGGAAGTGACGTTGCCTTGCGAGTGGCGCATCAAGCCCCCAGAAAACCTTCACAATACGAAGAGTTCCTTGACTGACTGGCTCAGAAATGTCACCACCAGGTGGAGACACTGCACCAATTACTGTAACAGATCCATCTTCACCCTCAAGGGTTTCAACACGGCCTGCTCGCTCGTAAAACTCTGCCAAACGACTGGATAGGTATGCAGGATATCCTTCCTCACCAGGCATTTCTTCAAGACGTGATGAAATTTCACGCATTGCTTCAGCCCAGCGGCTGGTTGAATCTGCCATTAGAGCAACATCGTAACCCATGTCACGGAAATATTCTGCAATTGTGATTCCTGTATATACAGATGCTTCACGAGCCGCTACCGGCATGTTAGATGTATTTGCAATCATCACAGTTCTGTTCATCAGAGGCTTGCCGGTGTTAGGGTCGATAAGTTCGGGGAACTCATCCAACACTTCTGTCATCTCGTTTCCACGCTCTCCACAACCAATGTAAACTACAATTTGTGCATCCGAGAACTTTGCTAGTGATTGTTGAGTAACAGTCTTTCCAGACCCGAATGGACCAGGGATTCCCGCTGCTCCACCCTTTGCAAGTGGGAACAAGAAGTCAAGAATTCTCATGCCAGTCACTAGAGGTGTGTCTGGTGCATACTTCTGCTTGTACGGGCGTGGTGCACGTACTGGCCAGCGCTGCATCATTGCAATCTCTGTGCCATCATCTAGCACACAGACAGTTTCTGATACTGTGAAATCACCATTCTTGATACTCTTAATTGTACCAGTAACATTTGGAGGAACCATGATTTTGTGAGCAATTGTTTCTGTCTCTTGAACAGTACCAACTACTTGGCCACCCTCAACTTTGTCGCCTTTCTTAGCAGTAGGCTCGAAGGTCCACTTTTTCTCTTGGTCTAGACCGTCCGCATCAACACCTCTTGTGATGAACGTACCCATCTTCTCAAGTAGAATTGGAAGAGGTCGCTGAATCCCGTCATAAATCTGGGTCAACAAACCAGGTCCCAATTGTACTGACAATGTTTGGCCGGTGTTTGTCACCGGTTCACCAGGGCGTACACCCGAGGTATCTTCGTACACTTGAATAACCGCTTTTTCGCCGTGTAATTCGATAACTTCGCCCATTAGGCCTTCATCACCGACTCTTACTACGTCGTACATTTTAGCGTTCAATCCAACCGCAGTCACTACTGGTCCAGATATTCTGTATATTTGTCCATTTTTGCTCATTTCTTCACTTCCTTCAATTTATTTATTGAGTTTCACTTCCAGAGGTCGACGCCAATTGCACTCTTTATCTGCTCTCGCAAGGTGTTATCCTGCTCAGTGCCGATGCCAAGGAACGTCGGTGTGATGCTATCCGACAGCTGGATGCGAAGCCTGTCGGGCATTTTGATAAGGTCAGATGCGTCAATCACGACGATACCGACCTCTTTGTCATTGAGGAGTTGGCGCAAATCCTGTTCCATCTCCTCATCATTTGGCGGGTTGAGTATCCGAGTTACCCCCGCAAGTTGGAATCCAAGGCTAAATTCTGGTGTGCCTATTACTGCAATTTCCATTTTTTCACCTCAAATCAATAAGTGGTCTTCGAGAACATCAATCTCAAGTCCAGCTGCTTTTCCACGCGCTAAAAGGCGCAAGTTGCGAACTTCTGTGACTTTGCTCTCAATGTAATGAATGACTGGGAATGCTGAAACTGGATTCAGCAAGGACATCTTGCGCAGTAATTGGATGCGTTGACCTGTAACGATGCTAACAATTGGGTCTAATGTGCCTTGGTCTTGAGAAGCAGCAAGTGCTTCATCCATTCCTGTATCATCAAATCCATTTGCCCGACGTAACACTTCTAACAAAGCCGCCTCATCAACTGCCTGTTCGGCTTGTCGAAGGGTAGCAGCACTCAATTTTCCACCTTTAATCATCAATGAACTTCGTTGGTCTATTGAAAGACCTTGTCGAATCGCTCGGAAAAGATTGATTACATTTCGGTGGTCAATTTCTGCCCTTAGGTAACGGGAGAGTAGTGAATTGTTACTTGGCAATGTCTCTAGAGATGTTTTGTAGTAATGTGCATCTAAAGCATCTTCCATCTGCATTAGTGATGCATTGGAATCTAAATTAGAGAGGGCGCGCCCATATCGAGTTCCACTCAATGCGGAAACAACATCACTCAAATCTTCACTCTGTTTGACAATTTCTAGCCATTTATTATTTTCTTCATTTTCTTCTGGCAATACTTGATAAGCAACGGTTTCGTAATCTACGCCACTTCGAATGGCTCTCAGAATAGCTTTAACTTTCTGATATCCAAAACGATCAACATAAATCGATACAACTTCTTTCAAATTGCCTTGGCAATATCCGAGTACTTGTGCTAAGTCTCGGTCCATGTTATGGTTCAGAGCAGCCTCGATGAGGTCTGCACCGCTGAGTCTAGTTCCATACACATCCATTTCTGAACGGTACCCAAACTCAGCGATGCTGGCAGCGATGGCATCTGGCTCCTGCTGTAGCAGTTGCCGCATGCGGGTGGCATCAATCAGGTTCGCTTTTCTCGTCTTACTACGAGCAGCGGCGTAAGCCCAGTTTGAGCCACCTTTTGCCATCATTGTCATTTTTTCAACCTCCTTTACTCAGGCGTTACCAAATAGTGTCGAACTCACAGATGAGAGATTGCTCTTCCAAGCATCTTCCAAGCGACCATCAAAACGGTAGTCAAGAACTACGCTTCCATCGCTTGTTTGGAGAACAAAGCCACCTAGGCCACTGACATCGTCACCGATATCAAAGCCAGTTCCAGCCTTCTCCAACGCACCTCTATCCAGGGCTACAGGGCAGAGAATCATATCTTTCCCTGCATCTTTCTTTGCCTCTGAAACGAGATTCTTTAGCAAACCTGAACGACCTGCTAATTTTGCCGATGCTACTTTTTCCTTTACAGCCACCCATGTTGCATCCAACTCTTCGCGCTTTGCTACGAGTTGGGCATTCTGGTTTGCTTGACGGGTAGAAGCAACACTCTCTGTTTCTATTTGTTCACACTCACGCTCTGCACGTACGACTGCGTCGTCGTGAAGAGCGGCAGTAACTGCTTTCGCTTCATCAAGAATACTCTTGGCTTCTGCTTCTGCTGCATCAGTGATGGCTTTCGCCTCCTTCTTTGCCGCAGTTGCGATTTCACTCGCCAATGCATCTAACGACATGCTTTCATCCTCCGGGAAATTTTTCCGGTGATCTCACATAGCGAAGATAGCGCCGAATCCAAGGATAACGATAGTTTCAGGTAGTGCAGTAAATAGGATTGCAATTCCTAGTTTCCCACTATCTTCTGCTACCATACCGACCGCTGCTGCACCAATTTGTCCTTGGCTGATTCCAGTTCCAACTCCAGCAAACCCTAGTGCAATTCCTGCACCTAGAGGCATACCCCAGCTGTACCCAGTACCGTTTGCGATCGCATCCGCTTTAGCAGCAGCAACAGTGTCCATAAAAAGGACTACCCCCGCTACGCCAACAAGCATCCACAGTGCCATATTCAATGTTCTTACATTCATTTTTTCATTCCTCCAATTTTTTTCCTTACAATATTTTTGTATTGGAATTTGATATCACTCAACCTCAACATACCTTGCCTTGAAACCGAAGGGTGAGAAGACCTCTCCGGCTACTTCGTAAAATTGCTTCATCCACTCGACTAGGTGAAGACGAGCGGTGTGAATATTTGGACTGAAAACCCCTAACACCCACGCAAAACCCTGAATTCCCAGCCAAGCAAAGAACATAATCATAACAGAATAAGAGCCTCCTCCAAAGAAAGCACCAACAAAGAATGAACACATGAAGAAAGTCGTTGCTACCTTCACAACATCAAATTCATTCTTGCGCATGATAATTGCTGTAAAGACTGCGCTTACTAACAATATAATGGACAGGTCTAGATACTCTGCACCGGTAAAGAAAAGTCCGAATAACCCGGTCATTCCAACGCCAATCCACATATTGAATCCACTCAAGTCAATCGGCAGATGCTTGCCAAACAACTTCACAACAATTGCGAGAATAAATGGGATGAACACCACCCATGCCATGGTGCCTTCAACACCATTGTGCGCCATAGTTTCTATTGCACCTAACATTCCAGTTCCTTCATGAGCATCGCCATAAAACAACACATTGCCTAACTCAGCAATTTTTACGCCGACTAAACCAACTAATGCTATACGCATGTATGAGATGACATTGCTGATTATTCCAAATGGCTCAATTAAAGAAAGAATTGCGCTGATACCCATCGGATAACCATGGAACTTCCAAGTTGCATAGAACAGCATGAGAATCCCTAGAAGTAAAACAGTCCCACCAATTGTCATCATACTGCCGAGGAAACCGAGGTATCCTTCACCAGTATGAGCTCCAGAACCGATTACCATGTATGCGTATGCTAGTAAGAATCCACCAACAGTGATTGCAATCCAGGAACCCTTATCGAAGAATGCTGTAACAAATCCACGGTTTCCGTGACTATCTCCAACAACCATCACATCTCTGAATCCAATGAAGAGACCTAGCAAAATATGTGCTACTCCAATGTAAATTGAGAGCAGAATTAGATTCATCAAGTCTGAACTTACTCTGTGGAATGGGAATCCGAGTGACAAGCCAAATGGTAATCCATGAGACACGCCCATGAAAGAGAACAAGGAAAGGTCGTTAGTTGACCAATGGAATTCTCCACCATTCGGGTAGAAGAAACTTGGCCATGTTGCCCACGCGGGTGCGTGGCTTGGAGCCCAGTGACATCCTGTTGCGCCTGCTTCAGCCATTCCATAAGTTGCGACCGTATCACACGCGTAATGCGGTAATATCTCAAATCCAGCAAATTCGCCATAAATATAACCAAATAACACAGTTGAAAGACCGATATACATTAGTAATTTAGAAGCAAGATACCCTTGGTCAGTGTGACCAATTTTCTGGTAAAGCGCATAAGCAAGTGCTAGGGTACCTATCCCATAGAGCATATCTCCGAGCATCAAACCAAAGAATAGTGGGTAAGTAATCATCAAGAAAAGAGTTGGGTCAACTTTCCGATAGGCTGGCCGACCCATCATATCAACTACCAACTCGAATGGCTTTGCAGCATTTCGCTCTGCAAACTTGATTGGTGGCAAAGATTCACTGTCATCGTGATGCCCATGAGCGCCGCCACCAGGTACAACTTTGTATCTTTCAATGTCAACATGAAGGCAAGAATCTGCTAATGCAGACCGGATTTCTTCTTCCTGAATTGATTCAACCCAGCCATCAATAACAAATGCATGGTCACTTACTGCTAATCGGACTGCTCCATTAGCGAGAGTTAAATCGCGCTCAAGTAATTCAATTCCTCCAAGCAATGTTGTCCCATTGTGTTGGGCCCATTCATCAAGTTCCAATTGTAAATTCTCACGCTCAGATGTTAAGAAAGCGACCTGGTCATTTAATTTCTCCAATTTAGTTGAGATTGAGCCGCTTCCTTCTGGAACCATCAAAGCAGTAAATCCGCCATCATCAAGGCCTGATTGAACTTCAGAACTGTGTTCTTTCTTGCAAAATACAGCCACTACAGTTGTTTTGCCTTCGGAAATGAATGCTTCGCCTTCACCTGCGGCCCCCTGAGCAATTGGTCCATCCTTAATTGTACCAACAAAACTCATTATTGAATCATAACCTGAAAGTAACTCCAAATCAAGACCTAATGGCTCTAATAATTCAAGGATCTCGATTTCATCACTAATTGTTTCAAGTTCTGAATCAATTTCCCCCAATCTATCTAGATGGGTTAGCATTTCATTAACTAATGACGGCAAATCTGCTGCCATCTTTAATCGGACAGAGTTAGATTCTAGAGGTACCTTTGGGTCACCTGCATCGATTTGAGAGATAGCACTCCGGAAAAGATTGAGTTCACGGCCAACTGCCGGTGAATCTTCAGTAGGCGAACCAAGAGAGAATCCTTCTTCGGCCCCACCATAATCAACAAGGTGAACTGCATTGACATCAGCCAGTGATTGAACTGCATCATCAACTTTGGAGATGAGACCTGCTGCTGTCAGGCGAGACATTCCTTGAGTTGTAAACTGACTCAACATGCTCACCTACAATGGTTATTTCTCACGCCCTAAAAGAATCCAAGACCGACTCTACTGCGGAGTTCCGGTTGCTTTCGCCACCGGCCCGAATATCATCTAATTCCTTCTCACCCTTTTTCTTCACTTTGTTAGCAGCCTTGCCTGCAGCAGAATTGGCATCATCTACCATTTTGCTTGCATTTTCATCCGCTTCACGGCGTCCTTCAGCAATCATTGTAGAGGCATCAACCCTCGCTTTTGCTACAATTCCAGACGCATCTGTATGCGCTTTTGCGATATGGTCTGACGCCTTCTTTTCGGCATCTTTGATTGAGCGTAAAATTTCCTCACGTGACACAAGAACCACCCATGGGTGATTAGGCGACCAATGTGCAGTTTATGTATGTAACCTCACGTCGTAAAACCTTCAACTCTTGGTTCCGACGCGTTGAAACACAAAACCCCTGACCCACGGTATGGGGAGAGGCATGGACAGTGAGCATATCGGCGACTCCGATTGGTCTGAGTTGCAGGCTAATTTAGAAGCCACTATTCCAGTATACGACCGCATAAATCGCTTCGCCACTCTTTGCCAAGACCAACGCTGGAGAAAAGGTGTACGGGCACAAATCCCCGCTGGTAGCAAAGTCTTGGAAGTTGGTTGTGGTCCAGGAACTTTCGCCGAGCGAATTGTATCTTGCGATGTCACCTGTTTAGACCCAATTCCAGCGATGTTGGAGGTAGCGCGACAACGAGTCAATGAGGCTCGGGCCGAGCGAGGTGAAGAACCCGCCAACTTCATTGAGGGGACTGCAGAAGAAATACCACTTTCAGACAATTCATTTGATGTAGTCTGTTGTCTATTTTCATTCAGAGATTTTCAAGATAAGCGTAAGGGACTAGAAGAAATACTCCGCGTATTGAAACCGGGGGGCAAACTGATAATTTGTGATGCCGGAAAATCAAATTTCCTACATGGGTGGCTTGGTTGGCTATGGATGAAATTGTGGGTAGGAACCTACGCCCGGTTAATATGCAAACAAGATGACCACCCTTGGAAATGGCTAACCAAGACCTATGTTCACTTCGGAACTACTCGGCAGTACAAACGTATGATGCGAGAAGTTGGATTTGCGCCTGTAAAGGGAAGACTATTGTTTCCTGGGATGGCAGCACGATTCATCGGCGAAAAACCCGAGTAATTCGATGGCTGCAAACCTCATCTAACTCAGTCAGATGATAAACAGAGGACGCCGGCAGTCAATTGCTCGGCGCAATCCGTTTGTCCCTAACATTCTCATTGCAAGTTCAGTTGAGAAATCGTTGCGACAGAAAGTCCAGAATAGATTTTTTGAGCGACGAGAAATCCGCAACTGTTTTGCCATCGTCTTCTTCAAGATATTATCATAATTTGATAACGATGTGTCACCCATTTTGTCAGCAAGAATTGCTTCGGCGGCATATTTTCCAGAAATTATTGCCTGACCAATTCCACCTCCATTCGACGGCATTACCAAACCAGCAGCATCACCAACTGATAACACATTATCTTTCACTGCTGATTTCACCATTCTTCCGAGTGGAATCCATCCACCACCATATGAATGGATGGTCAAACCAAGACCATCACAAAATTTGTTTAATCTCTGTTTCAAAGGGACATCAAGATGATTATAGCGAACACCAATCCCAACATTTGCAATATCACCCTTGGGAATTATCCATGCGTATCCACCTGGCGCAACACTGCCCATGAAAATATCGAAAGAATCGGAATCATGGCCAGTAACTTGGCAATAGATTGTTGGCAGCTGCCCACCAGGCCTATCTTCACTGCCTCTCAATCTCCCAACATGGGCCAATGCACCGGTAGCATCTATTACATAATCAGCAGTGAATGAACCGTTGTTAGTACGATAGACTTCGCGATTCAATTTACTTTGGTTTTGCACCTTTCTTAACTCTGTACCAGTTCTGATTTCAGCGCCCATCGATACAGCCCTATCAGCGAGGTGCCCATCAAATTGCAGACGATGAGCGCCATAACAATCGAGTTCAAACCCATATTCCTTCATTGATGGCGTGTAAACTCTCATCCACTCAAGATATTGCCCTAACACATGGTCTGGAAATTTCCAATATTCCTCAAGCCACTGGTCTTGTTTGATTAAAGGAAAGGCATCACTCATTTCACCCCAAGCCGGGATACATTCGCCACATTGAGCGGGATTCCCCACCGTTTGACGGCGCTCAATGACTAACACATCCATGCCTAATTCTGCTAATCGATTGGCAGCAGTTGAACCACCCGGCCCAGACCCAACAACAAGCACTTCTCGGTGTTCTGGTTCAGTTCCTTTACTCATGTCGGTCCATCACCTGTTTCGTGAGCCACTCTAGAGCGTCCCTTGCTTCACATTTTGGAAACTGGAGAAGAGCATCAATAGCCCTTTCAAGATGATTATTCGTGAGAGTTTGAGCATAACCAATACTTCCAGCCCGCTGTAGTAGTTCTGTTAATTCATCCCACAACCCATCATGAAACCCAGAGATAACCTCGGCTAATCTTCGTCGGTCGTCACCATGTGAAAGTGTCAATGAATGGATTAACGGAAGAGTCATTTTTCCTTCTATTACATCATTCCCTCTCGGTTTACCCATTCGCTCATCCCCTTCTAAGTCAAGTAAATCATCAACAATTTGGAACGCCAATCCTAATTCTAGGCCAAACTGACCCAAAATATCCGCTAGTTCAGGGCTAGCGCCTGCAACTAAAGCAGCTGCAGTACAGCCGGCTGCAAATGGGCCTGCAGTTTTCCCAGAAATGATTTCATAGTAATCTTCTGGAGTGGTTGCTAAATTTCCAACATGACGGAGTTGCATCAATTCAGCGGAAGCAATTTGAGCACAGTAATTTGATATTAGCCGAACTATTTGTTCCTCATATCTACCTCCTAATCCAAAGCCTTCAACGAAGAGATAGTCTCCTGCTATTAGGGCTCTAGCAGAATCATATTTCTCATGCAATGTTGGAACGTTTCTGCGAAACTCCGCCTCGTCATTAATATCATCATGAACTAGAGTTGCAGTGTGAATCATCTCAAATGCAAGGGCAAGTGGCATTGCCTCACTCTCATCTTTCCCACCTGCCAATTGATATGAAAGTAGAAGCAAGATTGGACGCCATCTTTTCCCACCAGCCATCAGAACTTCTTTTGCAAGCGCCATTATTTCACCATTTTCACCTTGACAGGCTGCTTCAACATGAGCAATCAATGCGGCTTCAAAGCGATCACGAACATTCTCAATAAATGCGATGTGATTATCTGCTGATTGCATCCGACTCATTTCTTGCAGAAGGGTCGGATATATCAACAGGTGGCTGAGGGGAACCGATACAGGAAGTGCGCTAATGAGTGAAGATGTGCCACTGTTAATCGCTCGCGCTCCCACCGATTCAGCTGACCTGCTCAGTGCATTTACTGGATTAGACAATATTGATATTGAACTCAAAGAAGTATCAACAACCTCCATAGAAGAAGGAATTGAGAAATTACAAAACGGTGAGACTGACCTCTTACTAGCCGCTGCAAAAGACCTTTCGGATTTGGGCGAGTTAGACCAAGGATTGACTGTAGTAGGTGCGTTACCACTACGTGACTGGAATTATGTCTTAGTGAGTGAAGACCGGCCCAATCACCTCCCCAAAAATGCAATTGTCCTAAGTCAAAACCAACTAGTACGACGGCAACTGAGAAGATTCCGCCCCGATGCTAGAGTACGCTCTCCAAAAGCCCATCTTGGAATTACAGAAACAGAAAAACCCGAATCACTAGATTATGACGACATATACTCATTTGTTAATTGGGCTGAAGAATTACGCCAATCAGGAGATATTGACGGATACGCAATCCCTCGTCACATCCATCGCCTAGCAGGTTTCAAAACCCGCCGTCACGCACTTACTCAGGATGCTGCTGAAGATGAACTCTTCCGATTCCTTCCACTTCCACACGCTGGTACAATCATTGTCATAGGAAGAACAGGATTTCCTAAGAAAAAAATTGCTACAATGCTTGACCACGAAGCAGAGACGTCGTGGCAAGTCAATGAAATCCTCCTGAAAAATATGGATTCCAATATTAAGAATATAGTAGGCATTCTAACAAGGCATAGGCAACCTGCAACTCTAATTCGTGAAGCAGAGAGAAAGCGTGACCTGTTAACCCGAAATGTACTGGTTGACCCTGAGGGTGAAATTACAACGAATGAAGTGAAGGTTGACATTCAGATTGAACTTGTGAGCCACAAAGGAAACTCTACCATCAGCATGCAAAGAATAGCAGATTTACAGGACACAACAGTTGTCACGAATTTCCTCTCCGACGAGTGGTCAAACTTAGTAAAACTAGGAACTCGTGATGGGAAATTTATTGACCTCTAGAACAGTAATCGTTCACACTTCTGTGATCATGGAGAATCTCACATCTTCGAGATGTCTCGGTTTCTATCATTAGCCACCACAACTGCCACTTTCGCCTACTCATCAAGCGCAACATAGATGTTTGGAACGTGAAGACTGCACCATAGGTGAACGGGGTTTGGCCATCGACACAGAGTTGCTGAATTCGCTTTTTCAGGCGAAACTCGCAGAGTTACGAGACCTCGCTGTCGAAAATAACCTCCCAAAAACCGGAAATGTTGAACAACTCCGGGCAAAATTGATTGCAACCCTTGTTTTGAACCAATTTGACTTCACTGATTCGGGCATCAATAAGATGCAAAATAACGAGTTGACTGAAATTCTCGGACTCTTCGGTGTGAAGAAATCAGGAGCGAAAAAAGCAAAGATGCGTCGACTTTGGCTACACCTAAATGGCGACCCGAAAAAACTCAATGTTTCAACCATCGGTGATATGACCCGCGAAGAATTACATGCACTTTGCATTACATTTGATTTACCACGCTCTGGAAACAAGAATGTCCTGATGGGAAGAGTTGCCGGTGTGCTGTCATCCGAGGAGAAATCTTGGGGTAGAGTCAAGAAAAGTTTGCGCACAGGACAGAAGACCATTGAAACCGATGTTGAGCCTAGTTCAGACAATGACGCGGGAGACTTAGAGCCAATTACACCGGTCGAAGTAGTTGAAGAACCTGAACCTGTTGAACTACCAACTGAATTTGAAGATGAAATTTCAACCACACCGTCACAAACGCCAACTATAGCGCCAGAACCAGCGCCCCTCACCCTAGACGAAGGAGCAGGTGAGGCATTAGTACGTCTAGAATCTCGTCGAGCAGAACTCACAAGCCACCTCAGAGAATTCTTGTTAATAGGAAGAGAACAGGATGAGGATGATGTTTCCGCATTCATTGAGGATTTAGGTCGATTAGGGTTTGGAATTGAGCATGAAATTGTGCGTGGGCAAATCCTAGATGAATTACAACAGATGATTCAATTGAAACACCAAGAAGATTCTGCCCGCTCTGCATTACCAGGTTCTTGGCGTGAGAAACAAGCATTGCGCCAGTTGGAAGATGCCCGGCCTGACTTGCTTGACAAGTTGGATGAAATTCTCCAAAGACGAGGTGGTGAAATCGCTTCTGCAAGAGTTGATTTTGAGAATGCTGCATTAGATGTAGGACTTGATTTAGAATTGGCTGCGATTAGTGGCAGAGTTCACGGATTATTTGACCTTCAAGTATCTCTACGTGCTAGTGAGGAGGAATTAGACCCAGTTACTTCTAGACGCCACAGAGCCATGGAAACCCTGTACACCAGAAGCCACGACCTTAGCGATGAAGCGATGAACCAACTTGGCAAGGTTGAGACACAGATGGAAGCCTTTGAACGAGTTGTTGAAACAATCGTTAGACGGTCTGAGGGGCAGTTTGGGCCTATCGAACACGCTCTTCTTGTGCGATTCCTTGAACGAAGAGGATGGGACCCAAATCAACCAGAGGTTAGACCTAGATTGTTAGCCGCCGCTGGTGTTTTAGCCGCCGAGATGGGGTACGTTTCCGCTGCCGACATTCCATCTCTTCCGACTTCAATTTCCCTTGATGCTGACAAGGTTTCAGATGTTGTTGATTCAATGAGGGATATTCTAACAGAGATGGGCAGGAAACCTCCAACAATTGAATCTGCTACAGCAGTTGAACCAAGTGATGAACCCGAATCAGATAGGGTGAAGTCAAAACTTGACGCCGCAGATGCATTACTTCGTAAACTAAACCGCGGTGAAAATTGAACATCATCTTCATTGACGTGAATAGAAAGTTTGCAGAATCTGAGCAACACTTTCGATGTCACGGATTCCTCTGGAAATCATATCCATCAAAATCTTCTCTCGTTGCCTAACATGAGCTTCGTAATCTGCTGGCCGACAACCTACTGCAGAACAAATCAATTCTCTCAATTTACTCGGCACCCCCGTTTGAGTTGTAGTATCCGTTTCCGGGTCATACTTCCAAATTGGATTGAGCCGAGGTCTATCGCCTTCCATTCCAGCGATCTCAGCGATTTCCATAATGCGTCTAACCTGCTTTCCTCCTCTGTTTATTCTACTTTGTACAATAATTAAATCAAGCCCACTCATCATAATTGATGGAACACTCATCGGTGGGCTAGTCATCCTCGTTACAGTTTCAATCGCTGTATTTGCGTGAAGGCTACCAAATGAACCATCGTGACCAGTATTCATTGCCGTCAATAGAGTAGCAGCTTCTGGACCTCTTACTTCTCCGACAATAATTCGGTCTGGACGCATTCGCAGGCTTGACCTCAAACAATCATCCATATCGACTTCACTAGTGCCATCTGGACGCTCGGAACGAGTTTCCATACGCAGCCAATGGTCATGGAACAATTGTAATTCTGCGGTGTCTTCAACCGTCAACAATCTCTTATCCCAAGGGATGAACATGCCAAGACAATTTAGTGTGGTTGTTTTACCTGAACCTGTACCACCTGCAATGATGAAGTTTGCAGGTCGAGAACCAAGGCCATCAACCCAGCACCACATATTCGCAGCAAGCGTAACATCAATTGAACCAAATTCAATTAAATCAATGATTGTAATCGGGTCGGCTCGGAATTTTCGAATGGTTAGTGTGGGACCATCTGGCGAAACTGGCGGAATAACTCCATTCACTCTACTTCCATCGGGCAATCTCCCGTCAAAGAGAGGAACTTTCCCTGGACCATCACCAAGTGGAACATTAGTAAAAGCAGCAATATTTCCAGCAATTTTCAATCCCTCATCATCTTCAATCCAAATATTTGTACGACACATTCCATGCTCTCGGTGAGCCACTTTCACACATTGTTGCCCACCATTGTACATCACTTCCTCAAGAAAATCGTCTTCTAAAAGTGGTTTCAAAGCGCCATACGGATTTGCTGGAGTATTTCCATCAACGTGGTACATTGGGCTAGGATGATTATGCTCCATATAAATCGTAACATTGTCATATCTTGCCATGATTTCTTCACTCATTTTTCCACTTCCATTTTCATCCAAACAATGCCGATACCAAATATGAGCCCATGTATATAATCTGAGAAATTAAGGCCCATGGTGCAATCCACCAAACAGATGAATTTAGTGATTTACCTAACATTACTGCGGATACCATTACCGAAAACGCGGATCCTGCTGTAAAATAAAGCAGCATTGAAGGGTGGAATAGGCCCATTGGTATACCAGATTCTGGCCCAGCAAAAAGACCAAACATGAAGCCAATTGTTGACGGCAGTAAAACCGCCATTAGTATCTGAAGGGTGAGTGCATGACCCTTCAAATCTAAAGTTCTCTTACTGCGCAAGCGCATTAATCGATCATACTCAAGACTCATAGAGAATGTAACATCAGCCAATGGTGCTTCGTTTTCATCGGCTGTTTGTAGTAGATTGAAAGCCCTTTGTACGGTTGGGGAGCGGGTATCGAGTGCAAATTCTGAAATTGCTGCATCAAAAGTAGTCACTTGGCTACGAGCGATTGCTTTTCGTAACATATGGCCCAACAAGTCATCTCTCTGATTCGCCATTGAGCTTATCGCTTGTTGTAAACCAAGACCTGCCCCCAGAGATGTAGAAATTCCTTCAAGAAGTTCTGGTAAGCCGGATTCTATTTTCTTCAACCTTCTACTCTCTAACATGAATGGCAATCCACCACCCATTGAAATGATTGTAAGTGGAATAAAAATCGACATCAGAAATGAATCTGTCACCATGTCAAGCATGCCAGGAATCCCAATCGCTATTGTCACACCCCCGGGTCCTTTGCTTTTGCACCAAATAGCATGAATATGAGCAAGACAATCGTGACGAGTAGGCCACCTTTGTAAGCAAACATCATCTTGTCAACAGGCGGAATAGTAACTCCGGGGACCCCTTGTAGGCCACCCAATAAGAACGGTGAAATTGCTAATAACCCGAGAATCAGTGGTGCTAGAAACCCAAGAATAAGTGCCTTTTCTGGAAGACCTGACAAATCTTCGATATATCTCTTCAATCTGTCCGTTCGGTTCTCTTCTGCCCTTGAGGCTTGTTGCTCAAGAGAGGCCACCAAATCTGTGTTTGACACAACATTGTTCAGCATTGACGTAAGTAATCGCTGATAATCTGTACTTTTTGAAGATTTGATGAGGCGTCTTAACTCATCCTCTAACCGCTGCCCTGAGTTAACTCTTGAAAGGGCCTTTGAAAAATCTGAAGAGATGACGCCATACCCACCTTTAGCGATATGAGTCATTGATGACTCAAGCCCAACTCCTGCGCCAATTAGGACTTGTATCCCTCTCAGAGCATAGATGAGGTTAATTTCCTCTTCTTGAGCACTCATAATTCTCATTCCCCGCTCAGACTACATCCTCAATCAGTAAAAATTCGAATTCCTTGCTTTCACTATTGTAACGAACTCGAGCAAAACACACTTTGATTTCTTGTTCTTCAAATGGATCAATGAACCAACAGGTCCCAGAGCGAAAAATTGTTTGTGCCTTCAGATAAGTGGGGAGGTCAATTCTACCAGATAATATGAATTCCATACTCTCTGAACCTTGGTCAATTAAATCGTCACCTTCTCCATCTCGGGCGATTTCGCGTTGGAATCTACGTCTGATTTCAATATCCACGGTGCAACCATCTAATTGCAACCAATCTCCGTCTAAAGAGCGAATGAAACAGGAAAGACCACCCGACATTTGAGTTCCCTCAGGTAGGGACACAAGCCGGACTCTAATTGAAGGTAGCGCGTAACAACCTCAATTTGAGTCAATGTGGCCAAGGAATCCGAATGATTGTTCAAAAACTAGACCATCCTCCATCAGTAGGTCAACTGTTGCCTCTCCAACACTTCTCGATATCCCTTTTGAGGCTAAATCGTTCATGATTGAGTCGTAAGGGACGCCATCTCCTGGATTGTTGGCTAACAGGTATGTTGTAATCCATTCTTTAACCTGTTCAGAAGACGACTCTGAATCGTCATTTGAATCATCATTTGCGGACTCTGCTTGTATGGAAACTGCAGAAAGATTTCCCTCTGAATAATCAAGAGCTCTCAATACTCCCACCATGTAGACATCGGGATCAACGCTAGAATAATGTCCTCTACCACTGATTAATCCAGAAATTAGGTCATCGGCAATTCCGACCTTCCGATATACATCAGGAGATGGTTCCAAATCACGGCTCTTTTGGAAGAAATCAATACGACGAAGGGTTGCATCAGCTGTTTCAACTAGCCAATTAGCGTACCTTTCCCCTCCAATCATGGTAAATTCCTCTAACCTCATTCCTGTGAATACACCACCATCATCGGTTTGGTAAGGACTTGCCTTACCTATTGCAAGAAGTAAGATTGGCTCTTCATTCTGGTCAAATTTTGCAACTAATTCCTCTACTTGAGCATGAATTTCTGGTTGAAATGAACCTACATTGAACATGTGAAGCCCAGTTGGGTCTCTAATTTTGCCGCGGTAGTTTGCCCCACTATCACCATCTCTACGTTCCATGCCTTCAAGCAATCCTGCGACCATCATTCGGTTCACTTTAGCACCTAGTTTGGTAATCACAAAAGTTGGGTCATATTCTCCAGACCCTTGCTCAATTAGGTCTGATTCAAAGTATTCTCTAGCGAATAATCGAATTGCCGGTTGACGTGTGAAGCGGCTCAAACTGCCACCCCCCACTTTGCTCTAACTGCTTTTGATTGATCTGCTGGAGGAGTGCTCGAAACCTCTAATTCCTCTGCTAGGAACATCGCCCCTTGGTCGTCAACTAAGCAACGACCTCTCGCAGTAACAGCCTGACCGAGAAGGTCTGAGCGTAAGCCATCTACGAATGACTCAGCGCCAAAATTATCTATTTGAGAAGTTACTTGGTCAATGTTCTTTCCAAGGTATGTTTCCGTCGATGCGCCATTAAGCAGGATTGAAGCACTCTGAGCCCCATCATCAATCACCATCCTTAATCGCATATCTTTGACACCTTCAACGGCACCGTGGTCATTACATGCGTGGTCTCGAAGTACTCGGCGACATTCTGGGCAGCGATGTATAATTCCACAATCTGACCGTACCGATACGATGCAACCCTCTGTTTCAACTCCATTCACAGAACCCCCGTTCACGAGAGAGCCTAATTCGTGTTTGACCCAGTGATTGGATGCATCTATTGCATCCCAAGGTGCGCTTGCCAATATCTCTACTTGGTCGGCCCGGTCAATGGTGATATCAGGTGTACCTTGCCATGCTCTGACCCTAACCCCTGTGACTGAAACGAACACCGGCAATTTTTCGACATCGATGGGTATTTCCTCCCAAGCAGTCATCCGACATCTTCCAGTTGGGTCAACGATTTCTCCTCCCCAAAGTGTCTTCTGTTCACCATCTGAGTTTGTGAAGGAACGCTCTTTCCATTCAATTACCTGAGCAACCACTGAAACATCACGTGAACCATCTGTAAGTTTTGAGATATCTAATCTGGATGCATCTTCCAGTTGATTTTTGTCTGCGAAGTTACTATCATGGAACACCTCAACTTTCGTCCGGTCACCAATGTTCAACTCGGGAGTATCTCGGAACCTCCTGATTGACGCCCCCTCAATACGGAGAAGTGAACCTACTTCAAAATCAAATTCTGACCAACTGACAAATCCAATGGCACCCGAAGCATCGGCTACTTTTCCTTTGATAATGTCCAAATCTCCACTGCCATCTTTTTTGCTGATTGTCTGTGCATTAACTGCCATCAATCGACCAACAACAGTAACAAAACCATCTCTAGTTCCTGCCTCCTCGATTGTTATTGGGTCAGAGGTTGGCAACGAAACAGCAGGGCCTCCTTCTTCAAGAACTACTATTCTGCTACTACGATTGATGTTGAGGGATTTCTTTCCTTTCCATTCATTTACACTGACACCTTCCATTCGCACGACTGAACCAGGAGCCATGTTTTCAGCATGCTCACCCCAGTCTTTGAAATCCCAACGTTCAGATTGCCCTGACTCTGCATAAGGAGCGTCCTCAATCCAACCAAATGCAATTTGTTTTTCTTCACCGCGGACCGTTTGTATTCTAGAAACATAAGTTACTACTTTGACATCAATTGTGACATTACTGTCTTCACTTCCAAGTTCAGCAAATCTGTCAACTTTTTTCGTCTCTCGGTAAGCCGTTCTAGCCGCACTTTTCACCTTCTCTTCACTAACTTCAAAGCGCCTTAAAACAGAGCGGAAAGAATCCTTGGGAGGAAGTAAAAAATCTGTTAGATATTTCTCAAACTCTTCTCGCACTTTATCTGGGTCGGCATCCTTCGCCTGCTCCAATACTCTCTTTACATATTCATCTACTTCAGCTGTCGTCATAATCAATTCCTCTTGCAATTGGAAGCTCAAAAGTGCTTGAGTAACCCAACCGCATCAGACAACTCCGAACGCGCACGTCTCCGTGTGTATGCATCCGAGGCAACAGTCTGGCGTGCGGGTTGGGTAAGACTCTGCACTCCATCACCTCCGGGAGTCACCACCGATACCCGACGGTTCATAATAGATTGCTTGTAAAAGTGATAATAATAGTGCATGGACTTAGAAGCAGACACCGGTTGCCTCAAGCCAATGGGTAATTGGGGCGAATTCGTTTTTAACGAACAAAGTGTAGCCCCTGGCAACCGTTTGGAAACCACCCTTTCTGTTGGAAAAGACCCTATGGGACAAAGTGCAGACATTCCTGTCCAAATTCTACATGGGGCAATAAAAGGGCCAACAATCGCTGTAACCGCTGCAATCCATGGCGACGAATTGAATGGCACAGGAATTATTCATCATCTTGTCTATGGTGACGACCACATCCCCGGCACCCTTGATGACCACATCGACCCTTCTCAATTATCCGGCACTCTGATTTTAGTGCCCGTGGTAAATGTTGAAGGAATGATGATGGGAACGCGCACCACTCCTGATGGACGCGACCTAAATCGCCTATTCCCCGGCTCACAGTCAGGAAATCAATCTCGACGTTTAGCACACGCACTTTTCACTCAGGTTGTACAACGAGCCGACTATCTGATTGACTTGCACACAGCACCACTAACACGAATGAATGTACCACAAATCAGAGCTGATTTAGATAATCCAAAATGCAAAAATATTGCCCGTGCATTCGGCACCAAAGTCATCATGAATTCAAAGGGCCCTCTTGGGAGTATTCGCCGCGAAGCAACAAACTCTGGAATCCCCACAATCCTACTGGAAAGTGGTACATCTCACCGGTTTGAGCCAGAAACACTCGAAAGTGGAGTCGCAGGAATACTCAATGTTTTATCACATCTTAAGATGCTAAATCGAACAATCGTGAAGCCAAATTGGAGGATTATAGTTCGTAAATTCCGCTGGGTACGCGCCCCTGTCGGTGGAATCTTACACACCCTAGTTAATGGTGGGTCAATGGTCAAAGAGGGGGAAATAATTGCCTATGTGACAGATCCATTCGGCGCTCGAGTCGACGATGTGATTAGCCCAGTCAACGGTTATGTTGTGGGGCTAGCAACTACGCCTCTAGTTCGTCCAGGAGACCCAATCGCAAACATCGTTTTTGTCCGAGAAAAGAAAATTAAAGAAATTCTTGAAAAGGAAAAATACGGGAAGGGAATTCAAAGCACAGAAGATGATGATATTGCCGAACAGGATATTGATGATGAAGAAGGGTCAACCCTTGATGATACAGAAATCTCCTCATGAATTAGGCATTTTTTTTCTTATGAATGACAACAATTGCCATTCAAGTTGACCTAACAATCAAGGACTTTGATACAGGAAAAGTGCGATAGGCTGGGCGTGAATCCTCGACCTAAACTGAGCGTGCGAAGGAAGGTCGAGGACGCGAAGGTTGCTGTGCAACCTGACGCGCCTTCAAGTCCGG
>CAZXZO010000019.1:25844-40272 GCA_964645485.1 uncultured Candidatus Poseidoniales archaeon
AGGAAGGTCGAGGACGCGAAGGTTGCTGTGCAACCTGACGCGCCTTCAAGTCCGGCCTATCAGGAACGAGGCTCATCAAAGTGCGATAGGCCGGACTTGAACCGGCGGCTTCCAGATCTTCAGTCTGGCACTCTCCCAGCTGAGTTACTATCGCTTATGCCTCGGGGACTGCGCTTCTCTCTTCAAGTCTTTTGGCCGAGCAATTTCACTCTATGCCATCAAGGACTTCGGCTTGAATATCATGAATCTGCTTCATCCCAATTTCTGCCAAGTCCACAAGCGCATTCAATTGTTCACGAGAATAAGTTGATTCTTCGCCTGTAGATTGAACTTCAATGAACCGTCCATCACTTGTCATTACAACGTTCATGTCAACATCTGCATTGCTATCAAGAATATAATCCAAATCTAGGAAAGTCTCTCCATCAACTAGGCCAACACTTACTGCTGCAATGTCATTAGCAAGAATAGAACGTTCGTGTGCATCACGAGCATCTGCATCAAGTTCTGGTGCTTCCCAACCAGATTTTTTGTCCTCAAAAGTAGGACGCAAATCCTTAGGCAACGAATCACCACTAGCAATTAATCTTCGAATTCCCAACCTCAGAGCAATATTTGCCGCGGTAATTGAAGCACAACGAGTTCCCCCATCTGCATTCAGTACGTCACAATCAACTGTCAAAGCAACAGGCCCAAGGGCCTCTAGGTCAATCGCCCCACGTAGTGAGCGAGCAATGAGTCTCTCAATCTCGTAAGTACGACCCTTCGCACCCCTTCTTTCTCTTTGGAAGCGCGAGTCAGTTGAACCGGGCAAAAGTGAATATTCGGAGTGAATCCACCCCCGGTCTGCATCTCTAGGGAACCATCGCGGTAGAGAGTTCTGCTTGGTACAGCAGGCTAACACAACAGTGTCACCTTGCTTGTAAAGAACCGATGCCAATGCATTCGGTGTGAAATCTAGTGTAACAGAGATTTCTCGCATCTCATCATTGTCTCTTGAGATTTCAAGGTCAGTCTTCTTCAATTTCGCCATGGCCCGCCGACCTACCCCTCTCTCTTAAGCGCGTTTGTATCAGAATCACTCGATTCTAGCGGCGGGCGTGTTTAGGCCGGAACGATTTCACGACATTAGAATCTGTCTCGATGTAAGGCCCACCTATCAAATCAATACAGTAAGGAACCGCGGCAAAAATTTCGTCAATTGTTTCGCGAATTGCTTTTGGCGCGCCTGGCAAATTAATGATCAATGCTTGACCGCGGATTCCAGCACTTTGGCGCGATAAAATTGCAGTTGGTACAAATCTAAGTGATATTGCCCGCATCTGTTCACCAAATCCCGGCAACATTCTACTGCATACAGCCTCTGTTGCTTCTGGTGTGACATCTCTAGGTGCGGGACCTGTGCCACCAGTAGTGACTACTAGATTGCAACCCTGCACATCTATCAAATCAATGAGAGCGGCCTCAATAGCCGCTTGCTCATCTTCGATAACAACAGAAATTGCATTCCATTCAGAAATTAAGGCCTCTTCAAAAAAGGCATGAATTGCTGGGCCGCTCAGGTCTTCATACTCACCACTACTTGCACGGTCTGATGAAGTAAGAATTCCTATTTGGATGAACTCACCAACATCTGCCATAGAAACTCCACTCCTTGCCTGCATATCAAGAACGCCCTAAGTCGTTATATCATCAATGATGAATACAGAAACCAACTCAAATATTTCCAGGATGATTTCCTACTGAGTGCATAGTTCCTTCTTGTTGTGGCATTACACCTGGAGTTTGGTGCCCCTGTGCTAGAGCCATTTTCTGTTCAGGTGTTTTCAAAGTAAACCCTAAAATAATCCCAATAAATGCAATAAATCCGCCACAACAGCACACACTAAAGCCGCCAAATCCGGCACCTAAGATTTGGAACAAACCACCTATTATCATTTCTGCATCCCAAATTTGGATGTCTGTGTTATTAGTTTCCCAAGTGTATGTTCCGTCTTCACAACCCATTTTGCAAATATATCCAATATGTATGTTTCCATCCCCACCTGTGGTGTCATCTGAATTTTCACACGCTGGGGTAAACAAATTCTCACCCTCTGAGTTTAGCATAGTAAAATTGCTAATCAATTCACAATCTTCTTCTGACAGATTAACATATCCTCGTTCACCTAAAGCATCGGTGCCATCAGCATATTCTCCACTCATTACAACGATTAGATAAGCAGTATCTGAAATACCAGTTAACTCAATCTCTCCTCCATTACCTTCGTAGATTTGAGCATCTTCCATGCCAGAAATACCATCAGAGGCCCCCCAGAACATCACCACACCACCAATGATGCAAAGTATCAATCCGAAGGGTATCATTATCTTGCCACTCATGTGCATATCAGTGGCGAATTATCTGTTGCTTATTAGAACCATTGAATAATGCTGTTTTTGGGTTGAACCCTGAACCATCATTCCTTTTCTTTTGCATCACCATTCTCAGCAATCTCACTGAAGAATTGTTTTGCTTCATCCAAACGCTCTTTCCGCACGGAAATGTCAATTGATTTTTTCCTCGCAATCCCACCGGTAGCGGCATCTAATTCCATCAATCCTTGTTCATCATCTTGGCGGATATATGTAAGCCTTCTTTTTGCACTCTCAAATTGTGAATCCGAAAGGTCTCCTTTGTCATGAAGTTCTGTTAGTAGGTGAAGTTTTGCAATAAAATCCTCACGTTGCTTGTTTCTCCACATCTGATCTGAGAAGAATAGTTGAGAAAGTGTCGCAGCCAATGTACCAAACATACCGATTCCTACGAACAACAAGATTGTAGCAACCACCCTCGCTCCAACGGAATGTGGATAATATTCCCCATATCCAACTGTTGTAATCGTCTCAATGGCATACCAAATCGAATTATCAAAAGTCACTACAAGAGTAGCATCATTACAAGTGGGGTCAGCAATACACTCGTCTTCATATTGAAGTTCAAACATGAGAGTTAAAACTGCGCCAGCGAGGGTTAAAATTGAAACGATAATGAATAGATGAGTTATTCGTTTTTGCACTGAAACTTCGTCACCTTCTGCGATATTTAGCATCCGTAAAATTGCTTGAATTGCTGGGATTAGAAGTAGGAATCTAAGCACACCTGCTCCACCTAATCCAGGAATTGCAGTGCCTAGAAGGGGGAATAAGGCAATTATTTGCAGAGAATTCCATTTCCACCATTCAACCCGGTTTTCACTTTTGTAGTGTGAATCCGCAAGGATTGTAATGAAGTATCCAATAAGAATGATGTCAACAATTACTAACAAAGTCCATTCAGTTTGGTTGGTGTTTCGTAAATCATTGATTGAATCATAAACTATGATACCAATTGCCAGCAATGATGAGGTGAGAAAAATAATTTCAGATGTATTGATGAGTGATTTAGTGAATGGTGTATACCACGCCTTCTTCTCACTCATTAGGTAGTGGCCGTCTAAGAGGGAATATCACGATTGCCTTAGCAAAGTCAAGGAAGAACCGATTTTTCGGTGTGAATCTATTTCAGGGAGATAGAATAGTTCTTGATTTCAGAAGATGTCATCGTCATCATCATCATTATCATCAAACATATCATTAGCATCGCTCTTTGCCTTGGCATTTTTTGCCTTGGTTTCAGCAGGTTTTTTAGCAGGTTTCTCTTTTGGTTTTTCAGCAGGTTTTTTACCCTTTGGAGTATTTTCTTCTGCTTCTTCTGCTGCAAGACGCTTCTTCTTTTCTTCTTCTTCTCTAGCTGCCAACTCTTCTGGGTCTAGGCCTTGTTGTAATGCCAACTTTATTCGGCGTTCATCACGGGCTTGCTTCTCAATCAGCCTGTGTTTTGAACGATCATATTGCTGTAACATAAACATCGCATCGTGCTCAAGCAATGGCGAATCTGAAATCACAGTAACATCAAGCCAATCGCCATCTTCTGCCAAAAATTCTGCCAATGGCTCAAATTTCAAATCGGATTTCTTGACTTGAGTATAATGCAGCGCATTACCCATGCGATGTTCCACTCCAGAAAAGTGACAATAGAATGTTTTGCCACCTAAAGTGTCACGCACCATATCGAATAATTCCCCATAATCTTCACTAGTTCTGAGTCTGCCATGGCCGCGGGAATGGATATGTGCCATATTGAGTACAGGAACTGTGCCTTCAACGTGATTACTGACCTCCAAAACTTCCTCTAAAGTGCCCCATAATTCTTGCCGGCCACTGGTCTCAATACCAACTAATGCAGGAGTGTCATCATTCAACCAAGGAAATGCAATGTGTTGCTCTTCAAGGGATTTATCGCCCCATAATTCACCAACTCGCTCAACTACGCCAGCCATGATGTTGGCAACCTGCTCATTGGCATCTTTGCCTCTGCTAAAACCAAGGTATGGTCCCACATGGAATACAATATGCCGAGCGTTTACAACCTTGGCGGCTTGGATTGAGGCTTCCATTTTTGCTAAGGTTCTACTGCGTTCACGACGATTCCCTAACAACTCAGCATAGTAAGGACCATGCAAGTTCATCTCAAAATTGGTTTTGTGAGAAAGCACTCCTGCTTGCCAGTACTGGTCGAAGTGTTTTGGTTGGACTGTTCGTACAGTTTGAATCTCCATTGTTTCAAGACCGAGAGTGGTGATATCATCCATACCTTCAACGATTGTTCTTCCCTTACATGAGAGCGGAACACCCGCCGGACCTAGTTTTAGTGACATCCCATCATCCCTCCGACCTCCCGGCCGAATCGCTGTTCTTTGTTAATACTGTGTGCAGACAGGCTCTTTCAGGCAAAAAATTAACCAAAAAGTCCTCCGCCATTTCAAGTTTGTACTCCGAACTATTTGAACCAATTGATTAATCACCTGAGGGATTTGAATCAACTTCACTATTGGTAGAATTGTTACGGTTTTGGTTTAATTTGATTGCACCACCAAGACCAATCACGATAATTGCGATTGCAACCCAAATGAGATAATTACCCTCCTCCGGTGGGGGAGCCTCTTCCAAGACCAATATTGTCTGGTCAATCTTTACATTTTGTACAACCTGAATATGTCCAGTGGACCATTTTACTCTCACTTCATTAACTTGAGTTTCAGTCCCCAATCCAAAATGCACAACAGGGTCGCCTGAACCGAGATAACCTGAACCTGCGTAGGTTTGTTGTGCGATTACACTACCATCGGATAATTCAACCTCAACCAACATTCCAATTCCATAACTGTTTGATTGGTTTCCTTGTAGGGCAACTTTAAGCCAATGATTTCCAGTAATCTGTGCAGCGTTGTTCTCAAACAGTTGTAGTGGCCCATCAGAGTTAGCGACAATGATGTCGATATCTCCATCACCATCAAAGTCTACTGTTGAAGCACCCATGCTCTTTTCATGGCCCCCTAATCCTGCTTCTACTGTTATATCGGTTAACCAACCATTGCCATCGTTTCTGAACAATGTATTTTCTTGAGTTGGAACATAAGTGTTGATACGTCCAGCAGTTGTGAATAAATCAAAATCACCATCTAGGTCATAATCAAAAAAATGGCAATCCCAGTTTACTGTGATTCTCTTTTCATCATTATTGTGGAAATCACTATCTAATTCTCTTTCAAATGATTCCCCATTTTGATTATACCAAATGAAATTGGGACCAAAGTTTGTTTGACATAGGTCAAAATCCCCATCAGCATCTAAGTCTGCAGCATGAGCACCCATGCCAGTTCCTTGAAGTAACATTCCGGCTTTGCCAGTAACTAAATCAAAGGTTCCATCGCCATTATTTTCGTACAGTGGAGAAATACCAAAGTCACTAGCAATAAACAGGTCTTCCCAGCCATCTTTGTTGTAATCAAACCATAAGGCAGCCCAAGAAACTCCTGTTCCTGCTGGCGAGAGAATATTCCCATTCCCTAGAACTACATCTCCACCCTGAGCGCCAGCAGGAGCCTCATCCTGAGATTCGTTAGAAACTGCGGGGATGAAATCCTCAGATGGATTGAGTTCTTGACCTGAAATTCGTCCCGCTTCAATCGTCTGGTCACTAAATTCTGGAACACCATCACCATTGGAATCACCTTCGTTCCGATAGAGGATATTGGTTTCAGGCCACATATCAAAATCCCTCTCATCTACAATTCCAGAATTAATTGAGTACAAATCGAGGTCGCCATCATGGTCATAATCCGCCCAGACTCCACCAGCAGAGTGCCCTGGATTTCCGAGATTTGTAAGAGAAGTAACATCAGAAAATGTGCCATCACCATTGTTTGAAAACATGATGTTGTCTTCACCACCGGAATTTTCTGCCGTAGATGAGAAGTCTGCAATACCGAAATTTGAGATGTAAAGGTCAACATCTCCATCCCCATCATAATCTGCCCAACACGCACCAATTGCTGTTGAATTGACTAATTTCACACCTGCAGATACTGAAACATCGACAAATTGACCGCCATCATTTCGCATCAAAAACGTCTGACCAGAACGGTTTTCCTCTATTGCCGCATCAATCACAGACTGGTCAGTGCCATCTGCAAAACTTTCTTCTGTTTCCATCCCAAGTTGGTCAAATCGAGCGGTGACATACAAATCTAAATCGCCATCCCCATCATAATCACCCCACGCGGTTCCCGGACCATAAGATGCCCAATTTGAAAGTGGCCCAGGTGAGAGATCTGCAAGCCCAGTGACATTACTAACATCTTGGAACTCAACCCCTAAAGGGTCGGAGCCAGAACTCTGTACAGCCCCACCTAAAGCAGGGGAAAATGCTGAGGCGAGTAAAACCAACAGAACTAGAGTTGGTAAACTGCGACTAGCACTTTGATTCATCCACACTCAACCTCTTATGAGCCTCCGAGGAAGTTATTGCATGAATAATCTCCTCATAAAATAATGAAAAATGACCGGACCGAAAGTAACGGGTATCTAAGCCCCCTCCGCGATATATGGGCGGGTCACAACTTGATGATGCAATTGCGGCATTTCGTGACGGAAATCCCGTTTTAGTCTTTGATTCTGACTTTAGAGAGAGAGAAACTGACCTTCTTTGGCCTGCTACTGCGGCAACACCGGAAGTAATGCGTCAATTACGCAAAGATTGCGGCGGCTTGCTTTTTCTCGCAATTGGTCATGATGTGGCCGAACTGTTCGACCTCCCTTACCTCCAAGACCTACACACTAACCCTTCACTAGTAGAGGAGCATCCTGTTTTGGATGTGTTAATCACCGATGATTTACGCTATGATACACGAAGTGCTTTCACCTTATCACTCAACCACCGAGATACATTCACAGGAATAACTGATAGTGACCGCTCCTTAACCACTCGCCGTTTTGGAGAATTGACAAAAGAATTGCTGGAAAAAGAGGTGAGCAGAGAGCAATCAATGACTGCCCTTGGCTCAGAATTTCGTACACCCGGGCACATTCCTCTATGTCGGGAATCACCCGGTGGGCTTGCTACGCGGCAAGGCCACACTGAATTGGCAGTTGCAATTGCCCGCTTGTCGGGAAATGTTGCATGCACTATCGGGGCTGAAATGCTTCAACCCGATGGCGATGGTGCGCTACCATTCGAAGAAGCCGTGAAATACGGCCAAGAAAGAGGGATTCCAATCATCAGCGGAGCTGATTTGTTGGCAGCAATGGACAATCAATGAATTGAAGTGGGGCAACCAAGGAGTTGAATTTGATGTCACGGGTGATGGCTGTTGGAGTCTTTGACCTGCTTCATGCTGGTCACCTTCACTATCTTGAGCAAGCAAAGGCTCTCGGTGAGCATTTGACAGTAGTAGTTGCTCATGATGAAACAGTCAGAAAAAGAAAGCACGAACCTGTTACTGGAATGGACTTGAGAAGGCGGATGGTTGAAGGATTGAAACCTGTAGATGTGGCAATCATCGGGCTTCCTCCATCCGAATCAATGTTTGACATTCTTGATGAGGTAAAACCCGATATCATCGCACTTGGATATGACCAAGACCATGCAGAAGAATGGATTAAGGGAGAACTCTTGAAAAGAGGCAAAGAACACATCCGCGTCTGTCGAGTTGAAGGACTCTCAGACGACCTTGATGGTACCCGCAAAATTATCTCCAGAATTCTTGAATTATCAGCAGTCCGGAAGCAAATTGATGATGTTGAGGGAAGTGAGGATTGATGTTTAGTGGAATCGTTCAAGGAACTGCTGAAATTACCACAGCAATCGGGCGGGATGATGTCTTAACTATCGACGTGAAGTTGGGTGGAAAACTCATTGAAGGATTAGAAATTGGTGCTAGCGTTGCAGTTGATGGTGTCTGCTTGACAGCAGTTGAAATCACTGAAACAACTGCAAAATTTGACATAATTGAGGAGACCATTCGTTGTACTACTCTAAATATTGAGAGAAAAAACACCCAAGCCAATATTGAGCGCTCCCTAAAATTTGGTGATGAAATCGGAGGCCACCATGTATCAGGGCATGTTACTTCGGTGGCCACCATTAGCGAAATTAAACAAGGAGTAAACGGCAGAACTCTGCAGTTAACTTGTGATGAAAAAGAAATTTCTTACCTGATGCCAAAAGGATTTGTTGCAATTGATGGGATTAGTCTGACAGTAGGTGAAGTGAATCGCTCAACTGCTTCATTTGACGTGCACTTAATTCCTGAGACTATTGCCGTCACAACAATCGGTGGAAAACAGGAGGGAGACACAGTGAATCTTGAACTTGATTCTGCAACAGTGGCCGCTGTTGAAGCGGCAAAACAGATGCTAGCAAACCAGCAATAAGAATGAAATCAAAGAAGCCAACCCAAAAATGGAAGTGAGGAGATGAGCAACAGTATTGGCATCGTTTGTGGAGAATTCCACAGAACAGAAGTTGAGTTGATGCTCGCGTTTGCTACTGAAAGTGCACTCGCACATGGACTTGAAGTCGGCGAAGTTGTCTGGGTCCCAGGATCAATGGAAGCACCATTAGCAGCAGCAAGACTGCTGGAACAAGATAACATCGCAGGAGTCGCATGTTTAGGTATCATTGAGAAAGGTGAGACTCAACACGGTTTAGCAATGGGTCAAGCGGTCATCAAATCTCTAATTGAGGCACAACTCGCATTTGACAAACCGGTCGGACTTGGGATTATTGGGCCAGGCGCTGAGCCGCAGCACATTCAACCTAGATTAGAACCACATGCTCGAGCCGCAATTGCGGCAATCGCCAAAATGTTGAATTAAATTTCATTCTCAAGATTGATGAAGGGTCTCCACCCCCGCCACCATATGGCAGATGTACACAACGTCATCATCATCGGCTCAGGGCCAGCCGGATACACAGCCGGATTATACACAGCAAGAGCGATGCTTGAACCTCTCATGTTCGCAGGGTATGCATCTGGTGGCCAATTAATGCTAACATCAGACATCGAAAATTTCCCAGGATATCCTGAAGGAATCGGCGGCCCAGAAATGATGGCTGAATTACGCCAACAAGCTGAAAGATTTGGATTGACAGTTGAGGACAAAAATGTCGAGAAGGTAGACTTCTCATCTCGACCCTTCAAAGTGACAGTAGAAGGTGAAGAACACTTGGCAAAAGCGATAATCATAACCACTGGAGCGGATGCAATTTGGCTAGACGCAGAAGGTGAACAAGAACAGAAAGGAAAGGGTGTAAGCACCTGTGCAACTTGTGACGGATTTTTCTTCCGCGACCAGGAAGTTATTGTGGTGGGAGGAGGCGATTCGGCCATGGAAGAGGCCCATTTCCTTACCCGTTTTGCCTCAAAAGTGACAGTCGTACACCGAAGAGAGTACTTCCGAGCCTCTCAAACAATGTATGACCGTGTGGCTGCCCACCCGAAAATTGAGATTTTACTACACCGCCAAGTCAAGCGCTGGTTATCTGATGAATCCGGGTTATCCGGAGCGATACTTGAGGACCCACGGAATGGTTCCGAACACGAAATTTCCTGCACTGGTGCATTCATTGCAATAGGACACACACCAAACACTCCATTCCTTGAAGGACAAGTTCAAACTGATGATAGTGGCTATATCATTCACTCAGAACACACAATGACCTCTGTGCCCGGTGTATTCGCTGCTGGAGATGTAGTTGATACACGCTACCGCCAAGCGATTACTGCTGCTGGCATGGGTTGTCAAGCCGCCATGGATGCTGAGAAGTGGCTTGAAGAAAACTAGTGGCAAACCGAATAGGTGAGTAGCACTTCGCACAGACCAATGAGCGACCTCACAGCAGATGAAAGAGGGCGCTACGCGCGCCATCTCATCCTTCCTGATGTTGGTATTGAAGGCCAGCAGAAATTGAAGTCTGCAAGCGTATGTGTCATCGGTGCTGGAGGATTAGGTTCTCCAGCACTTCTCTATCTTGGGGCCGCTGGAATTGGTCGCATAGGAATTGTTGATGATGATTTGGTTGATTTAACAAATCTCCAACGCCAAATCATCCACTCAAACTCAGCAGTTGGGGAAGCAAAAGTAGAATCGGCTGCTCGCAGAATCTCAGATTTAAATCCAGAAATAACTGTTGATATCCACAACTGTAGGCTCGGCGTTGAAAATGCCCTTGAAATCTTAGCAAAATATGATGTCATTGTTGATGGAGTTGACAACATTCCAACCCGCTACATCATTTCTGACGCCTGTGAGATATTAGGGAAACCTTGGGTCTATGGGAGCATTTTCCGATTTGAAGGACAAACCTCCCTGTTTAACCACCTTGGGGGGCCCAATTATCGCGACCTATTTCCTGACCCACCACCACCAGAGGCTGTACCTTCTTGTGCTGAGGCTGGGGTACTAGGGGTATTACCCGGTGTAATCGGCTCTATTCAGGCCACTGAGGCTCTGAAAGTCATTCTTGAAATTGGCGAAACATTGTCTGGTAAATTGCTCATTTATGATGCAAAAAACATCGGATTCAAGACCTTGAAAGTTGGTGATTTACCAGCGCGTGAGCCAGTAACAAAACTGACAATCTTGGATGCATATTGTGAAACAACGCCAACGGCTAACTCTGACTCTAAAGTTGCTGACTTTCCCCCGCCAGGATTAGGTTCAATCCGCCCAGATGAATTTGTCAAGAAATTGGATGAAGGTTGGCAGCCATTTTTACTAGATGTTAGAGGTGCCAATGAAGCAGAAATCGTAACCTTACCGGGGACCGATGCTAGAATTGAATTGATGTCATTGCTTGTAAAAATCCATGAATTACCAAAAGACCGAGATATCGTTGTCTATTGTCGCACAGGTGCGCGCTCGCTTAGCGCAACTCACGCCCTCAAAAATACTGGGTTTTCTCACGCTATTCTAAATCTCAGCGGTGGAATCCACGCTTGGTCAGACCTCTTAGATTCCACTGTCCCGAAGTATTGAGGGCTGTAAGGTTGAAGGCATCCCCGCTTTACGCTCATCTTGAATGGCATCTGTCATAGTGGCTGATGAGAACGAGGGGCGGCGCAATCTGCTTGCTGGTTCTATCGAGCGTGCGGGTTACGAAGTAACCAGAACCGCTACTCTAAGACAGTGTGAAGGTACTGCTTTGGCAACTATGCCTGATGTTGTATTAATGAACAGTGATTGGAAATCTGGCGATGCTGTTGATACCGCTAGCAAATTGACTTCCGACCCTGAATTTGACCTGAAATGCCGTGTCGTGATTATGTCAGGAGATTCGGGTTCAGAATATCTGATGTCAGCGGCACAAGCAGGGGTTGCAGAGGTTCTATCAAAACCAGTTGATATGAATAAACTACTCGGCCAATTGACCAAACACGCTAACAAGTTGTTCGTGCCGCCTCCAGCAGATGTAAACACAGGCACGAAAGGCGGCTATTTTGACATTCAAGTCACCGCAGGTGACCCTTCTTGGAGTCTCCCAATTCTTGAGCAATTATTGGGTGAAGATTCTCTGTCAGATGATTTCGTCAGCGAAATCATGGGTAAAGTTGAGGCAGAACTTGATGGGTTTGAAGACCTTGACCCTGACACCCTGAAAACTATTCTCAGAACAACTTTTGATGCACTCATTTTAGACGCTACTGAAGAACATGGTGAAGGTGAAGAATCTCAACGAATGAGCCGATTAGAGGAGGCTCTAGACCGGCAAGCCGAGCATATTGAACAGGTCTTGGAGGCAGCACTTGACCCTGTGTTGGACGAACAACCAGAGAAAGTTGCTTTACTAACCGAAGAGAATGGTCTAATCCCCACCGACCCCGATGCACTAAACATGACTGTGCGAACTCTTGAGATACTTCATGAACTTCTTTGGGAAATTGGAATTCCTGGCCGATTAGAAGATTCCACTCTCACTCACCGGGTTGAGGATGCGGTTATTTTGGCTCAAGATGCTAAGGAAGCACTTGAGGGATTCCTGCCTGAAAATGAAGATTGACTGACGAATGAATTGAAGGCTGACTTCACCTCGCAGTAGTCAGGAGGAATGATTTGTGAGTCAACAAGATGACTTGCCGCCAATTTTTGGTGCTAACTGGGAGGCTAAATTTCACCTAGAATTTTCTTCGCCACTTACAGTGGCGGATGCCCGCTCAATGATGATGACTGAAGTCGCTCAACAACAGGATGGACATCTGCGAGTGTTCGCATTTATATGGGATGAAATGACCGCCGATATTGAAATCTGGAATGGCAAAGAATTCCATGATTTTTCTTCTCAGTTATGTCAGCGAATAAGCGCTAATCTCCTCCGGCGCTCGGAAGAAAAATTGACTGAGGCTGTTTCATCTGACGAAGTGATTCCAAGGCGCAGTGGGGAAGTACATCTTCAGCGACGAACAAAACGATTTGTCATTGATTTACGGCTTGCACTTCGTAGAATCGCTCACCTACAATCAGTAACAGTTGAGCAACGACTTGATTGGCAACGGTGGATGCAACGTACACGAAACCTTGACGAACATCTCAAAGACCTGTTTATGGATGGACTCGAGACGCCTGATGGTGGAAAATTTGGCGGTAAGGGATTCCGCTCAACCTGGCAAGAGGCGGTTGTTGCTTGTGCAAGTGCATTGAATCGAGCAATCGACCAACCATCAGGCCAACGCCACACTGGAGACATCGTTGCACCAATGATTCGAGACGTAGGTCTTGCTCTAGCCATGGGCCAAACTCCTGCTGAGATTTTTGCTGCACAGACTGGAAAATCTCAATCCTTGATGAGTGGAGGCCATGAAAATGCAGGTGGA
This sequence comes from uncultured Candidatus Poseidoniales archaeon, assembly GCA_964645485.1. Lineage (GTDB taxonomy): Archaea > Thermoplasmatota > Poseidoniia > Poseidoniales > Thalassarchaeaceae > MGIIb-Q1. The sequence continues at coordinate 39,080 of CAZXZO010000019.1, forward strand.
CGCGATTTGCATATTGGCAATTGGCCGATTGGTGTTCTGCCACCAACTGCTCCCTTACCAATTGCCTCAGCCACAACTACTGGAATTGCCCTTGCTAGCCAGCGAATGGAATTAGAGCGTTTCCAACTAGCACCTGTAGGCGAAGGCTGTTCAAGCAGTGGTGAATTTTGGGAGGCACTGAATTTCGCAGGTGCTAGAGGATTACCAATTGCATACATGATCCAAAACAACCAAATTGCGTTGGACACGTTTCCATCCGCTCAAAACAATGCTGAATTATGGGCTGACAAAGGTAAAGCAGTTGGGCTACCATCTTGGACAATTGATGGCTCAGACCCAGCCGCATTCTATGCTTCCACCGCCACCGCTCGTGAATTTGCATTAACCGGTGGCGGACCTACTCTAATTCATGTTGAAACAATGCGTGGCTGTGGCCATGCACACCATCACGACGACCTATACTTAGGTGCAGAAAGCGGTAATCCCCCCGGATACGTAAACCGTGACCTGTTAGCCTATTGGGAGGAAAAAGACCCACTGCCTAAGCACCACTCCTTACTCAAGAAACTCGGGGTTGAGGGTGAAGAACTAACGCGTATTGAACAAGAGGAAAAATCCAATGTCGATAAGGCACGAGCCACACTAAATGACATGCTTTGGCCAGAAGGGGAAAGTGTCACCACAGGAATTACAAGTTTTCACGACTCTGACACCCACGCTGACCAACTCTCAAGGTTAGCAGGAAAATCAGGGGATGATACATCAGAGACCACAATTTCGGGTGAAATCTCTGTTGAGTTTTCTTCTGGGTCCGGTTCGTCTTCTTTCAGCCGAGCAATTCAGCAAGGTATGGTAGCCATTGCTGAGCGTTGGGGTAGCCGAACCGTGTTCATGGGTGAAGACATGGAAGTTGCTGGGGCCTTTGGCATGAATTTGCCTTTGAGAGCCAAAGGCCATGGAGATTTATTGCTTGATATGCCTCTCTCTGAGGCGATTATCATTCACGCTGCCACTGGCGCTGCTTTGGCTGGAATGAGACCAGTCGCTGAAATTCAGTTTGGAGGATTCGCCGCCTTAGCAATGAATCCGCTGATTAACAACGCCGCTCAATTACGATGGCGCTGGGGCGCTGATGTCCCGCTCGTTGTTAGAATCCCACTAGGTGGCAAAACTCGCTCAGGACCATTTCATGC
>CAZXZO010000020.1:0-40097 GCA_964645485.1 uncultured Candidatus Poseidoniales archaeon
AGGCGCGAGCACGCCTCCATTTTGTTGTATTTAAGTGCTCGCGCCGGGATTCGAACCCGGGTAGACAGGATGAAAACCTGCAATGATGGGCCGGACTACACCACGCGAGCCACAGCCTCGGGGCGAGGGTTAGGTGTAAAACCAAATCGGTTGTTCACTCATCTTCATCGCCCTCTGAAAGGCCATCCCACCAAAGCCATGCAGGATAGAGAAGAAGTGCACCCAAAAGTGAGGCAACAATGAACTGCCACCCTGTAAGGAAATCAATGAACTGCTCTCCATAGAAGCCAATCACCAGGACTTCTAATCCGAACCTCATAGACCGTCCAATTAACCCAGCAAGAAGGAACGTGCCTCGCTCCATTTTACCTATCCCAGCACACCAACCAAGAACTTTGTACGGTATTGGGGTGAAAGCGGCAATAAAAATGCCGAAACCACCATGTCTTTTGACTAAAGTATTGAATTTCCGAACAGCACTTTCGGATGCAAATCGTTCAAGCAATGGTTGCCCCCATTTGTCTCCCATCCACCATGCTACCAAAGAGCCAAGTACGCTAGCAATTGTTACTACCAAGAAAATTGACACCAACCGTATGGGATCAGATGTACTCGCTGCCATCGGAATAACAAGCGCATCTGGCGGAATTGGTTGGATAAACGCCTCAGTGAAAGACATCAATCCAAGGCCCGCGAGGCCAATAGAGCCAAACCAAAGAGTAACCTCTTCTGCGAGTCCTGAAAAACTACTCACGTTTCTTCGCTAACCATTCCATGCATCAATCTTCGCCCTTGTGGTGAGACCGGCACGCTCATTGAGTGGTGCTCTAACCAAGTGCCATGCGTGTTTTGGACACTGCGGCCCTACTTCACTGGCCTTTACCCCAATTATCGGGGTGCGTCGTATTTTCTCAAAGAGATGAACTTGCCAAACTATCACTTGACAGAGAGATGTTGTTGGATGGGGCTGATTTACAGTGGTCCACGCCATCTGCTAACTCATTTGAAAGAGCAACTAAGGTGGCAACTGATAGTGGAGATTTGGCTGGTATATCACCTGTTGATTTAGAAATTTTGGCGCTTGCTTTAGAGTTGGAGGCAACTCTTGTGACAGATGATTATCGTCTGCAAAATTGCTGTTTAGTTGCTGGAATAGAGCATCAACCAGTTTTGACTGATGGAATATCTGAACGTTGGCAATGGCAGTTAGTCTGCTCCGGATGTGGTGCAATTAGTAATGAGCAGAACATATCCAAAAAGCGTGGTGAATATGGCAATTGTGGCGATTGTGGCTCGCCTTACAATATTCGAAAAAAGTAATTCACTCTTCTGAGAGGTCATCCTTGACTTCATCAGAAGTTTTTCCTTCAATTTCAATTCCTGCCGATTCTGCTTTTTCAGTGAGTTCTGCTGTTTCGGTTTTACCACCGCGCTCTAAGTCCGCTTCGGTAGCGCTTTGAGAATCACTAATCCCTTTCTGAAATTCACCTTTTGCCATGCCAAGAGAACGGGCTAACTTAGGTAATCTTTCGATTCCAAAAAACAATACAAAAAGGGCAAGAATGAACAGCATCTCTGAACTTGACGGCATCATGGTAACTATCTCCAAACCCTTCGCGCAGGTTTTATCCATTGAATGATTCGGCTTAAACCACTACAAATTGAGGAAAAATAACCTCAATGGGGTAGAGTCGACTCAACCACCACTTACCGGCGGTAGAAATGCGATTTCACTAGCGTCTGGGATTTCAACATCCGGAGAACAGAATTCTCCGTTAAGCGCAACTTTCATTCCTTTCTCAAGCATGTCTGCAATATGCATACGCTCTGCTAGATCCTGAATAGTGCTACCAACTAGCAGTGGAAACTCTAGAGTTTTTGTTCCAAACTTCTCCCCAAGAGGACCGAATAATAGGACAGTGAATTTGACCGCTCTGGCGGCTCCCTCCTCTCCCATGGTTTGACCAAATGTGCGTCGAGTATTATAGGTGTGCAACCCGCCCGATACAACATGACCACAGTACTTCAGGCACAGCAGTTGTGGAAGGTATACGACACCGGCTCAGTTAAAGTGAAGGCACTCAAGGGGGTTGACTTGGAAATTTCTCAAGGAGAAATGGTTGCAATCATGGGTCCATCAGGATGCGGAAAAACCACTTTTTTGAATTGTGTTTCAAGCCTTGATGACTTTACTACAGGAGAGGTATTCGTTGATGGTCAATCCCTATCTAAAATGTCTGATAGAGAAAGAACTGATATGCGGAAAAACCACCTTGGATTCGTATTTCAATCATTCAATCTGATACCAGTTCTTTCAGCAGTTGAAAATGTTGAACTACCACTTATTTTGAAAGGAAAATCGGGTAAAGATGCAAGAGCAATAGCATTAGATGCGCTTGATTCTGTTGGATTAAAAGATTGGTCGGGCCACCTTCCAGCAGAATTATCTGGAGGGCAACAACAACGAGTTACAATTGCTCGAGCCTTTGCTCATCAACCCGCATTAATTCTAGCTGATGAGCCCACTGGGAACCTAGATACAGCAACTTCTGATTCGGTGATGGCATTACTTGGTGACCTTAACAAGAACAAAGGAATCACATTCGTCATCGTAACCCACGAAGAGGAAATTGCTCGACACTGTACTAGACTAGTTACAATCCAAGATGGCTTGATTATAGGTGACGAGCAAATTGAGAAAGCCGATAACAATGAGGAAGAATGACTGGAGTTGATTAACTTGTCAAACTCAAACGAATCCCCTGGCTTTGGGGGTGAGACCAACAGAACTAAGAGATTAGGAAAAACTCTTGGTTTTAGCATTTTATTCCTCGTAATCACTATATTTTGTACTAAAATGATAGTTGGTGTAGTCAAGTCAACATCATATGATGGAGTTGGATTTGGTTGGTATGCTACTGCAATCAGTTTAGGATTAGTCGTTGCACTTGTCTCTTTACAATTACTTGATTTTGCAATATCAGGAAGAAGGCGAATGTTGGCCCAGATGGCTATCAGCAATCTTCGTCGCCGTAAGCGCAATACTGCACTTGTAATTGTTGGACTTCTAATTGGTTCAGCAATCATCACTAGTAGTTTAGTTGTAGGCGATAGTCTTGATGCAACTCTACAAGCAGAATTTGCAGAATCTTTAGATGAAGCAGATATTATCATCAGCGGAACAGATCTTTTCCGCAATCCAGTTTGGCTAAATCAGACAAATATGGAAGGATTTGTGGACACATTGTTTAACAATTCAGACATCGATGCAGTTTCTATTGGAATCAATATGCAAATTGGTTTGAAATCAGAATTACACCAAACTGTTGAGGCGAATAATGCTCATTGGTTAGCGATGGATGAAGATTACCAGAATCAAGGAACATGGAAACCATTTGGCGGAGACAATGGACCACTGTACTCGGAGATAAAAAATGGCGAGGCGTACATCAGTGAGAGAGGCGCTGAAAAAATGGAATTACAGATTGGTGAGACCGTTGAAGTAAGTTGGTCTGCAGTTTCAGAAACCGGTGAAGTACAAAGAAAAACTACCAATTTGACAGTACAGGAAATTGTGCCAACAAAAATATCCGGATATGAATTCGGAGGGGATGCGTCGATTTACACGAGTTTATCTCAGGCTCAAGAAATTCTAGGGAGGGAAGGAGAAATTAATCGAATAGCAATCTCAGCGAGGGGAGGTGTACTAGATGCACAAAGTGCAGAGGACCGGGCTTTACCATTCATCAATTCAACTCTTGACGAGTTCATTATTGCTGGGGATTCAGGCTTAGAGATTGCTTCTGTACCTGAGGATCTTTCCTTAGCAGTGCAACGAATAAGCGGAGAGGGATTACTTTACGGTAATGAGGTTGAAAGTTTGAGAGAAAACATTTCTGCCACATCTCCAGATGCTTCCATCGCTGAATTGTTAATGGCTCCAATACTGCAGATTTCAAGTGGTGGTGAAAATTTAACAGGACTAATTTCTGCAGAAGTTACCACAATAGACTCCGATGCGATTGCTGATTGGTACGCGACTCCTTCTGGACTTTCAGTTCAAACAAAAAATACCAGCCTCTGGTCTCAATGGGTTCCACGTGGTAGTGAATCTAAGGCAGTGCTCTCAGTTCAGTCAGTTCGAGATGGGGCGGCCCTATCTTTGCACTCAAATGGAGTTAGGCTATCTACGTTGAGTGAAGATGAAGATTCCCGCGATATTACCATGCCTGAAGGCGATGGGGAGTTAGTCAGTTTAGTGGTTACTGATGCTGACCTTGGGGTTGCTCTCCGCATTAGTGAAGAGGGGGCAAATCTACTGTTTGGAGATGCTTATAGTGACGGGGCAATTGTATGGGATTCTGCCTCAATTGACCTTTCAACTTTTAGCGAGAATATAGAAGGTGGCGGTCTAGCATTAGAGGATGATTCTCTGTACCTAAGATTAGAGGGTCCATTCACTAGTTCAACCTGTGAAATACCTGTACAAGAAATCAATTCAGAATTTAATTCTTGCAATTGGAATGTTGACCCACCTTCAAGCCGTTCAATTGCCAATTCAGGAGGCCTATCTTGGGACGTATATGGCCAAGATTTACAATCTACATCTGCCCGTCTAAATGGCTCTATTGTTTCAGCACATGATTTAGGTTTACCAGCCGGTGAAATCCTATCCGTTTCTCGCTCTGCAGTCCTGGTAGAAAGTGCCGGCCTATTCCTTTGGAATGGAACTGGTTTTTCCCTTGCAGACACACAACCTGCCCCGGGTGCTGACAACCGGACTTCCTGGAGTGATGGTCATAGAACCATCATCACTTCCCCTTACGGAGTTCTAATTTCTGATGGTGCGAACGTATCGGGTCGGTTACCTTACCAGATTTCAATTGATGGCATCTCTAACTTACCGCTTGTAGCAATTGCATTGACTGAAGGCGTTGGAATCCCCAACCCAGAACCCGGTTCTCTTTATCTTTCATCTTGGTCAGCAACTGGGTTGGCATTGACTCCACCTGAATCTTTGCAAGTTGTTGGATTAATGGCTGCAGCAAGAGGTATTTTTGAGCCAATTGACTTGAATTACACGTTTACAATACCAGAATTGCCTGCTCCGCCTGGCCAACCCGGGCTAGACGATATTTCCATCGCTGTGGTAAATATCTCCGATGCTCAACTTTTACTGAATCGAGACGAACCAGTCCGCAGTATGGTGATGGTCAGCGGTTTGGCACTGGCTTTGGATGACAATATGTCCAAATTAGAGGCTAATATCACCGCTTGGGCTGATGAGATTTCAACAGCGGAATCAGTGGGAATCAAAACAGTCGCTCTAAAATCAGAGATTAGAGCTAATACGGCTGATTCTGGTGCTAATTTTTCGGCCTTATTCCTGATTTTCGGCTCCTTCGTCATTTTTGCTGGAATTTTACTAGTGATGAATCTGTTTGTAATGCTCGCCGATGAACGGAAATCCGAGATGGGTATGCTGCGGGCACTTGGGATGCATCGTGGAGAACTACGGGGAATGTTCGTGATAGAAGGCACCATAATTGGCTTGATGTCAAGTGCCGTAGGAGCGTTTGTTGGCATTGGAGTCGCTAAATTATTGATGTCAGGTCTGGACCGAGTTTTGGCCCAAACCTTCCAACGAGGCATCCTCTTTTCATGGGAATGGCACAGTCTTTTGAGCGGATTTTCAATAGGATTCTTAGTTACTTTCATGACACTAATGGCTACTTCCATTTACATTTCAAGACTCAACGTTGTGGCCGCAATGCGGGATATTCCGACTAGAATCAAAGGTTCTCTCCCCTGGTGGACCATTCTAGTTTCCTTGTTCATGTTAGGGTCAGGCGTAGTTTCTGGAGTGCTTGCATTCATGATAGGTGACCCACAGACTGGGAGTCGATACGCATGGTGGTTAACAGCAGGTTTCCTATTCCTTTTCGGCTTAGTCCCACCTCTTTACTTCCTGTTTTCAAAATTTTTGCCAGAGTCACTTTCGTTCGGGGGGTCAAGAATATCTCGTACAATTCTTACTCCTCGATTAACTATGACAATCCTTGGACTACTCATGTTTGGCTGGGGTATTTGGACCGACCCAATTCGAGATGGTTGGGAATTAGGTGATTCTGCCTTCATTATTTTGGGTCTTTTCTTAGTCGGCGCAGGCGTATTATTGTTGACAAGTTTAGCACCAATGATTGCCCGCTCGTTAGCAAAAGCAGGCACGAGAGTTTCAAGCCGACTTTCATCGGTGTTACCAACCGCACTCGCATATCCATTAGCAACACCTTTCAGGACTGCAATGACCATGGGGATGTTCAGTTTGGTGGTTTTTGCCGTAGTTGTCTTATCTGGCTATTCCGCACTTGTCGGCAACTGGCTTGGTGATATCGGTGAAGATGCACGTGGTGAATGGGAGATCGTTGCATATGGTGATTTAGACCTTGGAGACAATTCTAGCGAATGGGATTTGGGAGAATTAAAATCATCAGATTTCGATGCGATTGCAACGATGCATACCGCAACTGTTCAGGTGTACCAGAAAGGTGAAACTGATTTAGAAAACAAATCTGTGTATACGAATATCCGCGGTTTTGATTCAAATTTCACTAGTTTGAATGGGTTACCCCTGCATTCTTGGGAACCAAGTTTGGGTAATTCAAATGAAGAAGTTTGGCAGGCTATCCTTGACAATGACACACTAGTCGTGGTTGATTACACAATGGCTGTGGAAACCTATCAGGGTGAAGGAGGTGTCTTGGAAGAAGGCATGGGTCTGAACATTGGTGATGCCATAATTGTCCAGGACCCATTCAATCCAGCCATTAACGCCACTTTCTTTATCGGGGCCGTCATGAATGAAGAAAGTGGCTGGTTTGCGAGTGGTGTAAGCGTTGCCAAACCAATCACAATTGAGCGATTTGAAGCGACTCCGTCCTCAATTTGGTTCTCAATCCCATCGGATGCCACTCTAGAAGATCAAGAAGAAGTTGCAAAAATACTTCAATTTGAGTTAGTTGAAGAGGGTGCGATAGTGTTTGCAATAGAAGTGCAGTTCAAGGAGATTCAATCATTCATTTTTGCTATGTTCAGCCTACTCCAAGCATTCCTTGCTTTAGGGCTCATTGTCGGCATTGCTGGGCTTGGTGTAATTACTATTCGAAATGTGTCAGAGAGGGCTCACCAAACAGGGATATTACGAGCCCTCGGATTCCAGCGAAGTATGGTTATTGCAGGATATCTAACAGAGTTGACTTGGGTCAGTCTTTTGGGTATTTTAAATGGGGCTGCTGTTGGGGTTGGATTCCATTACCAATTGTATGTTAAATTCCTCAAGGATGAGGGGGCAGAATTCGTGCTACCTTGGGGCCAAATAACTCTGATTATTTTAGGGGCTTATTTGCTCACTATTTTGGCTACTGCTTGGCCTGTAAGAAAGGCCGCATCAATCCATCCTGCAGAGGCTCTCCGTGACATTGAATGATACAAAACTTATGCACCAAAATCAATACGATTGTGCGTTTACAGAAGAATAACCTAACAAAGTCCCGCGCATAGTATAAATATGAATTGAACAGGTGGGACAATCCCTTAGTGGGAGGACTGTGACATGAAGAGAGCAACAAGTTTGGTTTTAGCGCTGCTGATGTTAATGAGCGTCGTAGCAAGCCTAAACCCAATAGAATTGAATGAAAGTGAACCGGTGGAAGACACCAACGCCAGAGCTGATTATGAGGTCTGGTTGATGGGTGCGAATTCACCGCGAGAATCAACGACCGATATGACCGGTACGGTAAGGAATTCCGTAGATGCCGGTGAAGCGATATTGTTTGATATCGTGGTCAAGAACGATGGTAATAACGACATATCAGAACTGACAGTAACTGTAACTGTTGATGATGGTGTCGAAGCAACTCCATTGTTTATTGACGCTGAAGACGCAGCAGTTTGTGATGACACAATTTCTTGTGGAATTCAAACATTTGCATCTGGCGATTATTTGGCTAACGGCCATTATATTGTTCGTGATTCCACAGGTGGAAACCTAGTTTGGACACCAACTGTGCCAGGAATGTACACTGTTCACATTGAAATTGATACAGGTGACCAAGATACTGATCTTAACAACAACATTCTAGATTATGATGTTAACGTAATTGATTGGTACGATATCTCAACAGAACTTGCATGGGATGCTGGCGATGACCCAATGACTGGAGCCGGCCCGCATGACTTCACCATGACCGCATTTGTCAATGGCAGTGCACAATGGGACCCAAGAGATGTTCAGATGGAGGTAACCATGGGTGGATTATTCACTGCATTCCAAGATGATGGAACAAACACCATGGCAGTATCAATGTTTGATGCTGATGGAGATGGCTCGTTTGACGACTGTCCTGAAGGACCAGGTGCTAGTTCATGTACATGGACTGTAACTTTCGGTGACCTTTATGGAGCAGGTCAAGCTAATGACATTGAAGTGTATAGTAACCTTTCAATGGATCCACCAACACATCAGAATGCAAGCGATATTGGCGAGACCCGCTCGGTTCCTGCATTCCAAACAGCATACACCTTTGCAGGTACAATTCAAGGAGATACAGCAAACGCAAATGGCGTGGGGACATTCACAGTCCAATCGGCTCTAACTCAGTACACTATGTACGAACTAGTCTCAACTGATTACGGCACAGCGCCTGGCGCAAACGCATCGAATAACGTAGTCAATGAAATGTTAGAAACAACATCTACGTTAGATGATAGAAACGGAAACAATGATGCGTTGTTAACTGCAACCTTTGCTTCCTATCACGATGTACAAGTAGTCAATATCGAAGCAGGCAACCCTCGTCAAGAGAGTGGCCGTTTGGATGCAGGAATGACTCGAGTCTTTGCAACTATTGCTCACAGTGGTAGTGACCGAACAATCAACTATGATTGGGCAGTTACATTCAACGTGAAGGATTCCAATGGTGACGATATCATTGGTTCACCTTTCGTTGCAACAGAGTGTGACAATCCAGATGACCCTGCTACTTCCTCACCACACGAGTACTTGGGAGAATTCCACCCAGCTACTCTAGAAGCAACCGCTTGTGCTGAGATTATGATTGACCCAGGTATGCTTTCGGTTAGTGCAACTATTGATTTGCTTGATACAACATTAACTGACACAGACTCTGCAAATGATTGTGGTACAGGAAACAATCCTGTTTGTAAGGATGACATGAACGCAGCGAATGATATGCGCACAGGTCACTTCGAAGTTCTAAATTCAGGCCCATCTGCATACTTGACAATGGATGAAATTGAGGGTGACATCATTAGTGGCACACAAATTACATTCTCTGCACGTGCGGAGCACCTGAGTCAACCTGACTTAGATCAAGACGGAAGCCCGGACCCATTCGGATACGTATGGTCTATGTCTGGCTCTGAAATGGACCCACAATTGGAGGCATGTCTTGGACAACCTGATTGTGTAATTGACATCAACCTGATGTGGCTAGGATCTCCAACAATGATTGTTACAGTAACAGATCACTGGGGAGCTGATGCATCGGCTCAACTCACATTCAATGTGTGGAACAATTATTCACACGTTGATTCTGGCGATTGCTGGGATGCAGAGTACGATATCCTGTATGCTGGTAACACACAATACACTGCACAATTCTCAGACGCAGATGATGCAACTGGACAGGAACTCAGTGGAAGCCCAGGTTGGGATTCAGTTTGTACATTCAATATGGACGTAAGTGGAATACTTGCTCCTGAAGATGTAAACAGCGAAGACCTAGTTGTGACAGTAGACGCTGATCCATCAGTTGGCCATTCCCTTTGGTATGAAGGCGGTACAGGATGGGTTGAGATGACAGGTACAACTCAAGCACAAGTAGATGCAGACACAATTAGCCTATCATGGGGTAATGATGGTACACTACCGTCACGTTCTTCATCTCGATATGCGGTATTTGCGTCAGCAACTATCGGTCAACCACCACAGATTGGTATTGACTCGTTAACTGCAACTCTTGGAGCGGCTGGAGTAATTGACCTTTCATGGGCGATTAACAACTCGCAACTCACCGGAGCAAACGATTACGGTGTACTGTACGTCAATGATGATGGAGCAGCGCTTGATGGTACACGCAGTACCTTTGACCTAACAACAACAACTCACACAATCGCTGGAACACACGGTACAACATACGAGTTCCTCGTACGCGTAGAGAACGGAGAAGTTGGAACTGATGGTAGCGCCCTATACGGGACACCTGTAGATTCAGGAAGTGCAACTGCAGACGGTCAAGTTGACCCAACAGCAGGAGCAGATGACCTAGAGGCTGCAAGTTCTGGTGAATCAAGCCTCCACTTCACATGGAGTGCTGCAGATGCATCTGATGTAGACCACTGGATGATTTGCTGGTCACCATCGCAACACACAGCACTTGAAGTTACAAGCCTAATCAGTGCAGGTAACTGCCACTCAACAACTGACTCAAGCACTGATGTTACAGTGGACAGGCATTCAGGTTCAGGTGTCTTCTACTACTCAGTGAATGCAATGGACTCAGTTGGAAATATGGAGACAGCAGACTCTAGCGCAGGTCTTCGATTTACTGATGACAGTGGACCAGGCGTGAATATTGACGACACCATTGGTGTTGAAGGTGGAGACGGAGAAATCCCAACCCAAGCTTGGATTGCAATCGGCATACTTGTCCTAGTGGCAGTGATTGCTGGTGCTTTCATCCTAACCCGCGGTGGCGGCGAAGGCGATTCCGACGAATTCGACTACTGAAGTTGAAACCTCCTAGGAAAGTGAGTAACACAAAGACCTGCATTAGCAGGAAACCCTCGGACAGGGGGCCCTACGGGCCCCCTGTCCTTTTTTTATTTTTTACAAATTTTAGCTTCAACAAATTATTATTCCTCTTCAATAATTAATTTCCAAAGAGATCTAAAAATAATCTAAAAGAATTGAATTTCGATTTAATCACCTGATTCTCAAAATGAGTTACAATTTAATTCGGTTAAATTGGGACTAATAATTCCGTTATTATTTATATAAAAAGCACGGTGAAAATAACTTAGTCAACTGGGTGAAATCAGTGTTACAAAATCTTTGTACTACATTTTTTTTGTACTTTTTTTAACATTAAATATGGCTACAGTACCCCATTCCAAATCAAAGCATCAAAGGATATGCACCCATATGGTTATATGCGCGACAAAGCGTGCCAAGGAGTACCATACGATAGTTTGGGGTATGAACAATGGTGACAAATAAAAATAAAGTGACCTTTGGGGGCAGTTGGCTTTTGCTAACGCTCCTGATGATTGGAATGAGTTGGAGCGCTGCGGTTTCGCCGGTAACGGAGAATTTGCAGACTTCTGAGAACGATGGGGCAGAGTCAATTGATGACCTGCTGACTCTACCGGATGAAGCAATTAATCCGGCAGATAATGATGAATTTGGATATGACGCAGGAGCTGAGTTAATCGGTTCCCGTACGGAAACCGCCAAAACCTTCCTGAAGGATGATGGTGATTTCGAAGTTATTGTCTCTCCAGTGCCGGTCCATTACATGGATGATGGTGCCTGGGAAGAGATTGACTTGACAATCGAATCTAATGAAGGGGGATGGAGTGTAACACAGAACACATACGAAACCTACTTCGGAAACGATGCTCGTCATGGTGTCCAAATGGTAGTAGATGGGCAAACCATTCGCTACGGTATTATGCCACAAGTTGTGGTTCTAGATGGTATGACACTATCTCCAGAACCTTACATGGGTATGCCGGCAAGTGAGCCTATCGATGTTGGTGCAAATGTGATTAGATATCCTATGCTAACTGGCATCTCGCTTGACTACAAGGTGACTTCAACACAGTTGAAGCAGAACCTTGTCATTCGAGAAGCACCAAATCTACTTGACCACCAGAAGGATTCAGGGTACTTCGGTATTGCAGAAACAATGTATCTGCCTACCGGTTTTGCTCTCTTCCTAGGGGAGTCGCCTATTGCTGATGGAGAATTGGTTAAGACCAACCAATCTCTAAGTATCCGCAATTTGGAGACAGGTGAGTTATTGGTATCCATTCCGCAACCTCTCGTTGAAAGTATTGAGCCTTCAGAAGAAGGACCACACATCGGCGAGTACGTTATTCGGGTTAATGGAGAAGAGATTAGTCTGACAACAGTTGTTGAGAACACATGGCTAATGGACAGCGATAACCGCTCGTTCCCAATTGCTATCGATCCAACAATGGACAAGGGTGCACAGCGTGCTGGATATGCATACTACTACCGCATCACTCGATGGGGTTGGTACACATCCACTTACGAATATGCATTCTCTAGCAGTTCTTTGTTGTACACTTGCAGAGGTTCTGGCTCATGGTCAAACACTTGCTCTTCGTCTAGCTACTCATGGTACTACCGATATGCATGGTACCGCTTTGACTTTGGTAACGCGTTGCCAACTGGTGCAACTGTTAACAGCGTAGATTTCAAATCTAACGTTGGGAGGTATCAGAGTGGGGCACGGAATTTCGAAGTTGCTGTACTGAAGTCTGGTTCGAGTCAATCAAGCAATATGATTGATCCAAGCAGCTATCTGTATAGTAGTGGTAGATATTTGAACCGCTATATCAGAAACAGCGCTGCATCGTCTTCGTCAACTTCCTTGAGTGACCCAGGTTACTATTGGAATGGTGGAAACGTACGGTCCATTTCAATGAACAGTAATGGAGTTAGTGACGTGCAAGACGCAGTTGATGGTTCTGGAGCAGGTTCCAGCGGTCACATCCTTGGACTAGGTCTAAGGAATACCGCGAACGCACCGTTCTGGTATTGGTGTAGCACAGGATACTACAGTTACTACGGCTGCACATCCACGTCAGATTATCCACATCTGCATTTGGATTACAGTGGTGGTTCTGATACAGCACCTCCCGAAGACGATTTCGTTGCTTACACTGATCTTATCACACACCGCCCAGAGCAGAGAACATTCTGGCTGGGTCTACGTGATACAACAGGTGTAGACACCACGACAAGTGGTGGACCGTCTCTAAGTTACAGTGTCGATAATGGTACATGGACAAATGTTCGTGCTACCACTCTAGGTACATGTACTGCTGGTTCATGGTGTAATTTCCGAGCTGTAATTCCTGCAGTTCAGGAAGGCGAATATGTAGAATATTTCTGGGCATTCCAAGATTTGGTTGGCACAGTTGCTGGTACAACCGGTAACCCCAATTTCAAGACTTTGCCCGTGGGTGGAACTGGTTCCCCAAGCAGTGTAACTGCGCCAAGTTCCCCGTACAACTACTTCGTACAACCTGATGAACAAGCAGATGCTTACAACAGTGATGGAACTCCTAACAACAAGTGGCAACTGAAAATTGACCAACTAACAAATTACAGATACTACTCTGTTTACCGGTACTTCGATGAGCAAATCACATACTACGAAGATACTGGAGAATACATTTGGGAGTATGATACTTCCAACTGTGGAACAGGTAGTTATCAGTGTTTCAACACTGGCGCAGCATACCAAATGAGATACAGCCCAACAATTAGCTCGTACTCATATTCAAATTGTGCATCGTCAGCAACTTGTGAAGTGACAGAGCCTAGTGGATTGTCATTAGGTGGCCAACACGGCCCTGGAATGTCCACAATTTGGTGGTACAATTCCGCTGCTGGAGCATTCACTGTTGTTGGATTGGATGATGAAACTGGAATTGACCAACCTGTATCAGGTGCGTCAGTAGGTACAAATGGCGGTGGTCGTAATTGCGATGACTGTTACTCAGCTGTACCAATCCCTGGTGACATCACCATGAAATTCGGTTCATTGAGTGTTAACGCAAGTTACTCCTCAAGCAGTAGCACAAGGAATTGGTTCTGTGTAAACAGCAATAACCACCCACTGTACTTCTTGAGCAGCAGCAGTAGCAACCCTTACTGCCTATACTCATACAGTACTTACCGCTATGACCGACAATTCAACGGTTGGATGGCTCCTGGTTACGATGGTCGATGGTCAAGTAACACCGACATCACCCAGAAGGTTAGCACTGTTAGGCCGATGCCTGACATCTATCCGCCTGTGTTAGATTATACCGGTTTGATGGATACCCACAGTGAAGATGATCGAACTGTGACAGTAGGTATTACAGATGCTGGAGATCCTCCCACTGGCCTGAACACTTCTTCAGGCACAGATGCTAATGGTGTACTAGAAGGACCACACATGGTTTACAGAGTCTACAATGATACTAGCCAAACATGGGGTAACTGGATTACTCGTGCAATGGCACAAGAATCGGGCAAAACTCGAGCACAGTGTGAACTTTCAGTATGTGACTGGTCAGCAACTCTGCCTGGTACAGACCGCGAAAATATTGTTGAGTACAGTATCCGAGCAAAGGATAACAATGGAAACTGGAACAATACTACCGCTTCAAGTTATCAGATAGGAACGCCAACAAAGGTATTCACCATTGAATGGCATGACATGAATTGTGGATTTGGTTCCCAATACACATGTTCGTATCAAGTAAAGATGTACGATGTAACTAATGAAATAGAATTCCATTATGATACAAGTTCAAATGCGTACTATGATTACGAGAATATCGGATATCAAAAGGGTGGTTCAACAGCAATTGGTGCAACTCTCAGAGAGAGAGGTACTGGATATCAAGCAGGTGCGAATCCATTCGATTACAACTACCGAATTTCAACAGATGGAAACGCTCATGCAAACGAGCGAATGACTGCTGGAATGACTGAATTGTACAACTACGATGAAGTCTTTACTGGTACATCAAATGGACGCCCGTACACATACTACTGTACAAGATACTGGTCTAGTTACCGAAATCAGTGTGCAGATGTTATTGACATCCCTGCAGGATTTGACATTGACTACTTTGGAACCACATACAGTGGTAACAACAGTCACAAGATGCATGTAATCCGCCACGGTGCGGCTGCATTCAGCACGTCAACATCTACAACACCAATGCAGATGTCGTACTACGGTTGGGGTGGCTATTGGCCAACTTTCCCAAGCAGTGCTTCGTACATTAACAACGCACAACTTGCACCATACTTTGGTTACTATGGCGCTTACTACTGCTACAACAGTGGAAACGCAGACTGTAGTATCCGTACAAAGACCATCCCGTTCGATGGCGCTGGTATGGATGTCTATGCTGATATCACCCAAGACACAATTTGGGACGCAGAAATGAGTCCAATTCGTATTGTGCCAAGCGGTGATTACCTACGCGTAACAGCAGACCTAGTGATTGATGCAGGTGTTGAAGTTCAATTCGCAGCCGGTAAAGGATTAGATATGGCTGGGACATGTTCTCGCTTGACAACTAATGGAAATGCAACTCACCCAGTTACAATTACCAACCTTGGTAACTCTGCTGGTAAGGGAATTGCATTCACAAGCGGTTGTACAGACACAGATGACAGGCATATGTTCAACAACACTGACTTCAGCAACTTAGATGTTGCAATCAGTGCTGGTAGCCGGCATGGTAGTGCACCACATCACAACGGAAATGTAGGTAACTTTACCTTTGACACAGTCACATTTACCGATGTAGATACAGCAATCAAGCACGGTTCAGGAACAGGTACTGGTTTTGATCTCTCTGGAGTATCAATAACCAATGCAACAGATTCCTGTATTGACTTGCCTGATGATGCTGTATTATCATGGATTGAAGGTTCTGCAACGAACTGTAATATGGGTAGTTCATCTACTGAAGGTGCTCTAAAGACTGGTGACGGAAGCGTCATTTATCTGGAGAATCTAACAATTACAGATGCGGCACACAATGGTATCATTGGTGACTCGACCTCGATGCATGCTAGCAATGTAAGCATGTCAACAAGCGGGCTATCAAGCACACAAGTTGGAGGAACAGGTCTAGGCCACACTTCAACTGCAGCATCTGGTACAAGCTTGTATGCTAACAATGTTGATGCAGCAGGATATGCAAATGCTTTGGTATCTTATGCTACAGATAGCATGTCATTAACTGATATTACTGGTGGTTCAATTTCGTTGGCTCCAGCAGGTACCGCAGGTACCGTGCTTGGTGACTCGGGTTGGTCTGCAAGTGGAATTACCAGTACTGGTAATATGCTGATGTCAAGGACGACTCCAAGTTCAATGGATAATGTCGACTTAGACGGTTATCTACGAATGGATGGAACTGCAGCAAGCGGTGACCTAATGACAATCACAGGTCTAGCTGCTGACGGTCTTACAATCGCTGGATGTGGTTGGAATGTTCGAGCAAATGACGCTGACCTTGGTGATTCAACCAACGGTGTATGGGCAACCGCTTCGTGTACTTCAAGCAGTGCTTCAAGCACTTTGACTGTAGCAGGCGGGACCATGGACGGTTCTTCCTCTAACGGAAATATCGTTTATGCTCGTAATGCACAAGTCACAATTGCAGATGTTGCAATCACTGGTCAAACATCAACTGGTGCGAATGTAGCGCAAGCAAGTACTAATGGTGATGTAAGATTAATCGGTGTCTCATGGAGAGGTAACGATTGTGCTGATGCAAATGGCTGGACAGGAATGTCTGACTGTTGGGTTGATGTTTCATCATCCTCAGGCGCAATATATGTCGGAGGAACTGCTCAAGTCGCAGCATACCGTGTAATGAACTTCATACCAGTATTTGTTGCAGACCATGCAGTCTCGACAACTACAGTAAGCACATCGGGTACTTGCCCAGGTGCGGCTTGTGTTGTCACTGATGTCACATCAGTCGGTACTTCTTACACAGATAGTACTGGAAATGCAACTGTTTGGTTACTCCAAGATAAGTTAGATAAAAGCAGCGGATCAACTGCTGTATCTACATCTTACACAGACCACCGTATTGCCATTGCTGGCGGTGCAGGTCAAAATGAGACTACACCAGCAGATGATTGGTACACATCAACATGTCAGATTAACGGCATGGATTGTTCAATGCCTCTAAGTCCAGGTGACCAAATCTACATGAAATTGGAAGCATTCCCACAAGATTGGAATGGTGCTACAAAGGATTGTACATGGTTGGGTACAAACACATCTGTATCCAATGGTTACCTACTATACACAATGCAAATAATCACTCTATCAACTGACTTAGTTCTAGATGGATGCAAGTTGCATTTGAATGGAACGAAGATGATGATTAACCGAACTGCAAACAATAATCCAACAATCACTATCCAGAACGGAGGCGAATTACTGCTCTCCGAAGGTGGTGGCGAAATTGGAAACATGAAGGCTGTTACAAGTTCATATGGTTGGGAAATGGATATCTTAGCCGGTGGTAAATTCGTTGTAGACAATGGAAACATCCGGGACATGCATCAAAACTCTAACACAGGTGGAATGATGAATGTCGGTGAAGGAACGCTTGAACTGAAGAATGGCGCCATAGTTTATGGAAGCCAAACAACATCTTCAGATATGGCTACCATCAAGGTTGATGGAGGAACTCTGTTAGTCAACGATGCCTCAGTTTACAATGCTGGTCAGACCGGTGTTGGTCTTTGGATTGAAGATTCAGGCTCCAGCAGTATTCAGAACATCGCTGTTAGCGGTGCAGATACTGGTGTAGTGATTAAGAATGCAGCTCCAGCAATTGATGGATTCACCCTCAACGACAACACTGTCGGTGTAGAAATTGATGGTGGAATGACTCTACCAAGCATCTACCGGTCAACTCTGCTATCAGGTCAACAACGTGGTTGGGAAACTTATGAAATTGACTTGTCTGGATTAGCAAACAACTTCAATTACATTCAGTTTGGTTTCAACAATGTCTACGAAGGTGGAAACGTTCACCCAAGATACAACTACTACTCAAGTCGTTACTTCGCTGTATACGACCGTATGCGTATCGGACTAAATGATGGAATTGACAACGATGCAAATGGTGTCGGAGATGAAATCGAGAATTTCACTCTGAACTCAGCAGGTAAGGCAATGACTGGATACTATACATCCGGTGACACTTCAAACCTTGGTGACAGAAATAATCCGGACCACCCTTCAAGAAACGATGGATGGGCTCGAAATGATTGTAATTACTATGGTTACCAATATAGCCCAGGTGGATCCTACCAGTATGGTTACTACTACTACATGAACAACTATGGTCCATACACACAAGGTAACACCAACTACTACGGTGCAAACGCTTACCCAAGCGACTTCGGGTTCACTCTCGATATTGCTGATGGTTTGACAGGTAGCCAGAATTACTACCCATACAATTACTGGGGCTACTACTGGCCAAGTTGGTACTTCGGTAGCGGATACCAGGGTGGCGTTTTCACACCACCAGAGGGATTCAACGGTCTATGGGGATACTACAACGTATGTCTCTCATACGCATACCGATACCAGACACCAACACCTAACGGATGGAGAATGTCATGGCCAATTGTTGATGTCAGCAGTGCAAGTGTCACTGAGGTATCAGCATACATCGATATTCTACACAACTACGCAGATTACTACGGTGACCGATATGACTTCGTATTCCGTGGTGGAAGCGACATCAATGATTTGATGAATTCGAATTGGGGTAGGGAATTTGGTACTGCAACATTAGATAACGGTGTTATCAATGGTGCTGATACTGGTATCCATATTGCTGGCAACTATGCTGCAGGCGGAATTAGTGCTGTAACAGTCAACGACCCTGTAGATGAAGGTGTATTGGTTGATGGTACTTCAGCGGTTGAAATGGATGGCTTAACTGTCAACAACGGTCGCTACGGTATTCGTACGACCAGCGCTGCAGGCGGTTCATTGGAAGCAACTAACTCTGCTCTAGACAACCAATCACAAGATGGAATTGTCTTAGGCGCTGCGTTCAAGTTGGACCTAAGTGGTGCAATCACAAACGCTTCAGGTGCTGCAATCAATGTACTATCAACAAGCTCCCAGGATTGGAGTTTCGATAGCCTGTCACTGACAAGCAACAACGTTGCTTTGAACCACGATGGTTCAGGTGAACTTACTTGTACAGATTGTACAACAGGTAGTAACTCCAATGATGTGACAACTTCAGGTTTGGTTACTTGGGTTGAAGGAGATATTGATCTTGCAACGGTGAGCGCGTCCGGTTCTGGACTCTTACAGAGAGCCAGATTAGCTGATATAACGATAACAGCAGATGGTAGCGGTGTAGCCGGAACTGGTGTCAGCATGATTGACGCTCTGAGTAAGAGAGTGGCATCTGGTGAGACTGATAGTTCAGGTACAGTAAGTGACATGGTGTTCCACACCAATTATGTTGACGCGTCGGGATTAACCGTCGTCAACCTTGCTGGATATAAGATAATGAGTGTTGGTAAAGTGTCTTACAGCACAACAGTTGCTGACTTTAGATACGCTATCAAGACCGTAAGTTTAGTTGATGGCCCAGGTAATAGCGATACAGTTGCTCTGACGGATAACTTCGATGCACGTGTATGTTATAGTTGGTCTTATTCAAATTACAACGTACTACAATCTTGTTCGGGTACCCATTATCTTGGAACTACAAGTTCAAGAACCAAGAGTGATGGAAATGGAGGTTCAATTACTGAATACGGATATTACGGGGCAATGCCTAGCAATATGGAGAACAAAGCGATCCTGATGGACTCGCCTTGGTCATACACTGGTACAACTGGTGCATCATTCAATGGTTCAACAGTTATTTTCAGTGGCTTCTACAATAACCAGAACTCCAACCTGTATGTCCGAAGCTATCAGGGTGACATCTATACTGATGACACTACAATGGCAGCAATAAGTCCGAAGGATACTGCTTACTTTAGCCTAGGATATTACGGTGGTTACAACTATGGTAATTTCTTCGTAAACGATTCCACACTGATTAACATCGGTACGATTGGAAGTGGGGCAGGATACTACAACCGTAATCCGGAGATGCATGTTACTAACAGCGTGTTAGTGTCATACTCGCAGTTGACGGATGTTCAATCTGTATATCAGCAAGAAATCTGTATCTCGTCTGCTGGAAGTGATTACGGCGACTGGGTTGTTGATAACAACACCATGTACGACTGTACTGTTGGAGTCATGATCTACTCTAACTACTACGCAACCAGTCCTTGGTATGGTGGAACAGGTACAGATGGTGCTCGTTGGAGTAATAACACCATGTATGATAGCACTTATCTGCCACTCTGGGTTTATCTGAACTCAGATGCTGATGACCTACTAATTGACAATAACACCATAACTGGCTCAAAGAGAGTAGGTTACGGTATATACGCACAAGACGACCAGTTGAACAGTGTAGAGATTCGTGGTAACACAATCGAGACTGCTGACGAACCGATCTACATGCGAAATGCAAAGAATTGGGACATCAACAATAACACAATCCAAGGTGACGGAGACTCTGCTCACTCTGGAATTTATGTTAGAAACGGTGAAGGTTCAATCTCAGATAACACACTAACTGACTCAGATGGTGGAATCAATGTATTCGGAGTTCGCTCTGGATATGATGTCGACCTCTCAAGAAACACAATTAGTGCATCTGGTGGACGAGTTTCACCAACTGCAACTGGTATCTATGTAGAGAACTGTGGACTTGCAGAAGTTACAATGGCAGGAAATCTTGTCAGCACAACATCTAACGCTCTAGTGTCAGATGGTTGTGATGTTTCTGATGTTGGCAGCACATTCGCCAGCGCAGGTGGCTCAGCATCACAGATTCACTCTGTGAACATTGAGGCATCTCAGTTCAATCCAACAATTAAGAACATCAGCACAGGTGATACTGTACGATGGGTATTGACTCAATACAACAGTGACCCTAACAACTTCCAGCACTCAACAACCAGTAACACATCTGGACTTTGGGACAGTTCACCGTTGAACTTGGGTGGCACATTTGCCCACACGTTCACAGCACCTGGTACTTACGAGTACCATTGCAGTGTCCACAGTTTCATGAGTGGTGTAATTAATGTAGCAAACAGCTCAGGTGCGAGTAACCTACAGACATACGGAATTGACATCCTTGATGGCAGCGAAGACATCTCCCTTGATGGTACATCCATCGGTGGATTCAGTCTAGCATACCGACAAGATGGTGGTACACTGAATGTTGAAGGTGGATCAGTTGTCACTGGTGACAACGGTTTCGACTTGACCAATGTTGACGTAACAGTTGACGGTCTAAGCGTATCTGCAGACAGTGGTTTCGGTGTTGGTTTGGATGTTTCATCTGATACAGGCCGTCACACATTGGACGTTGCAAACATGGATACATCTGGTGGCATTGGTATGCTGGCAGATGGTCACACTTCATTCCGTTGGAATGGTGGTGACTCCACAGCAACTACAACCCTGCAAACCCTTGGTGGAGCATCAGGTACTATTGAGAACATGACTGTCACAACAGATGGTCCATGGAGATCTAACCACGGTGCAAGTTTCACCCAGATTAATGCTGGTGCGTACTCAACCATCACAAGCGTTGGAAATACACTCAACCAGAGTATGTTGACAATCGGAACCAGTGCGGTCGTTCACGAGGGTAACCTCCTAGACCTAACTGTTACACACATGGGTGGGGCAGCAAGCAATGTTGGATTGATGATTAAGTCAACCGACCTTGGTCGCTCAGAATACGTCAGCCCATCATGGCGCTCTAACATCATCTCCGTAGGAGAAGGTGCAGGCGGCGCAGCAGCGGTTACTGACTGGTTCGTAAGCCATCCACTTGGAATTGCTAACATTGCTGACGATGCAATGCCTGGTCCAGTTGCAGTCAATCCTGACCCAACTAGCCAAGCAATGGGATACATGACTTGGGATAACTCAAATCTGTACATCATGCTGACCGGAGTGACCTTCTTGGTCACAGACGGTATGTGGTATCTTGATACCCAGCAAGGTGGTTCAAATGTTGGTGACAACTGGTATGTCAGTCACAATCTGCCATTCGAGGCAGACTACATGCTATGGGCAGAAGACCGTGCAAACTGGGGTATCCGCAAGGTTATGCCTGGTGGCAACTGGGTCGATGTTACAGCAGCATGTACTGGTATGCAAGCAGCACCTGGATTTGGTTACCCAGGAGTCACTCCAACATGGAGTGGTATCTCTGAGTTCGCAATCCCATGGGACTGTATTGGAAGCCCAACAGGTCGAATCAAGACTCTAGCAATCATCCAGAATGAAAACTCTGGTCACGTGCTTGGTGTTTACCCACCACAGCTATGGAACCAGACTAGCGGTGCTGCTCAGACATTCGGTGACTTCGGTACACTGCAATTGACTGGTGGCGATTTGGCTGATGGTACTCTAGATGACTTCCTGCTAATCCACCGAACTTTCACAGCAACTGGTGCAACAACACCGCGCGCATACGATGTGACAGTTAAGGTAAGAGATGCAGATAACATCTATTGGGACTGGGGTTCACATAGTTCGCTTGCAATGGATCAGAATCAGGATATCACAATAGATATCTTACGTGCAAAGCCAGTCATTGCTGACTTGGTTGATGTATCGTATGATGAAGATTCGGGTTCACATGTTGTGTCGCTGACAGATAAGGCTGCAGATTATCAGCAGGCTTCAAGCACGCTGTCATGGACTGTAACAAATGATGCTACAAATCCGAGCAATGCTACATCACCGTTCGCATATGATTTGACCGGTCAAACACTGACCATCTCTCCAGATGCGAATGAGTTCGGCAACCAGAGACTATACCTGGTTGTTACTGATGGACATGGATTGTACAGTAGTCAGTCAATGCTTGTAGGTGTAGAGAACGTCAATGACGCTCCAGTCATCAACAACCCACGACACGCAACTGGCCTACCAGTATTCACTGAAGGAATTGATGTGAATGGAAACGCAGTTTACAACTCATACGACGAACCTCAAAGGGCACATCCAGTGACCGGTGAGGAGAGAGAATGGGATCTGCTAACTAAATTCCTTGGTGGCTCAGCTGGTGAAGGATTTGTTCAGGATTTGGGAATCGGTGACGGTCTAGCAAATGAGCAAGACAGGAACGCTGACAACAACAGTGAGCAAGCACCGCAGACCTACACTTGGACAGCAGTTACTGACCCAGTAGATTGTGTAGCATTCGATGTAAGCATAAACGGAGGAACCACTCTAGAAATTGACCTCAACGAGGCAAATGAAGATGGTGGAACCTGTGACATTGTTCTAGACCTATCAGACGGTGCATCAGTCAATGATGCTGCAACAACAGTGAGTGTACCATTTACAGTACAGCCTACCAACGATAATACTCGTATTATCCCATGGGATGTTAACAATGGTTCAGTCATCACTACAAAGTATATCGATACAAGTGGTGCAATGGTAGACGGTAACATCAGACAAACTGGTCAAGCAGCCAACAATGATGGCGATGCTTGGTGGTGGTCTGTAGATGAGGACACAGAGGATCCAGACTTACTAACGATTGATCTCAGCAATATGATGAGTGACAACGATAACACTAACCAACAACTATACTGGACAATCGATGACTCACAGTACTACCTTGACAAGTGTCAATACACAAACTACTTCTCAGTAGCAATTGACAATGATGAGCATACAATGACTATTGATTTGATTCCTGATGCAACCACAGACGCAACAAGTGCTGAGTGGGATATGCTACAGGATGCAGATGGCGATGGTGTACCAGATGATGGTATCCACCAGAAGGCACCAAGATCCGGTGACTACTGTCTGATGAATCTGATTCTGTGGGACCCTGTTTCACAGAGTGAAGTTCCACAGTATGACTACGTTCAGTCAGACGCATGTATTGCACTTGACCAAGATGGCGATGACACAACTAACTGTTATGCACAGACATACAGTACTCACGAGTTGAGTATTAATGTCCACAACATAGTGGAATTGCGACCAGACTACAACTTCAATGAAGTACGTCTATCCCCTGACCCATTTGACTTCAAGGGAATTGACGGTGTTCTGCGTGAGACTATGGTACCTGTGTCAGTTGAACTACAACACACAGATGGTGACCAACCAATCAACTCGGATGGCACATACAAGTACCTATACGATCTGCAAGTGTCATTCTATGTGGTTGACTCCGATTGCGCAGGCTGTGATGGGACATACCAGAGCAGCGTACGACTTGGAAGCAATGGTCCAGGAAACGGTGCACTAGCACTACCTGACTATGGTTCATCTGTTGAAGTTGGAAACTACGTCCGATTGAACAAGACATCTGAGGATGTTCGTGTATTCGTTGATGTAATGACAGTGAATCCATTCACTGGCCAATACACTGACAACTCGAAGTACGAGAGACCAGCTCTAGAAGAGAAGAACTGGGCAGACAACAACATGACTGCTTCACAAACCAACAGCGAATTACCACTCATTGTGGAGACCAAGGCAGCACAGAGTGTTGCTTCGTTCGCTCCAACATTGATGGCAGTCGGCCTAGTCGGCGTATTCGTTGGTGCTCTACTTAGCCGCTCCCGAGCGGAAGAGGACGAGGAAGAGTTCGAGGAGGAATCAATGCTTGACGATGACCGTGCAGTTAGCCCGGTTATCGCAACCATCCTTCTTGTGGCAATTACAGTCGTCTTGGCTGGTGTAATATACGTGTGGGCAGGCTCACTCGCAGACACCAGCACTAAGGGTGTACCAAGGTTGACCTTCACAGCAGAAGCAATTACCGTACAAGAGATCAGTGGACTAGAACAGGATGAATGGCACTGGAGAGTTACCACATCATATGCAGCGACAGACCTTGCAACTCAAGCAGTGACTGTCTCAGTATTGTGGACTAACGCTAGTGGACAGCAAGTGTACAAGACAGCACTCGCACCTGGTGGCGGAGATGCAGAGAATGTATACGGATTCGCCCCACGTAACAGCGAGAATATGGTAACCTTCTGGGATGACATATC
Source organism: uncultured Candidatus Poseidoniales archaeon (assembly GCA_964645485.1). GTDB lineage: Archaea > Thermoplasmatota > Poseidoniia > Poseidoniales > Thalassarchaeaceae > MGIIb-Q1. The sequence continues at coordinate 25,025 of CAZXZO010000020.1, forward strand.
TCACTGTGAGCGCGGTGGTGCACCTTGTATCACAACCTTCGGTCCTGGTGACAGAATCTTCATCAGAATGACAGACAATGATGGTCTTATTGACTCAGCATTGATTGACATTCAGTACGAATTGCCTGGTGGCGCTGCGTACATGTTGAAGCAGTACACTGCATCACCAACCAGCATACGCTGAACTGTGTAATACGAAGCGCCTTCGGGCGTTGAATGCAGGGATGCTTAGGGGCTCTTGCCCCTGAGCACCCGACCTTCCGAAATTGAGCGAAAGCTCGGTTTCGGTTAGGCTGATTTGGCCCCGCCTCAACTCGGCATCTGCTGAGGAAGGGCGGGGCTTTTTCTCATTTTTTTTCGAAAATGGAATTTTTCCTCAAATGCATCAGTCCTTGGAGAGAAGGCGGGGCCAGTTCTCATTTTTTTCGAAAATGGAATTTTTCCTCAAATGCATCAGTCCTTGGAGAGAAGGCTGGGCCTTTTCTCATTTTTTCTTCAAAAATGAGATTATTCCGCAAATACATCAACCATTGTTGAGAAATATTTTTCTCTAAGTTTTTAGATTTCAGTTGTTTAATCATTCCATTGATATATTACTAGTAAGACGGCAAACTAGAGTTGTGAGTATGGACTTAAAATCAGTGGTCTTCGATTGCGATGGGGTCCTCATAGACACCATTTCTTCGTGGCGCATTATTCACGAACATTTTGGCACAAGTAGTGGGCCTATGCTAGATAAATTCCTCAAAGGCGGGATTTCAGATGCAGAGTTCATGGCCGATGATATTCAACATTGGAAAGGAGTGAATCCAAAAATCCATCGTGATGAATTAATGCGTTGTTACCAAGGAATATCTCTCAATACTGGTGCAAGAGATTTGGTAGATGCTCTCAAAGCAAAAGGAATAGCGGTGGCGATTGTTAGTGCTGGTGTTGACTTGCTAATTGGATCAATTGCCCAGATGTTGAAAGTTGATGATTGGGTATCCAATGGCTTCGAGTATGATGAAGATGGCTTTCTTCAAGACGAGGGGGTTGTGAGGGTACCTGCTCATTACAAAGGTGATATGGTTGAGAAGTTATGTCGAATTAATGGTTTTGAACCTCACGAGATTTGTTCAGTAGGGGATAATCACACAGACCTATCCATGATGATTCCGGGAAGCAAATTTATTGGCTTCAACCCGAGTAAAGAAATGGCGTTTGAGGGATTTAGAGAGGCTGGAGTGCCAATAGTGGAAGGAAATGACTGCCGAGACCTTTGGCCACACCTTTTTCCCGGTGAAACTTTCCCTTCTGAAAGTTAAGGATTTTTGGCATCTCGGTTTGAGGTAAGAATCCAATTTCGTAGCAATTTGGTAGTTAGTTGCTCGTTTCTTCTCAATACAAGGGTACTGTCAAATCTTCCAAGCATCCATCCAAATTATCAAGCAGATGGATTTGAAACTGTATCAGTGGGGTTTTCGTTTCTTTGCGATACGAGGCTACCAACAGATTTTCCACACCTTATGCAAATTCATCAAGCAGATGCGTCAAGCAAATGGAATTGAAGCGGTTTTGTGCGTATTCAAATTGACAACGGTCAAAATACATGGCTTAGGTTGGAATCCTAGCATTCGCATGTACCCTGTTTGGTCCTGCCAGGTGCTACTCTGAATCAGTGTGGTTCCTTTGTAATCCCCACAGTGATGGCCGTGCACGTGACCTGTGACAAAGATGTCCGGTATCTCTTCGATTACCATGTGGTCCTCTGGTTCAGGGGAGAGAGGAGTTTTCCCACCCCAAGATGGTGCTAAGTGCCGTCTTTCCAACATTTCTTCCATGGCGATCTCTGGTTCGCCGAAAGTAACGCGTTTTATTGATGATACAAAATCCATTATGCTCACTCCGTGATAGGAAAGAGTACGTACTCCGTGAAGGCTGAAATCACATGGGTTGCCAACAAATGTGGCGCGGTTGAAATATTGCTGAATCATTGGGTCTAATGCTGGTTGTGGTTCTGCAGGGCGCACTGCATCATGGTTTCCCGGCAGGATAATTGTCTCTACCCAATCTGGTAATAACTCGGTTAAACGAGCCACTTCTTCGTATTGGTGATATATGTCGACAATCTCTAATTCTTTATCTTGGTCTTTGTAAATCCCTACGCCATCTACAGCATCACCTGAGAGAACTAGATATTTGATGGTCTTTGCAAGAGGGTCTTCGTGAAACCATTTTACCAATTTCTCCCATTGTGAGTGAAGAAACGTTTTCGAGCCAACATGAATATCTGATATGAAGGCAGCAGAAACTGCTTGGTTATCTTCCGCTCGCCTCTTTGTGTGTTTTGGGGTAGGCGCTAGATGGATATCATCTACAATCAGCATGTCCCTGCTTCCTGGGTTGATGAATCCTGTGACGCCGACGACATCATCTTCCATTAATCCGCCAATAGCGATGGTGTTGCGACGCTTTGCAGCGGGTGAATTATCCATTGCGCGTGGGGGACGTAGAACACAAAAAATCTCGCCACTAGTATCTTCTACCTTGAAGTGAAGATTCTCACCCTTATGCCTAACATCGTTGACTAGTCCAACGATTGTGGCTGTGTTATTGCTGTTTGAAAAACGTGATTTATCGCGAGATAGTTGACTAGTTTCTATCGGCCTATTTGGAAGTCTTCCAGAACTTACTAGCATCCGCTTTATTTTTTCAAGTCGGCTATTGAAGCATGAAATAATGTCGTTCAATTTCCCTTCTGTTGTGCTTTTTCCTGTGATGTCAAAGTGTACATCTAACTCAACGTCGACATCTGTTGCTACCATTGGGAATCCATCAAGAGCAAAATGTGGTAGGTCATGTGGTCTCGCGGCTGGCTTTGGCTCTGGTGGATTAATTGGGGCAATTACACGACCGGGTGAAGGCTTGTCGTCAACTTCTTTCCCTGATGAATCAAGTACGGGCACCATCTCATTGAAATTTTGCGATTCAGGTTTTCCAATTGAACCATCATCTTCTGCATTCTGATTATTGTCTGGATTAGCTAATTCTTCAAGGTTTGATAAGATTTCATCGTTCAATAAGCCAGTGATTCCTTGGTCCTCTGCAATCGAAATTAATTGGTCTAGGTTATCGATTTTCAACAAACGTTCACTAATATCTGCGGCTGGAAACAATTTGGCGGCGAGTAATTTCAGCGAGATTATACGCCAACTCCCGTCCGCCATATCTTCAAGGCGGACGAGGATGTTCTAAGCAATTGCGCTTGTAAATTTCAATGCAAATTGCTGAAGTCAGAATTAAATTTCTCATTCTTCGTTCCAAGCGATGTCTGAATCAGGTATCGCAGGTTCTTCACTTGGCTCAGTTTCAGGGTCTTCATCACCCTCTGTCCAGGCCACATCCCCATGCCAATCTCCTGTTTGAGGTCCTTCTGAAAGAACATCTAGGGCTGCTGGTATACTAGTTGGTGAAGTTGACTCATCATCTTCTTCGGAAGACTCATCCTCATCATTTTCTTGGTCAAAATGTTGTTCCCACACTTCAAGAGCAACGCGTAGTGCAAAAGTTGTGAAAGCCTCTTTGTTACTGTGGCGGTCACCTTGGCCAAATTCAGCACACTTAGTTGTAACTTCTTCGTTAAGTTGAACTCCGACCCACACTAGACCTACTTCTTTGGAATCTGTTGCACCAGTTGGGCCTGCAATTCCGGTTACGGCGATAGTCAAGCCTGCTCCGGATTTCTTTGCGGCTCCAATTGCCATTGCCTCGGCAACTTCTTTGCTGACTGCACCAGCAGCCCCTTCTTCGGCCACAAATATGCTCTCATCAAGGCCAAGTTGTTTGATCTTTGATTCATTTGAATAAGTCACCCACCCTTGACTAAACCAACGGCTTGCGCCTTGGATATCAGTGAGAGCAGAAGCAATCATCCCACCTGTGCAGGATTCTGCAGTGGCGATGTGCATATCAGAACGTTTGATGCGGCGGGCTAGTAAGCCTGCTAACACCGATGCGTCTTGTGCCATAACCAACGCCCCGACTCGGTCCCTTTTGACTATATGGGCGGCGGGAAATCTTGCATTTGATACATTTTTCTTAAATTTGCATTTTTATCCGATTTCGGTATAATTTCTTGGCAATTAGAGTCAATTGTGGGGATAAAATTTCACCCAAAAAATCCTCAAAACATGCAGATTCTAAGCGATTTTTGTATGGGCCCGGGCGGATTTGAACCGCCGATATTCGCCTTGTAAGGGCGACGTCATAACCGCTAGACCACGAGCCCGACTAACAGGCCGAAGAACCTCCCCATTATGAACCACGCGACCCCGTAGCCTTTTGTGTAAGGACTGTAGTGGCTTTGTCCGTGAGCGAGATTTCGGACTTGTTGGCGCGGCTTGAAGCCGCTGATGTGCCAATGTCGCCAGCGATTCGCGATGCGATGCTTTCAGTTGGGGTTGAATCATTTAGTGACTATGACCCCACACCGTTCTACCATGACCGCCCATTAGTTTTTACAGAAACTGATGAAGGTGGGGTCAAAACAATTTCAGCACCCCACATGATTTGCACTCTTCTACATCACTTAGAATTAGAAGAAGGTGATGAAGTTCTGCTTCTTGGTGCAAAGGGAGGATACTTGGCTGCATTGATTGGCCATATAGTAGGCCCAGATGGTGGAGTAACTGTTGTAGACCCCAATAGGCAGGTGATTGACCATGTGCGAAATCATCTCAGAGATTTTGAAAGTGAAGCAACTTTCCACACACGGAAAATGAGACAGATTAGTCACACTCCACCAAATCTACCATCTCCTCTAAATCGAGTGTTGGTGACTGGCTCCCTTACCGAATTGCCACCATGGGTGGAAGACAGAGTTGCCGACGGGGGATTCATAATCGCTCCACTTGGAGGTAGAATAGCACAACGGCTAATCAAGAGAGAAAAGCAGGGTGATTTGTTTGATACTGACTTAGGTGGGGTGCTTTTTGGCCCTGTAGACATCTGTGAGACAGAGGCTGAACCAACTGATTCGAGGGAACTTGCTGGCTTGTTTGAGGATGCTTTGGAAATTGGGACAGAGTTGGGAGTCTTTGACCCCGAAGAGGCTGACAGTTTGCGAGCCTTAGCGGCTGAATTAAGACAACTTCCTGAAAATTTGCCGCCAATTGCATTGGTTGGCGATGATGACGATGACCCGTGGAGCACTGATGATGAAGATGCAAATGACATCTTCATTCATTTTGATGAAGTCAAGGAAGAATTTTCAGAACATCCACTATTTGATTTATTGGCAAATGCATCAGAATGGTTGACTCCATTATGGCCTACGATGATGGCATTGTTGGAAACAAAGATGCAACATCCAGGGGCTCCGGATGCAACTTTTGAAGACTTTGGATTTGGTCATCATGAAGATTTAGTCCCGTGAGGATTCGTGACTTGATGGTGTTTTCAATCATTTAATTTGGCAAGGCGTTCAAGAGATTCTGCAATTGGTGGACTCTTCCAACTTGTAGTGTGTCTGCTTGTTTTTGGAGGATATAATTCATCAGAAATTGACATGTCAATTATGTCTTGTTTTGTCAGAGAATCAAATCCACAATTTGGCCAAGGCTCAACTGTGATAGAATCGTCTTCCATATAGTTGAACAAAACAACGGGCAAACGAAGTAAATTTAGGATCTTGCCAACAGCGTGGCGGTGGTGCCCATCAAGTATAGCGCCGGTTTGCTTATCTACTAGCAAAGGCTTGGTGTAACAACCCCATTTTTTTGTGATTTTTGCTAATTCTTCAACCTTTTTCGGCTTAGTTTCTTCGTGAGCCCTAAGCCACTCAAGAGCAACAAGTTCCACTTTCATGACTCCTCGTCGCCACTCCCCTTGAAAGCAATTACCGCACCCCGACTCCCTGTGGGACCATTCGGGAGAGTCATGTCGTTGCCTGTTGGGGCACTCGCGGACCTAGAGGGTAGAGACTTGCCTATAAGGCTAGAATCTTGGGTAGAATCTCTGCCTGAAGACCTTCTAAAAATCGTTAAAATATTCGCTGAAAATGGTGCTGGAATTTGGGTTGTAGGTGGCAGTATTCGCCAAGGATTGAGTGGCGTTGAACCAAACGATTATGATTTGGCAACCGATTTCAAACCAGAGCAGGTTTTGCAACATTTCCCCAATTCTATTGAGACTGGTGTAGAGTATGGTACTGTTACTGTGCGCCTTGGTAATGGAGGCGATATGTTTGAGGTGACAACTCTTCGGTGTGACCAAGAATATCTTGATGGGAGAAGGCCTGAATCAGTAAAATTTGGGACTTCATTAGCCGACGATTTAGAAAGGCGTGACTTGACAATCAATGCCATGGCAATTGACCTTGCAAGACAACAGTTGTATGACCCCTATAATGGTCTGGAGGACCTTGAGAATGGTGTCCTCAGGGCTGTGGGTGAGGCCCAACTCAGATTAGAGGAGGACGGTCTTCGTATTATGCGCGTTTATCGATTCATGGACCAAGGGAGTGGTGGATTATGGCATCCTAATGAAGGACTTTCAACAGCACTTATTGAGTGTCGTGTAATGCTGAAAAACGTCAGTGTTGAGAGAATTTGGCAGGAATTAAGGCGGATTCTGGCGGGCAGTCATGCAGCAGATGTGTTGAGTCGGATGGAATCTGATGGCGTTGTAAACATTGTTTTCAATGGTCATTCTTTTGATTTGAATGGACAATCTTCACTCAAGATGAAAACTCCAACTTGCCCAGTGGTTGAAGCCCGATTAGCAATCATGTTCCAAGAAAATAACCCATCTGACCTATTCAGAACTTTGTCTCTGCCAAAAGCCACAATCAAGAGGGTCGGTGAATTGAGGAAATATATGGGGGAATTACCTCGGATGGATGATGTTGGTCAACTACGGATTTACCGTGCAGTTCTTGGTGAAGGTGTTGATACTCAAATTGCCTGTGAACTTGCTATTGACACCGAAGGTGCCCAAGGTGTTCAAAGTGCTCTAAATCAACTGGCCCAGAATGATGCCAATGATGTCGCATTAGCAAATGGAAATTGGATATCCGAATACACAGGGATTCAGCCGGGCATAAGACTTGGACGACTGAAAGATTATCTTCACAGGCTACAAGTAGAAAACAATATTTCATCACTTGATGAGATACAATCTATGCTTGATGAAATTGAGTGGGAAGATGGTAACCCAAGTGATTGGCCACGATTAGAATGGCCATAAATGCTCAAGGTATTGGGTTTGAATCCTAAGTTTGAACTGGTGTTCATTTTAAATTTCTAGCGATCACTAATCTCTGAACTTCTTGAGTCCCTTCATAAATTTGGGTAATTTTTGCATCTCGGAAGAATCTCTCGACGGGGAATTCAGTAACATAGCCATACCCACCGTGGATTTGTACAGCCCGTTCAGTGACCCACATTGCCGTATCTCCAGCGAACAATTTTGCCATGCTCGCTTCATTTGTGTGTCGAGGAGAACCTTCTTCGTAGTGTAATTGCTTGGCATGGGCAGCCCGGTAAACTAGTAATCGGGACGCATCAATTCTTGTTGCCATGTCAGCAAGATATGAAGTAATCATCTGATGGGCTGCTAGTGGCTTGCCAAATGTCTCTCTTTCGTGAGCATATTTCAGTGATGCTTCAAATGCTCCTTGCGATATTCCCAGAGCTTGAGCGGCAATACCAATGCGAGAGTTGTCCAAAGCATTCATGGCAATTGAGAAACCCTTGCCAACTTGTCCTAGAACATTCTCCACAGGCACCTTGCAGTCTTCAAGAACTAAGGTGCATGTGTCACTACTTCGGATTCCGAGTTTGTCTTCCTTCTTGCCAACAGTGAAGCCATCAAATGCTTTTTCGACAATAAATGCAGTAGTCCCACCATGTTTCTTGACGCCATATTCTGGATGCTCAACTACCTTGGCGAATAAAACATAAATGTCTGCGGATGCACCATTTGTGACCCACATTTTCATTCCATTGAGAACATAATGTGAACCATCTGGTGATAACTCTGCTTTGCATGAAAGTGCTCCCGCATCAGTGCCAGCGCCGGCTTCTGATAGCGAATAAGCACCCACTTTGTCTGAGGCAAGTTGGGACAAATATTTCTGTTTCTGCGGTTCTGTTCCATGCAGTGAAATAGTTTTGCAACAAAGTCCAACATGGACACAGTAAAATACTGCAAAAGACGCATCAACACGAGCTAATTCTTCGATGATGATGGCTTCGCTGACATCATCAACTGGCATCCCACCATATTCCTCTGCAATCGTAATCCCTTGTAGTCCAGTTTCTTGGCAAAATGTCTGCCATTCTTCAGTAGGAGCGATTTGTTCCTTGTCTCGAAACTCAATAGTTGGAGGGAGTACCGACTCGGCAAAATCTCTCACCATGGCTCGAATCATACTTTGTTCGTCACTTTGCCTGAAGTCCATTCGCCTCACCTGTTATTGCGCTACTAGCCCCCTGTTCATAATTGGTCGCTCTTAACGCGGGAGGGGAGAATTTTGGTGTAGAAACTCAAATCGTTAAATATGAGGCGAAAGTCGGCGCGGCAAAAGGAGGAGCATTCATGACAGAAGGCGAAGATTTCATAGAATTTCAAATTATAGACGACAGAAAATATTCGAAAGACCACCTTTGGTATCAAAAGTTAGAGTCTGACGATGAAACAGGTGACTTGTACAAGATTGGTATTAGCGATTTCCTACAAGCAGAACTTGGTGATATGATTCGTGTAGTACTCGCTCAGCAATCAAATGTTGATGAGTATGATGAGTTCAACGATGAAGACCAAGATCCGGACCAAATTGGTACAGGTGCAAAAGATGCTGGGGCAAGAGGGCACGAAGTTCTCGAGGGTGATACTCTAGCAACACTCAGGACTTCAAATGGTAGACACGTGATTTATGCTCCAGTTTCTTGCCACGTTGTTGAATTGAATGGTGAAGTCGAGGATAGTCCTGAATTAGTTAATGAAGGACCATATGGTGATGGTTGGTTGATGAATATCCGACCTGACGAGTTAGACGAAGAGGACCTTCTAACGCCTGATGAATACCTTGAATATCTCTATGAAGTCTGAATTCTTGGAACTGAAAAAGTTCGTATGATTTATGACTACCTTAAGCAACCCAACGATATGTTCGTGCACCTTCATAGGTTCCTTCTGATTGAACCTCCACAAGAGCAAACTCACCTTTTGGCTCAACAACTGAAATTTCACGCAGTCCTTTGTGGAGTTCTTCGTAGGTAGATCGGTCAATAGCAATTCGCCCAGCCATTCTCTCAAACATATTCCAGCGAGATACGATTTCCCGCCATTGTGGTGAAACCTTTCCTTCAAACACCTTTGCTTTGGCTCCTGAACCATAACCACACAAGCCAAAATAATCATTTTCTATATTTTCATTATCTTCATAATCTGACTCAAAGGTCGACATTATTGCTAGGAATATAGAACCAGTGTATTGGTTGCCAATTAGGCTAGAAGCACGTTGAGCCTTCTCAATTCTAGTGTTTTGGAATTCTTGGTAATGACTTGTCTTTGAAATTGCTCTGCGGTACAAATCTTGGGCTCTATCCCATTCAATCTCTCCTTCAGGTGTATCTTCAAAATCTGCTCTATCAGGTTCCTCACCAATTTCAGCGATGACTTCTTGCCACATTGGTTCATTTCGGCGGTCATGACGGAATACATCTGGAAACATTCTCTTTGCCTGGAATGCATAAGGAAGATGCATAATGATTCGAATCCATTGTTCTGTTAGAATTGCATCGGTTTTAGCATCATATCTTCCACTCTTCACGGCTTTTCGTTGGAAGTCTAAGAAAGCGGTTTTCACAGCTTCTTGGTAACATCGATTGGAAAATTGTCCATCAAAAACCGGTTCATCTCTGTGGACCTGTACTTTTTCTTCACCGTGAGCAAATATACCAAGTCGCCGTACGGTCGATTCTGGAAGATGTTTGACCATTCTTTCGGCTACTCCCTCTTTGAGTGTCTCCCCAGTTTCTCGTGCAAGTTGTACCACGTGGGTGATGATAGAGGTAAGGGATACTTCGCGGCGTGGCTTGAAGAAATCGTGTACGGGGGTTGTTGAGATACCCCATGTATCTGGAATCGAAATAAGACGAGGATTGTGACGCACAAGAATAGCGCCTCCACCTGCACCTTGGGTGTACTCACCACTTGATTCAAGGTCATACTTGGCGTTGTCAGAGAATACAACGACTCCAACTCTACCACCTTCCTCACCACCTCTAGCGACCCAGTCTAGGGTGTTGTGCAATGCGTCAACCGCGCCGATGCAAGCGAATGTCATGTCAACAACGTCACAGTTTCGGAAGCAGTCTTCGCCATATTGTTTTGAATAGCGTTGAGTAAGCATGTCAAGAATGTAAGTAGCGGTTGGTTTTGCACCGTCTAGAGCAGATTCCGTTCCAAGATACATTCTGCCGATTTTGTTAGGGTCTAATCCATTGCGGTCTATCAGCCGGGTGACAGCATTTGCACCCATGGTTGCAGTATCTTCATGGATGTCTGGAACAGACATCGCTGAGAGACCTAATCCTCGATTCAGTTTACCATAGTCTGCGCCTCTCATCTCCGCAAAATCCTTCATATCGAAGTAAATTTTTGGGAAATGGATTGCGATGTCATCTATTCCGACTTCAACCATGTTAACCACTAATCCAATTCCGCTCGCACTTTGCATTAGAACCCTCCTCCGTCCGGAATAACCATGGTGGCCTAATTGCTAGTAAATTTGACATTCGAGAGGCTATTTACTCAAGGTCCTGTGATAGAATTGATTTCATCGAGAAGTTCAGGTTTATTGTCAAAATGAGTTGCCAAAGGTGCCAAAGTTTCTGATAAAGCATCAGCGACACCAAATTTGAAGTCGAGAGGGTGAATTTCTCCACTCGAGATTGCAGATTTCAAGGAGTCCAAATTATCCCAAGTACTAGGCTCTCCGTACTCTGGTTTAGGGGTAATTGTAAGGGCTCCTAACTCTGGCAGAATTATGTGCTCAACTAATTCGTATGTTGGGGAATTATCGTCTTGTGGGTCAAGGTATGCTTTGCGCATCTTTTTACGCATTTTTTTGGCGTTATCATGTAGTAAAATTGCTCCAGACGGATCTGATTTGCTCATCTTGTGGTCAAAAGATTCCATTCTTGCACCAGAGGCTTTGAGTCCCGAAAGAATTGGAGTGTGGACACAGGTTGCTTTGAGCCAATTATGGCGGTCTGCAACCTGTCGCATGTACATGTGTGCTTTGCGTTGGTCCATTCCTCCTATCGCGATGTCAATTTGTAACTCAAAAATGTCGGCTGCTTGCATTGCTGGATAGAAGAATTTTGACAAGTCGCCATCGGATGAATCCTCGGCTCTTCCCATAATGCTGAAGGTGCGGCGTACGCGGTCTAAACTCATGTTTTTAGAACATTTTAGAACTCTAGCCCAATAATCGCCGGAGTCCATTAGTTCACTCGCGTAAAGGAATCGAAGTTGGCCTGCTCCCTCACCTTCTTCTGGGTGCCCAAGGAGGGCTCTAAACACCTCTTCCATGTAGCGGCCAGTGGTCTGGATTTTGTCCATATCGCCGCCAAATTTGTCATTCACCCAGGCGTGCCAATCGGCGAGGAAAATTAGCACATTGACATCAGCGTCGAGTAAGCGTTTGAGAGTTTGTGAAATTACCTTCCAGCCAATATGCGCTTTCCCTGATGGCTCAAAGCCGACATAGGCACGGAGTATTCCATCACTTGCGTGTGAAGTGGAATTACTTAGGCAATTTACTAGATGATTTACACCAACTACCTCATCAGCATCGGTGAACATGGCTAAGACCTTCTCTTTGTGCTTTGATGAAAGCGGAGAGAGGTCTTCATCTTCCATGTTTTCACCCTCAGAACATTTTGCCCAGTTTTTGACCCTCAGAACATTTTGCCCAGTTTTTGACCCTCAGAACATTTTACCCAGTTTTTCACCACGGCTTGCTGCTCGGGTGAAGTCTCCCCGGTCGATGCATTCCTGAATTTCAGTGATTAATTCTTCAGCGAGAGCTAATTTCTCTTCACTTACATCTGACATTTTCATGAAATGCCGGGCTTGGGAGACTGCAGATTTTGCCTTTGATGCTTTCTTTGCAGATTCTTTTGCTTTGTCTCCGCGTTGTTTTGGTGAATATCCTGTTGCAGAATCAAGGAACTCCGACCATCTTCGGCGTGAATCCATTGCTTTCTCTCTCCCGCCCTCGGCTTCAAGGAATTCTTGTAAATCGCTACCTTTCATTTGTTCAACATCGGTAACTAACTTGCCTTTGTCATTATAATTAGCAGTGACTTTTAACAAGATTCCAAAACTTCCTTCAAATGCGTCATCACCAGATGCTTGCACATTGTCAAAGTAATTACGTGCAAGAGCCCCCAGTCCTCCGTTTCCTAATACATCCTTAACTATCCCGCGCTTAACCTCAAAGGTCTCCATGTACGGGCCCGAGAGCCTCATGTTGTTCAAACTTATTCACTCAAACACCCTTGTTCATCATCCGTGAAGGATAAATCACCGGTGCGGGTGGGGTTGTTCATGCGGCGGGTCACCATACCTCTAGTATTGCTCCTCTTAGTCTTTCCAACTGCATTGGCTCAGGAGAGTACCTCGGTGGTAACAGTGACCACGGAACTGTTCATTGGTGAAGCAGATATGGGGATAGAAGCGCTCGCGGTTTCGCCATCAGGAGATGACGTCCTTTTAGTTGGAACATTGGGGTATTCTCATTTTATTTCAGCAGGGGAACCGTTTGAACAGGTTCAACTTCACTCAAATGATCAAGATGACCTAAATGATGTTGATTGGCATCCCCAAGGACTGAGCGCCTTAATTGCTGGGGATGATGGAACACTCTTACGATACTCAAGAGATGACCACTCGGTTACTCATGTACCTGGTTCAACAGCCAATTTGATGGCTCAAACTCTCAATGCTGTAACTTGGGATTCATCCGGTAATTGGGCTTACGTCGGGGCAGATAGTGGCGTTATCACAAGATTTAGAGAAGATGCAAACGGTAATTCAGAATATTTCCCCTTGAATAACAGCAAGAATTCACCGATTCTAGACATCAGTTGTCTGCACAAGATGCATGCAATGTGTTTGGTAGCGACTGAATCGAATGGCTTGGCTGTCATTGACCAACAGCATGACCTTCACTGGCTTTCAGGAAGTGAAGGAACAAGATGGTTTTCTGTAGAATGCCCTCACATTGAGAGAGACCGATGTTTTGGAGTTGGCCAAGGACATTCAGTTGGTGTAGTCGAACTTGATTTGAACAATCCTACTGAATCATTTGTGTCAGTAAAAAATGTTGAAATTTCCGGTGAATTTACAGGGATACATGTTCGTGACAATAATCACTTACTTTTGCAAACTGCACCCTTCGGGTGGGTTGATTGGGATATCAAAGGTGGGACTGATGAATTGGGCCTAGCCTATCCATGGCTGGAAAATTCAGATGCCTCAGCGGATGATGCAACACTTGGTGGAGAGATACTAGTGGGTGGCTGGTCTATCAATTCCGACGAAGGATATGCTATCACTTCTTACGGTCGTGTGGTGTATTATTATCCTCCGCAAAATACAATTTCAGAAAATCTAGCGGCATCCCTTGCTCCGATGCTTGTTATTATCGCAGTGCCTGGTGTTGTTCTAGGATTGATTTACATGAGTTCGCCTGCTTTACAGAAAAGATACATGGCTTGGTCAAATGGTCGTTTGGCTGCAAAGAGAGAGGCGGCAAAAGTAGGGAAAGGCAAATCACAAGGTAAAGGCCGAAGGGGTGCTAAAAAGTGAATCATAAGACACAATCGGAGCATTGATGAGCCGTTGCAGGCCGCAGTTAATCCAAGGTGACAGAGATGGTTTACGAAGCACTTGATTTCTATGACCTAGATTCACAACTTAGTGAAGAGGAAATAATGGTCCGCGACATGGTTCGAGACTGGGTTGATGATGAAGTAATTCCGAAAATCGAAAAGGCTTGCAGTGAGGGTGTTTTTCCAGACGAATGGCGCGTAGCACTTGGTGAAATGGGTGTTCTTGGTGCGCCACTAGAAGGATATGGATGCCCGGGTCTTTCCTATGTGGCTTATGGCGTCATTTGCCGTGAACTAGAACGGGGTGACTCTGGGCTCCGCTCGTTTGCAAGTGTGCAAGGTTCTCTAGCAATGTATCCAATTTGGGACTTTGGTAGTGAAGAACAGAAAAACAAATATTTGCCGAAAATGGCATCTGGTGATTTAATCGGATGTTTCGGTTTGACTGAGCCAGATTATGGCTCTAATCCAGGTGACATGATTACTAGGGCTGAGGACAAAGGCGACCATTACTTGTTGAATGGTGCAAAAATGTGGATTACCAATGGTACGATTTCTGACTTGGCAGTTGTTTGGGCAAAATTGGATGGAGTCATTCGTGGTTTTATTGTTGAAACCGGTGATGACGGATATTCTGCTCCTGAAATGACAGGGAAGCACTCGCTGAAGGCTAGTGTGACAAGTGAATTAGTGTTTCAAGATTGCAAGATTCCAAAAGACAGGATTTTGCCGGGTGTGAAGGGACTTAAGGGGCCTTTCTCTTGTTTGAACAATGCTCGATACGGGATTTCGTGGGGCGCGATTGGGGCGGCTCAAGCGTGTTTTAGTTCAGCAAAGGAATATTCGCTTTCGCGTATTCAATTTGACCACCCAATCGCTTCTTACCAACTTGTGCAGAACAAGTTGGCTTGGATGCTGAGAGAGATTACCAAGGGGCAATTACTAGCGCTTGAATTAGGTCGCAAGAAGGATACTGGCTCATGGATTCCTGAACATATTTCACTTGCGAAGATGAACAATGTTGACATCGCTCTTGAAATCGCTAGAGAGGCTAGAGATATTCATGGTGCGAATGGAATTTTAGATGAGTATTGCATCATGCGTCACATGGCAAATTTGGAATCAGTCAAGACCTATGAAGGTACACATGATATTCACAATTTAATTTTAGGTCGCCATATCAC
>CAZXZO010000021.1:0-31159 GCA_964645485.1 uncultured Candidatus Poseidoniales archaeon
GACCTTGTCCTTGACCTTGTCCTTGACCTTGTCCTTGACCTTGGCCTTGACCTTGTCCTTGACCTTGTCCTTGACCTTGGCCTTGACCTTCGCCTTCACCATCTTGGTCTGAGCCACCGCCGCCAGAGGTGCCACCGTTTCCGCTGCCATCTTCTGGTTGCTGGTAATCAGGATCGTAGGCGTCGGGTATACCGTCACCGTCAGAATCCGAGTACTCGCCGTCATTAGGGTCGTTCGGGAACGGATCTGTGCTGTCAGGTCGTCCGTCGCCGTCAGTGTCAGCGCTGTTAGGGTTAGTACCCCGCGCGTATTCTTGGGCGTTCGTTAGACCGTCACCGTCGGGGTCTGCATTGGCATCGCCAGCAGAATTAGGGTTGAGGCCATTAGCCACTTCCCATCCATCTGGAAGACCGTCTCCGTCGGTGTCTGCATTCGTCATATCTGTTCCATGTGTCTGCTCTTCAGCGTTGGTCAATCCATCGCCGTCCCAATCAGCCCCTCCGTCGGAGGGGTCAAGGGGGTCGGTTCCGTCACCTGATGCAGCAGATGCTGACATCAAGATCATCAATAGTGCGACCAACACACTCAGGTTTTTTCTATTCATATTTTCATATCTCCTTTTTTTTAGTTTGCAGAGAACCCGCTGTTCTCTCTTTCCAGGACAGTCCCAACGCGTTGGGATAACAATCTCTGGGATTGCGGGGGTGCAAGACTACCAGTAAAGCATGCACTCAACTTAGTAATCTTAGGGGCGAAGAGAACTGAGGTGAAACCCATCAAATCGATGGACTGCGAGGCATCGCGCCCCGATTTCAACTCAGTATATTGACTATTATTGCCTTCTCCTATTTTCACGCCGTTTCACTTGTTTCATTCAGGGAACCCAGTGTTCCCTCTAAATCATCCGTGTTTGTGATACTATTTCAACGATTTGAAACCGGGCATCAGCCTAAAGCGGGTTTCATTTCGGTGTCAATCGGCGTAATTGAGCTTCAAATTTAGGCCCGCCGAGTAAGTGCATCACAGGAACTGCCAGTGTTGCAATTATCAAAATTACAAGAGATGCTTTACCCCAAAGTGGTAGAGAGGAGAAGAACATGGTCCAAAGAACCCACCCCATAATCAACCATAGAATAGGAGCGTATCGACCGCCAACTAGTGCAAGCCTTGCCCTTACAGTTGCGTCATCATACAGTTGAGGTGCTTCTTCTGCAGTGCAATATCCCTTCTCCACTCCACAACGGGCGCAGACAAGATAACGAGGCCCATTTCCAGAAATGAAGTGCTCTTGCGGGTAAACGCTACGACACAGGCGGCAGGTTGGCACACTATTCCCTCAAACCCCTCGACCAAGGATAGGCACTTCAACGCTTTGACCAACAGTCCTGTTTGAACTAACTAAGAAATTATCTAATATCAACCAACCATCTGCACTTCCACACGATTCAGGGTGAAATTGAACACCCCATAAGGGTAAGTCATGATGAGCAATACCCATGACTAGAGAGTTAGTTTCTGCATCCGTTGCTATCACTTTGAGTTGCTCGTTTTTGGGTTCAATAACTAGAGAATGATACCTCATCATACGTTGTTTTGGTGCCATTCTAGCAAATAATGAATCTTCATCAAAATCCATCTCTACAGCCACGCCATGAACTGCACCACCTGGTGAAGGATGTAATTTCCAACCTGCTGCTTCACCTATTGCTTGATGTCCTAAACAAATTCCTAGAAGTGGAATTGGATTCTTCTCCGCATCTAAAATTGCACCCTTCAAAGCCATCTTGGCTAATTGCTGTGTTAATTGACAATTCGCTGGCCAGCCGGGACCTGGTCCCAAGATAATGTGAGTTGGCATGATTGCAGAGAGAAGGTTTTCAACTTCAACTGTTGATTTTTCTCCACGCCCCTCTACCACAATGACTTCAGCCCCAAGTTGACAACAAGCGTGGACAATATTCCATGAAAAAGAATCGAGGTTATCAATGAATAACAAACGTCGCTCACCTTCATTCACTGAAACAAATCCAGGATCACCTGCCTTCCATTCAATTGGTTCGGATGGAGCGATACAGACCTGCGGCTTAGAATTGAGCGATTTGTGTAACGCTTCGGTTTCTGCATTCAAGATTGGTACTGACTCAATTGACATTTCACCCTGGGGGATTTTAGTTGCTGAAGAACCCCAAGCAGCATCAAGAAGTGCCTGAGCTTTCCATTTTGCTTCCTCCACTTCTTGCAAGGAATTGGACTCAAAAACTAGCCCGCCACCAGCCTGTACTTTTCCTAACCAATTACCCGAAGGCCCACTTTCAGATTCTAAAGTGCGAATCAAGATATTCCAACACGCTAGACCAGAGCGCGGGTCATGAAACCCTAGAGAGCCAGTCCATGCACGTCGTGGTGTCGCTTCTAACTCATCTATTGCAGCAATAGTAGCCGTCTTAGGGCATCCCGTAATACTGCCACCGGGAAACAATGCTTGCAACGCATCCCAGCCATCTAAATCGTCTCTAAGTCGGCCTCTAACATCACTCACTAAATGGTGCACAGTCGGATGTGACTCAATTCTCCAATCGTGCCAACGAACTGAACCAACAGCACACACCCTGCCAAGGTCGTTTCTTTCTAGGTCAACAAGCATCATGTGCTCACTTACCTCCTTACGACTTGCCGCCAATTCTCTCTTGAGAGCAAAGTCCCTATCACGCGAGCGGGCACGCGGGCGAGTTCCTTTGATTGGCCTAGTGGATAACTCATTTCCATTCATTTCTAAAAGAAGTTCAGGGCTAACACTAGCAAGTGAATAATCGAAATCAGGGATGTTCAACCATCCAGAATAAGGGGCTGGATTACTAGCAACTAATCGCTTGAAAACATCCCATGGGTCTTGCAACTTACCTGACCAAATACGGCCATAATTCAACTGATAGAATTGGCCGTCACGGATTGCATCACGAACTGTATCTACTATTGCAGAATGCTCCTCATCAAATATGGTGGAATCTAGTGCAACCTTTTGGGCTAACGATTCCTGTTGAGTTGAGGTGGATTCCAACCAACTGTCAATGCCTTGACAACATTTCTCAAACCACTCATCACGATGTGTTGTTATGACAGAAATTGTTCCTTCCGACCGGTCATGGATAATCCACCTATCAACCCTGAGAAGTGTTCCTAGAAGAGCACCCACAGGTGGAAGGTATTGAAGTTGCACAGGTTCAGTCCATTGCACTAAATCATAAGTTAGAAGTCCCGCAAAACAACCCGGTTGTAAGCCCTTTAATTTACAATCAAGATTTGGTAAAAGATGGTTCATCTCTCTCAGTGTCGAGGATAAATCCTTACCTTCCACAGTCACTCTTTGATTCCATTTACAGCCTTCTTCCCATTGCTCAATTCGCCAATCACAAGTTGATTTTGGCCCATCTAAATTGAGTTCGCCCTGTAAAGCAGAACCGTTTGAAATTGCTTCAGGTTGACGGATTCTAGATGGTTGTTGTGAGATAATCCTGATTATCGGTGGGCCTGCAATATATGTAAAGTTGGAATCAACAGAAATCGGGCCATTGGATTGAAGCAGGAGTTCATCAGGAGCACCGTACTCACTTGCAGTTGGGCCAATTAGCCCAAATTCTCGTAGAAATTCGATGAGATCTGGTGCAAAACCATCTCTGTCATCAACAGGCCACTGTTTTTTTGCAGTCACGATGATTCCTCCTGTATGTCTGTCCAACCTGATTCTAAAGCTTGGTAAAATGATTCAAAACAAAGGTTGGCAAATTTATCTGAGTTTTTGCCCAGTGGTTGCCCATCTAATTCTGTGATTAATACTACACCGATTCCGGTACCAATAGCCACTAATGCTCTTGCTCTTGAAAGAAGATTTCTTGTTAGACGTCCAGGAATAAGAGGGATTCCTTCGTTCTCAAGTTGACTTTGAATTGAAGCAAGCGAAATTGAATCAAGCGCACCCTCTGAAGGTGCTGGATACCAAGCAGTACCATCATCATCTAAAAGAAGAGGAGTTGCCAAATGGCAGTCAACTACCGCATCATTATGGATTAAAAGCGCAATTTCACACCCTCTCTCTGCAGCAAGTACTCCTGCATCCTTGTAAGGCTGCCAATCTCCATGCTTACACCCTGTGATTTCACCCTCCCATCTTGGTGATGGAATTGCGGTGGCGCTTACGCGTGAAAGTTCATGATTAGAATTCGGTCTAATCAACTTCCATCGTGTTGATGCAGATATTTCACCATTCAAATTAAGATTCAATGTTGCTAAGCCAACACTATCATCGTGCTTTGATTGTTCACTCATTGAAAATGCTGTAAGCATTGAACTCAATGCCTGTTTGCGGCCATCAATCGGCCATTCAATTGACAAGCGAGATGCATGTTCTTTGAGGCGTTGAAGATGTGCCTCAAGATGTGCTACACTGGAGTCGCCGTCCCACCTTAGGGTGGTGAATGCTGAACTCCTTGCCGCTTCTGTCACCCAACCACCACTCTCCTACGAGAGGTTGTTCCCCATCAATGCTCACCTTTGAGAAACGAATCACAATAGGTCGTCAATCAATGAATCGAGTTCACTATCACCGCTAGATGGGCTACTTGATGCAGTGTCACCAAACAAGTCCTCTGAAATTTCTGCAAGGCGTCTGCTAGCATCTGTTGGTGGTGTCTCTACTTGTTGTGCAAAGCCTGACTGAGCCTCCTGAGTTGTGCTGGTAACTTGAGATTCTCTTGATGCTTGAATCTGGGATGCTGCTGGCATTAAAGTTCCAGCCAAATCAACATCAGGCCCACGTGGGTCTAGACCATCTTCGTTGTCACTCCATCCTTCTTCTTGAGGTAAGCCCCAAGCCGCTTGGGCGAGTTCTAGTGCTTCGTTTCTTGAACGGTTACTGCGTCCACGGATAGCCAACAGTAGTACTGTTACGATAGCCAGCGAAAGAAGAATTGTGAGTAATGTGTTCATATCAATTAAGTCAAACAGACCAGAACTGGCTTCACCATCATCGTTACCATCACCGCCCCCATCAGTTGGTGCTTTGTACGGCTTCAATTCCTTTGCTTGCACCAAGTGTTTCCATGCATTGCCATCATATGCTGATACTGCGATGAACCAATGTGTCGAATTATCGTATTGGGAAGTCTCATTGAATTCTTCTAATGACCAGAAAGTGCCAATGATTCCACCCTTAGCCAAATCCGCTTCATCGGTATTTTCGAAGCGTGAATCGCTAACAAAGATTCGATAACTGCGAATATCTGTTCTGACTAGTTCTTGCCACTCTACTTCAATTGCTCCGCCATCTTCACTCCATTGGATAGTGAAATCAACATCTGGAAGATGACCACCGGGGTCATCGCCTGAATTATCAATTGCTTTTCCAGAGCCTACGTTCAACAAGTCGCGGTGAGCATTGCCTGATGAATCAACAGGAACAATGGCAATATGAACAGGGATTCCTGACATAATGGCTGCACCACCATCAATCATGTCAACAAGAATTGGTTGCTCAACATTTCTATCGAGAATCATAATTGGCTGACGGTGTCCACTACTTGTGTAGGCAATGATATCAGAATATACCTCATAGTGGTCTATATCACTGGCATCACTCAATTCAAATTCAACATAAACTGCTGTCCCATTATCATTAGGAACATCTGTCACAACTGGAGCCTGTAATCGGTCAGGAGCAATGATATCATCGCGATTATCTATCGGTGTTACCACTACTGAAGGTAAACCAGTCAAGAATGCTGAGCCATACAAATCATGAATTGTCACAGTCACTGAAAGAGGAACATTGGGACGAATAGTATCTGGATTTGAATTCTCTACACTATCGCCATCATAGAGGGCTTTTGTCATAGTTAATCCAATCAATCCGTCTTGTGAATTTATTGGGTATTGAATGTCCATTTTTATTGCTCCACAAGCACTCACATCATCTTTGCATCTTGCCCAAGTAGCGGCTAAATTATCCACCGGTTGACTGCTAGCCCAAATGACGTAGAAACCAAAGTCATCAACATCTGTTGCAGCCCAGCTGACATCAATCGCCTCGCCCTTATCTTGAGGGTGGTCCCATGCTGACAAGTTGTTCACCCTTGCTGGTGGGTCGGTTCCACGGAGGTTCTTCTCAGGTGCTACTTGAACAACTGTGACATTTCCATAATCACCATTACCCCATGCATCAAAGGCAACGACAGTTACCCAATACAGGGTGTTATCCTCTAGAGGTGTTGCACCCCAGTGAGAAATGATGGTTGAGTTTGTTGAGCAATCAGCAACAATCGTTGCATTAGCAAAGTCTGCTGCACTGGTTGGTGTCATCTCATCGGCGATGGAGGGACGCACAAGAACGGTATGCCACGCACAATCGTCTTCATTATTTGGCGTCCATTCAACAGTAATTCTACCTCCTTCATCTTCTGGAGTGTCGTATGCTGTAATGTTTTCAACAGGACTTGGTGGAATGCCATCATTGATTCCACCTGTCGGCACTACTGGGCCGACAATTGTTGCATTTGCTGGGTCGTGAAGTCCTCCTTCATCAACACAAGTTAATGCAATCCAATACGGTTGGCCTTTTTCAAGTTGTAAAACCGTACTGTTAGCCTGACCTGTCAAATCGTTGCCTTGGGTTGGCAACCCGATTGCATCCGTAATTTCTTGGGTTACTGCCCAAATCCTAGTTCCTGCATGGTCGATAGCAGTACACTTACTCCACTCAACATACAGATCACCATCTGCTCCACCATCAGCAGGACCTGCGTTAGCCCAAGCAGGAGGATTTGGTACCTCGTCGCTGGCTGCTGCTGGACCCATAATCGACGAGGGTTCGCCAAGAGTTCCGTCATCATATTCAATCAGAGCAACTCCATAAATATCGACTCCATCAACAATTCGTACACCATCAACAGTAGCAATTTCTGCTAGAGTTGTGGACCACATTGGGACTCGTGCATCAGGTGCTCTCATTGCAAGGTCGGCTGATGTTGGCATTGAACTCCAGTTACCTTCTTGCAGGTAAATTCGGTAGGCCGCCCAACCACTATCCTGGCTTGGCGTCCACTCAGCAACTAATACGCCGCCACCATCATCAGGGCGGTCGAATAAATCTAACAATTCAATTGGTGATTCTGAGCGAGTCCAATCGTACTTGATGCGTACTTCTAAAGTGCCATTTAGTGGACTCTGTAAACGAATGTGTAAGTCACGGCCTTCTTGTGTTAAGGTGCCACGACGTGCTGCCAATGAGAATTCATTTTCCAAATTGCTATTCAATTCCGTAAGATTCCACGTACCTGAATAATTCACACTATGAGACGCCACCCAAATTGCCGCACCTTCTACCGGGCTTGAGAGGGTTAGAGGCATCTGATGAATTGGGATACCATTCGGTGAGGCACTATTTGCTTGGCTAGGCAGAATTGCTGAATTGGAAGGACCAATCAGAGCAATTCTTTGCCCTGGAGTTGTGGAATTAGTAATGTCCCATGAGTTTCCTGAAAAAGTCGCTGACAACGGCTCTGCGCGCCGCATTGATTCTCTTTCAATATCCAAATGATTTGGTGCTGGACCAAATCCAAACAACCCATTATCTGCAGTTGTCAACCAAATGCCATTGGCTCCAACGTAGCCACCAGTTAGCGAGAACATGTATTCTTGACGAATTACATTATGCTGGCTTGAAGTAATATCAACCCAATCAACACCACCATTACTGAGAACGAGTAAAGTAGTTCCATCACTAATAATATCATTAATTGGCCATGCTGAAAATGACCATGATGGGTGTCCTGTTTCCATCTGATTAGCACCTGCATTCCAATGCATTAGCGGCTCCTCAAAGGTAGCAACGTGCACTCCCCACCAATCTGCTGCAATCGCCTTGACGTCATTTGATGGCAACATATCTACACGATACTGTTGCCCTGGCTGCATCGTTGTCAAATCGAATGATGTTGCCCCAGGTCTTGAAGCACCTTCACCATTATGTGATAAGAATAAAGTGGGACCAATTGATATTGTTGAATTACCACTTGAAATCGTTGTACTTGGCGCGTATGCTATACCGTTTACACGATTCCCAATCAGTCCAGATTGTGCATTGTATGTTGCAACAACTGAATGGCTTGGAACATCCCAGCGAACCATCCCTGCAGGTGTAGCGAGCATCAGCTCAGTCCCTTCAACCCAAATCTTGTCAATTATTGGCCCGGGAAGTCCATCTTGAGTCGTGATAGAGTCATCCCATGCTTGGGTAGTAGTATTCCATACACCAATGCCACCATAAGTTGCAACCCAAATACGATTGTCATACTCAACAAAGTCACGAACGATGTTTGAAGGTAGACCTGCAAGCAGTGAGCCATCTGTCCAACTTTGAGTGGTTAAATTGTAAACTTGGAATCCAGCAGATGTTGTTGTTGTGCCCATCAGTCCAATTACTAAATCACTACCAGAACGATAGAGTCCATCCATCTGATAATGTAGTGGAACCGGGGTTGCTGAAATTTGACCTGTTGTGATATCAACATGGTAAAGTCCAGCACTAGTTGTAACCCACAAATCGTTGTTAATTGGCAGAATTTCATTGACGATATCCCAAACGAATGGATACGCTTCAATCCACTCGATTGAGCCGTTTGGAAGTAGTTGGCCATGCAGAATCGAGGAACCTGAATACTGTTGAGAGTCATCTGCAGATGTCAACCAAACATTTGTCCCACTGAAAGTGACTTCAAGCATTCTGCCGCTTGATAATCCTGCTAGAATATCTACTGCACCTTTGTGCAATCCTGTTGAATTAATGATGTCAACTCTGTTGTATCCAGAATCGCCACCAGGTCTGCCAATAATCCAATCAACTTGGCTGGTGTTAGAAGGTCTAACCTCCATACTTGATCCCTGAGTACCTACATCAATTTTCATCCCCGAACCAAGTTGTCCACCACTTGCAGCGATTCTAGAAATTCCTCCAGAGCCCCCATCTTCATCGGTGTGTGAAACCATCAAAACACCGTCATGCCAACGCATTCCATCAGGGAATACTTGGTCTGGCATGATACCGTTTGTTGTCTCTGTAATAGTTCCTAGCCAGTGACCTGTAGTGTAACTAAATCTTGAAATTCCGACATCGTTGCGTTCAAATCCAACGTAAATTACATCGCCAATTTCATCACAAGCCAAAGCAACTGCATCATCATCGTCTAATCCTCGATTTTGGGTACTACCCTGTGTCCAACCTGATAACCATGAGTTGGTTTGCAAGTCATATCTTGCAACACCACCCTGAGTACCGAAGCCTTGGTATCTAGACATTGCAATATGCATTATATCATTACAAACTTCCATTGAGAAGCCAAATCCAGCAGGGATATTTGTGCTTCCTGCTGCCCAACTGCTCCAAGTTTGAGTAGTCCCGTTATACTGGAAAATACGACTATTACGATTCCAACCACTGTTTGCCATAGTAGTATACCACAGATCATCTCCAACGATTTCAATGTCGAAAATTGTATCCTCTGAATTTGAAGGCAGGCCACCATTGTCTGCTGTAAGAGTAGTTGCCCAAGTGTCATTATACATATCATATCTAGCAATACCTTCGTATGTTGCGAAGTGAATTAGCCCTTGATACAAATCAATGGAACGAATAGGTCCCACTAATACTGTGTCATCCCATTCATTGAGAAGATTTCCATTGTAGTCAAAGTGCCGATGAACCTTTTCCCCATAGGATGCAAAGATGTGACAAGCGGAGACATTGAGTGGTTCACATTCACCAGCGTAAACAGAATTGACCCGTAGAATTGAACCGGTTGCATCTAGAGCGTTACCCCAAGTGTCGTTTGCATGGTCCCAGCGAACAACACTACCTGCGTCCAAGCCCCACCAACCTGATGGAGTTACACCAATCCACAACATCCCATCAGGGCCTTCTCCAATTCCGTAAACCAGGCCATTTTGATTTATCTGTTGGCCAGCATCCAAAGATGAGAGTGTTGTCATATTATCAAGGTCATAGCGATAGATATTATCGTTTGACTGGGTCCCTGCCCGTGCTTCTGAGTAGTACAGAACATTACCAATAATTACCAGTTCCCCTGGCTCATTCTGACCGTTTGCTCTGCTGAATGTTTCTTCTACAGTCTCATTCACTAAGTCAATCAAACGGAGCCCAAAATCACCACCAATCCACACACGATGAGTTAGGCGGTCGGGGATTAGGGTCGTTACATCATTGTCAGTCACTAAATTATTTGAATTCGAAGAATCCCACTCTTGAAGCCAGACATCGTTAATCCTGTCATACCGAGCAACACCCATTCCGTTCAAACCGATGTATGCAACATCATTGTATTCGTATGTAGGAGCGTTCCAAGTAGCCTCACCTGCTACCCACACATCAACAACTGTGTCGTTGACAACATCAATTATTCCAGCACCATAATTGGTTCCAGCATAGAGATTGCCATTGTTGAGAATGGAAACTGCAAATACCCATGAAGAAGGTAGACCTTCTGGATTGGAGTAGTAATTCCAACAATTCTCTTCATGTAAATCTGATAGACGATATTGACAAGCACCTGCATTAGTTCCAGCATACAGATAATTTGCATCAGAATCTAGAGCGTAAAAGTTTGAAGGATTGAATCCTCCCTGTGCCTGAATGTGGGTCCATGAAACTCCGTTGTATCGGTCAGCACCGTCAGCAGTTCCAACCCACATTGAACCGCCGCTATCGCGATGTAATGAGTATACATTATTGTTCGAGATTCCATTTCCACCTCTCGTTGCCCTCCATGTATCAACCACATCACCCGAAACTCGGTCAAAGATTAACACACCGTATCCGTAAAGCCCGAGGTACATTTGGTTGCCATCAGTTTCCACCGGCATATATGCTACATTATCCATCCCGGTAGAACGCCAAGAAGACAACAAAGTGTCATTTGTGATGTCAATTCGTAACACCCCTTGATTGGATGCTATGTATGCGATTGCAGAACGTGCTGCAACCCCTCTGATATTATTTGTAAAAGAGTCAGACCGCCCGGTTGACCAAGACGATGATACAGTTTTGTTGACCGCGTCAACTAAGGTTACACCAGCGTTTGAATGGCCAACTACGATTGTATCAGTAGTTACATCAAAGGCTAGATAATCAGCATCATTTGAGTTTAGATTATCACTAATCGCTAGATGAGCAATTTGAGTTCCATTGAAAGCAAAATTATAGATTCCGTCATCACTAGTTGCTACCCAAACTGAATTGCCATCAGTTTCTAATGCCTGATTGATAGTACCGGTTTCGATTGGTATTAACCAATGATTCAATTGTTTATCAAATCGGTCAATGACTCCATTTCCAGCAACCCAAACCACATTGTTTACTTCCAATGCATCATTCATTACTGCACTAGTTGGTCCAGATGCAAGTAACATTGTGGAAACGTGAGTCGGTGGGGTCGATGGTTCGAAAAGTGCGAAACTTCCACCACCATCCCCAACAAGAATAGTGTCTACACCTGGTGACCTAACGCCACCGTTTGGCCAAGTAATCAAATCTACTCCATCACGTACTAAACCAACATCTTGTAGTGCCTTACTAGTAGAAAATGCACCCATAGTCATGTTGTAAAAATGAAGTGTGTCGCCAGCCAAGATGTGTAACCATTCCCCACTTTGAGCCATTCCACGTACATCATTTGAATCAAGCCAATTTGCATCTGTCCAAGTGGCTAGCCATGAACTAGTTGCTACATTGTAGCGCACGATTCCAGCATCTGCTAATCCAATCATTAGGATACCGTTCATCAATTCTAATTGGACTACATCATCACTTGGTAACGAGTTTTGAGTACTCCAAGTAGACTGCCATTGGCTGCTTGAGGTGTCGTAACGCATTACGCCACCACCGTCAGTAGCAAGGTAAACTATGCCACCAACTTCCATCATATCTGTTACAATATCTAAGCCGGAAGATGGGTTACCAGCAACGCTGATTCCATCGGCTATCAAATTCGCCTCATTGGTACCTGCCCAAACTAATCCGGCTGAATCTGTCATCATCGCTGTAACTATCTCCGAAATACTTCCCGACATACTCGATTCAATTGAAAATGGACCTGAGAGTTCAGTAGAATCTGTTAGCGACCAAGCGCGGAATTTTGTCGGGCCATCATCAACTGAGACTAGAAGCATATCATTGAGAGTATCAACAACCATCGTACTCGCTCCGGTAATATTCTCTGCCAACTCTATAACGGGTGGGTCATTAGTTGCATCCAGTTGAACAACTGTTTCGTTGATCAGCAAATACATCCTACCATCTTCGGGATGAAGTGCTGAGGCACTTACATCAAGAGTAAATGGTGAAAAGGTGACATATGCATCTGCGGGCCTCAATGCCTCAACAACCAAATCAGTAACTTCGGCATCACCGGGTAGGAGCCAAGATGCCCCTGCATTAGCATTAGGGGTTAGCCGAGAGGAGTGAGGGTCTGAGCCCATCAAGTCATTCTGTTGACCAAAACCTCCTAATCCTCGCCAATCCATGATTTGTGCTTGAGTATCAACAAATGATAGTTGAGGCTGTTCTACCCAAGTGCCATTTGAGCCGTTAACTCGGACTTCAAATGACAAATTCTCAACAAGTGCACCAGGTGCTAATGTGAGGTGTAAATCCCCTTCAGCGAGAACTCCGGTTGCAGGGTCTGCACCAACCGCATCAAGACTTATCCAACCAGTATCATTGGTTCCACCTGAACCCCATTCTACCGCATTTCTGCGATTAACCACTGTTTCTAATTGCAAAACTGGAGTCAACGATGCGATTAGCATCAACCCGACTAGAAAAAGGGGGACTGTCGTTCTATTACTTTGAACCATGAGTTACAACGCTTTCTGCTTTACTTATGAATGAAATGGCTTCATGGACCACCTGTATACTTCGTATACATAGGGAGTTTGAATCCAAATATTCATTCATCTGAATGGGCAATGCAAATATCATAGTAGTGGGGCCGATTCAAATTGACATCGGAGATGAGCATCCCGTGAAAGAGAAAAAAATCCGCCAAGATGCGCTGGATTACCACTCAGCAAAGCCTTTTGGCAAAATGAAGACTATTCCTACAAAGCCCCACGCCACTCAACGCGACCTGTCGTTGGCTTACTCTCCTGGGGTTGCCTATCCATGTTTAGAGATTGAAAAAAATCTGAACAATGCCTACAGATACACCGCCAAAGGAAATCTTGTCGCGGTAATCACCAACGGGACAGCAGTTCTTGGGTTAGGAAATATTGGTGCTTTGGCAAGTAAACCGGTTATGGAAGGCAAGGGATTGTTGTTCAAGGCCTTTGCTGATATCGATGTGTTTGATATTGAAATCGATGAAACAGACGTTGACAAATTTGTTGAAACCGTCAAGCGAATTGCACCTACATTTGGTGGTATCAATTTGGAAGACATCAAAGCACCAGAGTGCTTTGAAATTGAACGCCGCTTGAAAGAAGAATTGGATATCCCGGTTATGCATGACGACCAGCATGGAACCGCAATTATATCTGGCGCGGCGTTGCTCAATTCGCTTGAATTAGTCGACAAAGATATTTCACAAGTGAAAGTAGTAATTTCTGGTGCGGGTGCGTCGGCGATTTCTTGTGCTGACCATTGGTTACAACTTGGAGTCAAAATTGACAATATAAAAATGATTGATTCCAAAGGAATAATCACAAAAAAGCGGTCTGAAGCGGGTGAACTCTCAACCGAAAAAGATCGATTCGCGATTGATGGAGAAGGGGGTGACCTTGCCTTGGCTATGGCTGGTGCTGACATCTTCCTTGGTCTTTCAAAAGGAGATATTGTTAGTCCAGATATGCTCCGTTCAATGGCTGAAAAACCGATAGTTTTCGCATTAGCAAATCCTGAACCTGAAATCATGCCTGATATCGCTTTAGCCGCCCGCCCGGATGCAATCGTTGCTAGCGGGCGGTCCGATTTCCCCAATCAAGTGAACAACGTTCTTGGATTCCCCTACATTTTCCGTGGTGCGCTAGACTGCATGGCAACAAAAATTACTCAAAATATGAGAATGGCTGCAACCCGCGCCTTAGCCAACTTGGCAAAAGAGGCAGTTCCAGAGGAAGTTAGCCAAGCTTATGACCTTGATTTCATTTCCTTCGGTAAGGACTACATCATTCCAAAACCATTTGACAGGCGCGTACTCGTGGGAGTTGCCTCAGCAGTTGCACAAGCGGCAGTTGAAGATGGAGTTGCAGGCATTCCAGAATCAAAATTTAACATGGCATCGTATCAAGAAGAACTCGAAGCAAGGTTAGGATTAACCCATTCAGTAATGCGCACAGTGATGAATCGCGCCAAGTCTTCTCTCAAGAGAATTGTTTTCCCCGAAGGTGATGACCCTCATGTTCTACGAGCGGCACATGAATTAGCCCATGAGAAAATTTGCATTCCAATACTTCTCGGGCGTCCTGATGTTATTGATGAACTCAAAGAAGAATACAATCTTGATTTTGAATGTGAAGTGATCAACCCCATTCAAGACCCTCGACGGAAGGGGACTTACCGAGATGGGTTGTTTGAGTTGCGAAGTCGTAAAGGGTTGACCATTATTGATGCCCAGAGAATTCTGAAATCTCGTACTTACTTTGGTGCTATGATGGTTGAAATGGGAGATGCTGACGGTTTCGTTGGTGGTTTGACTCGCGCCTACCCGACATTTCTCAAGCCTTGTCTAGAGGTGATTGGAACCTCGGGGGATGCACACCGTGTTGTTGGGATGTATATGATGGCAGTCAATGGGAAATTATTGTTCATCGGAGATGCTACAGTAAATGTTTATCCTGACGCTAGAACTTTGGCAGAAATATGTGTTCAAACAGCACGTGTCGCAAAGCGATTTGGAATCAAACCCAAAGTAGCGGTGCTGTCTTTCTCTAATTTTGGCTCAAGCCGTGGACTGCGCTCAACTCGATTGGAAGATGCTATCGAAATCGCTCGCGAATTAGACCCATACATCTTGATTGATGGACCTATGCAAGCAGATACTGCACTTTTAGAGGATATTCAGAAACAATATCCATTCATGGAATTTGATGGGGCTGCAAACGTCCTCATTTGCCCGAATCTCGCGGCCGCGAATATCGCATACAAATTACTAGACCACCTTGGAGATGCGGAGATGACTGGCCCTATTCTAGAAGGGATGGCAAAGCCTGTACAAATCCTTCAACAGGGCGATGGAGTCAGAGAAGTAGTCCACATGGCGGCGATTTGTTCTGTGGAAGCACACCGCCATGAAATGGAGCGACTTTAGGCAATCATTGAAGCCCCTGTCCTTGTAGCAACGGATTGGAGATATGATGGCTGACGATATCGATTCACTTTCCGACTTTGATGAAAGGTTGCTCCAAGGAGTTTTTGCCCGTGTTTGGCGCTATCTTGGGGAATCCACTGATACAGATTCGCCAGTAACAAAATCCAAGTCTCCTCAAGAATTGAAAAATAAACTGGAATTGGCAGTTGGAACTAGCGGAGTTGATGTTGACACCATTCTTTCTGATATTGACAATTACCTAGATGAGTCAGTAAAAACCAGCCACCCTCATTTCATGAATCCGTTGTGGGGTGGCACCAATGTAGCATCCTTGGCTGGAGAATTCATTTCTGCTCTAACTAACACCTCAATGTACACTTTTGAACTCGCTCCAATGGCGACTCTAATCGAGAATGAAATGGTAGATTCAATGTTGAAATTAGTTGGTTATCAGGCTGGTGAAGGAATCTTCACAACCGGAGGCTCTAACGGTAATTTGCTCGGATTAATGTGTGCCCGTGACCGCAAATTCCCCGATGCTCAGCGTTCTGGATTAGGTGGGAAACAACTGGTTGCATTCATCTCTGAGGATGCTCATTATTCTACAGCAATGGCGGCAAATGTACTCGGAATTGGATTTGATAATCTAATTGCAATTCCTACAGATGAGTCCGGGGGAATGATTCCAAGTGAATTAGAACAATCAGTTGCCGCTGAAAAAAGAGCAGGAAATTTTCCCTTTTGCGTAATCGCCACCGCTGGCACTACGGTCAGAGGTAGTGTGGACCCATTAGTTGAACTTGGTGAAATTTGCCGTCAAGAAAAACTCTGGCTCCATGTTGATGCTGCTTGGGGTGGGGCCGCTTTACTTTCACCAAAAACTCGCCCTCTACTCCGCGGAATTGATTTGGCGGATTCTATCTGCTGGGACCCACATAAAATGATGGGAATCCACCTTTGTTGTTCGGTTTTCCTTGTCAAAAACAGTGGTACTTTGAGGAGGGTTTGTGCACATACTCACAGAGCGCATTATCTCCTTTTAGATGGGGCAGAAAATATTGACCTAGGTCACATGAGTTTGCAATGTGGAAGGCGAGTAGATGCCCTGAAACTATGGCTTGCATGGCGGGCAAAGGGTAACGAAGGTTGGGCTACACTAGTTGAACGATATTTCTCTCTTGCTGAATATCTTGTTTCCAAAGTAAAGGAACACACGCGGCTTGAATTAGTGGTTGAACCGGCCATGACAAATGTATGCATTCGTTATGTTGGCTTTGGATTAAATCAATCACGAGAAGATGTCATCAATCAAGGCATTCGAAATGAATTAATTGCAAGTGGGAAATTTATGGTATCAACATCACAAATAGATAGCAGACCAATTATTCGTGCTGTAATCGCTAATCCAGGGGTAACTGAGAGTACCCTTGATGAACTAATTTCCTCTATTGTTGAAATCGGCGATTCGCTTTCCTCCCAAGAAATTTAGACTAGATTTGTGTTTAGTCTGGGGTTGGTTTGCCACCCTTGTTGAGTAGAAGAATGAAATGATATCTTTCATTTTAGTTAATTCAATTCTCATCAAAGTTTGTTGTGGGCCTTCACTTCTCATCTGGTTTTTTTGTAGATAATCCAATCACCAGCCCAATTATCCCCAATCCACATATCCCTTGTCCGATAAGCATATACAGCAAATAAATTGATTCATAGGTTCCTACTGCATCCATTTTTTCCCCAAAGATATAGGCCACAATGATACCAAGGATGATGACAGCCGTAGAAAGGATTACAATTCCTTTTCTCAAGAATCACACCTCCTCTACTCTTTTCTGAATAACTCATTCTTGACCATTTCATGGAGTCTAGAATCGTCGACTTCATCATCCTCTTTCTCGGACTCGTCTTCTCCTTCTTCTTCGGGTTTTGGTGTCATATTCTCAATGATACTTGAGCCGGGTAGAGTAATTCCAAGCATTTTGCTAAAGCCTTTCATAACAACTCCCAAACCAATTAGAGCGAATAATCCAATCAGGCCCAAAAAGTGCACTGATTCCCAAAAGATTTGCCGAGTAAATCCGGGATGAAGGTCAGATTCAGATGGGTTGTCTGGATTGTATGCAACTTGATGGTGTGAGTAGAAACTCAGGCTCCTGAAACATGCGGGTTGGCGATTACTGCCAGAATTATAGCAGACCCACTCACCCTGATACAGGACTCCATCAACTGTGTAATTCCAAACCCAGGTAGTATTGCTGGACAAGATTCTTTGGCCGGTATCATGGAAGAAATGTTTCTGATGAATTTCAGAATCAACTTTCTCCCAATCCTTCGATTTCCACTCATCAGTCACGCCAAATCCTTCGGTGTAAGCAAAGATGCCAGCAGAAATTGAGAGCATCAGCAGACCACCGATTACTATCACTACAGATGGGATTTCCTTGCCTTCGCCAAAACTAAATTCAAAGTTCGCACTTCCGAACAGCGGTTCATCTTCTATCTCTGGTTCATCATCCTCTGGATGTTCGTCGTAATCGTCTTCCATGTTATCTTGTTCTTTCATTTTTTCAACTCCTCAAATTCCTAAATTCTAAAATCACTAAACAAGGTAACCCCTTCAAAAAGGGACAGCCAAACAAATCCAAGTGCAATGAGCATGAAAATGAAATTGAGGATGAGTTCCTGCCACCACTTCATTGTGTAATTCTTGCGAAGGATGCCAATATCCTCGAGTTTCTCAATTGCCATCTCACGGAATCCTTGAAATTTCTCATGCCTCCAAACGAACAGATGGAAACAACCGGTTGCGATTATTACAAGAATTATGAGGTCGAGAAAACCGAAATACCACGGCACACCGATGAGTAGAGCGGCCACTGGGCCCACCTTGATGAGTTCGTAATGTGATGAATAGAACCCCTTCTTCTTCATGAAAATGAACTTACCAAATCGGAGCGGAACTTTGGGCCTGACTCGAATCTTTGAAGAATCACCATACTTCTTTCCCGGATGTGGTTCATCATTGTAGGGCCACCAGAACTGTGACATGTTGGCCACCTCGAACTCCAACTTGCATTGCGGGCATTTGACGGGAATCACACGGTTCCAAAGAAATGTGAAGAAATTTTCTGCGTATCCCTTAGAATCCATACCAGGTTTTCCTTGATGAATACATCCAGGGCATTGTAAGTCAACTGCACCAGGATGATTGTAACCAGCCAACCATAATGCGGCCCCGATGTGGTAGATTGGCACGCCGACAATCGCTGCAAATATCACGAGTGCAAATGGGCCACCAGAATCTGGCCAATTACCCTCTAGGTGATTGTAAACAACCCATGCGCAGAACGGTATGTAGAGTAAGATGAAGACTTTCAATTGGATGTACGGTCTAAGATTCGTGTAGGGATTCCAATCCCCATACACTTCTTCCTCGGTTTTCCCGGAGGGCAGCCAAGAATCATCCTTTTCAGCCGCCTTCTTCACTTTCTTCACGGCGCGTTTGATTTGGTACTTGTCATCACTCAAACCGACGCCGTCTTCCCACCATGCCATCAGACAAGCTGATTTTTTTTCACCATGATAAGTGTTTTACCTGCATCTGGCAGAGTTCATGCCTTCAACAAATAAAAAAATCGAATCGCAAATTGCAATCTAGCGCTTCTGTATACGGCTAGTCCATTCATCGATGCCAATGTGGAGGCGCTGTTGCGGCAGCCCCTGTTAGAATAAAATGCTTCAATTTTCTAATTAATTTCATCTTAATTCCATCCCTTCCAAATCCGCATTGCTCTCCAGTTTGCAATTGTGCGTTGACGACGAGCTTCACGCTCTTGATTTGCCTTCAACCTCGCACTTTCACTATCCAACCATTCTTCTAACCAAACATCCATACTCATAGCCTCCATTTTTGCCTCTTGGGCAATTAATAGGTGTAGCCCGCTTTATATGAACCATGGAGTGAAGTAGGGTAAATCTAAGTGCAATGACTACACCACATAACATTAGCAACACCGGAGTTGAAGTAATGCCAGAACCACCGATGATCCTCAATGATGATGAATATGATGAGGTTGCGAAAGCAATTGTTTTGACCGAAGAATTAGGTGCAAAAGTTCGCAAATTATTCCGTAATAATTCGGATGAGGTTGTTCATGATATATCGTGGGAAGTAGATGCTGCGGTTGAAGCGTTAGATGTGTTTGCATCACGCTGGACAATTGAAATTCTAGCCACACTCTATATCGCGGGTGAACGACGTTTCAATGAACTACGACGACTTCTAGAAGGTATCTCGAGTAGAACCTTGTCTGATAAACTGACTAGCCTCAGATTGTCTGGTTTTGTAGACCGTATAGTTGTAGATGGCCCTCCGGTAAAAGTTACATACAAACTTACCGAACATGGAGAACGTTCTGGACGCTTATTGAGCCCGTTAGTTGCCTACATGAAACTCAACAATGAGAGTGTAAAGAAAAGTTGAAATTTCGTCTAAAATGGAGGTCACAGCACCAACACCTACAATAGGGACCGGCGACAGAAGAAATCCTATGGCACTACTGAAGCAGTTAGGAAGCCGTCATGCCCTAATCGGCGTAGCGGTTGCCGGATTGACTGGTTTGGGTTCATTGACGGCTGGTATTTTGCCATGGAATTGGTCAATGTCTGGCACCATCAGTTCATCTCACAATCGCAGTTGGGAACACCCATTGAGAAGCAAAATTCTCGATGCTCTTGACTCAAACCCGGGTATTTGTTACCGCCAATTACAACGTAATCTAAATGTTGCAAACGGCACTTTGCGGCATCACCTTGATGTATTGCAGACACAAAAAACGGTTACTACAATGCCAGTAAATGGTAGAACTTGCTATTACGCGGGAGCACCAAGTCAGATTGAGATTCTTAGAGATATGAATATTGAGGATGAGAAAGCAGCAGAAATGCTTCCGGTTGGACTTTCACAAGTACAACGAGAAGTCGTTACACGCCTTGTCCAAGACCCACTACCAAAATCCCAAGCCTCACTAGCGCGCGACATTAGTCGTAGTCGTGCCTCAGTAAATAGCGCAGTACTCGTGCTTCGCCGACGAGGGATTCTATCCTGCACCCATTTAGATTTGGCAAACCACCTACACGGTCTACGCACTGGTGCACTTGATTACGAGTGGATTGATGAGCGACCAATCGCAGCATGAATCCCCAATTCGAAAGTGAATTAATAGTGAATTTACTCACTCTGAGCAGGGTCACACCTACTTAGTAACATAAATCATCGATTCGTGAATGAATTAATAGTGAATTTACTCACTCTGAAAGAGGGCGCTTCGCGTTAAGTAGTCCTGAATCAACAAATAGCAACAATAGCACTTAGAACCGACGGACTTCGCCAATGACTAGATGTTGAGACTCCGCCTTGAGCAACACCCTGCTCCCACTGGCAAGAAAGATGCTGACATGCTACTCGCATGGCTGCTCGACACATTGGGATTGGTGCGCCGACGAAATGATACCAATTCTACAGATGCCATTCAACGCCCACTGCACAGATTGATGCGAGATCATTTGGTAAAAGAACCAATGAAAGGCGTTGATGCAAAGACTTTAGCAGACCAACTCGGAATCAGTATGACTGCTCTTCACCACCATCTGAAAGGACTTCAATCGGTAAGAATTGTAGCCTCCGAAATTGGTGAAAACGGATGGCAGATGCATCACCTCCGTTGTGGCTCTCTTGAGGCAGCCATTGACCTACTGCACCTAGAAGTTAGAGGAATTCTCGCCCTACGCCTTGCTCCACTCAAAGAATGGCAAACTGGCTCAGTAACTCAAGAAGGGGACGATGAAATAGAGAGTTTAGACCTAAAACTGAGTATTTGCGAACCTCGGCCACTACAAGGAAAAGAAGATGAAATTGATGCCTTTCTAAACGACTTTGGCCTGCGGGGGGAACGTCCAAAAAAACGAAGTGGACAAGATTTAACACGCCTTGTTTTTGAAAAAATGCTGACTGCAAATCACCCTATTTCCTTAGATGAGGCGGTCTCTGAATGGGGCGCTACCCGCCCAAGACTGACAAGAACTTTTGACCGATTCAGAGCCGCTGGTTTGGCAGAACGTGTACTACGCCATGACCGACTTTCAGTAATTCTCTGGGATGGACTCTCGAGCCAATATACTAGACGGGGGGAAGAGTGGTTACTCACTAAAGGTGGATTGAGTAGATTAGACGACAAGGTGGTTAAACAGGTCACAAAATCTCTGCGTGAAAACAAATTTGATTCCGAGCGCTGTGCAAAACTTTTCTCTTCGGTGAGCATTGAAGACCAACGTTTGGCCATTAACCTCCTAGGTGGGAGATTACCATACGGATACAGACTATCGGGAAGTACCGGGGAAGATGTATCGCGCCAAGTTTCACAAAGGGTTGAGAGCGTATTCAGCCGGTTGAAGCGGGTTGCTTCCACCATTGATGACTTGTGAATCATTATTGATTAATTTGGGCATTTTTTACTAAATTTGTAAGGAATTCTTCAACTGATTTCGACACCTGTTTTGCTTCTCTATTGGTATGTAATTGGGTTCGGAATGCCTTTCCTCCGGGCAATCCTTTGGTGAAAGAAAAGGCGTGACGTAAGCGGTTTTTACTGCTGTCTTCACTACTTAGACTACTGTCAAGTTCGATGTACCTCTTCCAAGCCCACAATCTGGCTACAAGTGTTTCCCCGGCTTGGTCGCTGAATTCCATATCCGCCCATTTTGGCTCCGAATTATTCCATCCAAGATCTCTCTTGATTTGATGAAAAATTGTTGGCCGGCCGATTGCTGCTCTTCCTATCATTAGGCCGGCCGCACCTGTTGCCTGCAAGCAGGCTGCCGCGGAATCTGCATCCACAACGTCCCCATTCGCTATCACCGGGATTTCAACCGCATTCACAATCTCTGCAATTGCCTGCCAATCTGCCTCCCCTGAATATCGCTGACGTAGCGTTCTTCCATGTACGCATATTCTCTCTGCGCCAACATCCTCGCAGCGCTTGGCGAGTTCTAATGCATTAGTCAATCCATTACCAGTACCGAGTCTCATCTTTACTGTGACTGGCAATTGTGAGGATTCGACACATCTCTCAACCATGCCAACTAATTCATCTGGCTTCCCCATTAATGCAGCACCAGCACAATGCCTTGTCACAACCGGTGCTGGACAACCGAAATTCAAATCAATAATATCGGCTTTCTCCTGAAGAAGTTCACAACTTTTTACCATCTCATCGATATTTCCGCCAAATATTTGTGGAATGAATGGTTTTTCACGCTCATCGCTTTCAAGTTTCAACCAACTCTTGGCATCTTGGCGCGTCAAAGCAGCCGCAGCGGTGAATTCAGTAATAGTGAAATCTGCACCACATTCTCTTGCTAACAGGCGATAAGCAAGCCCTGTGACCCCTGACATTGGGGCAAGAAAGAGCGGAACTTGTTCAACCTCTAAGGCCATTAAACCGGTGGAGGGAGTGTCATGCTACTGAACTTACCCGCTCATTTATCAAAAATTGATGATAGAAGCGGTTATGAATGGTTGTCCGGTCGCCGAGCCGAATGGCTGAACAGAGTGCTCCCCTGCTAGCGTACGAGGACTATGAAGCGAACGCTGTGCACATAGGTACTCAGACAAAGAGTAAGGACATGCAGAACTTCATTTCCAAGACTGAAACTGATGGTGCAACAATCCACCTAATTGACGTAACTAAGACTGACGAAAGAATCAGATTCGCTGCTAATTTCATCAATAATTACGAGGCGCGTGACATTCTTGTAGTCAGCGCTCGTCAATATGGACAGCGCCCGGCT
This sequence comes from uncultured Candidatus Poseidoniales archaeon, assembly GCA_964645485.1. Lineage (GTDB taxonomy): Archaea > Thermoplasmatota > Poseidoniia > Poseidoniales > Thalassarchaeaceae > MGIIb-Q1. The sequence goes on from CAZXZO010000021.1 coordinate 23,214, forward strand.
CGCATGTTTGCTCAAGCAATCGGTGCTCGCCAAATAGTTGGCAGATTTATCCCTGGTACTCTTACCAACCCTAATCTACGCACTTACATTGAACCACGAGTTATCTTCGTGACAGACCCGCAAGCAGACTCTCAAGCACTTTCAGAGGCTGTCAAGAGTGGTTTACCAGTAATTGGAATCTGTGATACCAATAATCATCTTCGCAACGTTGACTTCTGCATCCCTGCTAACAACAAAGGTCGTAGAAGTCTAGCACTAGTTTACTGGCTGCTATCTCGTGAAATCCTCAAGGCTCGAGGGGAAACAGATGATGCTACATGGGCACATCACCAAAAAGTTGAGAATTGGGAATCTTCCTTCTAGATTTAATCTAGATTCATCCTACGCTATCAAGCGAATTAATGCCTATGTCATCTGTATCATGCAGGCGCAATGCTCTTGACTGAGCCTGCTTAGTTAGTCATGATGGGCGATTCTTCAAGTGCTGGTGACGCCCCTTCAGGTGACACTATTGCTCCTGATGATTCCTTATCATTCGAGGCGACAAGAAGTGATGATGGGATCTGGCGAGATTCAGAAGGCGTGGCACTCCCTGTTTCAGCAAGCGACTTAGAGCGCCACGCTTACTGCCCTCTATCATGGCATTTAGCTCGCTCTGGAGTAAAAGGTGCTGGCGATGCCATTGAACTTGGTAAACAACGTCACAAAGAAATTGAGGAAGCGATGTCAAACTACCAAAGCCAGGACCTGAAAGCAAGAAAAGAGATGGTCATATGGACGTGGTGGTTCGCTATTGTGGTAACATTAACCCTTGACACTGCTGCATTTTTCTTCGTGGAAGAGGGAGTGATTGCTGACAGCGACTTTGGCCTTTTTGCCCGTTATCTTGTCCTTCTAGCCTTGGTTTGGTTAATCTTAGCGATACTTCTCCTATTCATACCTTGGAGAAGATTCCTCGGAACACCTTTCGGATTGGCCCAACCACCAACTCCCTCTGAATTTGATATTGTCGACCTTGAACTCTACCTCTTTGAGAAAGATAACTCCAATTCTAGTGGCTGGTGGTATGGTGGGAAAGTTGAGTTCACAATCTTACTTGGAAGTTTGACGATTGCTCTGCATGGATTAGCACTTTTTGAGGCTCAAGAGCGCTCAATTGCAACTTTTGTGCTTTTGGTAGCCACTCTTGGCTGGACATTTATTGCATCTTGGCAACTTCATAAAGGATTACTGGCAAATATTCTTGCTGAAGAAAAAAGCAAGGAACTTGGAATGGACAGTGGTTCGGTGCTAGCATACAATGATGACTCCAACTCTTCTGAACTGCTGAAAGACGACGTCACGGGTATTAGAGGGCGCCCAGACCAAATCATCATATTCGAAAATGAGGTTGTTCCTGTTGAACAAAAAACGGGAAAAATTCCTGCACAACCACACTTAAGCCATAAAATCCAATTGTATGCCTACCTTCATCTTGTTTCTAAAATAACTAATAATCAACTCAAATATGGAATTCTTCGTTACGGAGAAGATGTGATCCACAACATAGGTTGGGGAGAAGGGGAGAGTAAAGTCTTGATGACTCATCTCAATGAAATTCAAAGATTGATGGTTGAAGGTGGCGCTAAAAGAGACCACAATAGGCCAGGAAAGTGCCGAAATTGCTCTCGTCGGCATCGCTGTCCAGAAGCCCTTGACTAAACAGGGATGCACTCGTCTGGGTCGGCTCGCTCAGGGAATTCAATGCAAGGGCGGATGACTGAAACGGAGACTTCAAACTCGTCGTGGAAGGAAATTTGGTCAATTGGAGTATCTAATCCATATCCTTGAGCGTCAACTTCTAGTTCCCAAACTCCAAACTCAAAGGGAGGGGAAAATCTCTGTAATGGTGGGTAACGGTCGGTTGTGGCATTTTCTTCCCAATATGGAGTGTCGGTATTTTTGTTGGCACCAGGTTCCCATAGCATTGCATGGACGTATCTCACTGTGCTAGTGATATTACTAGTCTCAACTCCAGCGATTTCGCTGAAATCCATTTGCACGCGGAAGAATACCTGTATTTCTTTGACTTCTGAGTCGATACGAATTTGATGTGGTTGTGGATGGAATATAATGTCTGCAGGGTCTGTAGAATCAAAGACATGGTCAAAACCCAATACAACGACATCATCTTTGGTTTCTGGAACACCCCTATTCCACTCCATCAACTCTCTGCTTGCAACCAAACCAATACAACCCGAAAAGACACTCATTGAGAGTAGAATGGCGGCGAGGAAGAGGGGTTTGGCGGCTCTCATCTAACTGGCTTCAACCACCCCTTTCATTTCAAGGCGACGGATATTGGAGCGGTTCGGTGGCTAAGTTTGCCTGTCAGCACTCATAGGGGTCATCACGCTTGAAGCAGTCAAGACTCGTCATCATTCAGGCAATTAACGCCAGCAAGTGACCTAATTTCAATCTTCACTATCCTTGCGGCGGCGTTTTGGGCGTCGGCGTTTTTCTACTGGCTCTGGTTCAGTCTCTGAAATCTTTGCCGGTGGAGGTGATTCACCATCATCTACTGAGAAGTCTGTGACTTCTTTTTTATCCTTCAATACATTACCAACTACGGTATTATCAGGGATTAATTCGACTTCAACCTCTTGGCCGGGTAGTATTCCATCTTCGCCTGTGATATCAAAGATATCAGCCCGAATATCTGCATCGGATGCGCTTAACTCTACTTCGGAATCTTGCAGATGGCGACGTCCTTCCTTGTCTCCAATGATATCGTCAAGGTCAACCTTTTCCGTTTCGTGAGCAGACCGCATTGATGTAATCACTAATTCATCTTCTGCCTCTTCTTCGGTCAAATCAACTTCTTGTTGCTCACGGTCCGCTATTGCAGCATCAATTTCTTGCTCAGCCTCTGTGAGATGTTCATCCCAATCAGATTCTAACTGTTCCTCAGCATATCCCATTTCAGAAATTGCATCGCCGTAGTCTTCTGCACCACGCACAATCTCATCATCGTCTTCCTCAACTTCTTCCTCAACCTCGTCGTGAGCGATTTCCTTGCGTGTACGGCGCTCATAGAAGGAAGAGACATCCTGAACAGTACCGCAATATGGACAGTACTCCATTACATCTGGAATGTTAGAATTACAAGATTCGCAATCATGGAATTGAGATAGCCCTTCAACAAGGTCAAACTCACAGTATGGGCAGAATTCCTCATCACCTTCAATTTCACCATCACAAGATGGGCAGTAATCGTAAGTTTCTCTCTCACCCTCTTCTGAATCCACTCGTGTCAACTTAATTGCTGCTGCTAGAACTATAATTAACAGTAAACCTGCAAATATAAACAACAATGTTGAAGCAGTGAAATTTGATGATTCGGTCTGCGGACCATCATTACTGGTGGCTGAAATCGACCACGCTGCTGTCCATGTTGCTACAGAACTTCCTGCTGGAACAATATACAACTCAAAAGAACCGGCCTCATCAGCCTTGAAACTACAAAGTATAGAATTAGTTCCAACTGATGCTGTGAAATTAACGCTCGTGGTGCTCAATACTTCCCCTTCTCCATGATTAAGACAGGTGAACACCTCGCTTCCGGTACCCTCGTCTGAAACAATGTCAATGGTGTATGTGTAGGTGTTTCCAACCACCAATGGCGTATGGGCTGGAGTCCAACTTTCACTTTCTTGCAGAAAGCGCAAGCGAAGATTGCTATGCAATGTTACTGAACCAAAGGCGGTATTATCGTTGATATTGGAATCGTAACTAATAGCATTGGCCTCCCAACTTGCACTAAATTGTAATGCCCCTTCTTCACCACTTGGACCCACTACTGTAAATGTGAAAGTACGCTCTTCCCCACCTGGAATCCCCAACCCTAACAACGGTTGTAAGGAATTGCCATCAAATGATGCTGATAAATCACCAATCACAGCTATTGAACCGGTATTAATTACTGTAACATCAAAATTAACCTGCTCACCTGCTAAAATTGAATCACTCGATGCCGAGGCGTGAGGCGAAACCACCACATTAGGTTCTGGATGGATTGTGATTTGAGTGTCAAGATCATCATTGAACTGGATTGATTGTGGGACCTGCCTACTTGGGTCTATCCGCACTCTCAAAGTGTGAACACCGGGCTCAAGGGAAGGCATTTGTGACAAGGTCAACTCTTGCTCCCAATTCTGTAATGTCGCACTCTCGGTAAAGGTCATATCAAAGGAAATAACGCTGGTTTCAAGTTCGCCATCAACTAGATAGATTCCTACGGTTATCGTGCTATCCCCTGTCCCACCCATTCTGAGGATTTGACCACTAAGAGTCCAAGGACCACTAAGAGTTCCAAGAACTGTCTCTACTGTAATCTCAGGATTTGGTTGCTGATGATGGAGATAATCAGGACTAGAAAAAACGGTGAATGGTAGAGGAGTTGCGGCATTGTTTCCTGTGTCTGACTCCGTTATCCCATCAGATGCTGAATTTGCAATTGCACTAATTTGATGATTGCCTGCCAATGGAGCGTTGAATGAAGTTTGAATTGTAGTTGAAAAACCAGCAAGCAAAGGTGAAACCGCGAGTTCTGTCAGGGTTGCACCATCAAGTTGAACCAACAAATGTGATGCTGGTGAGTCGAGGTTCCCTTGGTTAGTGACATCGACTGAAAGATTTACAACATCGCCTTGATGTAAATCCGTTGCCGGTGTGATAGAAATATTGCTGGCAATTAAATCAATTTTACCAGCGACTTCGAACTGTTTAGAAACTGAATTCGTTGAACCGTTGTGAGTAACAACAAGAACAACTGCATGAGTACCGAATGGCACATCTGACCAAGTACCAGTTACCTGCACAAAACCGCCGCCTGAGATAACTACTGTTTCAGTATGGAATGCAGTATTCGCTTGACTATCTGGATGTAGTGAAACATCAATATTTGTGATACTTGTAGAAATGTTGTTTGTTAATGTCGCGGTGACTTCAACATCATCACCTTCGGAAGGAGATGAAGGAGAGATGGCAAGCCCATCAACACTGAAATTGACATCACCCGCATTTGCAGCATAAATCACTGGCACCATTAAGAGGAGCAATAAAATTCCCGAAGTGGTGATGGCTGATGCCCGCCCCATATACTCTCGAGACCACATACTGCACTTCAACCCTGCCGATTGATGCCGCCAAGCAGCAATGTCTGCAACAAGGTATTCTACAAGTAGAATACAAAGCAAGGGTTGAAGGCAAAGGTTAGGTGTCCTCAATTTGGTGACCATGCGACGCGCTGGTGTGATTGTTGCAATTGTCGCAACCTTAATGCTCGCCCTGATACCTATTGGTGAAGTCACTGCAAAGGGTGGAAAAGTATCCGCTCCTACTTTTGGAACAGGTCCCAGCCAAGGTGAAACTTTAGCGGGAAGCGTGACAATTCTAGTTTCCACAACTAGTGGATTAGATGCTGTGAGCCTCGAAATTTTTGATGGGTCTACATGGTCTGAGGTAACAAATATCACATCCTCTACTTCTTGGCTTTACAACTGGGATTCATCTTCGGTTAGTGATGGAGGTTACCAATTCCGAATCGAAGGATGGGCTAGTGGTGTATCTAGTGGTGTAACAAATGGTGCGAACTTTGTAGTTGATAATACCGTCCCGAGTAATCTTGTTTTAGTTACTGAAAACCCTGATTATGGCGATGGTTTGGCTATTTCAACACGGGCTTGGTATGCTATTCCTAGCACCGGAACACTCTCTTTCACATGGAACGCAAGCGACACAAACCTTGACCATGCAACCCTTACAGATGTACCCACTCCTGGCTCTCCGTCTAACGATGGGCCTGGTTTTCTCGCTCATAGATGGGACTGGTCGACCGGGAGTTTCCCTTCTCAAGGAACTTGGGACCCTGTCTTAACTGTCTATGATGCAGCCGGACTTTCCTCAACTGAAACCCGATATATCGGCATTGACACTGTTGGCCCGACTGTAGGAACTCCAACCCTTTCGATTAGTAGTGATTGGAACAATGCGCAGAATCTCGTGTTCTCAAATCTGTTCAATGGCGCTTCTGATAATAGTGGCTCGGGAATCGCTGGCTATGAAGTCAGAGATTCTGCTGATGCCACTTGGAACTCTATCGGCATTGGTGGTTCAGGAACATTAAGCCTACAAGAAGGGGTGCGGACAATACAATTCCGTGCGATTGACAATGTTGGCAATCGTGGCACTAGTAGCGATTACACCGTTAAAATTGACCATGTTGCGCCAGTTGCGGGAGGATGGCTTGTACCAGAACTAACCACGGCTCTGACAGGAACTGTTGACATCACAGTTCAAGCAAGCGATTCTTTGTCTGGAGTTGACTCTTCATTGACCAAAATCCAATACGGATTTGACTCTGATGGAGTCGGTCAAACGCCAGATATTACTGGCTCTTGGATAGATGTAGGATATGGATTATCAACTAGCCTCTCATCATCAATTGACTGGTCCACCAAACAAGGACAATTCCTCTCACTCCGTACAGTTCTAGTAGATAATGCTAGCAATTCTGACAACTCTGTAACTCAACATTTCATGGTTTTCCCAAGCCTTGATCTGTCTTGGAATAGTGCTTCTGTGGATCGTTTGGTTGTGCGTGCGGGAACCGAAGGAAAAGTGAATGTGACATCTACTCTTGTGAGTAATGAAGGATATTCCGGTAGTGTCGTTGTTAGATTACAAACTGCGCCAGCAGACCGAAACAACAACGTTGCTTGGACAACAATTGAGACTAGAACTCTGCAGCCTGGTTCATTATCGGATTTACAAGAACAATTGGTTTGGAGCATCACGATTTTGAATCCTGGAGAAATCGATATTCGCTTGACTGCTGACTCTTCCGATTCAATTTCAGAGAGAGATGAAGCCAACAATGATGCCTACATGGTGGCTCAAGGAGCAGACCAAAAGATGGTTGGTTCAGTGGCTTCGTTTTCACCAACTTTGCTGATGGTAATCCTTGCTGGATTATACTTTGGATTACAGATTTCTAGATCTAAATCTGAATAATGCAATGAGTTGAAGCATTTCCAAAGTTGCTGTTAGAAATCATTCTTCAGCATATTGAATTGTTTCATCGTCTGCTAGTTCCATCATCTCATTGACTGCTTCTTCATCCTCAGGGTCCACTTGAGCATTCTTGTATCGGCGCTCACGACTTCTTGCATCTGCTAAACCTGGAACCAATTCGTCAAATCCTGCAATTGCTGTATCACCTTTTTCTTGAATGTACTCGAGACGACGAGAGGCTAACTTTTGCTCTCTACGTTCCCGTTCTAGGGCTTTGATTACTGTACCGTGCTCTGCACCTTGTAAAATTCGCTCAACTGCATGGCTAGCCAGAGGGATTGCTTCCTCATCACCAATCAATACGATTGTGCTTCCATAAACAGCCATTTCACAACCTGAATTCTGCTCAATAAAACGGCGAATTTTGCCATCGCTTCCAATCAATCTTCCTCGCATGCGCTTTTGTTGAAGGTATTGTTTACCTGTCCATTCACGCATATCTATAAGTTTGAAAAAACAGTCGTCTTCTAATAATTTGATTGCTTTTTGAGGTGACATTCCTCTGCCAACTGCTTTGACGATTTCAGGAAATTTCATCATCTTCACTGGGTCCGTTTTTTCAGGGTCCCAACTAATTGAAATGTCACCGCTTTCAGAATCAATTTCAAGTGCGACATTGGCGGCTTTTTCCAGCGATTTGCGGGTCGCTCCACGCTTTCCAATCAATACCGCTACGCGGTCCATTGGCACCCTAACTGAAACCTCCATTGAGGCGGCCGACTTACCCGCTCCATTTCAACCTCGCGTAGGGCCACATCTGATTTCAATTTGCGCACATATCCGCTGGAAGCACTTCGGCATACCCTCTTACGCAAAATCTGAATTGGATTTTC
>CAZXZO010000022.1:0-25554 GCA_964645485.1 uncultured Candidatus Poseidoniales archaeon
TTCAAACCCTGCAAACAGCCTAGACTACTGATTGATTATTGGCGCCGTGTGCAGGGTTTGAACCTGCGACCTGCGGATTAACAGTCCGCCGCTCCACCAGCTAAGCTAACACGGCAACAGGGCGGCCCACCGACCACCCCTTCATCAATGAATCGCATCCCGAAAAGCAATGTAACAACTACCAAAGTATGTTCTTCCACTAACAAATCACTATCTTAGTGAGTAAAGATAACCCGAATCATTCCCATTCGATTGTGCCAGGTGGTTTGTGGGTAACATCGTAAACTACTCTGTTTACGTCCCCCTTCAGAGTATTCGTAACTCGGATGCTGATCTTTTCAAGAATCTCATGTGGAATAAGTGAATAACGCGCACTCATGCCATCAAAACTCGCGACCGCTCGAATAACCACTGTCTCGCCATGTACCCTCACATCACCATGTACACCCACCGAGCGCACCGGAAGTAGGGCGGCAAAGTACTGCCACGGAAGTTCCATCTTTCCTTCTTCTGCAGCCTTCTCAAGTTCTTCCTCCACAATTGCACAGGCTTCACGACAAACCTCAACTCTTTCCGGAGTGAGTTCACCAAGCACACGGACTGCTAGACCGGGGCCAGGGAATGGTTGTCTCTCGGAAGAAGGAATACCTAATTCACGAGCCATTTCTCTTACTTCGTCTTTGTAACAATCACGGAGAGGTTCAACGATATCCAAATCTACATCTTCAGGTAATCCACCTACATTGTGATGCGATTTGATGACATCTCTAACTCCGCCACCAGACTCAATCCAATCTGGTGCAATGGTGCCTTGAACAAGATATTTCGCGCCAACTTTTTTCTGCTCTTCTTCAAAAATTCGGATGAATAATTCGCCAATTATTTTGCGCTTTGATTCAGGGTCTGTAACCCCCTTCAATGCCTCGAAATAACGGTCAGCAGCGTGAACTGTTGTAAGATTTAATCCCAATTCAGAGAGCACTCTTTGAACATCTTCAGTCTCATTCTTGCGCATTAATCCAGTATCAACATAAACGCAATGAAGAAGCCCACCAACTGCACGGTTAGCAAGAGTTGCTGCTACAGATGAGTCGATTCCACCAGAACAAGCAATTATTGCGACATCATCAATTGATTCCTTGAGATTTGATATTGCTTCTTCAATCAAATCAGCAGCGCTAATCATTAGAATCACTCTCTTAATGATTCATCATCTGCTATTACTTGAGCAGTCTTGCCGGCACGCCAAACTGTAAAACGCTCTGCCAATTCTTGGTTTGACAAAGCCAACATTTGAACTGCTAATACCCCAGCGTTATCACCGCGGTCAACACCAACTGTTGCCACAGGCATTCCTGGTGGCATTTGCACGATTGAGAGGAGGCTATCCAGCGGGACCTTGCCACCAACTGGTACACCAATTACTGGCAGAGTTGTCATTGATGCTACAACCCCTGGCAATGCAGCAGCCATTCCGGCCATTGCAACGAAAACTTGGCATCCCTCTTCGATTGCATTTTCAACAACTCCCTCAAGATATTTTGGCGCACGGTGAGCGCTTGCAACTCTTACTTCATGCTCAATATTAAACTCCTCAAGAATTGCACTACACTTGTTTGAGATTGGTAAATCCGACTTGCTGCCGAGTACTATACAGATGTCCATCAATCTCCTCGACTCGCGGGTGGTTCAAATGGATACCGATTTCATCGTACAATTCTGTTAAACGATTTCGGCCAACTTTTTTCTGTAATACGGTGCCAATTCCAGCCTTGTCAAAGTGCCAAACCCAGTAACCGGCAGTCAAGTGGTCCCCGCCACTAAAAACAACCCAATCTTGACTTCTCCGAAGCCAGTTCCTATGGCGTATAATTGAGGGAACCATGAGGGCAGAAATATCAGAGCAGTCAAGGACTCCTGTGGATATTTCTCTACAATGCAATACACCACTTTTCAATCCTTGAAAAAAACTCCGAGTTAGCATTCTTGCTCTTGCCTCTTGAACACTCGACCATCGTTTGTTTAACCATGAATCAATGAGTGTTAGTGAGAGACCTAGGCAACCCTGAGAACTAGCAGCAAGAATCCCCTTTGCACACCATGGACCAGCATTAGGTTGTGACGCTGAAAGGTAGGAACTCAATCGTAAAATTCGAGTTTGTAAAGGAATTGATAGATGACTGATGTCACTTAGTTTTGGTAGATTATCCAAATGGTCGGCACATGAAATCCAAATCGGTTCAATCGTGGGATTTTCAATTTGGGCGATTTTCAACCGCAGTAAGCCTGATGAATCTAATCTAAATTTTTTTGACATGATATGTGGCTAAATTCAGGGTTCTAAATTATTCCTCTTCTTCAGGATAATTAAACCGAGTTGGCCAACTGACTCCAACTAATGCAATCGGAGGTTTGACTAATTCCTCTGATATTCCTTCTAAAAGCGGGCCACATTCACCTAAACCAAAATTCTCAATTTTCCCTATTTTGCTTGCATCGACAAAGGGGTCAAAAAGTAGAGTTGAGGGGTGGCGGAAATGCAATGCTAAAAATTTCTCACCACCACGTTCTACTCCATGTAACTCTAATTTCCTTCCTTCACTCAATTGCTTGGATGCTAGGCATCCACCTCTAAATCCATTGGCAACAACTTGCCACGAATCATCGATTTTGGAATCATCAAATACGGTATTCAACGGAATTAGCCAACGACCTGATGACGGCATTAGTGAATTTGCTACACGGAAAGTGAGGTGATACCAAAGGGCTAGGAACAGGCCGTATGAGATCCACCCAATACGAGCATCTATGACAATATGGGCTACAAATGTTAAACCACCAAGAATTGGTATTCCAACTGTTTTTGTAATATTTGAATAACCATTGCCGAACCATAACCAATTCAACAGTTGAATTCCGTCCCCATCCGGCATCATAGACGCAATCCTAGTTGCTGAGATAAGTAATACAAAAAATGCTGAGAAGAAAAGCACAGAAGCAACTGTCTGGTCGTCGGGAGTATTCTCAGGGAAAATTAGTGGAAAAGTTGACGCCACCAATAATCCAATTGACCAAGACGGGCCATAGATGAACCGTGAAGCCATTGGTTTGAGTCTTTGACGTTGCCATGATGACCACTGTTCATTCGGCTCGATTTCTGAATCAACCCAGTCTGTTGGTGATTTGCCCTCGCTCATAGGTCGCCATGATGGGTCTCCTGAAAGCCAGTACTCATCCTTAGACGCCTCCATGGTGCTGGCAAAGGCCACCTCTCTAAAACAGATATTGTTTCAACGAATTACAATAGTCCATCAATTAAATCGCCGATTGTGAATTCATCACTATCCGCTTTCTCCTCAGAAGGGTCGTAGCCAATGTCGCCTAGCGGCTCAAGTGCTCCGCTGGGTGCTGAAGTAGGTGTAGGGTCAGTAGGGGCCAGATCTAAATCGCTTACATCAAGTGTTGATTGAGGAGTTGATGACATATCCATTGAATGAACTTCTGCATAAGCGAATTCTGAACCGGTTTTTGATTTCGCCTTGCTCGATTTCTTCTTCTTTTTAGCACCGTCACCACCCCAGTTACCTTCATCTCGAAGGCTTGAACGCATATTTCTTCGTGATCTTCTGCGACCACGAACTGCTGATACACCCAACATTATGATTACTGCCCAGAGAGTCCCCATCAGTACAAGAAGGACATTGTTAGACGCAAGATTGAGAATGGAATCTGCACCTGCTCCTGCACCTGCTTCTAGTTTCATCTCACTCTCATGTAAATTATTAGATTCATTAGATTCCATCACTTCGTTATCTGCATCAATTGATACAACAATGACGCTGAATGATTCCTTCAAATTTACCGTTACCACATGAGACTTCGGATTATTATATTGGCCTGAATCAATGAAAGTTATCCTTAACTCTGCGATTGCGTCATTGTGGTCACAACCAGAGGATTCCGCCACCTGTAAACTGATTCCACAAACTCGTAACAATATGTTTTCAGCTTTGTCATTTCCAGAATTTTGAATCTGAATTGTTAACTTTACTTCGTCATTATCTAGTTCTTCTGAAACAGATAATACATACAAATCCGGAGCGTATGCATTGAGATATATGATTTGTTCATTTGAATCTGTAGTCAACCATTGCTCATCAGCATCAATATCTCCCCCTTGATTTGAATAACCGCTAGGTGAACGGACTCGGATACCAAAATAATCACTAGACCAATCAGGATAATCCTCCATTGATAATCGTACAACTACTGGGACATTGTCCCCTGGATTCAACAATGGTAATTTCAATCGGCCATCTTCTTCAGTACTTATCTCGGTAAATAATGCCAAAGGAGTACCGGCATTTTCAACCACATACCAAGTCCATTCAATGCCTTCCAAGCCATCCATTCTTGGATTCACAGAAAGTGAGCCGCCTGACCCCGTTGAATGGTTTTCAATCCAAGGAGATTCAGCAATATTGCCGGCATTTTCCACTGTGAAGGAGATATCAATTTCATCGCCCGGCCTTAAATCAAAGTTAGTGTCAGATGATTCATCTTCAAGTAATAATTTCAAATCAACCCTCGGAAGAATATCAATTTGCCCTTCTACCTCAGTGCGATAACTGGATAGGTCGGAAATGGAATGTAATTCAATTACAACATTTGTCCCACCAGCCAATGCATTGAGAGGAACATGTACGATTGCCACCATTACTAATTCATCACCGACTTGGAGTCCTGTGGCAGTACCAGACACCCATTCAACAGTCCAATCAGAAAGAGATTCTGACATTCTAGGGTCAAAGGTTTGAGGCACGTTACCATCGTTCTCAACAAATATGGAGACTTCAAACGCTTGGCCCGGTTCAATTCTTGCAGGTGCATTCAACCATTCTGCTGACAGTGATTCTACTGGTAGCACAGATACTTGCATTGAAATTTCATCACCGGCAGCTGAGTCAACAAATAATTCACCGCGCAACTTTACCTCCTCCATTTCGCCAGCAAGTGCCTGCATAGGCGCACATAATTCCAGCCCAATTGTGCGAGTCATTCCGTCTGTGAAGTAGCGCCTAGCATCAGGTGCAACTGTGTTACCACCAGGTAACTCAGAATAATCAATATTCAATTCCCAGTGTTCTTCCCGCCAAACCTCTTCCGAAATTGATTCTGGTCGGTCTACTGGACCATCTTCAACAGTGAATACCACATCGTCATTTCCAAAGTTTTTTGTTACAAGGACTGAGAATGAACCACATTCTCCCGGTCCAACTTCTTCAACCGTATCCCACAACTCAAAAACGATATTTCCTGCTCTCTTTCTAGCCACATCAATGATCAGTTCATAGGCAGCCTGAGCACCGACAACATTGGCAGGATTCGAAACTTTATCAGAACTGCCTACTATAGTGATTCTAGTTTGCCCGGGCTCTTGGAATTCGGGAACCAAAATTTGCAGAGTTTTCGAATTTGTCGACCCATCTGCTAACATATTGATTTGGTCGACAAAATTGACTTGCCAACCAAATGGAAGACCCCAAATGGATCTACCATCTTGACTAGTTGTACTGGGGAAAGAAATCTCCTCCACCAAATTCCCATAGTTTGAAACATTCACGCTAAGAATACCCGAGCCGCCTTGCTCAATTTCAATCACCTGTTGTTGTGCTGAGACAACTAAGCTGTGAATCACCTGTAAATCAATTTCCAACTCAATAGAAGAACCATGTTCACCATCATCGGAAGTAATCGACAATAATGGTGAATGAGATTCACTGATGGTTGCATCAATTTTTGATGGCGCCTCAATAGTCAATGATACATCCTCAGAGTCACCTGATGCAATCTGCCAGTCAGAATTAATTGGAGAAAGAACGGAGGCTGTTGGCCCATTACCAATAAGTGCTGTAACAGTCCAAGTTGATGGCAAACCTTCCCAATCAAAATTTACATCCATAGGGCTTCCACTAGTAGCCCCAAGATGCTCAACAGTGAAATTGAAAGTAGCACTTTCACCCGGTTCCAAAGAAACTTCAAGAGATGGTGAAGCGCTATCTAATTGTAACAAACTACGCTGGATTCTCCTGAAACAAAGATGATCACCCTGTGGAGGTCCTGTGTCGCCCGAACCACATGCCTCACTATCAACCCAAACAACACCTGCTGTTCTGCGGTTATCAGAAGTTACTGCTATCCCAGGTGGTGAACCGAAGTCCTCCTCAACATCAAAGATTACTGGTTGCCCACCAGTACCCATCTTTTCACTCTGCCAATCAGCAAGGTCGTATGTCGGTCCAAGACAACCGAATCCTCCGCAATCAATCTCCCAAGGATTGTCAGCAACCTGACTAGTACTAGTAGCGTCAGTAGACCTACGATAGGTCAGATTAGTTGCTGAACCTGAATCACTTTCCACCCATACTGTGTGCATCAAGTCATCTTCATCAATCACTAATGCGGCTTGGCTACTGTGAGCCGAATAATCTCGTGAACCGACTGCACCTGTGCCATCAAGTGGAGAAAGTGCCTGAGGCTGATTTAGGGAACCCTGTAAATTGATACCTCCAGACTGACCATTGAAATTCCACGCGGACAAGTCAACTTTCTGCCACATCAATTCATGCGAATCTGAAGTTGTATGTCCTGTACGACTATCTGACCAAATGAATTGTAACCAACCATTTGAAGCAATTTCAACCGCTGGACGAGATGACCAAGCGTCATCATATGTGAATCGGGTATCATTTACCACAACGAAGTTATTTCCGTTAGCACCACCCCAACCAATATCCTCAGTATAGACTCCACCTGAACTGTAATGCGCTGGCGTTCCTGAAACATGATTGGGGTCGCGGAGTTTTGCATATGGGTCAACCACGGTGGTCCAGACTTCTGGTGAACCCGAGTTTAGAATACCCATCCATTGGTCAAAAAGTTCAGAGAGATCTTGGTTACTTGAAGACGAAGGCCATTGACCAACTCCACCTGCACCATCGGTATTACGAGTGTTAGCACCTGAGCACGAACGAGGCGTTACTGAAACCCCACTTACTGGACAATGAGCCAAGTCTAATCCATGGTCCCACATATTGTTTGACGCTGAGCTTTGAATTTCGCCAATAAATACCCACGGAACAATACCACCATTCACACAGGCATCATGTGATTCATCAATTGATTGAACATCATCAGATTGTTGAGCAGGGTCGCCAACCTTGGGCCCTTCATCACCAATTGGAATTACTATTTTTGATGCATTTGGATTCCATCTGTGGTCGTATTGAGTAGGTGGATTAGCAGCATTACCAGTATTTCCTTGTGCATCCATCCATGACAGGCAAGCCCATGTTGTTCCTGGCCCCCACTCCTCCTGTTGGTTGCCCCAATTTTGAGATTGGCCGTTGTACATGGTTCTGTGAACTTTACGAATGCCTCCTGAATCAACCTGAGGTGTTAGGATAGTAGAGCGTGAGCGGTCATTTGTGTTATGGCCTGCACAATTCCCTGAATTTGCTTGAGGGCGAATATAGTCGCCAAGACCGTAGATTGTATCCAGAAGCGTAACACCCACAATATCTGCCATATTCTGTAGCCCAGGGTGGTACCTCCCCCCACCGTCCGGTCCACCATACATGAGTGTACAGATATCTTGCCATTCAGTAGCCATACCGCTTGAAGAATCAAGTAAAACAACTAATTCAATCATGCTACCGCGGCTATCTTGCCAAGTAATTACTACCTCATCATCACTAGTAATCGCCACATCTGGGAAGGTTGACTTACTTGGTAGAGGAGTTAAGAGAGTGTCAAAAATAGGGCTATTTGGAGTATGAGTTGTCCAATTTGCCACCATCATTGAGTAACGGATTCCTGGTAATCCAAAACGTAAATCAAGAGGGTCATCCGTGTCTTGCCAGACAATATGAGCGGCACCCTGAGAATCAACAGCAAGATTTGGATTAGCAATATTCTCAGCGATGATATTTGTTTTGCAAACAACATTGTTCATAGAGTGGCCACTTGGATTGAAAACCCCGTCATTAGAGTCAGTATCAGATGATGGATCCATTGCAAGGTAAACCAAACAATCGTTTGATGTTGTATCTTTTATCCATACAAGATGTAGGTTACCTGAATCATCAATTTCCATCCTAGGTGACCATTTAATGTTAGAACCACTATAAGAAATCGGCTGTGGGATTACTGAAATAGCACCGCTTGAATCAACGACTGAATACATTGCATTTGTTTGATTTTCTATCCAAAAGATGTGGAAATTACCATCATCATCTCCAACAATTGCAGGTTCAGAGAGAGAACCTGCGGCAAGATTGAGTATCTCAAGCGGGGAAGCATTTCCATTCTCTCCGGGTGATGCTTGAACTGATTCTAAGGCCGTTAGTGGCGTCAGCGGAGTGATTAGCATCAAAAATGCCAAAAACAGTCCTAAACGAAGCCGTATTGCCATCATCATCCCTCATGAGCCTTTAGGCTCACCTCAACCGATAGTAATTGAAACACACCCTTAGATGACCTTCACTCCCCTAGGGAGTGACGGAGTACGAGATTTCTCGCCGCCCACACTTCATCCACCCTGCCAACATCTGTTGTGTGGGGTGCGGTTTTGACGAGTTCTGGGTCTTCCGCCAATATCGTCAAGAAATCTTCTGCAAACTTATCGAGTACTTCCTTGCTTTCAGTTTCTGTTGGCTCAATCATCAGACATTCTGGAACAATCATTGGGAAATACAGAGTTGGTGACATATATCCATAATCCAACAATCTCTTAGCGACATCCTTGCCGCTAACCCCAGTAGCATCTTTCACTGGAGACATGCTCAAGGTAAACTCATGTTTTACCACCTTTGCTGGAGCACCATCAATCGGCATCGCAGGAATCTTACTAGCTTTCTCAGCACTAGGATTCAAGATGCGATGCCGCAAATAATTTGCATTCAAAACAGCATGCTCACTCATCTTTTCAAGGTCTCTGCCATAACGACGATAAAAGGCCCATGCACGAACTACCGCTCCCGAGTTACCATGCCACTGCTGTACCTTACCTATGCTATTCTCAGGGTCATCCCATGAATATGACCAACCGTTTAATCCCTGTTCATCCTTCTCTCTAACAACCAAGGGTTTTGGCAAATACTGTGCTAAGTGACTCTTCACCCCTATTGGTCCAGAACCGGGTCCTCCCCCACCATGTGGTTGAGAAAATGTCTTGTGAAGATTGTAGTGAACCGCATCAAAACCCATCAGTCCCGGTGAAGTTTTTCCTAGAATAGCATTGAAATTCGCACCATCATAATACATCTGTCCGCCAGCACTGTGCACAATCTCAGCTGCTTCAGCAATTTCAGGCTCAAATATTCCCAAAGTGCTTGGATTTGTCACCATCATAGCAGCAGTATCGTCTCCTACGACTGCACGTAATGCATCAAGGTCAAGCCGACCATTTTCATTACTAGGGATTTCTATAATTTGGTACCCACACATTGCCGCTGATGCTGGATTAGTGCCATGAGCAGAATCCGGCACGATGACTTTGTCGCGGTTTCCTTGCCCATTGCTTCTATGATATTCTTGAATACAACGTATTGCTGCGAATTCACCCTGTGCACCTGCAACTGGTTGAAGTGTTACTGAATCCATTCCAGCGCAGTGTGAAAGCATTTCTTGCATCTCATAAAATATCGCCATCAATCCCTGTAAATGAGATTCGGGAGCAAGTGGATGCAAGTCATTCATCCCAGCCATTTGAACAATTTTTTCATTGACCCTGGGATTGTGCTTCATCGTGCATGAACCAAGTGGATAAAATCCTGTATCAATACCAAAATTTCGGCGTGAAAGCCATGTGTAATGCCGCACTAATTCAGGCTCGCTAGCGCGCGGCCAACGAGGCAATGATTTGCGCCTAATTGATTCCGGGATTCCAGCGATTGCTTCTTCTTCAGATAGTAATGGTGTTGGCTGGGCATATCCAGCCTCTGGAGCCCCATCAAATGCAAATAAATCACTCATGAATCCACCCCCGAAATAGACGAAATCCAAGATTTCAACCCACCCACAATTGCTGCCACATCTTCACTCGTAGTTTGATCTGTAGCTGTGATGTGTAACCAGTTATCATCGGCTCCATTCATAACATCACAAAGGGCAAGCCCTGCAGTCACGCCCAACTTGTCAAGGTGCTCTAACGCACTCTTGGCAGCACCCGGTAAAATAACCGTGAATTCGTTGTACGAAGTTCCATTAGTGAATAGTAAGTTAACCCCCTCAATAGCGAGAACACCCGCCATAGTAACTTGGCAAGCAGCAGTGTTCCTCAGAGCTAATTTCTGTAAACCAATAGGCCCTAGAAGAGCCATGTGAATACCACCCATCAGGGCAATTAGCGTTTCATTTGAACATATGTTACTAGTCGCTTTGTGGCGTCTAATATGCTGTTCTCTAGTTGAAAGTGTGAGGGTGAAAGCATCTTTTCCTTTATCATCAAAGGTCTTGCCCACAATGCGGCCCGGCATCTGGCGAAGATACTTCTCCGTACAGGCGTAAATCCCGTAAATAGGACCGCCAGCCGTAGCACCAATTCCAAATGGTTGGCCCTCGGCAACAACAATGTCAGCACCCCAATTACCAGGTGCTTCTAGTACACCCAATGATGTAGCATTAACACCAACAACTAAGGCTGTATTTTCGCCAATTATTTGTTTCAATTCTGCTAAGTTTTCGTCAATCACTCCAAATGGATTTGGTTGTTCCACATAGACTGCACAACAACCATGAGCAGCCTCAGCAGATTTCAAATCAACCATCCCGTTTTCATTCCATTTGAGAGTGCGGATTTCAACATCAGCACCGCAGGAATAATTCTGAATCACTGATAATCGATGTTCGGGTAGCCATTCAGTGACGTACACTACGTTCTTCTGAGTCGCTTTTTTGTTGTGGATCCTAACTGCACAGTTTAGTGCCTCTGCTGCAGCAGTTGAAGCATCGTACATACTAACATTAGAAACGGGGAGTGCTACTAATTCTGAAACCATTGTTTGGAATTCCCATAATGCCTGTAACATTCCTTGACTGACTTCTGGTTGATAAGGTGTATAAGAGGTTAGAAATTCACCACGAGTTGCCATTGCCGCTACCATCGAAGGCACGTAATTCTCGTACAATCCCGCCCCAAGAAAATTGGGTCGGCTATTTATCGCAACATTTGCCCCAAGTAACCTATTCGCATCAGCCATGATTTCTTCTTCAGTTTGTGGCGCAGGTAAATTCAGAGGAGAATCTCTTCTTACAGCCTCAGGGATATCAGAAAATAATTCATCCATTGAGGATAAACCCATTTCCTTGAGCATTATCGCTTCGCGCCCAAGATTTGGCAAATGGTCAACCATGGCAACACACCGCGACTGTTCGTGAACACATACAGAACATGAACCTTCACCACGTAGGATACTGTTTACAAAAGGAATTAGACCGGTGCGCCAAGTAAGTATACACCCCATCCATGAGACTCAAGCATCTCAACATCTAGAACACGTCTACCATCATAAATTAGTGAATGGTTTGCTTTTTCTGTAAGGGCATTCCAATCCATTTCCAATACTTCATCGTGAGCTGTCACAAGGATAGCGAT
This sequence comes from uncultured Candidatus Poseidoniales archaeon, assembly GCA_964645485.1. GTDB lineage: Archaea > Thermoplasmatota > Poseidoniia > Poseidoniales > Thalassarchaeaceae > MGIIb-Q1. Next base: position 11,657 of record CAZXZO010000022.1, read on the forward strand.
ATCAAAGGGTGAAATCTCGCTTTCACTTCTAACTAAAGTTGCTAACTCATTTGGAAATAAACGATCATCAACTAATGGATCAAAGGTTTGAACATTGCAACCCATTCCAACAAGTGCTTCTGCTAACGGTTCGGCAGGAGTCTCTCGTGGGTCACCAATTCCCGGCTTGTATGACCAACCTAGAAGCAACACATTAGCACTTGACAGCGGAATCTTTTCTCGCTCAAGAATTACAGATACGTCCAATGCTACATTTCTCGGCATTGAACTATTGACTTCTCTTGCCGAAGTAATGAGTTCAACAGGTGCCCCAGATTTCTTGGCTTTCTCAATCAGATAGTAAGGGTCAACAGGAATACAGTGACCACCAACGCCAACACCTGGGCGATATCTGTGGAAATTCCACTTTGTTGCAGCAGCATCCAATACTTGTTCAACATCAATTCCAAGAACTGGGAAAATTCTTGCCAATTCGTTAACAAGAGCAATGTTAAGGTCACGTTGAACATTTTCTACGACCTTAGAAGCCTCGGCAACTTCCAATGACCCGACATAAGTAACCCCTCCAGAGGTAAGTGTATCATACAAATCAGCAAGGTCAGAACCAACGATTTCATCAGGAGAGCCAACAACTCTAGGTACTTGCCGAACTCCATGTTCAGAATCACCTGGAACAAATCTCTCTGGACAATATGCGAGATGGACATCCTCACCCTCAACAAGACCTGCCGCATCCAAAAGAGGAGCCCACACTTCACGAGTAACTCCTGGATAAACTGTTGATTCCAAGACTACGATTGTACCACTTCCTTTAGCAATGGAAGAGAATACTGCTGAACCTGCTGAAGAAACATAAGTCAAATCAGGCAGACGGCTGTCAGTCACAGGGGTTGGAACTGTGACCAAAATAACGTCACAATCAGGCACTAATTCGCTTGAATCAGTTGAAATTCGCCAAAAATCACTTTGTGATGATGGAATCAAATCATCGTGTTGCGGGTCATCACCTGGATTTTCACCTGCTAGTAAAGCATCGATTACACGGCTAGTCACATCAACTCCTCGTACCCTAAATCCTGCATCCAAAAACCCTAGTGCAGTTGGTAAACCGACGTAACCTAAACCGATAACGCCAATCGTCAAATCCCTTGACTCAAGTCGCTGAGAGAAAGAGGAATCCCATCCCATTAATTCAGCCCCCCGTGTAGACAGCATTTGAACCCTGCTAATCACAACTCCAATCAAAATCTATGGATTTGTCTTTCTCAATCTTATGGAAATGCAATGAGTAATCACACTAGTTTCGGGTAAGTGAGAAATTTTCTCAGTAGTTACCTGAATGGAAAATCGTTATGTGTTAGAATATCAGCCTTAGAAATTAGGCAGAGTTGAGTTGGATGAGTCAGAATCGAATGGTTGTGTTGTGGATTGGGTTATTAGTGTGTTTTTCGAGTCTCTGCGCTCTGGCGCCAGCAACAGAAGCAAGTGAATCTCGACACACTCCCTCTGTGAGCATTCAGGGGTTTACCTTTAACCCGGGAACAAACCTAACAGTGCATTCAGGAGATACGGTAACTTGGACAAATAATGATGGTGCAGCACATACTGCTACCTCAACCAGCGGGCCTGCATCCTTTGATTCAGGTACTATTTCAGGCAGTGGCGGAACATTTGATTTCACCTTCACCACAATGGGAACATACGATTATCAATGTGACTTCCATACCTCAATGACTGCGACATTGACAGTGGTAGGGGCAGACCCCAACAACCCTCCAGAAGTTTCGTCAGTTACTCTTTCCCCTGACCCGGTTTTTACTAATGATGTGATTTCAGTATCCGCAACAACTTCAGATGCTGATGGCGACTCAGTCACACTCAGTTATGCTTGGTTATTAGATGGTAATTACCTTAGTGAAACAGGAAATACGCTGGATGGCTCTTCTTGGTTTGATAAGGGAGATGTAATCCAAGTTGAAGTAACTCCTAATGATGGAGACGTAAATGGTAATACCTCCACCTCCAATACAATAACAATTTCCAATACACCTCCCATCTTTTCTGCTATCACAATTTCACCATCGACTCTGAATAATGAGACCGTTGCAGTTTGCAACCCATCTGGCTGGAATGATGATGATGGAGATGGTGAAAGTTTTCAATTCGAATGGCAAGTGAACGGTGTAGTTCAACAAGATGAGACTGCATCAGCAGGACCATTTAACCCAGACGATGTGGTATCTTGTACAGCCACTCCTCATGATGGTGAAACTGCTGGTTTACCCCGTTCTACTCAAGATGTAACCGTTGTAGCAGTTGATGCTCCAGATTCAGATGCTGATACTGTTCCTGATGAAACAGATGACTGTCCAAACACACCCATCGGGGAATCTGTTGATGCAGATGGATGTGCTCCTTCTCAACTTGATGAGGATGATGATGGAGTAAGTGATGCAGATGACCAATGCGCTGGAACCCCTACAGGTGCCACAGTAGACATTGATGGATGTGGATCTTCACAACTTGATACCGATGGAGATGGCTATACGGATGATATTGATGCCTTCCCTCTTGACGAAAATGAATACATTGATACAGATTCTGATGGCACTGGCGATAATGCTGATGAAGATGACGATAATGATAGTTGGAATGACACTACTGAATTTGACTGCGGCACAAACTCAACCAGCGCATATTCAACACCACTAGACACTGATTCAGATTGGACTTGTGATGTTCTCGACCTTGATGATGATAATGATGGATGGAATGATACCACAGAAGTAGACTGTGGCACAAATTCAACAGATTGGAATTCAATCCCATCAGATACTGATGAGGATGGAATTTGTGATGCTCTTGACGAAGTCAATGACAATTTACCGCCGCCAGGATATGAGTATGGCAATAATACGGAAGAAGAAGATGATGATGAACCAGTATCAGAACCTGAGCCGGGTTTGAGTTCTGAACCTAGTGAAGGAATCCCAGGATTCACAGGGATTCTATTGATTACATCATTCCTAGGTGCATCAGTGGTCCTAAATCGTAGGCGTATTGATTAAGCCAAAACACTGCTTCAAATGACTCACTGAATTGGCTCAGAATAGACTCTCTAATAAACTCAAAAACCTGCCTTTACGGTCACCTTCTAGCACCAGAGTTGTGACTTCATACCACATAACCTGACTAAGGAGTCTATTGCTTCTCATAACCCATGACGTTGGAGGATTCAACCGACAGATACGAGTGCAAATACCAGACAATTAACTTGTCACAAGCGTGCCCTCTCAGAGGACACATAGGCAAAATTTACCGGCACAGTCATAGATGATGTGTGCATTGTAAATACCACGGGAGACACATGCGGGTAGCGATAAGTGGGGATGAGGGATTCATCGCCCATTACCTCAAGGAGGAACTTGGAGAAGATTGCCAATTACTCACTCCCGATATATTATCTGATGAAAATATACTCCCAGCAATTTTAGCCTCTTGCAATGCAATTGTTCACCTGAATGGCCACTCACCAGACCAAAGTTTGGAGAGGTCGGACCAAGAAGTTTTGAGATTAATGCGGGATGAAGCGCGAGTCATTTTGAAGAATGTACAAGCGCATCAGGGAATACATCTCGTATTGGTTGGCTCCCTAAGAGTTCACCCTAACCCTCGCAGAGAGGACGAGTATTATTCTTCTGAGTCACCTCTTTCCCCGCGTGACATTGCTGCAGAAGGACAACTGTGGGTAGAGGAGAGTGCGTTAGAACATGCAATGGATACACATCCAGTTAGCATAATCAGAACGGCTAATGTTCAAGGAATTTCACCTGAAGACAATAAAGGACACGGGGTTGTCCATCACTTATGTCGTGAAGCCATGTTTGGATTCTTCAATGTACCAGGAACTGGAGAAGAAGTGAAAGATGTAGTTCATGTCAAGGACCTTGCTCGTATGATAAAATCTATCCTAGACAACCCGCCACCAACTCGCGGTTCAGTCGCGGTTGGGCGTGGCCAAGGAGTTCGAATGAGCGAGTTGGCTGAAATTGTATCACAGGCTACCGGAGCATCACCTCAATACAACAGCCAGCCGGGAGAAGAGGTCTGGGGAATTGTTGATGGCTGGGAAATGAGCCAAAAAATTCAAAATAAGCCAGAGGTATCTATTCAAGAAATCATTGAGGAAGCACTTTCCAACCAATGAGCAAAACTGCCTAAGCAGTGCCTGAAATAACCTGATTCTGCATCAATTCTTGATGAATGATCCGTCACCTTGCATTGCCCATTGGCCACCATCAGGAGCATTGTACCAAGTGCCGCCTGCTGCATCAGTAACATAACTGCCACCAGCAGGTAATTCGGCATATGAGGCGGCTGTTTGCGGGCCTGCCTGAGCCGCTGGTCCTGCGGTTGGTGCGGCTGGTTGTCCAGCAACATATCCACCAGCAGCAATCTGAGCGGAATCCTGATCCCAAGCATCAAGGGGTCCAGATTTCTTCTTTCGCCGTCCAAGTGCAATTAACATCGACAAGATTACTAGAATTAGTACGCCACCTACTGCCCCAAGAATTAGTCCGTATTCTTTGAGCATCGCGTTAGTGTCACCTGCGGCTAAACGTTGTTCGTGAGAACAACCTGTACTTTCAATGAATGTATCACCACTTGCGGTTTCATCGCATGTGTCTTCAGCATTAACAACGCCATCAGAGTCGTCATCCTTCTGCCATTGTGTACAACCATTTTCGTCAACTTGCCTTGAAGAATCTGAACCGGGGCAATTATCAAGTCCGTTTGGTACATAATCACCATCATCATCTACTTCTTCCCAAGCACAACCAAGTGTACCATTCGAAACATTCCACAGCCACTGGCTAGGAGTATCAGGACAATCGTCTGAGTTCAGTTGGCCAGGGTTATCCCCACGCCCATCACCATCACGGTCATGCCATTGACTTGAGTCGTCTGGGAACTTGTCCACATCATCAGTAAAGGTGTCACCATCCCGGTCGTCAGTGCATCCATCTGAATTGGTGTCAAACCCTTCAACTGCTGCATCTTCATCACACAGGTCCATGCCGTCAAAAATGCCGTCGTTATCGGTATCAACTTGAGTAAAAGTGCCACAGCCATCACCATTGATTGGTTCACCTGTTGGGGTTTCAGGGCAGATATCAGGCCCACTAGAGCAGACATTTACTGTTGAGGAAATTGTATCACAGATGCCGTCATTGTCATCGTCGTCATCCTCAGTTTCGTCACGGCAACCATCGCCGTCAAAATCTGTCCCGGTCCAACCGATTTCTCCTTTTGCACAATCATCTGATGCGTCGTAAACAGGGTCATTGTCATCGTTGTCATCTTCATCCATATCTCGGCATCCGTCACCATCGTGGTCGGTTAGTGGAGTAGAAACCCATCCCGCTTGAACAAAACAACCATCCTCGGTATCAACTACCCCATCGCCATCATCATCATCATCTTCATCAAGATCACGGCAACCATCTCCATCTCGGTCAGTCGTTTCATCTGAAAGCCAGCCTGTAGCACCAGGGCTACACAAATCTAAGATTGAATCTGATGCGTCAACATCGTGGACACCATCATTGTCGTCATCCCAATCTTCATCAGAATCTCGGCATCCATCTTCATCATGGTCAGTGCTAATTTGGTCACTCACCCAATCAAGCATTCCAGTTGGACAGCGGTCTAGAACTGCACCAAGAGAATCTAAATCGTTGACACCATCATTGTCATCATCGTCATCCTCAACTTCATCATGGCAGCCATCCGAATCATGGTCTGCTGAGCCATTGTGGTTGAATCCACCACTTCCGTCAGAAAGTCCCCAGTTGGCGTAGTCTCGTGGACAAACATCGCCTGCTGTGTCATCTATTCCATCGTTGTCATCATCGTCATCTTCTTCGGAATCGTGGCATCCATCCATATCATTGTCGTTAACAACATTAGAGGTCCAATTCAATTTGAAAGAAGCACCTGTACAAGGGTCGCTGGTGTCCAAAACACCATCCTCGTCGTCATCATCATCCTCATCGATGTCACGACATCCATCCATGTCAATATCGTCAGTCCAAACTGAGGCATCCCAGTTTACTGCAGGCCCATTACAAGCATCGTTTTCGTTTGGAATTCCATCTTCATCAGCATCAGGGTCACATACATCACCCATGCTATCCCCGTCCATATCTTCCTGACCTGCGTTGGAAATAAGTGGACAATTATCTGAATTATCTGCGTAACCATCACCATCTGCATCGGAAGCCTGCTTCCAGATTACAACCCCAGGGGGCAATCCAACTTGGGTACTGTATGCACCCGGAGTAACTGCTGCCGAATCGCCGCCATAAGTTGCTGTACAAGCACTGCTCATTCCTTGACAGAAATGACCGACTGCAACCACATCACCAGCTGGAGTCCAACCGACTCCACCGGTACCATAGTTGTAGTATCCATCATCGCCACTTGAACCACCGCTCTTCGCCCACATCCAATTGCCGCTTGAATCCAAAACACCCACTAGCATTTCGAAATATGTTCCTGTTAGCGTCACTGCACCAAACGTGGCGCTAGTGGCTGAGCCACTGCTAAATCCACCTGACACTGCAATCCCATTGGGGTTAGCATCAATTGAACCAATGAAGTGAAGTCCAGTACCACTAGATGCATTTGCCCATTGCCAAGCCCCAGAACCATCTATCTTGGTGATGAAGGCATTGTTAGATGAAGCAGCAGAAGTAATAGCGTGTGAGCCAAAGGAAGCCGTACCTGAAAATAATCCACCAACATAGGAATCAGTGCCTTCTGTGTCAAAGCCCCAAGGAACAACAACCCCGCTAGGAGCACCGGCTGTTTGAGTCCACGACCAAGAGCCTGAATTTGTCATTTTTGAAACGAATAAATCACTTGAACCAACAGCATTGAATGATTGTGAGCCAAATTGGGCACCTTGAGTACTCCCCCCTTGGAAAGAACCCATGACTCGCAAGTCACCAGCACTGTCAACAGATACTCCCGAAGCATCGTCACTACCTGGGCCACCACCAGTAGCCACCCAATCCCATGAACCGTTTGAGTCAATTTTTGCGACGAATGCATCTGTGTATCCGTTTGTACCATATCCGTTTACTCCCCATGTACCACTGATATTGAACGCACCAGCAACGTATGCACCACCACTGCCGTCAGATGTAACGGCATTTCCGGTATCAGAACTATACGAACCTCCGGCTGTTTCAGCCCAAAGCCAATTTCCTGAACTACTCATCTTTGCAACGAATATGTCTTGTGTAGCATCTCCGTTTGAATCAGATGTACTTTGGAGTTGAGTTGCACCAAATGAGACGTTTCCTGAATAAAATCCTGTGATGAAAATGTCCCCAGTTGAATCAACTGTAATGTCATTCCCCCAAGAGAATCCACCGCCTCCATACTGGTCAGCAGTTTCAACCATGCCCCAAGTTCCAGAAGAATCAATCTTAGCAATGAAAGCATCTTGACCGGCTGAAATCGAATTAGTGTCAAATTTGACATCCCCTATTAAAAATCCAGTCAGGTAAGTATTTCCACTTGAATCGGTATATGATGTTGAGGTTACTGGAGAACCACCAAATTGGCCCGCTGTGTCACTTATCGCTGTTTTAACCCAGTCACCAGCCGCTTTACTTGGAGAAAAGTTACTGTTCTCTAGTTCTAAATCAACGTTATCATTGTCATTAAATGTAGCATTCATCCCTGAAAAGCTTCCAGCAATAAGAGAGGTTACCACCAAGAGAATTACCAAAAGTGAGTTTGGTCTATCGCTACCTAAGTTCAAGTTCATATCATTGTGACGGCGAGCATCCCCTATTGAAGGCTCTCGTTACGGGTCCTTAGGGACCCGTTCCAACTATAGCGCGAAAAAAGGAATAAAACTGCTAATGCAATATTTTGAATTAATCCTCAAAAATAGCCCAATCATCCATGCTCAATGAACGATACCACCAAACTCCTTCCTCATCCTGCCACCACTCGACGCCATCGTCATCTACAGTAATTCCAGATTGATTATCAGAACTCCCAGAACCTTCAATTTCTAGGTCATCTGTTTGAGACAATTTCTCTTGGGCCATGGATTCGAAAACTTCTGTGGCTTGTGGCCTTAAGTTGCCTGCATCTAGATCATCACCATCTTTATTCAAGAAGAAAAATGCTGCACCTCCTCCAACCACAGTTAACAGTAAACCGGCAACGATTGCAAGAGTCATCATATTCAAACCTGAACTGGCATCATCTGATGCGTAAGCGAGTTGTGCCTTAGAGCATCCACCCTCGCCCATTTCGGCACCTGGTTTTGTATCTGGGCATTGGTCGACATCATCGAATGTCCCATCTCCATCACTATCTGTTTGAGAGATACTACATCCTGCAGAATCAACATCCTCAACTTCACTAGAAGGGGTATCTGAACAATTATCATAACCATTCATTACACCATCATTATCATCATCAAGTTCTTCACCTGCACAACCATTTGAATAGACATTTTCAACCCATTGAGAAGGTGTATCTAGGCAACTATCTGGGTTTGCACCTGCAGGATTATCACCAAAACCATCACCATCCCTGTCTAGTGTTTGGGTAGGGTCATTTGGGAACGCATCAACATCGTCATTCACCCCATCTTGGTCAATATCATCGGTACAACCGTTTTCATCACGGTCAAGTCCTTCTGGCGGTGCAACTTCAGGACATTCATCATCACTATTTGCAACGCCGTCATTGTCATCATCTGCTTGAGAAGGACTACATCCGACTGCATCAACCAAATGAGATTCCGAAATCGGAGTGTTTGGACACTGGTCAATTATGTTACCAAGCGAGTCAAATTCCCAGTAGGTATCGCCGTCATCATCAGGGTCTTCATCTGAATCTCTGCAACCATCCCGGTCAGCATCGAGGTCAGGCGTTGAAATCCATCCAGTTTCTCCACGTGGGCAGCCATCATCATCATCAACAATCAGATCGTTGTCGTCATCAGGGTCTTCCGTGGTATCACGGCATCCATCACCATCTTTGTCAGTAATATCTCCCGAAATCCAGCCAACTGAACCGCGAGGACACGAATCAACATCATCACTCAATCCATCTCCATCATCGTCATCATCCTCATCAAAATCCCGGCAACCATCTTTGTCTAAATCTTGGGCCCCGCTAGAATCCCAGTTGGTAGCCATTGGTGTACAATCATCATCAAAATCATTGATTCCATCGTTATCATCATCAGCATCTTCTTCAGCATCATTACAGCCATCACCATCATGGTCATTCGTTGCATCACTTATCCAACCAAGTAATCCATTAAGGCAGGTTTCATTTGCGTCCACTACACCATCATTGTCGCTGTCTAGGTCCTCTTCGGTTGCATCCTTACAGCCATCGCCATCGTAGTCTGTTTGGGATGTTGATGTCCAGTTTCGGTGAGATGGAGCGAATGCACAATCATCATCAACATCAAGAACACCATCGCCATCATCATCATCGTCTTCGATGATATCATGGCAACCATCTTGGTCGTAGTCGTTAGCATCATTTGCTGTCCAATTTTTGTAAGATGCTGAATTTGAACAAAGGTCTTGAGAATCAATCACCCCATCATCATCATCATCATCATCTTCATCAGAGTCACGACACCCATCACCATCAGAATCGAGTGACCAGTCAAAGGAATCCCAATTTGATGCAGGGCCAATGCAATTGTCAGCGATATCCTCTCTTCCATCCCCATCCTTGTCCGAATCGCAAATATCACCTAATTGGTCACCATCAAAATCATCCTGAAGCGGATTGAAATCCAAAGGACAATTATCATTCACATCTGACACATTATCCAAATCACTGTCTGTGTTCAAAGACCATACAAAGCCGCTTCCATGATAATATGCATTTGAAGTATAATTTGCTGGTCCAATTTGAGCAGAACAACCCGTACCATCATTATTCAAACAGAATCTTCCCGACATAATGAGATTCCCTACAGATGTAAAAACGGCTGCATTTCCTGAATCAAATAGTGGCCCACCACCAGCCTCTGCCCACAACCATTGTCCAGTTGGAGATACACCGGCAAAAAATGCTGCAAAAGGAGCAGCCGTTAGATTAGTTTGGCCAAATTCGGCGAAAGCGATTGCACTATGGTCCATATCAAACCAACCAACTGCGACAACACCACCCAATGGATTGATTGCTAAATCCTGTAATTGTTGAGTATGACCAGAACTGTTCAATCCCCAGAGCCATGTTCCTGTTTTATTGAGACGCGCCACGAAGGCATTTTGCACGGTACCATTTGCCCACCAATTTTGTCCGTCTAATTCTATTAGCCCAACAATACCTCCACCCAAATAAATGCTATCGGAATCCACTGCAATATCATAGGGAATAATGCCGCCCCAAACCGCCTTCGCTTCGTTAGCCCACAACCAATTTCCTTGGTTGTCAATCTCAGCAACGAAGGTACTTGATGCACCCACATTTAGCAATGTTATCGTTCCGAATACCACATCACCCTGATAGTATCCGGTAATGAAAATCCCACCATTAGAATCCAATGCAATTGCGGTGATATTATCAGCTAGATTCCCGCCTATTATTTCGTCCCAGACATAGTCTCCGTTGGTTGTGTTAATTTTCACGATATATCCATCTTGTCCTTTCTGTACATTTCTACTAGTATTGCCAAAATATGTGTGGTCCTCAAATGACCCTACCACATATCCGTCCCCATTTGAATCTACGACCACACCATGCATTGAATCATAATTTGAGGTCCCTCCTTGAGATGTACCCCAATACCAACTTCCTGAAGAACTCATTTTAGAGACAAAGCCGTCAATTCCTCCATTATTGGATAATTCAAAGTCTTGACCCCATTCAATATCTAACCAAAATGTTCCAACCACCCAGATATCACCGGTAGAAGAAACATCAATATCTCCTAAAATCGCACCACCAGTTGACCCTTGGCCCACTGCTGTCATCGACACCCAATTCCATGTCCCCCATTGTGTGAGAGAGGCAACAAATGCTCTTGGTCCAGATTGGGTGGCGGGTTGAATTGAGCCGAATGCAACATCTCCACGTAACGTTCCACCGACTATAATATTGGTATTTGTATGGTCCATGACCATTGCTTCAATATGAACTGAATTGATATTACCTGGTCCATTGGTGGTACCTGCATCTGGACCTGCATCCCTCACCCAATTGGTTGTACTTGCTCTGCCAACTGCATTTTGAATGGCAATTTCTTGTGCTTGATTTAGCACTACTTCTTCGCTAGTGGAATCAATTTCGGGGATTTGCGGTTCAGGTTGCAAAGTTGATGCCAACGGCATCGTTGACAGTATCATCAAAACACTTAGAAATAATATCAATGAGGTGCCTGATGTTCTCTCTTTCATGGCCGCCCCTAGGGGCGGCCTTTATTCAACATCTCGCTTCGCAGTCATGTATAGTTAGTCAACAAGAACAATCCACCGATGTTTTGTAAACAATGATGAATTAAAGGAATGGAGTTCTAACTACAACTGCTGGAATCTGCTTTCTTGGATTGGGAGCAATTAGAACTTCATCACCCGGTTCAACTCCGGTGATGTAACCTAAGCCAATGCCGACTTTACCGAGGCTTGGTGAAGGTCCTCCTGATGTGATTATACCAATTTCATTTCCTTGTGAATCAAGTACTTTTGAGCCTGTTCTTGGAAAAGGACCCCGGCCGGTATATTTGATTCCCCACCAGCGCTGATTCCTTGATTGGATGCTGGATTCAACCCTAGATTTGCCAATAAAATCATGCTCAAGGTGTAAACCAAATGGGACATTTGTTTCAAATGAATCGCGCGCCAAGAAAGAAGATTCAATCGCTGACTCTTCATCATCACCTAAGCCCGGCCAGTGAAAATCCTGTCCCGATAAGAGAAATCCTTTCTCCATTCTCAGAGTATCTCTAGCGCCTAATCCAACAGGACAAATCCCAAATGGCTCCCCACCATCTAGAAGTGCTTCCCAAAGTGTTTCTGCTTGATTGTTGTTAATGAAAATCTCATAACCACGCTCGCCGGTATATCCAGTTCCTTGAATCCAACCGGTAATTCCAAGTTGATTTTCTGAAATTGCATTGCCGCTGAAGTGTTTTATCGCATTTTCAGCCCCTAAAACTGCTTCAATAATTGCTGGTGATTTTGGCCCTTGGAGAGCAAGAATAGAGGTCTCATCAGAAAGGTCCTCAAGTATTACTGAGCCATCTTCTGGTAAATGTGAATTGAACCAATCTTTCATTACTGGAATCATGCTTGCATTCGGTACGCCTAAAATAGCAATTTCAGATTGTTGTTGCCATTCAGTACAACCTGTTTTAATTATGGTTTGACGGTCGGTTACAGCAAAAATCATGTCATCAATAATGACTCCTTCCTCATCAAGGAAATGAGTATATGCACAGCGGCCGGGTTGGAGATGTTCTACTCGCTGAGTCGCAATTGATTGTAACCACTCTCTAACACCTTCCCCTGACAATCTAAAGAAGCCCATGTGTGAAACATCAAAAAGACCGGCATTTTCACGAGTATTAAGGTGCTCTTCCATCATTGAGGTATACCAAATTGGCAACTCAAAACCATGGAAATCAACGATATTCCCCCCCCACCTCTGGTGTGCTTCGAAAAGGGCTGTTCGTACCAATCCCTCTGACATTGTACCTGCGGAATCGTTGCCGGTTTTCAATAGTAGTGTAGAGGGAATTATCAACTAAAGATTTGAACTAATCATCTCATCTGTTGATTCATTTTAGAAAAATAGCCATTCACAACCATCAAAGAGTACCCATGGCGCGCGAGGCATATGACTGACCACCCGTTGAATGAACCTGTCCTTGGTTATGCCCCTAGAAGCGCTGAGCGAACCGCATTACAGGCTGAACTTGATCGCCAGATGAATGAAATCGTAGAGATACCATGTATCATCAACGGAGAGAAGGTGTTTACCGGAAACACGACCACTCAAGTCATCCCACACAACCATGGTCATGTATTAGCAAATGTCCACCTTGCAGGCAAGGCTGAAATCGCTGCCGCGTGTGATGCGGCTGTTAGTGCCCAAAAAGCATGGATTGACCTTGGTCTTGAAGCACGCTGCAATATTTTTGAGAAATGTGCCGCACTATTAGCGGGTGATTGGCGAATGAAAGTCAATGCGGCCACCATGTTGAACCAGAGTAAAACCTGCTTCCAAGCAGAGATAGATTCTGCCTGTGAATTGATTGACTTTTGGAATTTCAATGCGCATTATGCGCGTGGTTTCCACGACCTCTACCAGCCACTTGTTTCACCACAAGGTGTGCAAAATAGCACTGAAATTAGACCTCTCGAAGGATTCGTGTTAGCGATTTCACCTTTCAACTTCTCAAGCATAGCGGCAAATCTTCCAAGCGCTCCTGCGATTTTGGGGAATACAGCAGTTTGGAAGCCTTCTAGAAACTCATACCATTCAAATTACGTTTTGATGGAATTAATGATGGAGGCTGGATTACCTGCTGGCGTAATCAACTTCGTGCCGTCATCCGGCCCAGATATCTCAGCAGTTTGCCTACCAAATCCTAACTTTGCCGGTGTTCACTTCACCGGCTCAACTGCAACCTTCCAATGGTTGTGGCAAGAAATAGGTGAACAACTACCTAATCTCAAATCTTACCCAAGAATTGTTGGTGAGACCGGAGGCAAAGATTTCGTTGTCGCACATCCCGAATGTGATGAGCAGGGATTACTGGTCGCCCTATTGCGCGGCTCTTTTGAATATCAAGGACAGAAATGTTCTGCCGCTAGCCGAGCCTATATTCCAAAGTC
>CAZXZO010000023.1:0-9730 GCA_964645485.1 uncultured Candidatus Poseidoniales archaeon
GTCATCATTGCACCACAAACAGCAACGACGAATCCTGCCCCCGCGTTGAGGCGTAATTCCATAATAGGCAAAGTAAATCCACTGGGGGCACCAATTTCATTTGGAACGTGACTGAATGAATACTGGGTTTTTGCCATACAAACAGCTAATTTATCATATTTCCATTTCTTAATGAGTTTGAGATCACGTTCTGCCTGCTTGTGCAAATCTATTGATTCAGCACCATAAACCATAGTGGCAACTCGCAACATCTTCTCAACTACACCCATTTTTTTATCAAATAATGGCTCGAATGGTCGGCCGTTTGCTAGGTGGTCTTGGCAAGCAGAGGAAACCGCATGAGCAAGGTCAATTCCACCTTCCCCACCACGCTGATGTCCATCAAATACAACAGCATTGTCCGCACCACATTCATTTGCACATTTCAGCAACTCTTGAACCTCGGCTTCTGTATCTGTAGCGAATCGATTGACCGAGACAACTACTGGAACCAAGAATCGCTTCATGTTCTTGATGTGACGTGCTAAATTCGTCATCGCTCCACGAGAAACTGCTTCGACATTTTCTTTGGTTAATTCTTCATTGGATGGGCGTTGTCCTCCTGAAGATGAAAAACCGCCACCATGTAGTTTCATACTACGAATTGTGACATTGATTACAATGCAATCTGGCGGAATACCACTCGCTGCGGCTTTGATGTGAATTGCCTTTTCTGCACCCATATCAGAACCAAATCCTGCCTCAGTTACAACGTAGTCAGATACTGCCAAAGCGAGGTTATCCGCAATCAAACTAGAATTGCCGTGGGCAATATTTGCAAACGGCCCTGCATGAATGAATGCCGGGTCGCCTTCTAAAGTTTGAACTAAATTCGGCAATAATGCGTTTCGCAATAAAATTGACATTGGGCCTGCAGCACCGATATCCTCGGCTTTTACCGGATTTCCATCGCGGTTTTGCCCAACTACAATTTCACCCAAACGCTTTCGTAAATCAAGATAATCACTTGATAATGCCAAAATTGCCATGACTTCACTGGCCGCAGTTATGTCAAACCTCTCCTCACGAGCAAAACCATTCAGGGCACCACCTAACCCAATCGCAGAGTTTCGAAGTGACCGGTCATTCATGTCTAAAACTCTTGGCCAAATGATTCTAGATGGGTCAATATCCAACTTATTTCCCTGATGAAGATGGTTATCCAAAATAGCCGAACAAAGATTGTGTGCAGAAGTAACTGCATGGATATCACCTGTGAAGTGGAGATTAATGTCCTCCATTGGAAGAACTTGAGAATATCCACCTCCTGCTGCACCTCCTTTAATGCCAAACACTGGCCCCATTGATGGTTCACGAATTACACATACTGCGTTCTTACCAATACGGTTCAATCCTTGATTGAGACCAATGGTCGTAACTGTCTTACCTTCCCCAAATGGAGTGGGGTTGACACTTGTAACAAGAACAAGAAGTCCTCTTGGTTTGTCCTTACGATTTTTCAGTGCATCCCACGAAATCTTAGCCACTCCATTCCCTTGTGGACATAGGTCTTCAACACCTAATCCTAGTTTCCAAGCAACCTCTTCAATTGGGAGAGGATTCGCGGCTAGCGCGATTTCAAGGTCTGTTGGCATGATGGTTCGTGTTATCAATGAGTATTCAAGTCTTCATCAATTTATTATTCAAAATATTATGTTTAGATAGCAGATATAGCAACGCGGTCATTCAATCTTAGGGTATTTACAATGCTCCCAAAATTGTAAGAAACCGATAACAACGCTCACTGATGAGAGAGCGGGAGTCTTTTCACCAACCACGATGTGGCAAAACTGATGTCAAAGGGGCCAATAGTCTGTGCCGCTGTGGCTGGTAATCCTATCAGCCACTCATTGACTCCGTTTCTATTCAATAAAGTCGCCCAGTTATTGGAAAGCAGTGGCCACAATATCACTTTTCACGCCTGTGAAAAAATCAACCATAATTCTCTGATTGATGCACTAGCGTGGGGCCATGCGAAGATGGCTGCAATCGCTAAAGAAGATGAGGGGGCAGACCCTGGAAGACGAGAAATTTGGCTTTCCATCACTAGTCCACTAAAACATCAACTTCCACTTGATTCGGGGACAGAATGGGTAATTGGTGAGCCAATGTTAGCATCAGTAAACCAAATGCGTCACGATGGACATGTTTGGAAAGCTGCAAACACAGATGGTGCAGGTTTGTTGGTAGTTGCAAAGGAATTTGGTTTCGATTTCAACTTGGAAGATGAGTTAGACCACCCTCTTCTATGTATGGTTGGAGGAGGCTCAACCGCACGTGCTTGCGCTGCGGCGTGGACTGAAGCAGGAGGGAAAATATGGTGGAAAGAAGGAAGGCGTAATCTATCACACCGAGGGCCATGGAAAGATTCAATGGTTAATGCAAGAGATGTTTGTGACCATGTGGGACGAAGGCTTCACATTGATTTTGACCAGCCTGCTGGTGTAGCTCTTGAAATCGAAGGTGAAAGAATAGGAGCCGGACTAGATGCACCTGTTTTCCTCTCAGTTGGATATGCAAAAGGTAATTTTGAATCGGTAATTGAAAACGAGTGGGGATTATTTTTGGATGGCAGATGGTTACTTGTAGCACAACACTTGAAGGCTTGGGAACACCTATTCGCCCCTTCTGCCGCAGAAGATTTACCCTCACTTAGAGAATTGATGGACATTCTTAATTCTGCTTGAAACCTGAACTAATCGGCGACTCATTCAAAGGGAATTGGCTTGAAGGAAACAAACATGAAGAGGCATGGCGGGACGGCTTTAGCCCTATCATTGCTAATGCTCTCAGCAATTTTGACCTCGTTGATTATTACTACATCTGCTGAAGCGACCAAAGAATCTTCAAACTTTACTACACCAGTCGCTGCCGACAGATTTGAATCAGGTTGGAAAGATTCTGTTTATATTGATTCAGAAAACAATCAGAAGGATATTCGTCTATACTATCCATCTACCCAACCTGGAGAAAATGAGCCAATTGATTGTGCTTGGGCACCTTATCCTTGGCTTGCATTCCATGCTGATGAGGGTGAAGGTTTTGATGACTATTCATGGATAGGTGAAGGATTAGCCAAGGCAGGTTATTTCGTTGTAATTATCGGAGAGGAGAGAGGTGGTGATGAAGCCTATCAAGCAATTTTAGACCACGTTCAATTGATTGAATTTGTCGGTTTCATCAATCTAACAGGTAATCCAAATCGTGGCCCTGCAGGCGCACAAGGTTGCATAGATATGGACCATTGGGGTGTTTCAGGACATGGCAGGGGTGCTGGCCTAGCGATGGTTGTGAGTAGTTACTGGGGAGCGGTGTTTAGCTCTGGACAGTACGAACCCCCAAGAGCCCTTTTTGGTGTTGGTCTAGACATTGATGATATTGGAGAAAATGTCCAAGCAATCGGTCTAGCAAATCCCGCACATTCATTGTTTTTGACAGGCACTGTTGATACAGTTGCCCCCATTAATGAGCATGTGAAGCCTTTACTCCAGCAGTGGAATGGTGGCTGGCAACTGTTAGAGGTTGTAGGTGCTAACCATGTGCAGTATGAAGATGACCAGTCATTCCTTGACAACTTGTTTGACGGCGATGCTACGATGTCTGAGGCAGAGCAGCAACAACATGCGATTAACAAAATCATCCCTTTCCTTGATTTGACACTCAAGGGTGAGGACGAAATTTGGTATGCTGCTTCTAGCAGGGAAAATAATCCAGACCAGCCTTCTGATGGTGATTCTTATCTTTCAGAAAATCTTGAGGCAAACCAATTCTATCTAGTTGACCTTGAAGAAACCTTGCTAGATGCTCCTGCAGGACGCTATGCCCCAGTAGTATTCTATGACCATCAAACAAACAATACGGTACTATCAGCTGGTTGGGGTGAAGGGAATTTCTCAGATATGTGGGCTCTTGACTTGAATGATACAGCAGAATGGGAAAGTGCAGGAAGTGGACCAAATTCAATTGGTACCAACGCTTTTGCTAGTGATGGAATAGCTAGTGGATTGATGGTTGGACAGAGTTATACTGGCGAGCCTACAATGTGGTCATGGAATGGTTACTCCTCGTCGTGGACACCATATTCGGAGGGTGTTCGTCCATCGGGTATGGGTTCTCAAGCGATGGTCTGGGATTCAGGTAGTCAACGATATATTTCGTACGGAGGACAAGAGGCTGATTCGGGAAATTACACGAATGAAACTTGGGCCTTCAATCCAGGAAATGCTGTTTGGCAAAACCTTAGTGCAGTTAATTCACCTCGCGGGATTTCCAATGCTGCCATGTTTTTCTCTGAGGGATGGAATAGAACAATTCTATTCGGAGGATATGATAGTGGTAAAAACCTCTCAAATGAAACTTGGATGTTCAATGGAGAAACCAACACTTGGTCAAAACTATCGCTCCCTGGGAGTTTCCCCACTGGGCGTGCGGGTATGGCTACTGCAATTGATAGAGAACAACAAGTGGCCTACATTTTTGGTGGAATTGCCAAAAATCAATTTGATTCAGGAATTGATTATTCTAATGAACTATGGAAACTAGATTTGGCCCAATTAACATGGACCGAAATGCCTAGTTGGGGTATAGATGCTATGTGGCTTTCAGGAATGACTGTTGATAAATCTAACAATAAATTAGTTTTATTTGGAGGTGTGAATGACGATGTGTTTGACCAAACATGGCTTTATGATTTAACTGAAGAAGAATGGGAATTGCATGCATCATCTTCTGCAATTACCTCAACTGATGTCATACATATTTCAGCAACTGTTTCTGAGCGTGATTTAGATTCACCACCCAGTTCTCTTGAAATCAACTGCCGCGTTGTTGGACAATCAAGTTGGACAGCAGGTAATTGGAATGCAGTAAATGATACTGCAATTTGTGATTTGTCTCCTTTTTCGCTAGAACCGGGATTCCATACTGCTGAAATGAAGGTTTCAAATGACGGTCAACAAGCATCTGTAAAAATTACTTTTGAGAGGGCAAATGCCCCGCCACAATTAGAAAATCCTATGCCATCTTTCCTCATTGAAGAAGAGGGTGAATTAACGATTAATGCTAGTGAAGTAGCAACAGATGTTGATGGCCATGAGTTAAGATTCATAGGTAACGAGTTTACTTTCTCATCGCTGTATGAAGGGGATCCTGAACCACAACTAGATTATATTTTACAGAATGATAGAAGGGAAGTAAAATTAGTAGATTTAGCAGACTGGACTGAGCGCCGGGGTGATACTTGGTACACGGTATGTGGGGAGATAAGAGATGAATCTACACCAGGAAACCCACCTGCAAGAGTGCCATTTTGTTTTGAATTAATACACCGATCAATTGATGACCCATTTATTGTTTTAGAACACCCAACCTTCACAATGACTGAAGACAAGAATTCAACGACTTTTGATTTGGCTTCATATGTGACAGATGAAGAATTAGATTCTGTCGCAATTTATTGGAGCACACAACTCGATTATTATGATGCAAATAGCGATTCTTATGGTGAAAATATTGAGGTCACAGGAATTATGGACGAGGATGATTCTAGTCCTCGTTACACCTCGAATTTTAGTGTAGAGCCAAGAGAGCATTGGAACGGTGAAGAAGAGATTTCTTTTTGCATGTTGAAATATGATTTAAACCAAAATGAGAAACAAATTTCTGATTGTGTTTGGTTGAATGCGACTTTTATTGTAACTCCAGTCGCAGACCCGCCACTCTTTAACATCAGTCAGATTACTTTACAGGAAGATACCATCAAAGATGTGCTATTATCTGAAATCGTGTGGGACCCAGATGGGGACGAGTTGAATATCACTCTCGAATCTGGAGAGTCAAATATTTCCATCGAATTTTGGCATGAACAATTGCGAATATCCCCGCAATCTGATTGGTTTGGCAGAGCAATCGCATGGGCACTAGTTGCAACTGACGGTACTGAATCTACTCGTCAACCTATGCGGATTATCGTTGAAGAGGTTGATGATGAAACCATCGTTGAATGGCAAAGGCCGGCAGATATTATTGACAATATGACATCTCTAAGATTGGATATTAGTGATGTTGACAACGATGGACCATGGCTAATTGAATATTCTTGGAATGATGAGGCTTGGAAGGGAACCACACCTTCTTGTGCTGAAGAGAGTGTAAACCGATTTGAGTGCCAAGCAGACCTTCTCGCTCACGAACTCTCTTTTGGTGACCACAAATTGGTCCTTCGAGTTAATGATGGAATTTCAACTAGTGAGGAATCAACTTATTGGATTGAAAAGGCGGACCCAAATGACACAGGAGTTTCGAGTGGTGGTTCACCAAGTGGTCTGAGCGGACTTGCATTTATTATCGCAGGAGTGTTTCTCTTGCTTGGTGGAGGCGCTCTTATTTTGTCAATGATGAAGCGCAATGAGAACACTTGAAATTGCTCAACTGATTAATTCCGCACAGATTGAATATTGTTTGAATGCTATTCACAAAGGAATATTTCCGTGTTTTTTAGGGGGAGTCCATTCACGCTTATTTCTGAGTAATCGTAATGCGCGAATTAGCCGTATTCTTGTTTCTTGAGGTTCTATAACATCATCCAGCCAACCATTGCGTGCCGCGACATACGGGTCTCCAAATTTTCGCTTGTATTCTGACACTAATGTTTGGTGTGTATCTTCTTTGTCCTCAGCAGCATTTAATTCTCGACGATGAATGATGTTCACAGCCCCATCTGCGCCCATTACCGCCAACTCACCAGTTGGCCATGCAACATTGAAGTCAGAACCCAGATGTTTGCAAGACATTGCCAAATATGCACCGCCGTATGCTTTCCTAGTAACTACAGTCATTTTTGGAACTGTGGCCTCCGCATATGCGTAGAGCAGTTTTGCACCATGACGAATTATCCCTCCCCACTCTTGCACAGTGCCCGGTAGGAATCCTGGGACATCAACGATTGTCAACAACGGGATATTGAAGCAATCACACGTTCTAATGAAACGTGCTGCTTTGATACTAGCATCAATATCTAAGCAACCTGCAAGAACTTTTGGCTGATTAGCAACAATCCCAACTGTTGCACCACCCAATCGGCAGAAACCAATGATAATATTGTCTGCATATGTTTCTGACAACTCCAAAAAGTGATTGTCGTCTACAATCTCAAGGACGACTTTACGGATATCATAGGGATGATTTGTATCATCAGGAATTAAATCTTGTAACACATCACAACTGCGACCAGCCTCATCAACTGTCTCACATACTGGCGGTTCTGCTAAACAATGGTCTGGTAAGAATGAAAGCATTTCAGAAACAATTTCAGTAGCATCATCTTCGTCAACTGCAATCATGCAAGCAATTCCTGAACGACTGGCATGTAAATCAGCACCCCCTAATTCCTGAGGTGTTATTTCTCCGCTAGCAGTCTCTTCGGTTTCTAATGGACTTGAAAGGAACAACTGCCCATGCTCTTGGCCAAGAATAACGAAATCAGCTAGACCTGCTGCTAATGCGGATACACCAACAACTGGGCCAAGCACAAGACTAAACATTGGGATGCGCCCACTACAAGCAACTAGTCGGTCAAGTAAAACTCCAGTTCCCCCAAGAGAATGAACACCATCGTGGGCTCTTTGTCCACCCCCATCCCAAATCCCAACTAGTGGAATTCTGGCCCGCTCTGCCATTTCGGCAAGTTTTGCAATTTTGAGCGCATGCATTTCCCCCATTGACCCTCCAAACACTGAGAAGTCTTGGGCGAAACAAAAAATTCTCCTGCCATCAACAGTACCGTGACCGCATACAACCCCATCGCCTTCAATTGGATGTAGATGAAGATTAAATTGGTCGTTCCGATGAGTCACAAAACTATCAACTTCTACAAAAGAATCCTCATCAACTAATGCGTTGATTCTATCCCACGCGGTTCTTCTTCCGCTGGCTCGAAGTGCATCAACCTTAGTTTGTCCACCCGCCGCAATTGCTCTTTTCCGACGCACCAATAATTCCTCTGAATTATCGCTAGAAGGCGGTGGAACTGCTGCCATCAATATACTTCCAATAACTGAAGGTGAATCACGGTAACGGTGGGAACTATTACCCAAGATACCAATTGAGAAATTGTTTTTTCAATTGGGAAATCAAATAGAAGAGGGGTTCTCCCCCACGAGACTTTCAGCCCACGCCGAGGCAATTTCATCTGGCTTCAATCCAAGAGAAAAAAGATGGTGAAGTTTGACCAATGAAACTTCTGGTGGGAAGTTCGTTCCGTGTCCTAAAATACCCAATTCTTGCTGGTCTCTCCCTTTCGAATATACGTCCAAGTGAACTGGCCCTGAGATGCACTGTGTAGTCGCAACTACCACTCCTCCATTGGCGATGTATTCTGATATTGCAGATTGAACTTCGTCATTCTCTGGCGCGTCCCCGGGATTTTCAAGAGGTAAATGGCCAAGGCCTGTCCCCCATACCAAGACCCCTTGATAGCCATTTTTCATGGCGTGAGAGATTTGGTCAGATTGTAGGTGTGGGCCGGCAATGAGTTGCAAGATTTTTATTCCACTGTCAAAAGTTGATGGGACTGAGTTAACTGCTCTTGAATTTTCACCCAAAAATTTGGAATACGAATCTGATAAGGTCATTTTCACCTCACCTCTAGATAAGGAGATTGAGGCAATTGGATTTTGATTAATTGAGACAAACGCACCACGCTTAGAGGAGTGATTCTTGCGAACAGCACAACCAGGGTTCACCAAAATGCTGCCATCATCACTAGAACCATGCATTACCACTACCGTTGAATCTGTCACACCAGATGGCTCAGGTCCAAATGCAGCCCAATGAACTGCTGCGATCAAATTTTCAGCGCCATCTGTTGACCCCCGGTCTGATGATCGTTGTGATCCGGTTAGAGCAATTCTGCCAGCAGGTTTTCCACCCGTACCTGAAAATGCAAAGGCGATTGCTGCTGATGTGATATGCATCGTATCAGTTCCATGCGTAATTACGACTCCAACAGCCCCTTCGCTAAACGAATCTGCGGCAGCAGCAGCCATCCGATTCCAGTGTTGTGGACGCACATCGTCTGACCACATATTTCCGAGTTTTTTGGTTTTAATTAGAGCGATATCCCCCAATTCTGGTATGGCAGCAAGAATTTCTTCGGGTTCAAACCGAGCAGTTACTGCGCCTGTAGCATAATCAACTTTTGAGGCAATTGTTCCACCCGTATGAAGAATGTGAACTAAGGGTAGGTCTTGGTTCATCTTAACCTCATGTGTATCTAAATCAACAGATTTACTCGAGCCTAAATCAGTGATAGACTCGACCTTCTCAAGAGAATGTGTCGCATTATATCCATTAACTAATTTTACAGTAATATGGTCTTCCATAGTGGGAGCCAATAGCACTCCCTCAACAACAGTTGGTCCATTCCATGTAGAAGCAACTAATCTCACCCGAGTACCAACATCGGGCACCTCGCTCTGCTCTACCATTAACCTCGCGGGCACGACTTAGCCCATCAATTCAACCCTTCAATCCTGAGGATAGTGTTCAACTTTGGAAGCGTGAGGAGATTACCGGATGTGTTTTTCAGATTTTAGATTAGAAATCAATTTATGCTTTATTTTTGATGTCTTAGCAAGTTCTCAGCACGACTATAATCAATGTATAAACAAAGTGCCGGGAGCGGGGTCTTCGA
>CAZXZO010000023.1:9830-25165 GCA_964645485.1 uncultured Candidatus Poseidoniales archaeon
GGCAAGCTCTCGGCACGACTAAAATCAATGTATAAACAAAGTGCCGGGAGCGGGGCTTGAACCCGCGACCTTCGGATGTCTCAGACACCTTTTGGGAGTTTAGCGCTCACCGTTCTGCCATTTCTGGCTACCCTATGAGTCCGACGCGCCACCAACTACGCCACCCCGGCAATGAACCGCCCGACCGGCAGAGGCTCTTTGAACGATTCGGGAGAATTAATTGAAACCACACAGCACTGATTAGTACCTAAACAAGCGAACTAATGATATGTTGCTCGCGCTCGGCAGTAATGAAGCACATGGTTGACATCAACACAGCGATGCAAGCAGCGAGGGCTGAAAACCGCCGAAACAAAGGAGGAGGTGGTGACAGAAAGGGAAAGCCCGGAGGGAAACTTGGAGTTGAGAACTTTGACCCTAAGGACCATGTTGAGAAAGAAGTGGCAGACACAATCTCAATGTGGTTAGTCCTAACTTTTGGTGTATTAATTGCGGCTATCATGAGATATGTTATGATGCCCGGAATGGAGGGGCCGAAATCAGTTCTGTGGTTTCTTCCCCTAACACTGGTGGTAATCCTTCCATCACTACACAGAGTCCTAGTTCCAGAACCATACAAATCACGCTACACCTTTGGTAATTGGTTTCGAGCAGGGATGCTTTTTATCTTCACTTGGTTAGCACTTTCATTCATTCTAGTAAACCCGCCAATCGGCGATATCGGTGCACCGGATATCGCAGGGAAGATGACGGTTGTAATTGTTGATGGTGAAGATATCTTGATTGACAGCGAAAATCTAACCAGTAGCAAGAATTCTTTCATTCTTGATAGGAATGGCAGTAGCGCAGAAGCATGGATGGTATTCTATGTCAACGACAATACTGACCCTAGCCTTGCAACCCTTAATTTGACTTCCCTTTACAATGCACCAAATCAAACGCCAACAGAGTTGGCAGGGGCAACTGTTGGTGACTATAGTAACTGCACCGCAATTACCAATGGTTTGCGTGAATCTCAACAAAATGCACTTCAAAAACATGAGTACGATGTTTGTGCTGCAATCAACCTCGGAGTATTAGATGCTGGAGAATACGAGATTACCATCACACTGAGTGAAGATGGAGATCCTTGGTTCAACACTCGAACCATCAAGTATGATTTGACAGTTGTTTGAATTAGCACCATGCAGGATGAAGTAAATCTCCGTGTAACGACTTGATTTCATCAAAAATCGGTTTTAGCTTCTTGCATATTAGTTGTGAGCGTGTTCTCTCATCTATTCTAATATCTCTCCATTTTCTAATCGCTGGTGCAACTACAGTGCAAGCGACCAAATCACCCAACCAAAACAAGTCACGATATTGTGCCATGATGTTGGGTAATCTGTCCCGATACACCTTTGTTCCGAAGAGAGAGTACTCGCTAAACTGAAAGTGAAAGGGCAGTACTCCTCAATCACTCAGTAAACGACAAACATTTGAGCACATTGCATCTAATTGCAGTGCTTCGCCGCCACCTTCTACCAACCTAAAATCAACTTGAGCCAGCATTTCTGTTAATTCTAATTTCTGTAATTCTTCAAGGAATTCTGTATCGTACATGGCTCTGTGAAGTTGATTTATAAAATCGGTTCCTGCCAATCCATATTTGTCTAAAATTGTTTGAAGGCGCCTGCGCGCTGGGTGAAATCCATCCCTCTTACAAGCCAAAAGAAAATCATGTAATTGTTCTGGCGGGGCTGTTGCCGTGGTTTCATAAATCAGGGTGCGAGTCACATGTTTATCGAGTGAAGCAGCAACTTGAAGGGCAGTTATTGCTTTTCTTAAATCACCTTGACTCACATTGATTATCGCATTCTTCGCGTCATCATCTAGAGTTACATCTTCTGAATCTGAAATATCTGTAATTTGCTTCGCTATCTGGTCATTGGCCAGAGGCCTAAACCGAAACACCGCACAACGTGATTGAATTGGCTCGATTACTTTGCTGGAATAATTACAGGAGAGTATGAATCTACAGGTCTCAGAATATTGCTCCATTATTCTTCTCAAGGCACCCTGTGCATCAGAGGTCAGAGCATCTGCTTCATCGAGGAAAATAACCTTGAATGTCGCCCCGCCCAATGGGCTTGTCTTGGCAAATTGCTTGACTTTGTTTCTGATGCTATCTAAACCACGCTCATCACTGGCATTCATCTCTAGAATATTGTCTCTAAAAGAATCCTGAAATACGTCACGAGTCAAGGCTATCGCCGCGGTGGTCTTACCAGTCCCAGGTGGGCCTGCAAAGAGTAAATGTGGGAATGTTCCTTGTTCTGAATAGGCTTTCAGTCTATTGATTACAGCAGGTTGGCCACGAATATCCCCAACCGTTTGAGGGCGATGTTTTTCAACCCACATCTTGACCATAAGAGCCCGTCCCATCACCTCCTTTACTTGACCATCAATAACCATTGTGACTGAAGCCAAAAAAAACACTTCATGTGAAACGGGACCTATGCGTAGCATAGTCCCGGCGCCGAAAGCGGTTAATGCAGGCACCGTCTCCCCGTCATGGATTGTCATGGTGATGAGGCAAATGAAGAACAAGACATTGACTGCTATAATTTTAGTTTTAGTAATGATTCTAGTACCTTGGACAAGCATGCTGAATGGAACTGAATTGGATGGGGATTTAGGGCCTGCTTGGGCTACTGGT
The DNA here is from genome assembly GCA_964645485.1 of uncultured Candidatus Poseidoniales archaeon. GTDB lineage: Archaea > Thermoplasmatota > Poseidoniia > Poseidoniales > Thalassarchaeaceae > MGIIb-Q1. The sequence continues at coordinate 12,529 of CAZXZO010000023.1, forward strand.
TCTTCAACGGCTTCTGCAGATACTGGATTGAATTTCACAAGTCCGAATGCAACTCATGGAAGTGATGCAAATCTCAACTTGACCAATGTCAGCGGTATGGAAAGCGTACTCTTGTTTAGTTTCCCAATGACAACACCCGGTGGCCCTGTCCCCTCGGCTGGTTCAATCCGAAGTGCGACTCTCACCCTATACATCACCGGTGGGAATTCACAAGGTTCGATGTATGCTTTCGCTGCACCACTAAAGGCTGATTTTGATGAAGGAAATGCAACATGGTTCAACAACACTCACAACACCACTTGGCAAGTTGGCGGGGCAAATGGAACTAACGATAGAGGTTCATGGGAGCCACGTAGTAGCTCGTTTTCATCGAGTTCGTCATCATTTTCAATCAATGTGACTTCTATCGCTCAAAATGCATTATCAAACAACTTCAATGATGTTAATATCACTGTATCCTCAGTTGGTCTTGGAATCCTAACTGTTGCTAGCCGTGAACACCCAACCACCTCAAAACGTCCAAGTTTGTCATTTGATTACGATAGTACTCCACCTACCTCAGGGTCGGCAATTGTTCGTGGCGCACCGAGTAATGACAGTGTTCCAATCACTGGTTCATTTTTGCTAACTGCAGACACCACCCCAACTATCGGGTGGAGTGGATTGAACGGTTCTGGGGTTGAATTACATATTTCACAATCGAGTGATTTTCGAAGCATTGACGATGGTTCTTGGCTATTCTCATCTTGGGGAAATAGTGGTTTTACGATGTCTGGTGGAAATGGAACTTTCACAATTCCAAGTGCCTCAAGCCTTGAATTAGGAATGGCGGCTTACTGGAGAATAAGGGCATCAAAGGGGGACCAACTCTCAGAATGGCAAACAGGACAATTCCTCCTCCCCTTCATCAATGCGACAAATAACGGAAACAATTCAGCAACTTTTGAACTTCTCAGAGATTCGTTAGGGGTTGATGGCGGAACTGTTCATGATGCTTGGCTTAGATCAGGAAGTTCTAATTTGAGCGCTGGGCACAACGAGAACATTTGGGTTGGAAATTCAAATAACACATCACGAAATGATATGGCGGGCTTAATCCACGTTGACCTTGACCATACAGGTTTGCACTCAAACGCAACGATTCTAAGCGCATACATGCAGATGAGAAGAACAGACAGGCAGGGTAATGCATGGATTAGCATTCACGAGTTTAGTCAAACAAATTGGAGCGAAGATACAGCATCATGGGACAATTATTCAGGCAACCAATCATGGATGAATGGTGGACTTTCAAACAATATTGGCTCCTCTTTGGATATCATAAATGGTGGTAAATCTGGAAATATCTTCAACTTCGATGTGACATATGCGGTCCAGGAATACATGAGAGGCGTTCACCAAAGTGGGACCGGAGATGGAATATCTCTAATTCTACAATCAAAGGGTGCGAACAATGAATGGGCAAGATTTGGAGGGAGCGAAGAAAACGCGTATACCCTGCGCCCAAAGATGGTGATTACCTATGCTTGGGGGGACGGTACTGGCCCAACAGACACGGTTACTGTACAATCTCCTCTTGATGGACGAGGTGTTTGGTCGGTCGTGAACAACAATATGACTGCTGATTTAACCCCCACCCTAAATTGGTCGACAACAGGTCACACAAATGACGAGGTCCGAATAGAATTAGCCGGTAATGAGGATTTTACCGAAGGTCCATTCCTTCGTGTTGATAGCAGAGATTTCAGTAGTGGAATAAACACTACAGCAGGAACATTCACTGTTCCTTCAGGCTGGGGCCTTGATTACGGCGAAGATTACTATTGGCGCGTTCGTTGGATTGAAGATGGCGATTGGGGTGGTTATTCATCGACCCCAGGATTTTTCCTATCAACAATAAATTCAACTTGGGTTTCAAACAATACTTGGCAATTCAGACTTAGGCATTCCAATGCATCGAACACTATGGCAACGCCATTTTGTGCTGATACCTACATCGATAGTCTAGGGCCAAGTTCAACCAATGATGCAGGCGAATTATCAATCTCAAATAGCCAATATACTGTCTTTGGTTGCGACATACGTAGTCACATTTTGCCCCCAGGACTCGCTGTGACAGATGTTGAATTACGATTGAAATCATCATTCATTTCTGGCACAATGTCAGCATCCGCATATGAACTGATTAATCACCGATGGGAAGAGGGAAGCGCAACTTGGGAGAATTACGAAGGAGCAAATAACTGGTCTGGCGTTGGGGCATCTGGTTCCGACCGAGGACAACTGCTTGATTCTACTACGATTTCTGGAACCAGTTCAACATGGTTCACATGGAATGTCACAGTTGCAGTACAGAACTCAATGCGATGGGACGTACCTGTTGACTTCCTGATAACAGGTACTGGCTCAGGAGCCGTAGCAATGTATGACAAAGAAAATGCTGGAAGTGCTGCTGAATACCCTGAACTTGTCATCAATTACAGTCCAGGGTCAATGGCTGTCCCAGACCCACCTCAACCCGCATCCCCAATCAATGGAGTTTGGTCTGTCACCACCGGGTTACTAATCGCCCCAGAAAAGACTCCTGAACTAACTTGGAATCATACTGGAAGTATATCTGCAAACGGTTGGGTTGTCGAAATGGACACCACTAACACCTTCAACAGTAATGACTTGAGAGTTGCTCGTTCATGGGTACAAATCAATGATTTTGACGTATTGAATCGCACGTACACCCCATCTTCTAATCTCAGCACAAGCTCTGTTTGGTATTGGAGAGTAAGAGGGTCTTCCCTCACAAATCAACTTGGAAACTGGAGTAATGTGGCTGATTTTGTTGTCCCGAATATTGAGAGTGGTTCTCTTGATTCAGATAACTCATACATTGTCATCAGGCCTGGTGCTGCGGTGGCAACTCAAGGGATTCCAAGTGTACCCGACACATGGATAGATGCCAACACCAATAGAAACGCGTCGCATCACGGAGCAGGACATTTAGTGGTTGGATGCAATACAGCCGATTGTCCGAAATCGTCAATGCTGTCATTCCCATTGAGTGAACTTCCTCAACCGAATAATGCAAGAATTGTGAGTGCAGAACTGCATCTTTGGCCGTTCTCAGTTAATTCAACAACAAGTGGAGATGCACCCCGAATCTCAGTTCACAGAACTCTGCGTAATTGGGATGTAAATGCTACTGGTGCATCTTGGACAGGAGATGCCAGCAATAATTCCACCACCCTGTGGAGTCAGGCTGGAGGAATAGGCTCGGGCGATGTAGGTCCGTTAATCGATATCTCTAGCCCGGTCGCATCGAGTTGGTTCAAACTCAATGTGACAGAATTAGTTCACGGTGCGGTCACCGACGGTGAAAACAGAGTGAACATGACTTTACGCTCAAACACAAATGAGTATGCTGAAGCAACGTTCTACAGCGCAGACTACACATGGGCTTCTTCCCGACCATACCTGAAACTCTGGTATCGAAATGGAACTGGCTCGGCGTCAGTTGGAACACCTACACTAACTGAACCAGCAAATGGGAACATTACTTGGGATATCTCTGGACACGCGCTAGGAACTGACCAATCACCATTACTAACATGGACTCACCCTACATCATCCAGTGTAGATGGTTGGAGACTTTTCATCTACAATGATAGTAATGACGTAAGAGATGGATATCAGATATACGATAGCCGGATGGATACTGGTTTTGACCTAGTAAATATGACATGGACTCCTGGTTCTAACTTTGCGACTGATTCACATCAGCGGTGGTTTGTGCAAACAATCAAGGATGATATCTATGGAAACAGAAGTAGTAGTTTCACGTTTGATGTACCAAATGCATTAGGGTCTGAAATTAATTCTACAGATGCTCGTTTGAGGGTCCTTGAAGGTGGTGCATTAACTCGATTATCTCTACCCTTGTCATTTGGGGACACTACTCTTGATTCGTATTCACCAAACAGCAATACAGGAACCAGTCAGACACTTTCTGTTGGCAGAAGTCCATCCACATTCAGTACTAATCATAATTCTTGGAGTGCAATGAGAATTGACCTTTCCTCATTACCAATTTCTGAACCTTGGGAAGTAATCACTGCTGATGTTGAGTTGTATTGTAACGGTTGTTCAACTTCTTCCTCAAATTCGATGACTATGACTGTACATCCTCTACTGACTAATTTCACCGAAAATTCAGCCACATACAACAACCATAATTCGACAACCTCCTGGCCAACTGCAACAATTGGTGGAGTAGTTGACTCGGCGACCGTTTATGGGGCAGGGTGGTATTCATGGAATGTTACCCAACTAATGCAAGCAGCCCGTTTGCGTGGTGACGACACTCTCCTCTTGGCTTTTACAGGAAGTAGTACTTCAAACACCATCGTAAAACAATTCCACAGTTCAGAATATAATGGAAATAGAGACCTCAGACCGGTTCTCAATATCACACACCGAATCGGAACTCAGTGGTTGCCTGCTGATGCAACAAACCCTGTTCCTGCAATTACCTCAACCTTGTGGGAAATAGGTGCAGTACGACCCTCTGAAAGAGATCCTGTGACCCTCCAATGGTCACACCCAGCCCCTTCAAATGTGAGCGCATGGCAAGTTCAATTGAGTTCACAAACTAGTTTTGTCGAGAGCGTAACAAACACCCTAGACTCGAGTGATTCCCTAAGTTATGATGGGAGTTTTGGTACTAACCCACTTTCGTACACAATTGATGTTCAAGGAGACTTACCATCAGGTTGGAGCGGCTGGATGGATGCTTGGTTACATTGGAGAGTGCGACCGATAATAGGCGATTACGTTGGTAATTGGACAGATGGCGGCGAATTCAGAGTCCCTGCTGACCAAGGAAGCGATGATGGACTAGGAAACCATACTCTGACAATGAGCCGTGGTTCTGTATTCTACTCAAGTGGATATTTGCCAACAGTGCCCGATACCTGGATTGACTCCACACCAAATGCAGGAACCAACACCGCACAGGGGAGTAACTCTACTTTGGCAGTTGGAAACTCTCCATTCCAGTCAGGTCAAGAGTCGGTAGCCTTAGTGCAGTTTGACCTCGGTGAATTGCCATTCCCACCAAATATGCTAGCAACGACTGTATCTTTGAAGATGTACAGATCAGGCTACTCAACATCTGGAACTGCAACAGTTGGTATACACGAGTGTAATTCCTTCTCGGAAACAGATACATGGAATTCGTATTCACTGTCAACTAATTGTAATGCCACAGCGGCATCAACACTCAGTAAATCAGTTGGCGGATTTGGTGGCGTATGGTACGATTGGGATGTTACCACTTTGGTACAAGCAGCAGGCCACAATGGCACTGTTTCAATGGCAATAAAAGCCCCCAATTATGCAGGATATCTACAATTCACATCCTCTGAAGCAAGTTCAAGCACATATCGACCACAACTAGTGATTGGATATGTTGACAACCAAAATGGCACAACTCCTCCTGCAACTCCGGTTTTGTCGTGGCCAAATGACCAAGAGGTAATTTACTCAGTTTCAGATTATGATGACTTCCTGTTAGATGCAACAGTGAGGCCAAACCTAACATGGAACAATGCTGGTGACACAACCGGTTATATCGTTAGGATGTGGAATTCAACTGATTCCAATATGTTCTATTCATGGAACGCAACGAGCAATCAGGGATTGTTCTCCACAACATCAAGTCTTGCAACTTTCGCACCAGGATGGGACTTGGAAGAAGGTGGTGTTTATTATTGGAATATTCAAGGAATTAACGGCTCTATTTTGGGGCCACGCTCTTCAACATGGGCGTTTGGAATTGGAGACCCGAATACTCAGTTACTCGGAACTAATCTGTGGACCATGGATTATCAAGAAGGAAACGATGTTGAGGAATTCAACCATCCAACAGTGGATGACACCTATATCAGCGAAGGAAACCCATCTTCGAATTACCAAACCGATGCACTGAAGATTGGTGAAGGTTGTACAGGTGGGCCATCGAGTAGTGAGAAATGTATTGGAATTTTCCAAGTAGACCTCAGTCAAGTACCACTCACTGGAGATGCAAGAGCACACTCTGGTCAGTTGGCAATTTGGCTTGAATCGGTATCCGCTCCAACCTCAGGTTGGCTGGATATTACTGCATATGCTTTGCTGAATAATAACTTCCAAGAGGGACAAGCAACTTGGAATCAAGCGTCGCTTGGTAACAATTGGTCCACAGCGGGAATTGGTGCTGGAACTGATAGAAGTACAATTGCTCTGAACACCGTCAGAATTACTGCAACCTCTCAAGCAGGTTGGTTCTATATCGATATCAGTGGCGCTCTAGCCGCAAATGTCAATGGAACATTCTCAGTTGTTTTGGTCGGTACACCTCAACCCGTAACCCAGGGCACTGCACAAATAACTGCAACTTTTTCACACAGTGAATCGCCATCAGTTTCCCAACGGCCTACTCTGACCTTCAATTACACCAATGTCTTTGATATTTCACTAACAGGTTCAGCAACTACCACCTCAGATACTCCTGTACAAATGTCTGCGACTTTACTCGATGTTGATAATCAAGTGATTAGCGGAAATGTCGAATGGACTACCTCAAACGGTGTCATCGATAGTACCGGATTATTTACCCCAGACCAAGTTGGAAATGTGACAATCTCTGCACGCTTTGGTCGTGTAATAGTAACTCACACAATTGTCGTGCAACCAGGAATTCCAACCACACTTATCGGAGGGCCAATGGCTTCCACGATTACCAGTGATGAAACTGTTTCAATGTGGTTCAATGTACTTGATGCAAATAGCAATTTAGTCCCTGGAGTCTCTCTTTCATTTGCCGTAACCAACGGCTCCATCGCTGAAGGGAATTCGCATACAACCCCGTTAGGAGCAATTACCTACATGCCTTGGAACACCGGTATTCAGTGGGTCAATGTTACTTGGAGTGGCGGCTCGTTATCTTTGCAAATCACTGTTACTGAAGGCCTGCCTGATTACATCGTGATGACTGGATTCCCTTCGATTCCTGCTGGTGAATCTAGAGATTTCAATTGGACTGCCTATGATGCCCATCATAATCCGGTCACCCCAAGTCGACTATTGTCGGTGAATTGGACTGTCGAGGATGGGAATGTAACTCAAGTTGGTGAATACACCGCTGATAAAGTTGGATTTTGGAATTTGACTTTGACAACAGGTTACGGATTATCAATCGTTCAGAATGTTGAAACAACACACGGTGCTATATTGGACCTAGAAGTAACACCAACTTCCTATTCATTGACAGCAGATGAAGACTTGACAATCAATACTGTACGAATTGATATTCGTGGAAATCGCTTGAATGTAACTCTACCATCAAGTGCTTGGGTGATATCAAATGGTACTCTGTTTGAAGAAGACCCCGTACGTTGGAGTCCAATTGGTGCTGCTACGCAGACTATTGATGCAACTCTAGAAGGAGTCACAACTCGAGTAATTATTTCGGTTACTCACGGAGAAGCAGTTGGAATCGATATCAGAATTAGCGGTAGCGAAATTGTAATGTCGGGTGATTCTGTGTCAATTGATGCATATAATTATGACCAGTTTGGCAACGAATGGATTGCCGAAATTGATGTTTGGGAAATAGATGAATCGATGTCTGACCAGAGTTGGTTGACTGGCTCGCTCTCATATGCCGACTTTGAAGCAGTGACAGTTGGCACATGGACAGTTACTGCAACTTACATGCATAACGGAGTGACGGCAATGACGGATTCTCAATCCTTTACAGTTGAGGAGGGGCCACTAGCGAGTATTGTCCTTTCAGGACATGGCACTCAGATAACTGCAGATGAGACGTTAGCATTGAATCCAATTACTAGAGATCAAAATGCTAACCTATTGCAATCAGATGGTTTGATGTGGTTTATTTGGGATGCTGACAGCCCTACTACACAACCTCCTTCCTGTATTAATTGGGGCAATGACTTGACTGACACATTACAAAACAATGGCTACAACTGGGAAGCGTCAGTAGAAGGTACATGGCGAATATGTGCTATCTCTGGACCTTATCAAACTGTGATTGAGGTAAGTGTAAGCCATGGAGAGGCTGCGGTACTTTACCAGAATCCAAGTGCTAACACATTGGTTGCAGGCGCTACAATTTCAATCGAACTAACTGCTGCAGACTCAGATGGAAACGTCTTTGCAATTGACGTAGATTGGTCGGGAAGCGCACCAACTGACTTCACCGACGAAGAAGAGGTCGGGAAATATTCGTGGCACGGAACTACAATGGGTAACTACAGTCTAGAGTATTCATATGCAGATCTAAGTGGAACATGGGATGTATCGGTTACTCCGTCCATTCTTGAAACTCTAGAGATGACAATCAGCCCAAGCACAGATGTTCTCCAACAAGAGACCATCACTATTGATGTGAGGGCCTTTGATGCATTTGGAAATGAAATCGACGTCCCAGTCGAGGCAACTGTCTATCATGGGGGAGACCTTCATGTCACCACTAAGGTTTCAAATTCTCAGTGGCAAATTTACATGCTTGATGAAGGGCAGTCAAAAATTACTGTTGTGGCAGACGAAAAGTATGATGAGGAGTATGTCCAAGTTTCTCAAACGATGATGGGATTCTTTGAGGCTGGTGGAACTCTATACTATATTGGCGCTGGGCTTCTTGCATTGATAGTTCTTGGAGTAATTGCCACTCTAGTTGTTCTCCTAAGGAGAGCAGGAGCTGATGATGAAGATGATGATGATTTCTATGACGAATATGACGATTATGAGGAAATAGGTGACGGCGAGTACGACGAACCGGAGTCAATTTCTGATGATTATGTTGAGCAGGGCGACACAGGAGAATCTGAAAGCGGTGGTACTGATGCGAACATTTCCGTAGATGAGGACGGCACAGAATGGTGGGAAGATGAAGAAGGTGTCTGGTGGTACCGTTCTGTCGACATGGACGACTGGGAAATCTGGGAAGATTAATCATTTAATTGACTAATTTCAAGTACCAAACAAGGTGTCTCCTTTAGGAGACACCTTTTGCAACAATACGGGGGATAATTGATGAATGAAGGCGTGCCTCATAGGTGAGGCGATGCCATGTTCCGCAACCCTCTGATATCTCTGATGATTGCAATCATCGTGGTTAGTCCTTGGACAATTGCTTTACAAAATCGAGATTTCATTGATAATACTGAGGTTTTCAATTCTTCAACACCTCCTTCCCCCAACGATGATGACTACACAGATTATGGCAACGGCTCTGCTGCAAATTCTTACTGGGTAGGCGCCTCAGGAAATCCTGGCATCCAAGACACTTGGTTGAGTGCGGCTCAACCAACCAGCAACTACGGAAGTGACACCGAATTGAAGGCAGGCTTCTCAGCAAATGCAAGCAGTCGCTGGAATACTCTATTCGGAATCGAATTATCTCAAGCAGGGATGTTTACCAATGTGACAATACAATCAGCAACTTTGGCATTGAATGTCAAACAACTTAGTGGTCAGCCTGAAATTCGTAGTTGGGTAGTATATGATGAGGACTGGGACGCAGACACAACAGATTGGAACTCTTGGAGTGTTGGAGGAGCACTTGGAAATGATGACTCTGGCGGCCTAATGGATGAGGTGACAATAACATCTAGAGGATGGATTGAAGTCGATGTTACAAGGTCTGTAGAAGTAGCATATGATCGCTACATCAATGGGAATGACCCTTCCGCATCTGTACTCTTGACTGGCCCAGCATGGGGTGAAGAATGGGCAACTTTCCACTCAAGTGAATATGTCTTCTCATCTGAAAGGCCTCACCTAAATGTCACATACGACTGGGGAGTAACCGGGCTACCTATCACCACACAATGGGTGGATGTCTTTCCAAAACCACCACACCGTATTGATGCTGATAACCTTCTCAATTTAGCAGCGCAGGCTAGAAGTGGCACAGGATATCCTACCACAGGTATGGCTTCATGGTCTTCAAGCACGGGTTCAGTTGACTCGGGTGGACTGTTCACTCCTGATTTATCTGGCACGACACAAATTACTGCAACTATTGGGGGAGTACAGGGCTCTTTAGAACTACAAGTTGACCCAGGGACTCCTGTCAATCTAGATTTAGAAACGAAATCGGTTGAGTTGACAATAGATGACTATTTCCAATTTAATTCAACATTTGTTGACGCTAATGGAAATTCTGTTGATAGTGCTACTTTGACTTGGTATTCAGACTATGGTACCGTAAATGAAACCGGATACTATCAACCCACAACTGTTGGTTCGGACCAAGTTACAGTAACTTGGCAGTCACTATTTGCTACCGCTGATATCACTGTTTCAGCCGGTGCGCCTGCGAATATTTTGATTGAATCAAATTTGTCAGTTGCCTCCGGGGAACAAGTTGCAATAATCTACACGGTTGCAGACAGACTTGGGAATTTACTTCCAAATCAAGCAGCAGGCTCAATTAATTGGGAAGTTGAAAGTGGCCAAGTTGATGGAGTCGGTATCTTTACAGGCGGCGAAGTTGGAACTTGGCGAATCAATGCTACAAGTACCAGTGGTGCTAGTGGGCACACCTATGTGGAAGTAACACCCGGTGCACTGTCCTCTATCGAATTAATTCCCCCTAACGGCTCCCAGCCCGCTGACCAACCGGTTCTTCTTATCGTGAATTGGCAAGACGTCATGGGTAATGTAGTGCCGGTAAGAATACCACTTTCAAATTGGACTGCAGAAGATGGGAATTTCAGGATGACACCTGCTGGTGTTGAATGGCTTCCGCGTAGAGAAGGTGTTTGGCAAGTTGGAGTCCATGTTGAGGAAGAATGGTCAAACATCACAATAAATGTCACACACGGGTCGGTAGACCGGCTTTTGATTGCCACTGAAACAGAAGTGATGAGTGCTGATGCAATTCTCCCTCTGACTCTTTCAGCAGAAGATTCCAAAGGAAACCGATGGCAAGTAGATGGTTCTTGGTCTATTTTAGAACCTGAAGGGGCACCGTGGTTAAGCCCGGTTGAAAACGGTGCTCAATTTGAGGGCGTTCTAATTGGAAATTGGACAATAAAAGCCGAGTATAGCGACGGGAATAACGTCTTTTCCACCTTGTTAGTTTTGCAAGTTATTCCCGGGTCTTTAGCGCAAATCATTCTCCAAGGTGAAGGCTCCAAAGTATCAGCAGATAGTTGGATTGATTTTGAACCTACATTCTTTGATGAAGATGGAAATCAATTAAGTGATATACAATTGAACTGGAGTTTTGTCCACCAAGGCTCACAAACAGATAGAACAGAAGAGATGCGGACAAATAATGCAATCTGGTATCCAGTCCTCTCTGGACATCATGAAATCGAAGTTGAAGCAGCGGGAGTGTTTGCATCATTAGGTATTGATATTGACCCAGGTATTGCCCACACAATTAGAGCCTTAGAAACTCATGGAGTAGTGGTAGAAAGTGGCAACATAACTAGCATTCAAATTAACGCAACCGACCTCGATGGAAATGACTTCGGTAGCGATGTAACATGGTCTATCCCTCACAGCAGTGTGGATTTGGCTAATGGTACTAGAGCAGGAGAATATCTTCTCAGAGGAATTCGAGCCGGCACTCATAATTTACAGTTCCAATCAGGTCTAGCAGATGGTACAGTAACAGTAACTGTCCTTTCTGGTGATGTTGTCAAAATAGAGGTTAATATTGCCAAGGAGAATGTTAAGACGGGTGATATTGTTGATGTTGAAGTAAATGCATTCGACTATGGTGGAAACAAAATCCCACTGAATCCAGACTCCGTTCAATTGTCAAGCAGCGCCGGTAATTTTGGCCATTCAACTGGCGACTTTTGGCAGATGGCCATTCAGAATTCGGGGTCTCAGCAAAGAATTAATGTTGTTTACGGAACTGCTCAAGGAGAGGCTTACATTGATGTCTCACCAGACCCTTTTAGGGCATTTGGCGATTCAAATTTAGCGACTAGCCTGTGGGCTGGGATTGGTCTGATTGTGGTTTTATTTGCCCTGTTAATCGTTAGACTACGAAATAAAAGCAGAGAAGAAGAAGATGCACTTGACCATCATTTTGGAGTTACTGAAGCACCAAAGGTGGTTGACCCGATGGCTGGATACAAGCCTTCTAAGAAAGCAAGAGCTGCTGCGCGCCAAGCATTCACTAAAATGCAACCACAAATGCCTCCCCAACAACAGACTGGATATCAGCAAGTGCCACAAATGGCGAGCCCTGGCTATCCTCAATCACCTACAGCACCAGCAGCGTCGGCAATTGAAAACCCTCCTCAACAAGTTGAACAAGCAGCACCTGAAGTATGGACAAATTCCACATCAGACACCCAAGTCAGTCAAGAATCTGGTTTAGATGAATCAACATGGACAACTGAACAAGTTTGGCAATGGGGAAGAACTCAAGGCTGGAACGATGAGCAAATTGCTGCCTACGAACTGGTGTATGACCAAAGTGTTCGAAACCCAGTACCACAATCTAGTGAACCTGTGGCAGTCTCTAAAACAGTACAGCAAGAAGTTGTAACTATTGAGGAAAATGTTGAGACAGCACCTCTCTCACCAGCACAAACCGTGGAGGAGGAATTAC
>CAZXZO010000024.1:0-24159 GCA_964645485.1 uncultured Candidatus Poseidoniales archaeon
GAGAGTTATGTTTGGGTTATTGATAGCAGATTCACTATGATGCCAGAAGATTTCAGTTTGGAAGTAGGTCTTGAGAGATTTTGGTTTGATATTAGTGGGGCGACACTATCCTTCCTTTCAGCATTGATTGGAATCGTTACCGGTCCTATTGATGAAACAGGAATCTCAATCGCATCGGTTGCCGCTCCCTATGCAATTCATGTTGACAATGTTGGGCAGACAGATTGTCCAGATGATTATGATGCCGCAACGATGCACTCTGCTGAATCAGACGTACATCGTTGTACCGTAGGTGTTGGATTTGGTTATGTTCACTTTGACGCACCGGCGAATGCAGGAGACAAAGAAATAAGTGAATTTGCTTACATTGACATTGGAATTCACCCGATTGAAACGAATGTGATTTTACCTTCTGTAATTGATTTGGTTTTGAGAAACGACGATGTTCTCACTACTTCGTTTGGAATGACGGGAGAAGGTGGTTTAGACACAGTCGAGTACTTCGCTGATGAGAGAGCAGACCTTCATTTGCACTTCCACGAGAATCGTTCAAATATGGTCTCAGGGCCAGGTGAACCTTATGGAAATATCACAGATTCTCTTGGTTGGTTGAGAGCGATGCCATCCGGACAATTGCCTTCTGATGAGGTTTCACGGATATTCCGAATGCTTGGAAGTGAATCCGCCCCAGAATTACCCGGTCAAATGCCAGAAAGGGTTTCAATGATACTCGCTATCAAGAATTTCAGCAAAGATACAACTCCAAATAATGCTGACTCCACTTTACCAGTTGACCCAACTGACCCACCAAATACGTTGGTTGTCTTATTTGCAACTCAGTCAGTTGCTGAAATTGATTATTATTCTTGGTTCCAACGTGAGGGCGCAATTGATGACCACCGGCGTTTACGTATACATGCAACTGATTTACCAACAGGATTAGTTTTGCAAGGAAGTTTCCAACTAGGTAGTGGTGAGGCTGCGGAAGCGGCAATCGGCAATGCCCAATCTGACCCAATCTCAGCACTGTTAGACGCAACAATTCTCAATATTGTTGATGTATTTATTGACATAGGGAACATCGTGAACAGTATCCCCGAAGCAATAGTAAATATTGTCGGAGGGGATGGAGATGGCACCGGAACAGGTGGCCAAATCTATCTTGACTTTTACACCTCGATTGCAGCAGACCGTCAATTGATGAGCCTTGGAATGGCTCACATAGAATTGGGTTCTAGTGCACAGCCAACTACAGTTGGCCCGCATGTAATTATGGCATCAGACAAAGGGTTGGGTCTGGTAAATGGCAGGCGAGGAATGGTTGAACCGTTGGTACCAGTCGCTGTGAGTATCCAACTTGATGGACTAAAGTCGATACATATCGTTGATGATGAATTAGCAGAACAACAACTTGTTTCCTTGAGGTCAGAGGGTGGTGACCCATTACGATTTATCTATATGGAACACGAATCAAATTCTTTAGAGTCTGAAAGTTACCAGTCAGTCTATGCCTCAAATCAACCAGGCAGTCTTGACCTGTTAGTGAGTGAGGGCAACCTAACGTGGGAAAGTGATAGACGAATTGACGAGATTCTCTACTCCGGGCGCTCAGGACAGCAAAGGCAAGTAGTACTCATTGAGCAGTTCCCTCAAAATTTCACTATGGGGATGGGTTCTACTGTTGATTGGGTGGGCGATACCCCAATTGGTGGAGTAACAATTCAGATGGGTAATGCAACCGATTTGCGAACAATGGATGGCGACCACTTTCAATTCTGGCAAAACATCGATACCAACGAAGCATCTCTATCAGCACATATTAGCGGGATTTCAGAAATTTCCTATTCTCAACCAGTGTTGGAAGGAAGTTCTGGAAGAGATGGGATGCCAACAGCAAGTATTGTTACAGAGGGTGGAACTGATTTGGCAATTATGCTTAGAGATGAAACTGATTGGGATGACCCAACTCTAGGAATTAACGGTGAAATATTACTAAGTCCTTTGCCGGCAAATTTGGAAATTGCAATACCTCCATCTGATGACGACAATTCAATTCCGATGCCTTCTTTCTCGACTGAGAACGGACTTGGTGGAGTCGGGTTCTTCCTCGCTGGATTTTCAGATGTTGGGATTGGTGTCAATGATATTCTCAGTGGCTTTGCAACAAGCCTCACAGGCAATGGTTCAGGTAGCGAAGATTTCTCTGTAGGAATTAATCTTGAAACCGATGCACCATTTGATTTAATCATGGATATTCGCCAAGGAAGTATGCCATTAGAACAACCTGAATGGGTACATGGCATGGCGATGAGAGCAGGGCAGTATGAGAATAGCACAGCATTCCATTTGCTCTCTTGGTTACCAGACCTTCCTCCTCAAACCAATATATTCGTGGAATACACTAACATGAGTGTTCGGGACAAATATCATGTTGATATTGACCTTTCAGGATGGACCCCAATTCGCGAAGAATTCATCATTGACGTGCAAGGTTTTGAGGGTCAAGATTTCGCACTCACAATGTTTGGTTTTGAGATTGGACAACAAACCAGCCTTCAAGTGGAGATGGATTTGGAACGCATTAATGATTTAGCAATCCCAGAAATTCAGTTGACATCTCGTTATGAAATGTCACATACACTAGACTTTGTTCATGCAATGTTGCTCGACAGACAAGGGGCTACAAGGTCTGAGGTATTACTCAACGATATTCCTCGCTCTGTTGACTTTAACGCTGCACTCGGTCAAAGAGTTCATCTTTCAATGACGGTGCCCGAAGAAGAACAAATCAACAAACGAAGTGTGGAATCAATTATGATGCAGCAACAAATTTACTCAGAAGGAAAATGGTGGCCACTTACTGTGTTTATCAATGAGGTTCCAGGCACAATGACTCTTGATGTAAGGCCTTCTTTCAATTTTGATATTACTCAAGATACAAGTTTCCAAGGCATGCCTACTCTTGATTATACATCCTCAGGCAAGGGTATGGATTTGTTTATGACAGCGGCTGGTAGAGCCATCAATAGTAGAGGAGATATGTTGATGCTAGCTGAAAATATGGCTAGCCATGTATCAATAGCGCCGACAGAAACTTTTGGCTTATCAGTATCATCATCTGAGGGTGGTATCGGCAGAATCTATGTCAAACAAAGAAATGTTCCTGCTTCACCCGGAATTACCGTTCAACAGGTCGAAGCAATCGGTGAAAACTTGCAGAGTGCTACGGTTGAAGCATATTGGATTGGAGATACCTATCCTATCGTGAAAGTAAGCGATGTCAGAGGTGGAAGGATAGCCGCTACCGCAAGAGTGCAAGCAGATTTAGGTGGGCAAACCTTTGATGCTAGAGCAGTTCTCATTGATGCTCAAACCACCAGTTTCATCCCTTCTGCCTCAACGATGAATGTTAACGGTCTAACTAGTGATTTATCCCTACTAAATGCAGTTCCCGGATTTGACAGTTCATCAACACATTGGCTCTTCCCAGAGCCACTTTCAACAGCCGCGGCTACTTTGCTGTTTACAATTTTCTGAGGTGCAAAATATGGCTAAAAATCAACCAGAAGGCGCCTTCAATTTAGTTGGCGATTCCAAGAATCCCAGTCTTGAAGAGGTTGAGATTGATGATGGTGAAGAATTTGTAGAGGTGGGTGGAAAAACCTTCTCAAAAGATGAGGTTGAATTGGCCCATGAAGCACTAGAAAAAGTGCGGGAAGTTGGGGAGAGGGTTAGCCGAGTAATCACTCCACTGAATGTGGTGCTAGCATCTATTTTTATGGCATTTTTAATTTTCACTTCATTCGCAGTTGTGTTCTGGGTTGTACCCCGTGATGCAGTCTCGGTTGATTCTGTTTACATGCAAAGCGGGCCAGGTCATGTGGTGATGGTTGAGTTGCACAATTATGGCACACAATCAATTACAGATGTGACTCTCATTGTTACATTTACTGATGATGATGGTGAAGTCTTGAACTCAACTAGATTTTACCGCTCGGAAATTGCAGCCCATACCTCAATTGCTGGTGATGACCTTGAGTTGGTGATTGGCGGAGCCACTGTATGGGCAAATTATCAAATTATAATTGAATTAGAGTATTCCTACTATGGTGGTGAGGATTTGACTGAATCTTGGAACCATCAAGTTGGTGATTGGAGTAGTGAACATTTCACTGATAAAACCGAGCGCCATTGGTTCTGAGGAAAGAACAAACCACTAAACCCTAACTGATATAGAGGCTCGGTTGTCCCCTCTAAAGGAGGGGACACCATGTCAAACCGCTATTCTGCATTATTTATGTTGATAATGTTGCTACTGATGCCAATGGGCTCACTTCTGCCTGATAAGGCAGAATCAGATGATTTCAGCGGCAATGAATTGCGTTCAATCGAATATATTTTGATTGAACCAGACCCAAACAGCATTCGTGGATTGAACAATTCTATTTTGTCGGAGGGAACCGAACAAATCCGTTCAACCGAAGCCTCAACAAGAATTGGAATCTATGATTCAGATGGATTGAGGTTGAATAAAATCATCCCGCCTTCGTTGGCAGTTTCTAGATTCGATATTGCTATGGTTTTAGTTGATGGAGAGGTTGGATTATGGGAGGCCCAAGAAGAAATTACATCAATCAAAGGCGTGGAAATCAGAGCCTATATTCCGCCCTCTGGTTTCTTTGTCCAAGGAGATGCAACATCTCTTCAAGCAGTAAAATCTCTACCCTCAGTCATAGCAATTCACCCGGTTCCCCTAGCAATGTTCGTTTCGGACGAATTGCTTGAGAATCAAATTAGTGAAAGTTCATTCATCAGGATTGAAGGATGGCGCTCAAACATCGATAGTTCACTTACTGATGGAGTCAATATCGCAGGATTGGCATGGAGTGTTAGCGAAGTTGCACAGTCAGAAATGATAGTTGATTCTACTCTTGATGTTGGTCGCTACGAAGGCTGGGTGAAAGTAGATGACATCCCTGTCATCGCGGCAAATCCAGCAATTTCATGGCTCAGAATCCCTCCAGTTTTTGAAATACATAATTCCGAAGCAAAGGGTCACATGAAGGTGTCATCTATCGTTTCGGCATTTGGCACTACTCTCAATGGTAGCGGGCAAATAATTGCTGTTGCAGATTCTGGTCTTGACCAAGACCATGGAGACATGAACGGTAGGATTAACGCCGTGGTGTCTGTAGTGAGTGGGGATTCGTCAACCGAAGATACACACTCTGGCCACGGTACTCATGTTTCGTGTACAGTTCTTGGTGATGGAAACAGGGGTGGGTATTCCGGAGTTGCTCCAGAGGCTAACTTGTATTTCCAAGCCATGGAAAGAGATAGTGATGGGCAATTCTACTCTCCAAGTATGAACTACTTACTCAATGCCGCATACAATAGTGGTGCAAATATACACACTAATTCTTGGGGTTCCCAAACGAATTTTGGAAAATATACAACTGATAGTGCAGATGTCGATGATAGAACTAATCATTACGACCAATATTGGTCCTATGATGGCATGGTGGCACTATTTTCAGCAGGTAATGATGGGAGCGGGGCTGGCACAATAACTCCGCCAGCGACAGCAAAAAATCAGATTGCAGTCGGTAACCACCACAATCGAGGTGGCGGGGCTCCTGATACTCTAGCAAGTAGTAGCAGCCGTGGCCCAACTGAAGATGGCCGCATTAAACCAGATGTATCTGCACCGGGTGCATGGGTGCGGTCATGCCGCTCTCAAGATGCAACTGACACCGGTGGGGCAAGTTGGTCAAGTCAATGGTATCTAGAATATTCTGGGACATCGATGGCTGCTCCAAATGCCGCGGGAGCATCAGCACTTATTCGCGAATATCTGATGGAAGTAGCACACCGGCCTGAACCTCAAGGCGCTTTGGTGAAGTCATTACTGATTCTTGGCGCCGAAGATATGGGCACCCGTAATATTCCGAACAATGACGAAGGTTGGGGCAGAGTAAACTTGCAACGCTCATTAGCAGCAATTGGTGATACTGGGGTTTGGGTAGATGACCGCAATTACTTACGTAGCGGTAACAATCGTGATTACTCATTCAATCTAACACATGGTTGGCAACAACTGAAAATTGTTCTTTCATGGTCTGATTACCGCGGTAGCACTTGGGCCACAGACCAATTACAAAATGACTTAGATTTGTTAGTAACTGCGCCCGATGGTACAACTACATATTTGGGTAATGTCTTTGAAAACGGGCGCTCAGTTTCAGGTGGAACAGCTGATGATGTCAACAATGTTGAGGTAGTTCTGATTGATCAAGCCCAGAAGGGAATTTGGACAGTGAGGGTGTCGGATGTACGCCATGGTGGGCAAAAATCTGAGCAGACATATGCGCTGGCTATTCGTGGTGCTGGCGTTGATGATTTGTCTCCTGATGCCGCATTTGTGCCACAGTCGTTTTCACTCTCAGACCCAATACCACAAGTGAATGAACAAGTTACTTTTACAGCACAAGTTTCCAATATGGGAAGCCGGGTAATGGATGACTTACAGGTCCGTGCAAGTGCTGGGGGTCAGGTACTAAACACCCAAACTATCAGCCTTGGTCCCGGTGAAGTAAAGGGATTGAATTGGCAATGGACTCCAGTTTCAAATGGTGACAATGACATCATCATTGAGGTAGACCCAACGGATGCTTTTGATGAGTTGGATGAGGCGAACAATATCCTACTTGTGACCGTAGGTGTTACTGAGCCAGGGGTTCGCGTAACTACTCAAAGCGTGATTGAAAGAGTCAGGGATTCGACTAGTAATACCGCGCAATGGAATCTCACAATCAAAAACACCGCATTAATACCGACAAATGCGACTATTTCCGTCGAGAAGCCAATTCGTCAAAGTGATGGCCAACAATTCAACGATTGGTTCCAATCATTTTCTCAGACAACATTTGCTCTCAACGGTTCACAAGCAGTGGATGTTGGGTTGACTATGGTGCATCCTTCTCCACCTGAACCGGGAATTTATCAATTTACGGTGACCGGAAGGGATGTTGACAACAATATAGATTATCCAATAACCTTGACTTTGGATGTTCCTGTTCTACCTGGATTCAGATTTGATAATCTGAATCAAATTTCTGTGTCCCCAGTTGAAAACACTTCATTTGATGTGACTATGTATAACGAAGGCAATGGCCCACAGGGTTGGGATTTGACTCTTGACGCGCCCTTTGGGTGGCATCTTGGTTTCGACTCTCTAGGCTCAATCGCTGGCTCACCTTCTGCATCTTCTGGATACATTGCTTCTTCTACTTCTCAGGTTTCAAGAGTAACTCTAGTGCCGCCAACTGACCACCTCGTTTCATCTGGAACCTTGCTTAGCGGTTCATTGACGGCAGTTTCCCAATTAGATAACAGCTTGTCATGGAATCTTGGGTTTGATTTCATAGTCACCGGATACCGAAATGCCAGTATACTCAATGAGTCAAGTTTCGGTAGTTTACGGCCCGATAGTCAATTGAATCTTAGATTCACAGTTATGAATGAAGGAAATATTGAACTTACGCTAAATCCAACAGTGGAATTACCCGGTGGTTGGGCGGTGTCCAATCAACTCCCAACCATGACTTTACAACCCTCTGAAACAAAATCTCTAGTTGTTGGTTTACAAGGAAATGGAGTCGCTGCAGCAGGACCAATCGAGTTGATATTGATTGATAGTTCTGGATTCCGAATCCAATGGGAGGGATATTTAGATGTTCAATCTGTACCCCAACCAAGCATCAGTTTTGATGAGATAATTTTGGCTGATGGTACAAGGTCTTCTAGCATATTTGGATTGGGAGACCACGCTGTGGGTATGCCTGGATTTAGATTGGTTTGGTTGGTGACAAATAGCGGGGCTCAACCTTGGACTCCAATGACCCAATTATTGCTTCCATCAAGCGCATGGACCGGGATGTGTGATCCAATTTCAGAAGTGGCACCAAATAGTGGTGAACGCGTTGAATGTCTAATTGTGATGCCACCTAGTACCGATGCTGGAAGTGAACCAGCAGTAACCATGCAAATTACAATTGATGATGTCCAAATATCAAACACTTTAACCTTGAAAACTGCTACTACAAAGAATGTACAATGGGAGAACTATGTTGAGCCAGAAACCATCGTGGAGGGTGTGAAAACCACTTTTTCAATTGATGTTGTTAATGATGGAAATGCACCCTTGTCGCACCGTATAGGTGTTACCGGCCCGAACGGTTGGGATGTGGAGATTCTCAACGGTAAAATGGTTGAGTTATCGGCTGGTGAGGCTCGCACATTGACGGTTGAAGTAATGGCAAATGAACCAGGTCTTGGTACCCTTGTGCTTTCCCTTCTTTCTGCTGATGATGTTTCAGGTTCATCTCATAGCATCGAATTTGATGTCACTGATGACCCTAATCGAGAAGTAAGTTCAAGTGGGGGAACAATGCAAATAATTGGGGCGATTATACTACTACTCTTGCTTTGTGTTGGTGGATTTGTTCTAGTTTCAATGCGGAAGCAAGAGTCAACATCAAATTTCAATTTAGGGAAAAATTCAGGGAATTTGCCTATTCCTCCACCCAATTCAGCAGGGCTTGGTTTACCTCCGCTACCAAATGGTGGTTCACAACTCCCTCACTTAGAAGGTCTCGAACAATTACCACCTCCTCCAAAGAATAACGCCAGTGGAACACAGTCGCAAGTTGCACCAGGCGGGGTTGCTAGTGGAGCCAAGAATCCCAAGGGGATGGGTAGTTTCCCACTTCCACCGCCACCTCAATCACATCCAGCACAGGCTCCTCCTGCTGATGCTTTTGTTAAGGTAGAAGATGAAGCCCAAGTGCAGTCTCAAGATGGAAATTCAGTACAATCTCAAGATACAGATTCAGAAGATGATTCTGTTACTAGCACTGAAGTTGGCGAGGAGGCTGAAGTTGCACAACTACCACAACCAGCCGAAGTAGAGGAAGTTGCAGAGGTGGCTGAAACTGCTGAGGTTGCAGAAACTGTCGACCCGGCTGAGGTGGCTGAAACGACTCAGGTTGCCGAAGAAGTGGAAGTGGCTGACCCGGCTGACCCGGCTGAAGTGGCTGAAACTGCCGAAGTTGCCGAGGTGGCTGAAGTGGTCCAACCGGCAGAGGAGACAGAAGTGGCTACAACGGCCGAAATGGCGGCAATTCCACAACAAGAGGAATCAAAGCCCGAACAGAGCGATGAAGCCGACCCAAATCACAAGTGTTGGGTTTGCCTTGATATTCTTCCAACTAAGGGTTGGCAAGCGTGTCCAAAATGTGGAGCACGCTATCATTTAAGCGATTCTGAATGTGGGATTTCCAAACTATCAAATTGCCGGAATTGTGAAGGAAAAATATCCGATTTTGTGAAGGTGTGAATACAAATGAAACACGATGCACCTGAAATTCAGAGTAGCCGCATATTCATCAAGGAGGGGTGGGCTTCGCCCACCATGCGTACGAGCCGGAGCACCTCTCGCTATGCGGCGTTTTTGTTCACTTCTCTGTTGGTTCTGTCCTTTGTTCCAACGGTTTCGGCGAGTATTGGTGTGTCTGTTTCATCTAGCCCGATGGCCCTTACGGTAAATCCCGGGGAAAATGGTTCTTACACTATTACCGTGACAAATACCGGCGACGAAGACATGACTGTTTCACTAACTACCTCTCAAGCCCAAGATTGCACTGGATACACTTCAACGATTGAACAGATTCCAGGGCAGATTTCAGGTGGTGGTTCCGAAACCACCACTCTTACGGTAGCGCTTGCACAAAATGCTGAAGGCAGTTGCGAAACCACTGTTACTGCAACAGCAACTGCACCACTAAATGCTCCAGAGACTGGAGATGTGATTGTGACTACAACCGCTGGCGAAGGTTCAGGTGGGGCGATAACTGGAGTTGACTTAACTTCATCAAATCCCGACCGGACATTCAATGGCGCCAACCCTGTAACATGGACAGTTAATGTGGAAAACACTGGTCAAACAAATGAGTCAATCCAATTGTCTTTTGAGAGCAACGCAACATGTGAATCATCTCTCTCTGCGTCGGTCGACCCCTCAGTGGTAACAGTTGACAGCGGTGAAAGCGAGGTTGTAACCGTTGAAGTCACAGTTCCAGAAGGAACCGAGGCTGGCAGCCATTGTTTCTATCTCAAAGGAGTTGTTACCACGCCTACAACTCCTGAGCAGTCTTCTGATTTCATCAAATTATTCCTCGAGGTTCCCGAAATGAAGGAATGTAGCGCTTCGCTATCAGTTTCAAGTGCTTTAATTGATCCAGATGAAACTAAGAGTTATTCAATCACTTTCCACAATGATGGAAATACTGATTGGACAATAGGATTCTCCGTAAACAGTCAGAAGACGTGGCTGAGTGTAGATGGAGGTTCAACCCAATTACTGCCTTACAATGGCGGTAACGGGCAAACAAATTTCCAGTTTGATATCACTCCGGATGATTCGCTTCCAGCCGGGAGCATTGTTGATTTCAACATCATGGGGCTAGATGGTTCATCTCAGAAATGTAGCGCATTGTTCCAAGTTGAATTAGGGCAATCACGTGCTGGAAATGTGCAGTTAGAGTCCTCAAGAATTGATAATATTGAACCCGGGACAACTCGTTCTGTAGTGATTACTGCGTACAACTATGGCAATGGCCAAGAGACATTCTCCATTGGAGTTAGTAGCCAAGCGGGATGGGTTTCACAACTTGATTCAAGTTCAATCGCTTTAGAAGGGCGTCACTCATCTTCTGGTTCAAACGGAGCGATTCTGCTTGATATTACTGCGCCAGAAGACGCATTAGCAACAGATGAACTGACATTTGATGTCACAATATTTGCAGCCGATGGTACACCATATGGTTCTGACACGCTCACAGTAACTGTCGCTGCGCACCGTTCAATGAGTGCAGATATGCAAGCAACTGAACAGTTTGGTAAGACGGGAGAAACTTCTCGATTCCCGGTCACTTTTACTAACACAGGAAATATTCAAGACTCATTCACTCTCAGTTTGTGTGACCAACCACCATCATCAAATCCAAATCTTTGTGATTCACCTAATTGGCCAGGTCGATTTTCAGATTCACTAGGTTCAGAAATCACTAGTGTTTCACTTGCTGCTGGGGCATCAGTCACTGTCTACGCAGAAATTACTGTTGAAGGAGAGGATGAGTTCGAATCAGAAAACTTCCAAGTCCGTATCAAAAACGTAAATGACGGAACAGTCCAAGAGAGATTCGACTTGAGGGTAATTGTCTCCAACCACGTTTATCGCATGGGTATGGCGTTACAGTCACCAGGTGAAATCCCTGACATGCAGGAACTAGAGTTACCCCCCATGGGTGAGGTAGAAGTTAGGGTTATCGTCACTAATGTAGGCTCATCTTCATACACCGAAGAAGCGATTATTTCAGTATCCGGGATGGAAGCTGAAACTATGGTTGATGTGTATTATGAAAACGGGACCATTGTAGAAGGCAAAATCGAGTTGGAAAAGGATGAGTCTATCGTTTTAAGGCTTGTAATCAATATTGAAGAAGGTGTACCAAATGGTGTATCTGGCTTGATAAAAGTTTCAGCGGCTTCAAGTCGCAATGCAGCAGAGTTGTCAACCGTGAAAATTTCACTTTCCATTAGGACAAATCATGAGATTGACTTTGAGGTTGATGGAGATGTTGATTCATCAATAGTTTATGGTGAGATTGCTAGAATATCGGTTAACATCACGAACAGTGGAAACATAGAGGAAACTATCCGCTTGTTGAGTAGCAATCCTGTGCGTGGATGGGCGATTGAAATCACTGAAGAAGAGGTCTTGCTTGAACCAGGAGAAACTAGGGCTGTAGAAGTGATTGTTAAGCCTCCAACAAATCTGATGCAACCCGATACCTTCGAGTTTACATTGACTGCAGAACCGGCATCTTCTCCGGTCTCAGCGCAACCAATTGACCTATCTGTTTCAGCCACTCCGCCGACTGGATTATTCGGTAGTGGTGGCAACTTGCAAGTGATTGGACTAACTTTCCTCACGCTCCTTGTTTTCGGCGCAATTGTGTCATCAATTCGCGCTCGAAGAAATGCATAATTCATTGGAATAAATGCTCATTTTAGCCTTTAGTCGAAGATGTGACTTGCTAGTAATAATGAATTATTAAAGCCTGCCAGTTTCATTGAATATACTTGGCTGAAGCCCCTACGGGGCTATCCGGACTTTGGTTATGCTTATGGGGTCCATGCAAGTCGAGGAAAACAACGAACTGCGGTTCGAGGGTGTGTGGACAGGTTGGTAGTAGAAAGTGTCCCCTCTGCTTACCTCGGACTCGCGATAATGACAGTGGTCGGTTTTGGCTTTCCATTTGGGGCGTTTTTGACTTCAAGATTTCTTCGCCCAACTCCTGACCCAAATAATCCAACTAAACTAAGTTCAATTCTTTTGGATGGGCTTGAATCGGACCATTCACTGTATTCTCGAGGTGACTCTACTTACGAGTGTGGTTCTAATCCACTAGGGGATGCTATGATTGATTTCCACTTCCAGTATTATTGGTATGCAATCATTTTCTTAGTGTTTGATATTGCCTTTATGTTCCTAGCATTTGGCGGTTTACTCTCAATGAATGCACAGCCAAATTCCCCTGATACAATTGAATTGGCAGTTGGTGGATTAGTCACTGTTGGAGTATTCCTAGCGCTGATGTCGCTTGGAGTTTGGTATGCGTTTCGTAAGCGGGGCAGAATTTACATTTGAGGTGATTAGATGTCGGATGAAACACAAAATTATGCAGTATTCAATAGCCAAGCGCTAATTGATACAGTTGGCGATAGTGCTAGTGCCGGATTAGAGGCAAGCCGCCTAAAGAAATTCATCAGCGTTCTAGGAGGGCGTTTCTTCAACTGGGGACAAAGAAAATCATTGTTCCCGCTCCACCTAGGAATCAAATGTTGTGCATTAGAAATGGCTGCTGCTGGTGGTTCAAGATTTGACGCAGAACGATTTGGCGTGTTTTTCCGTTCTTCGCCACGTCAGTGCGACGTTATGCTTGTTAACGGGCCCATCTCTAAGAAATTCGCTGACCCGATTGTCCGTTTGTGGGAGCAAATGCCGGAACCAAAGTGGTGCATTGCAATGGGTGAATGTGCTATTTCAGGGGGTCCATACTACCAATCATACAACATTCTTGAAGGCGTAGATACAATAATTCCTGTTGATGTTTACATCCCAGGTTGCCCACCTCGTCCTGAGGCTTTGATTGATGGATTCCAACACCTTCGTAAGAAAATCATGAGGATTGGTACAACACCTAGCACCGTTAGAGATGACGACGCGCCAATTATTGTTGGAGACCAGTGAATAAGGAGGGGTCTAGGGTGGGGATGAAGATTTTAGAAGAATATGCGGAAGAATCTGCGCAGCAGGTTGTTGATGCAGCATCCACTCGATGGGGTGGTGCAGGCTTGGATGCTGAAGTCCGCCACCACAAGAGTGGAATGAAGCGCCCATATGTGTTCATTAATTGCCCCAAAAATCACTGGCGAGCGGTTGCAAAGTGGCTTCGCTTTGAGATGGGCGCTGACCATTGTTCAATGATTACAGGAACTCATTGGCCAGAAGGCTCAGATGAGAAGAAATGGGAAGTTGTTGTCCACTTGATGCGAATGAATGTCATCAATCCACCAGAGCGTGGTGGATGGACCGAACAAGTAATTCGCGACCCTTCAATTTTACAAGATAATGATGTTCCGATGGAATTTGAAATCAGTATTTCAATCCCTGATACTCGAAACCCAACTGTTCAGTCTGTGCAAGAGGTATGGATGGGTGCTGATTGGAATGAAAAGGAAACTTGGGACTTAGTTGGAATCGAGTTCGAAGGCCATCAGGGTATGCGTAGAGTTTTGCAGCCTCATGATACACCGGTTGGATTCCACCCCCTACAAAAGGAACACAAGATTCGCTACCATGATTCTGAAATCATGTATGATGATCCACAAGGATTCGGACGTAAACCGGCCGATGATGGCAAGGTAAAGTGAGGTGAAAATTATGGCAGAAATGTGGATATCAATGGGCCCTCAACACCCAATGACTCACGGTCTTTGGACCCTCAAAGTAAAGGTTGATGGTGAAACAGTTGTTGACACTGTTCCAGATTTAGGTTACATTCACAGAGGCGTAGAGAAGATTTGTGAATCAAGAGATTTCACCAAGATTACAACTTACTGTGACCGCCTTTGTTATGCAAGCGCAAACACTTGGGCACATTCGTATATTTATGCAGCTGAAGATTTGTTGGAAGTTGAAGTTCCAGCCCGGGCTGAACACATCAGAGTCATTGCAGTTGAATTGCAAAGGATTGCTAGCCATTTGATGTGGCTTGGCGCGTTCTGCCCTGATATTGGAAACTTGACTGCCTTCGTTTGGTGCTTGAGAGAGCGAGAAATGATGATGGATTTACTGCAAGAACTCGGCGGTTCAAGATTGCACTACAATTTCCCAAGAATTGGTGGTGTCAAGAGAGACCTTCCAATTGGATTCGCAATGCGAGCGCGCGCTAAACTCAATCTATTCCTTGACCGAATTCAGGAAACAGAACAAATGCTTGACGAGAGCACAGTCTTCCTAGTCCGTACTCAAGGAGTGGGATATGCAAAACCCGAAGAGATGGTCAATCACGGGGTAACCGGGCCAAATGTTCGTGCTGGTGGAGTCAATTACGATATTCGCTGGGCACACCCATATTCTGTATATGATGAACTCGATTGGGATGTTTCAGTCGAGCGTCCATCAATCAAGGGAGCAGATTGCTACGACCGCTATCGCGTGCGGGTAGACGAAATGCGTCAAAGCGCACGCATGTGTCTAGACGCTCTTGACAAGATGCCTGGTGGTGCTGAAACTCACTACTCTGAGGGCGACCCAATGATTCTAACAAAAGCGCGGGAGCGCGCTGAAGAAGGCAAGACTGGATTCCACCACTTTGAGGATAGCCGGGGTGAATCGATGTTCTATCTTGCAGGCGGTGGGGAACAGCGTGGCAAGCATCCATACAGGATTTCAATCCGTTCACCTATGTTCATTACAATTCCTTATGCTGCAAGATGCATGATTGGTCACAAAGTGGCTGATATTCCAGCCATCATGGGTTCTTTCGACCCTTGTATTGGGGAGACTGATAGGTGAGGTGGCATCATGGAAGATTGGGTAGTTTTTCGTACATGGGTTGGCGATTTAACTCAAATGATTGCTGAGGCCACAGTTGGTCAAACACGATTTCACGAATATTCAGATGGTGTCGCTTCTGTCATGACTGAAAGCATCATGGCGGTCACAGTTTTTGCTACAATCATGGGCACAATCCTTGCCCTTTTATGGATTGAGAGAAAATTTTTCGCTCGTATAATGGACCGTCGGGGAGCAACAATGGCCCTTCGTTCACTATGGGTTGGAGAGGGTGGTCAACACGCTGACTGGTATGATGACTTACCATTTGGTACAGGAAAACCAATTCGATGGTTAAACAATCTTCTAAACGAAAAAGCTGGAAACGCTTCTGATTATGAAACAGTTCACAGAACTAAGGATAGAGGATATCACGGTGTTTGGTGGTTGTTGCCAGGAATGATTCAAAATGTTGCAGATGGCATGAAGTTCATGACTAAGGAATGGATGGTTCCAGCAAAGGCTGACAAATTCATTTTTGAGGTTGCACCATTCATCATCATCACATCTACAGTGATGATTTTTGCATTCATACCTCTGAGTTCCAATATTTATTCAGCAAATCCTGAATTGTCTTTATTGTTTATGATGGCAATTTTTGGTATCGCTCCGTTTGGAGTTTTCTTTGCTGGCTGGTCATCAAACAACAAGTATACTCTTCTTGGTGGTATCCGCTCAGCGGCACAACTGACAGCATATGAAATTCCTTTGTTAGTAACAATACTTTCTTTGGCAGTTATATCGGGCTCATTGAATATCATTGAAATTGCCGAATTCCAAATTACTTCGGGTGTATGGAATATTTTCCTACTACCTCTTGGGGCGGCATTATTCTTGATTACAATGGTTGCTGAAGTTGAACGAATTCCGTTTGATATGCCAGAGGCCGAAGCAGAACTTGTTGAAGGCTGGTGGACTGAATATGGTGGAATGCGCTGGGGATTGATGTTTGCAAGCGAATATCTCCGATGTTATGCTGCGTGTTTGCTCTTTGCAATCTTCTTCCTTGGGGCATGGGAAATGCCCTTTGGTGACACAATTACAGGAATTATCCCTAACCAAGATCTAATTCTTGGTGCAATCGGTGTAGGCCTAATTGGTTTAGCGATTGGGCTACGAAGTGAATTCCCTGTACTACTCGCTCCAGTGCCATTGGTATTTATTTCAGTGATTCCACCAACTGCTTGGCTACTGTTCAAAGCATGGTTCATGTTTGCAATATTCGTTTGGATTCGAGCATCATTGCATCGAATTAGGTCAGACCAAATTCTTGAATTTGGATGGCGCTGGTTATTGCCGCTGTCACTAGTTAACTTGGCAATCGCATTTTGGCTCCGTCTTTCAATTTGGCCAGGCGATGAATGGCCATTACTCATTCCAGGATTAATTACCGCTATCGCATTAATACTCTTCATCATTCTTGGAATGGATGAAGATAAATCAGCAATGGAAGGCAGGACAAGACCGTATTCGGTTTACACCAAATCAAAAGGTCCAGCCTCACCAAGGAGCCATGATAGGTAATAGGAGGAAGTAAGTATGCCATTTCACCCCCACGCACAACCGAATTTCCGTAATATGGTCATTAGACCAATGTGGATGGCTTTGAAGGCGGCATTGAGAACAATCCCTTATGTTGGAAGTCACAAACTTCTCGCCGCTCACGGTACCTCCGCACCTTACCACGCGCAAGAAGCCCAGATGATTGATGAGGGGACTGCAGCGCGAATTGGAGAGGACCACCCAAGTGTTGGGAAGAGATACGCCGTGGACCGGGAAACATCTTCACTGGTTCCATATCTTGAGCGCCCAGTTACTGTAATGTATCCTTACGAGAGACTTGAAGACCTTGAGCCATGGCTTTTCGTGCCGGGTAATTACAACGGTAGAATCGGTGTGATTTGGGAGACCTGTACCGCCTGTAAGGCGTGTGTGAAAGCCTGTCCAAACAGTTGTTTGCATATGGAAACAGAAACTCGTGTCAATGTTCTAGATACCACCGAAGAGGGTGATGAGTGGCATGGCATGGGAACCGAGTTAGAAGTTGGTGGCATGGCTGCTCGTCGCAACGAGGTTGACAATTCCGACCATAATTTAATTCTGGACCATAGTGCAGTGCCACAAGAATACGATTTTGGTTCCGTTATCGATATCACTGGGGAGACTGCAACAGTACGCTGGGATGGCGGCGGAATGGAAGAAGTTCCAGCGGCTGATTTGGCGCCAGCAGAAGTTGATATCATGTCAGGTCGCATTGATATTGGACGATGTATGTTCTGTGGACTTTGCATGGAAGCCTGTCCGTTTGAATCATTTTTCATGACTAATGAATACGATGGGATGTCAGGATATTCCCGTGAAGATTTGTGGTACGAAGCAGATAGGACAAGAGTTCTCCCATCTGTTCACCAAGAGAGAGTAGACGCTGAACTAGTAAAGCGTGCCGAAAAAGAACTGAAAAAGCGAGAAAGGGCAAAGGCTAGAGCGGAGGCTTGAGGAAGATGATGCCAGATTTACTTGAGCATGTTGCATTCGCAATTTTTGCTTTCTTGTCAATTATTGGTTCTCTTGGAACAATTTATGCCAAGCGAATAGCTCACTCGATGTTTTGGCTGATTGTTTGTTTCATGGCTATTGCTGGTGTTTTCATTCTTGCAGGTGCTGAATTGCTTGCGGCAATTCAGATTTTAGTCTATCTTGGTAGTGTAATGTTGGTATTTGCTTTTGGAATAATGTTAGCCCGCAGAACAATTCAGGAAGGTGATGCTTAATGCGTTTGATTGACCATGTTGCTCGTCTAATGGTGGCTGGAATACTTGCTCTACTTCTACCGATGGTTGTGTATCATTCAATGTGGGACACAAGTTCAAGCACAATTGGTCTGAATACCTTTGAATTCTCTAGAGCAATGTTGACCGATTGGGCGCTTCCAGTAATTGTTTTGGGAATTCTGCTTTCAATGGCAATGATTGGTGCATCTTACTTAGTTAGAGATGAGAGAATTGAAAATTTACTCTGGGAACAGGAGGGTGAACAATGATTCCACCAATGTATCTTGCAAGCCTAGGAGCAATTCTATTCTGCATTGGCTTGATGGGTGTGTTCACAAGCAAGAATGGAATCATTGTTCTGATGTGTATTGAGATTATGCTCAATGCAGTCAATCTCAATTTTGTCGCTGGTGCTTTGCATTATGGTGACGTAACCGGTTGGGTTTACACTGGAATTGCGATCGCAATTGCGGCTGCTGAAGTGGCAGTTGGTCTCGCTATATTCTTGGCGGTTTTCTCAACTAGAGAAACCATCGATTTGGATGAGGTGACGCTGTTAAAGCACTGAGGAGGGATTTCAATGTCGGATACAAAAACCTCAGAAATGCGTTTCCTCCCAATTATTGGGATATTCTTGCTATACCCGTTCTTACGTATATTCCTTGGAGAATATATGACGGGCACTCCATTCACTGCACTAGATTCAGCCTTCTTGATTCCACTATTGCCAATTGCTGTGTTCCCAGTGATTGCAATTGTTGGACAATTATCCAACGGAGAAGGATGGTGGAGAGACCAGTTCAAAGAAGGCGGGATAATTGCCCTTTGTACACTAGCAATTTCACTTTCCTTGACAATCTGGTTAGCCATCGAGTTCTTCACAAAGGGCGCGAGTTTCCATGAACCCCTTGAGTGGGGATTATTCAATTGGTTCACCTTTGATACCATTGGCCAAAATGCCGCTGGAGATTGGGTACACATACAAGTTAGCAACTCAATTGGTGTTGGAATTTGGATTGACAATGTCTCGATGATGTTGCTGTTTGTAGCATCATTCCTTTGTTTCCTAATTTGTTGGTTCTCAATTGGATACATGAATACTGACCCAGTAAACAAAGACCGTAACCATCGCTTCTATGCTGAGTTCGTTCTTTTCACTGCTGGTATGCTAGGAATGGTTCTAGCAGATTCATTCCTTTGGTTGTTCATCTTCTGGGAAATCATGGGTCTTTGTTCATACTTGCTGATTGGTTTCTACTACGAGAGACCAAGTGCCGCGTACGCCGCTAAGAAAGCATTCTTGACAACAAGAGTTGGAGATATATTCCTTCTCATCGGTTTGCTAATGATGTACGATATCTATGGCTCTCTAGAGTTTGCAGTTATCTTTGCTGACCCATCAATGGGTGGTTCTGTTGATGTTAGTATGCTACGCTGGTCACTAGTCATGCTCTTTATCGGTGCAGTCGGTAAAAGCGCTCAGTTCCCACTACACGTGTGGCTTCCTGATGCTATGGAAGGACCAACGCCTGTTTCCGCTCTTATTCACGCGGCAACAATGGTTAACGCCGGTCTCTATCTAGTTGCTAGATTTGTGCCATTCTTTGACGTTACATCTCATGGCCACGGTGTTGAAGGATTGTCAGATGTCGCTGTATTAATTGCCTGGATTGGTGGAATTACAGCCTTCATGGCTGCCTTGATTGCCTTTGTTCAAAACGATATCAAGAAGGTATTAGCATACTCAACTATGAGTCAATTAGCGTATATTTTCACTGGACTTGGTGTTGCACTCTGGTTTTACAACCACGGCGAACATCACGCCGCAGTGATTGCTTTTGGCGCTTCAATGTTCCATTTGTTTAACCACGCGATGGCGAAAGGTATGCTGTTCATGGCATCTGGCTCGGTGATACACGAGATGCACCACGCGCACCACCATTTGGCTCATGGGGATGGAGAAGATGGCGACGATTCTCATGACGAGGGAGGTCACGACGACTTCGACCCACAAGATATGCGAAACATGGGTGGTTTAGCCGGGAAAATGCCGATTACTGCTACAGCAATGGCAATTGGTTCAGCCTCCATTATCGGCTTGCCGTTGATTGGTGGATTCTGGTCAAAGGAAGGAATTGTTGCTGAAACTTGGAATGCTGCTGCAATACATGGTGGAACTGAATTACTGATTCCAGCATTTTTGATTTTGCTTACTGCAGGCATGACCGGATTTTACATGACACGAATGTGGATGATGACTTTTGCTGGCAAGCCAAAGACAGAGTTTGCTGACCATGTTGAGGAACAGACACATTGGATTCCGACTCCACTGGTGACCTTGAGTGTCATTTCACTTCTAGGAGGATTTGCATTAGCAATTCTTGGAGCAACATATTGGCTTGGTGAAGCGAAGGCATTAGGAACTCTTGTTCATGAGCATGGAATTGTTTTGGCAATTCTTGAAACACTTGTGCACGCTTTCTTGCCTACTGATCCATTCTTATTCATGGTGACTTGGATTACTATCTCAATTTCACTTGTTGTTGGGCCAGCAATGGCAATGCGCATTCACGGTGGAAAATTGAAGGATGGAGATAGAGCACCACAACTAATTTCTTGGATTCCACTGCTTTCATCTAAATTCGGCCGCGCTAATGTTGATGAATTGGCAAACTCGGGTTTGGCAGATGCATTACATCGTCGCCTTTACTTTGATGAAATCTATGAGTGGGCGATTGCAAGGACTGTAATTCCTCTTTCACAGGCTTTAACCTGGTTTGATACAAAAGTCATTGATGGTGCAATCAAGGGTATTGAATCTGGTAGTCAGAAGATAAGTAGGGATGTTCGTAAGGCTACATCTGGCAGCGCATCGGATTACATTCTAGTTGCTGTGATTGGAATGTTTAGCATCCTAATATTGCTTTGGGGGGTGATTTGAATGGATTTGATGATGTTTGGTAATCCTTTGACACTGCTGACTCTTGGACCAATAGTTGCAGGATTCGTATTCCTGTTCCTAGCATGGGCAAGCCCACCATCAAAGCGAGAAGAAATCTCTCAATACATCCGTATTCTCATCTTTGCTTTCTCTTTGCTATTGTTATCACTTTCAACTTTGATGTTCTTAGAATCTTATAGTGGAATCTCTTGGACTTCAATCGGATTAAACAATTATGTTTACGACAATTGTGCCAATGCTGATGTCGCTCTTGAAGCGGGTGGCTGTTCCCTAATTGACGGATTTGGTGTTTCATGGCACGTGGGTGTGGATGGACTTTCATTCCCAATGGTTTGGTTGACCACACTACTAATTCCAATTTCAATGTTGGTTCAATGGGATGTCAAGAAAGGTGCTCAGTTCCACAGCCTCATTCTACTAATGGAGGGGGCACTGATTGGTGTATTTGTCTCGCTTGATTTGTTTGTGTTCTACACATTTTGGGAATTAACTTTGATTCCAATGTTCTTCCTCATACTGTTGTGGGGTGGCGACGATAGAAAATATGCGGCTCAGAAATTCTTCATCTATACTTTCACTGCAAGCGTTTTGATGTTGCTTGGAATTTTGGTAATGTATTACTTCACAAGAGTTCCAGTTTGGGAAGGTAATATCACAGGTCGTGCATTTGATGTGACTTTGATGGCCGCCTCTTCTAATCAGTTGGGATCCTCTTTCTTAGGTGGATTTGGTATGCAGAAAGCGGTATTTTTGCTACTGTTGGTTGGCTTTGCCGCTAAAATGCCGAGCGTCCCGTTCCACACTTGGTTGCCTGATGCCCACGTACAAGCACCAACAGCTGGCTCAATGCTTTTGGCTGGTGTTATGCTAAAGATGGGTGCTTACGGATTTATTCGGATAGCAGTTGAATTACTTCCTGCTGCATTGGTTTACTTCCAATGGCTAATTGTAATTCTTGGAATGATAAGTCTAGTCTATGGTGCATTAGTTTGCTTAGGACAAACTAATCTGAAACGAATGGTTGCTTATTCGTCGGTTTCACATATGGGATTGATATTCCTTGGTATTGCCACTATGCAGCCGCTAGGAATTGCTGGCGCAATTTTCATGATGCTAGCACATGGAATCATTTCCCCGCACCTGTTCGCTGTTTGTGGCGCTTTCAAGCATCATTACCACACCTTAGAAATTGGTTCAATGCGAGGCATGGCAAAGCATTCACCCTGGTTAAGTGGGCACATGATGACCGCTTGGATGGCAAGTCTAGGTTTGCCATTGATGGCTGGATTCGTGGCTGAAATTGCCATAATGATTGCGTTCTGGATGACATTTGGTTGGCTTGTTATTTTGCCTGCATTGACTCTAATAATTACTGCTGCTTACTACTTGTGGAGTATGCAGAGAACAATCTTTGAAGGTGGAGAAGAAGGTGAACTGCCTGAATCTCTACACGGCGAAGATCCAGTAGATATCACCTGGCATGAGAATGCTGGAATGCTTGTGCTTGCAGGGTTTGCAGTATTACTCGGTGTCCTCCCATTCATCTTCTTTGACATGATGTCAGCATATTCTAGTGAATTTGTTTCACAAGTTCTCCTTGATGCGTTGAACGAGGTGAGACCATGAGTATGGCTCTTTTCTCAGACCCGCAAACGGCGTCAGCATTGTTGCCTGAGTTCACATTGATTGTCGGTATTGTGTTGATGATTCTAGTTCCGAACTTAGGTAAAGGGACTTTCAGAGTACCAATTCCAAATACCAATATTAGAATTCCTTACTTACTAGGTGGTGAGAGGTTCTCGTTCACTTCAAGTCCAAGGATTCCTGGAATTATCAGTGTTCTTACATTGTTGTTTTCAGCATCTTTAGCACTGTGGAGTCAAATGGAAACACCGCTATCTGGTTCGAATGTTTGGTGTATTTCTACTGCTGGAGAAGCATTTGCATCTTGTGCTGGAATGGCTGATCCAACCGTATTCCAGATTGATGGATTCAGTCGCTTACTTGAGATTGTGTTCTACGGTTCTTTGATGCTATGTGCAGTAGCAATGTGGAGTCGCATGCCGGCTACACCTCGATTCATGATTCACGCTCAGGTATTGGCGGGTAGGAGAGAGGATGAGCGCATTCAGAAATTGTTGGACAACAGACGTCAAGTTGACTTCCACTTGTTGCTACTGATGGTGGCGCTTGGAATGTCTGTGGTTGCATTAGCAAGCGATGTCTTTGTGCTATTCATTGGATTAGAATTAGCTAGCCTTTCATCATACGTTCTTATTGCTTTCATGAAAGAGAAAGAAGAAGCCCCAGAAGCGGGTATGAAATACTTCATTCTTGGTTCAGTTGCGTCAGCAGTTGGATTATACGGTGTCTCATTGCTATACTTGTGGAATGGTAATTTGCAGATATCAGACCTGGCAGCAAGTTGGCAAGCAATGGATGGCATTGACCCAATGGCATTGACTGGAATCGCCTTCTTGATGGTGACAATTGGTTTCAAAATTAGTGCAGCACCATTCCACCTTGCAACACCTGATGCTTACACTGGCGCTGCAAGCCCAGTTGCTGGGGTTTTGGCAACCGGTTCAAAGGCAATGGGATTCGTAGTTCTGCTACGTGTGTTAGTAACTATCACAATGCCAGAAAGCGGCGAAGCATTCTGGGTTCCAATCGTTGGACTGCTAGCAGCAATCACCATGACTTGGGGTAATTTGGGGGCGCTTTCAAGCGACAATCCAAAGAGAATGCTGGCCTATTCATCAGTTGCTCACGCTGGCTATTTGTTGGCAGCAGTTGCAGCACTTGGACTCAATCAAGCAAGAGCAGGCGACCATGTGATTTCAGAACTCATCGTGGCGGCAATGTTGTTCCATCTCACAGTGTTGGTATTGTTCAAGTTAGGTTCGTTCCTAGTACTCTCCATGTTAGAGAGTGAAGGAAAAGGAAGCAAGATAGAGGATTTGTATGGTTTAGCCAAGCGAGAACCGCTTTTGGCAACAGCACTTTTCGTCTTCATGTTGGCTTTAGCAGGAGTTCCTCCACTAGCAGGTTTCCTCTCAAAGTTACTACTTGTGAGCGGTATTGTTGATGCTACTGTCCACACCTCAATGAGTTTTGACGATGGGGTTTTGGCAACATTACAATCACTACACTGGGTGGTTTACCTCGGTCTGTTGGTGTTC
>CAZXZO010000025.1:0-24020 GCA_964645485.1 uncultured Candidatus Poseidoniales archaeon
GACCCTTGTGCTTCTGGACATAAGGTGTCAAATAGCCTGAGATTTTACTTGTTTATATTAAGAAAACAAGAGTCATTCGTCTTCTACAATGTCACGTTCCATCTGCTCGTACAAGGTTGGTTCATCCAGACCTTGTGCAAACAACCAATTTTGATCAATAGAGATAGACCCTCCTACAATCCAATTGACTACCCAAGAAAGAATTAACATACCACCACAAGTCATCATCGGTAAATAAATCAGTATCATAAACCACCACGTTAGATCATAAAAAGGCAGATCATCACCTAGCACGAAATCAGACTCAAACCAGGAGATGCTACACATACAGACAGCTGAAACAACTAGAGTTCTTCTGTTCCACCACCGAAATATCGCGCCTTCATCTCTTCCATCGGTGAAACTTGACATGGATGTTGGTATAGGCCAATTCTATTTCTGTTTAACCTATGTGATAATTAGCTTATCTAGGCCTTGTGGGTCTGAACTCTTGTGAGTTGACCCAGTATATTTATGACTTACATCCTCAGGCTAACTCATGGATGAAGGAGCCCCTAATTCTGATTCCCCTAGCCCAACTTTGGGCGATATGGACTCAGTCGATAATTTTCTTAGGCCATCACAAAAAAACAAGATTGTCGGATTTTTGATTGGGTTTTTCCTTCCAATTGTAGTATTGATTGTTGTATTGTTAATCCTGTCAATGCCCTATTTTGCACTTGGTGATACGATTCACGATGAAAATCTTGGATTGGCTTTATTGATTATGGGACTAGGATTATTGTCTTGCCTAATTCTTGTACCTATTACTAGCGCAGTCATTTTAATTAAGTCAAGTAATCCAACTACAGCACGGGGATATGGAGCACTTAGTATACTTGTTATTTGGCTAGTTAGCATATTATTCTTATTCTTATTTTTAATGACCTTCTAAGTTGATGAAATACAATTTCATTTCCTTGTGAGTCTAAACCCCTGAAGTAAGGGCCTCATCCATTCATTTTGAACCATTAACGCCAATCAATTCTAAATCCACCATGACTGCGTTGTGATCGGTTATGTCTAGATCAATACAATTGATGACATGGTAGGAATCCGGCTTAAACTTCAATCCACATGACTCGCCTAACAGGATGTAATCAACTCGTGTCCTATAGGGCGTTGTTGCCTTGAATTCTTGAGATTTACCTGTATCGAGCATCCCATGATGACAGGTAAGTTGGTCCATGACATCCCATCGTGGCGGACTTTTGTTTGCATCCTCTCTTGATTGACGTAAGTATGCCAACCCTACTCCGTGATAATCAGATTCGGTGTGGGAGTTGAGATCTCCAACCAAAACTGAATCAGATAATCCAATCAATTCATCGAGCAGGCTCACTTGTTCCAATCTCGAAGCTTCATCACTGACCTCGAGGTGAGTACCAATCAAACGAATCGTGGTGGACTTTGAGAATGAAACTTCTGCCACAACCGCTGACCGCACCTCACTAGGTCTACAACTCAATGGTACAGGTTCAGAATTAATCAAATTTAAGGTGCGAGTTAAGATTCCGTTACCCCAATAATCTGCATCAGCGTATGCGGAGTCATTACAACTTAGACGCTCCCCTAATTCCTGAAATGCCTCCTCCCCACATTCTGTGAGTACGATGATCTCCGCCTCTGAGTCATTGATAATTTCAAGGATGTTATCAAGTTCAATCGAACCGGGTAATGGATTGAACACATTGAGCGTGAATATCCTGATGGTTGGCGTGAATCGCTGACCTGCGTTCCTGATGGCCCAGTATTCTTGGTTGTCGTTTTCAATCGCCCCAGGTCTTACGTTCCTTACCTCTGCTATTGCTTCATGTCCAGAGCGTCCAAAGTGGGTTAACAGCCATGCTGCTATTGTGCCAGCTCTTCCAAGACCACCCTTGCAGTGAATGAAAATAGAATCTCCCGCCTCAACTCGTTGGAGCACGTCCATAAGCACGGTATAATTGGCATGTGTAGGCGTTGATTGATCCACGATAGGTGACCATAACCAGTCCATTCCAGAATCACGCACTGCCTCAGATTGGAGGTCCTCAACCTTCAACTCCTGAAACTCAAAATCCTCTATAAGAGTAAGAACTACATCGTAATTGAGTGATTGAATGACTTCCAAATCGGTTTCTAGGTTTCGCTTCCATGGCCCACTCATCGCGTGAGGCTGGGTTTTTCCGGGACAGAAACTTAATCCAATTTTTATATTTTTAGGAAGTAGAATTTCAGCAACTAAAAGAGGGTGTGATTGGGACGTTTTCCATTTCATACTAACTCCTCCCTTAGGACCGTATCATCAAAACTCACCCTGCAGTATCTAATTCTAAACTGTCTCGGTGTTTCACCATCCTTCAATTGAACCTCTCTAACTTCACCAATATGCTCTTGAGCATCTTGTATAATATTTGGGTAAACATTTCTTATCCATTCGCCATATTTTGAGCCCATATTGTCCGCAGATATCTTATTTTTTTGCAATAATGCTCTGGTGATTTGATTCTCAGCAGCATATACTGCACCTTGAGGGGTTGATTTAGGTCTAGTAATGGGGAAGTTACCAATG
Source organism: uncultured Candidatus Poseidoniales archaeon (assembly GCA_964645485.1). Taxonomy (GTDB): domain Archaea; phylum Thermoplasmatota; class Poseidoniia; order Poseidoniales; family Thalassarchaeaceae; genus MGIIb-Q1. The sequence goes on from CAZXZO010000025.1 coordinate 2,594, forward strand.
AAAGTTGCTGCGATGTACATCCTAATTCCGGTCATTCAAGCCACCTCCATACCATATTTATCCAGTGAAGCCTGTGCTGCCTCCTTCACCCTGGAGGGTTTTTCACTCTTATCGTCTCGACCTACCGTATCTTTCTCTGCATCATCTTTAGCCCCAAGTACCGCTTTTTTCATTGGGGTAATGATAACAATTGGATCTATTTCAAATTCAATATTCGCACATTTGAATTGCTCTAGAGCAACACTAAGGCAATACCATGCACCAGGGTCATCAAATAGCCTAATGCAACGAACCTTTTTCTCAGACACTATTTGTAAAGTGACGCCATTTCCTTCGTTGTGGATATCACCTTTATTATAATGTTCAATTACGGCATACACCCATTTTTTACTTTCTTCATTCGCTGCCAACGCCATGTGCTCTTGGCTCAGTTTTGGCATGCGATCTTCAACACTCCCTTCATCTATATATTTTTCATTTTCACTCATTTTTTCACTTCCCTTTTTCCTTGCTAATTTCATATTTTAATCTCAGTTTGTATATATTTTTTTTGAAATTTTTATTGTATCCTTTTGTTATGAGTTATTTCGTTCTTGGTTTGATTGTTTTTCACAATGTTCCAGTTCCCATCCATTATTACATACAAGTGGGTTATTAATAAACCAACCGCCCCCCGAAGGGGGGCGGTGAAATAATAGTATGTTGAATCATAATTAACCCCTTAATTTTGATTATTTCGTTTACAATTTACAATCCATTGTCGGTATAAATATATTCTAAAATAAAGCCTGTCGGCCCTCTCTAACTTCCAATCCAATGTCGGTTTAAATACTAAATTATTTTCCTGCGAATAATTGAAATAGACAACTGATTGAGTTCACTTGATGGCAGTGGCCGTTAGGTGGAATTGAATTGCAACGAGCAGATATAAGAAGAAATGAAGAAGAGACGGCGGTAAGCCCTGTGATAGCGACCATTCTGATGGTTGCAATCACGGTTGTACTTGCGGGTGTCCTGTATGTGTGGGCTAACAGTCTAGCCAGTGAAGGTACCGACACCTCAGTGGGCACACTGAATACTTACACCACCGAGGATGCTGATGATGAAACTGGTCCTGGAGCAGATGACACATTGGTCAGAATGCAAGTAACGGGCAAGGATGACTTGGCTTGGTCATTCATCAAAATCACATTATCAGTTGGCGATAATGTCTACACTTGTAGCGTTGTTGCTGGTGATGATTGTGAGATCAATCAAGCGGCTGGTGACAACGATAATGCTTGGGAACCAGGGGAGTATCTCTTCCTCTCAGAAGGAACTGAGGACATTTGTACCGAGGCTGAATGTTTACTTGAGATATCTGTGACCTACAACGGACGCACACTTGCTGGCGATGGAGTTAGTGGACAAGGCGGTAATACGGGCAGTAATACAGGTGGCAGTACTGGCGGCGCAGTTAGTTATACTGTTGTGACGATAGATGATGAAGGTAACACACTCTACAGCTCTGGCGCTCAATCATGGGCATCAGGAGACGTGTTACCATTTGATTCGGGTGGCTATGCTCCCGACTTGGAGTATGGTGAAGGCAAGTTTGTGACCACTTCTAACGATGGCAACGACATGTACTTCGCTTACTCTAGTGATGGTGATACATGGACTGAGGATAAAATCACAAAGAGTTACTACAATTACAACAGCCTCGCTTATGGTAATGGCATGTTTGTTTCCGCAGGACAGGGTTCTGGTGGTTGGGTAATGTACAAGTCAACTGATGGCATGTCTTGGACCAATACACAGGATGATGTGAGTTCTAATTCAGGAACAGCATGGCTCTCTTGTACAATGTATGGAGAGGGGACCTTCGTATCTATTGCTAGTTCTGGGGCGGTGTATTCTACTGATGGAGAGAACTGGGATACAGCGACCAATTCACCTTCAGGATATATCGTTCATCCTGATTCCTGTGCTTATGCAGACGGCAAATTTTGGGCTGTTAAGAAGAGTGCAGGGGGTAGCGGGCCTTGGATAGTTGCTCAATCTGATGATGGAACTGATTGGTCATCCGAATCATTTGACAAGATTTCTTGCAGTTATTCTGGTTGTGGTGTAATGAAGCGCCTAATCCATGATGGAAATCAATTTATTGCAACTGACGGGGGTAGTGGAGGAAGTGAAACTGATTCTCGGGGAGTATATTCAAGTGATGGGGAAACATGGACAACATTCTACAACCCAATGTATACTGGTGCTACAATGACTTATGTTGATGGAACCTATGTTCTTGCAGGGATGATTGATGGTACTGTAGGAGGTTCACAAGAACACTATAATGCAATCTATACGAGTACAGATCTATCAACTTGGACTTTACAATATCAGAGTGGTGATGTGGGTTGTTGTGGTGATAAATCAATTGCAACTTCTTTAGATTAATCTGAACAATAAAACAGGTGAAATGAAATACCTCATGACAAACGTGAGGTTATGGGATTTATTCAGAAATGGTTCGGGTTCAATGGATGGAAGGCTCTATCCACAAAGGGGAGTGTGTTCGCAACAATTCTGTATCGCATTTTGTTCGTAGTTGGTTTGGCTGCAGCCATTATCACTTACTCTTAGATTTCAGGAGGCGAAGATCCTTCCATTATTTGGATTGCTATAGTGGGGATATTTTGGTTCCTTATCTTCCAATTTTCCATCAATCTGATATTTGTGAACAGTTCTTAGTCAATAGAATAAATTTCTGATATAGTCACACTTTATCCAGACCTTGTAGGCCTAAAACCAGGATGCTCGATTTTATTCAACAGCACTACTCGTTACTAGGCGAATAAACACCATCCGGAGCGTTTTGAGGCAACTTGTATTGTGCGTCAGTTATCAGTGCGAACATCAGTGTATCCATACTCTCTAACAAATCTCTTGAACATGGCTCCCATTCATTTGCAATCCCATCACAAGTTGCAGCGTCATTGAGAATACCCATGTTAGTGACCTGAGCCCAGTACACATACTCTATTGCCATGCATTCGTAATCGCAAGTCTCGTCATCGTAGTGATACCATGCCTCCTCAGGATAACTGGAAGGGTGTGTGACAAATTGACCACCTCGTGCTTCGTCCATCGCTTCGGTCAACAGGGATGAATCTGGCTCAAGGCCAAAAGCGTCGGGATAAATGTAGACATGACCTCGGTGATTGATTGTGTGCATAATTTCCTCAACAGTGGCATCATAACCCCAGTGTCCCGGTTGACTCGCATCAACCTCATCAGCAAATAACACTGCACTAGCGCCTTCTCCGCGATATTCCTTCTCAAAAACGTAGTATCCTAACGACCTATCATGATTGAACATTGGAATTATTGCATTTACTTCTTGAAGTCTGGTGAGTAATGCAGCATCATCGGCAACTCCATCCTCATCGTTGTCAAGTAATTCGCCAAGAACGGAGGCCGCGTGGAGGACCTGTGCATCGGTTAGCCCTGACTCTGCGTATATCCCCAAACCAAAGACTTCAACATACTTAGTAAGGCAATACATTCCGGGAACTTCGCGATTCGGGTTTTCTTTGATTTCAAAGTAAGAAGAATTAGAACCTATTTCATCATTTGAATCCTGAGACCCTTCACATGCACCTGGATCGGTTCCGTAATGACCAAGGTCTTCAATTGACAATATGTAATCAACGAGTAAAAATCCTCCGAGAATTATACCGAGTAGGATAAATGCGAGTATGGCGACTCTCCCATTTTTTTTGAGGGCCGGCACGATTCGACCGGGTCGAAACTCACTACCTCTAACTGTTGTGGGGTGAGATGGATTGGTTGGTGATTGTTTCATGTCTATGTTTGCTTGAATTCAATCATGGCAATAAACTCATTCCCGACATCGTTCATTTTTCCATTTTAATTTCTAATTTAATCTGGACGCTTGGAGTCTGAAAGCGTTTATGTTTCGCCGGCAGAGCCATCGGATTTTTCCCAATCTGGAATTGATGGGTCTTGATTAGCCCACAATACATCATCTATTCTAAGCACAGATACTGCTGCTTCCATAGCACCTGAAATCGCATTCAGGCTAACTGCTAACGGCTCAATTATACCAGCATCATACATTGATTCTGTCTCACCTGAATACATATTGAGGCCAATCCAATCTCCTCCTTTTTCTTGTGCTGCATTGAGTTTGAGCACCTCATCAAGAGGAGAAAGTCCAGCATTCTCAGCGAGGATTCTTGGAATAGATTCTAGTGCGCCAGAAAATGCCTCGATTGCTAATTGTTCTCGTCCAGGGACAGTTGGTGCAATCTTTCGCAAGTGGCGCGCTAAAGCCATCTGAGTTGCGCCGCCACCTGGCAAAATTCGTGGGTCCCTTACAAGGCCACAGGCAACTCCTGATGCATCATCAAAGCCTCGGGAGACTTCGTCAATCCGTGTCTTAGTAGTACCGCGAACAACCAAAGTAAGACCTCCTTTTTCGCTACCGATGAGTTGCATCTGTGAGACACCGTTCCAATCCTGGGTGTTGAGTGAAGCGAAGTTTCCAAGGTCTTCACTCTTGGCTAAAGTGGGCTCATGAACTATCAAAGCACCAGTGGTTCGGGCCAATAATTCTAGGTCCGGCTTCTCAATTCTACGGTAGGCTGTAATCCCTGCATCAAGTAACATGCCACGAGCATCATCATCTATTCCATCACGCGCACATAGAAGGTTACAGCCAGTTGCTGCAATGACATCTACGCGATTTCTAATGTCCTCAATCTCTTGAGCATTGAGGGCTGATGTCATACCAATATCAGTAACTTTGAGACTGATTTCAAGGTCGGGTTTACGGCGACTTATTCCGCCATCAAGAATGAGGATTTTACCACCATCTGGGAACATCTGCATTTCAGGGTGAATGGGCTCTTTTGCAATCACCAATCCCGACACTAATTCGCTTTCTGTACTAGGCCGCCCCTGATCATTTACCTTCTTGACTAAAGTTGAGTCTGCCTCAATTTTACCATTAGCCTCCGTTGCTAGTGCTGTCGCCGCAGAAACTGCTAGTTGTGATAGGTGCCTGCGAACTCCCTCGTCTGATTTACCTGATAGTGAAGTCATTACTGAGCGAAGTGAATCTTCTTCAGTTGCTTCTTTTGAAATCTCTTGGAGGTGCTCCATTGCTTCCTTACTTGCCAATCGGTATCCTTTCTCAACAAGTGTAGGATGAACTCCCATCTCTATCAATTCCAATGCATTTTGAAGTAATTCTGCAGTCAAAATAACCGTACTTGTTGTGCCATCTCCTGCCTCTCTATCTTGGGCACTTGATTGTGCAATCAACATCTTGGCGGTTGGATGCTCAACCTTAGCGGTTTCAAGCACTGTGACACCGTCATTGGTGACAGTAAGCGCTCCCTCACCGCTGACTAACATCTTGTCAAGACCCTTCGGACCTAAGGTGCTACGGACTGCATCTGCCAATGCAGAGGCTGCAGCAACGTTGTTGCGCAATGCTACGCGACCCTGTGAACGCTCGGTCTCACTGAGTAGAGACTCGTGCTCTTGAGTTACCATCAACCAAGCCGAGAGACGGGGGTGTCTTAAGGCCGATGGAGGCGGGAGCGTGGGGTGAATTAACCATCATCAGCAGCCAAAATTGTCAATGATTTAGATATTTGACTTGTGAATTCTGTATGTTACATACTTGATGCGCGAATTTGGTGAATCAAAAGGGTTCATATATGGCGGGCCATTCGCACTATACAACCACAGGTTAACAAGTGAGTGTTCGGCATGTCAGAGGAAGGATTTACACCAGGCGGAGAAGATTGGGAAGAGCAACTCCTAGAGCAGCTCTCAAAGATGTTTAACGACATGGGTATGCCGATGGATACGGCAACAATTAGAGGAATGATGGATCAAATTCGTGGCCAATTCGAAGAGATGGGTATAGACCCAGAAAAGATGGCTGGCGAGAAAATTGAATTGAACTTAGAAGCCACCATGAATGATTTGGCAAAAATGATGGGAGGGAAATTCCCCAAAAAGAAACCAGTATCCGTTGAAGTAGAAACTTTGGAAGAAGAAAAATCTGATTCCGAAGCGTTGGTACCTGTTAACGAAGAAGATATTTTTATTGATGGTGACAAGATGATTCTAACTCTTGATTGTAGTCGAATTGATGAGATTGATGATGATGGTGAAGGTGTTGAAGTCGTCTTAACCAATGATAACTCAGTTGTCAGCATAATGGTTGAAGGAAGGCCAAGACCAGTACGAAAGTACAACATTGGTAGAGTTGTTGAAGCGATGGATGGATGGTCGATTAACAACGGAATTTTGGATATGACTCTAATAATTTGAAGGAAGTGAAAAATATGGTAAAAAACCCAGTAATTGGAATTGATTTAGGAACGACAAATAGTTGTGTAGCGACTATTGAAGGTGGAGAAGCGATAGTAATTGCAAACGCAGAGGGAGCGCGTACTACACCAAGTGTAGTCGCTTTTGCAACTGATGGAGAGCGCATGGTCGGTGTAACCGCAAAGCGTCAGGCAGTAACCAACTCTGATCGCACCATTCTTTCTGTAAAAAGAGAGATGGGTAGCGATTGGACTCAGAAAATTGATGATGCTGAATACACTCCTCAAGAAATTTCAGCGTTCATTCTGCAGAAGATGAAAGCAGATGCTGAAGCATATCTTGGACAAGAAGTAAAGCAAGCAGTAATTACTTGCCCGGCATACTTCACCGATGCTCAGCGCAAAGCAACTAAGGATGCTGGTAGAATTGCTGGCCTTGAAGTCCTTCGTATCATCAACGAACCAACAGCAGCAGCTTTGGCCTTTGGAGTCGACAAAGAAGATGACCAGACTATTTTAGTCTACGATTTAGGTGGCGGAACATTCGATGTATCGGTCCTAGAAATCTATCTAATTGATGGACAACCACAAATTGAAGTCAAAGCAACTGCAGGAAATAACAAACTTGGTGGCGATGATTTTGATGAAGAAATAATCAATTGGGCAGTTGCTGAATTCAAGAAATCCAGTGGTATTGATTTGTCAAAAGATTTGCAGGCAATGAGTCGTCTCAAAGAATCAGCAGAGAAGGCAAAAATTGAACTCTCAGGGAATTCCCAGGCACAAATGAATCTTCCATTCATCACTATGGTGGATGGCCAACCTGCTCACCTTGACCTTACTTTGTCCAAGGCAAAGTTCGAAGACTTGATCGGCGGTCTTATTGAGAAATCAATGAAACCAACTAGGCAAGCAGTCAAAGACGCTGGGATTTCAGCATCAGAAATTGACAAAATCTTACTGATTGGCGGATCAACTAGAGTTCCAGCAGTCCAAGAAGCTATCGAGAAAGAACTCGGAAAGAAACCCTACAAGGGAATCAATCCTGATGAAGCAGTTGCACTTGGTGCAGCACTTCAGGCTGGCATTATCGTTGGCGATGATGCAGTAACCGATGTACTTCTACTCGATGTGACACCACTTAGCCTTGGGATTGAAACTCTTGGTGGTGTAACTACCTCAATGATTGAGAGAAATACCACAATTCCTACAAAGCGCTCGGAAACGTTCTCCACTGCAAGCGATAATCAGCCAGCGGTTGAAATCCATGTGTTACAAGGAGAGCGAGAATTCGCTCGTGACAACATAACACTAGGACGATTCTTCCTTGAAGGAATTCCTGCGGCTCCAAGAGGTATGCCACAGATTGAAGTCGCATTCGACATTGATGCTAACGGTATTGTAAGCGTTTCAGCAAAGGATTTGGGTACTGGCAAAGAGCAGTCCATCCGAATTGAATCTGCAACTTCACTAAGTGAAGAGGAAATCCAGCAAAAAATTGCTGATGCGGAGAAATTCGCCGAAGAAGATAGTTCAAGAAAAGGAAAAGTCGAGATTCGAAACTCCGCAGACAGTATCATCTACCAGACTCGTAGAACCTTGAAAGAGGCAGAAGATAAAATCACAGATGAAGACAAAGAACCTGTTGAAGAAAAACTCACAGAACTTGAGGACCTCATTGTTGAAGATGGTACACCAAAAGAAATTGACGATATTGACGAGGAAGCAATCCAAGCCAAAGTCAAGGAATTGGAAGAGGCAATGCATGCGATCTCTGCAAAGTTGTACGAAGCAGCCTCAGCCCAGATGGAATCTGAGGAAGCGGCAGAAGAAGCAAGTGCTGATGGCAACGATGTGGTTGATGCTGACTTCGAAGTCGTTGACGAAGAAGAAAACTGAGATAATACCCAATAATTCCAAAAAACCATACCACCTGCCAACTAATATTGAGTATTACATTGTGGTTGATAGAATTTCATACTGAAAAAAAGTAATCGTTCAGACATCTCTGAATGCTGCACAGGCAACCTATGCGGCCGTCATAACCTCTCTCCGCTGGACTAGGTTCAATTGGAGCATCAGCACACCGAACGATTTTGAACAGATAGCGCATTCGCGCAGTACCACGAATGGAGAAGGCTGAACGCTTTCAAAAAAAATGCAAATCTATACTGGTTACTGCAATTATAAACGGTTTAAATTATATCATAGCAGAGCAGAGCATTAGTTAGTGCCTCATCAAACTACGCTCTCGCGCCTGCTAGTTTTTTTGGTGGCGAGTGCCTTAATCTCATCCTTCTATCTGCCTTCTGCTATCGCAACTCTATCCACTGATGAGGACGAGCCTGAGGGCGAGTCTGAGGATGATGATGGAAACGATGCAGAGGATGTTCAAAATGAGGAAGACGAGCCTGAGGATGATGAGGATGACGAAGAAAATAGACATTCGGGCGAACATCAAGTGAATATTGAAACCTCAGGCGATGAAGTAAAAATAGAACTTGAACGCGAAACTGAGACATTTGAATCAAAAATTGAAGTACGGTTTGATACCTCAAAAGCAAAAGTTGACCTTAAATTTGAGGAAGAAATTGGCAATATTGAAACCGAACAAAAAATGGAAATGGAGTTTGAACAAGTCTTCGAATTTAACGATTCAAATAGCAATGGAATATATGATGCGGGAGAGGAAATATTGGCAACTTGGGAGTTGCACAATAATGCCAAAACCATCTCTGGCTCACTAACTCCAGGCGAAGCAACTTGGGCCGACCCAACAGTTGCCCCTATCAGTTCAAACAATGTTTCAGGATGGCAAATAACAGCGCAAGCCCAACTTGAAAGTACTGGAGGGACTTTCAAAATAATTCTCTATGTTTTTGGCCAACAAACCAACCTCGCTGGCAATCAATTATCCCCTACAGATGTGAAAATTGACCTTGAATACCACGGGATTCCAACCCAATCTAATAACAGCGCTATTGGGCTATTATTTGAAGTTGAATCGGAACAAGAAATTGAAATTGAAGACGATGAAGATGAATCGGGATTTTATTCAAAGGGCCAGAGCGGGGATGTCGGAGTTAATCTCTCATTCTGTTGGCTTGAATATGCATCTGTTGATGGATTAAATCAATCAATTGGAATGACAATAATTGAATCAAACACAAACAGCGACAATTCTGAATTTAGTTTTGAAAGATTGGCAGTTTTCTCGTATCCAGCAGGAACAGAAATCATCCATGACCCTACAATATCGGTAAAATATGGTGTTTTAAGCGACTCAACAGGCGGAATTACAGACAATTCCGGCAAAAATGAAACTTGGTACTCGAGTCTTAATTCTGCCTCTGTAATCATCTCTCTAGCAGTCTTATTACCCATGTTCCTACTTGTAATAGGAGTCATTTTACGCGGTGGACGAATCCAAACTGAAGATTCAGATCTCAAAGAGCCTCTACTCCCGTGGCTATTACCAATGCCACCAATTGGTATAAATGTCAGCCAATTAGATTCGCAAAAGGAGGATGGCACATGAACATAGAAGGTTGGACAACTCGCCAGAGAGTACTCGCTTGCCTGACTGGGTCAAGCAATCACAGCCGCTCAGCAATAGCACCTACTAGATGGACGAGAGAAGGAATTTCTGAGCGGTTAGAAATTGACCAATCCGTTGTTTCGCGACATCTAAAATCACTATTTGATGAAGGCCTAATTATTTACGAACTCAGGCGAGTTCATGGATTGAGTCGACGCAGAAAAGTACCCGTACTCTCTAAACTTGGAGAGGAAAGGTTGCTAGACTTGCGCACGGTTTTACTTTCAGAACCTGTGGAGGTTGAACTACGGAGTGGAAGAGTGGAGAGAAGAGCGCTAGGCACCCTAAACCACCTATGGCCTGACTTGTCACTCGTTGATACTCTTGGACTGGTCGAATGGTACAAAAGAATCCGGCAACCCATCCCTCTGAATTCTGGGCCGAACGCTGAAGCCGCCGGACGGCTTGACGAAACAATGGTTCACTGGGTGATGGAAGGGGCTGACACGCGCAACGATGCGATTGAAAGGGCCGCTTTGTTATTGACTCGCAATCTTTCTGTTAGCGCATTACTACGCTGGCAACTTGAATTGTTAGCAAGTGAAGGTCAAGCTGATTCTTGGAAACCTGATGCGATGCAAGGTAACGGCAGCGAGGTTACTGAATTCCTGCTGACTTGTGACTGGCAAAATGTGCCAACTGGCTGGTCGCCCACAATAGATGCTGCCAATAGATTACTCCTCGGTGAAGCAAATCGGCGCGATTTGAAATTGGTTGCATTAGCGGTTCAAAATGGGGCTCACGATGAATGGAATGCACTTATTGGTGAAATCGACATTAGCCAATAATTCAACTACCTCAGGTTGTCGGCGTGGAAAAAACATTTTTATGCTTGTAATTTGTCATCATTTTGAGGAGCCTGATATTAGCCATCAATTCTCCTTGCTTTGGCTTAGCCGCTCGTAATCTGCCATCATTTTGAGTACATTGAAATGCGCCAATAATTCAACTGTCTCGGGTTGTCCTCTTGAGTTGTTCTCTTGAAAATACATCATTTTGAGGGAATTGACATTTGTCATTAATTCTCCTTTCTCAGGGTCTCAATTTTGCAAATGTGCAGTTATTTTGCAAAAATGCTCAATTTGCCTTAATAGGTTAAGCCCTCAGTTGAAACCATGCAACAAAGTGTGCGGTGGTTAATTGCTCTGTTGCTGGCATTGATGCTTGCCTTACCGGGAAGTGTTGTAGCCAGTGGTGGTGATGATGATGAAAATGATGACGATAGCGATAATGACGCTAACGGCACTGACGAGGATAATGACGATGACGAACGAGAGGACCAAGAGAAACACAAAGTCGATGTCGATGTCTCGGGAGATGAAATAAAAGTTGAACTAAAGCGGGAACTCGGTGACGATGAAACCAAGATTGAGTTCAAGGTTGACCTTTCTGAGGCGAAATTCAAGTTGAAGTTTGAAGAGGAAACCGGTCAATTGGAAACCGAACAAAAACTCGAGGTCGTGATGCAACGCCTCTTTGAGTATGTCGATACGAACGGAAACGGGGCATATGACGAAGGCGAGGTGATCGCTTCTGGCTATCGAATTGGTGATTCTGGTGACTCACTTTCAGATTCTCCGGACAACGGTTCGGTTAACTGGGACCAACCAACGCTTAGTGACATCACTACAGGTGGGATCTCTGGTAAGGCTATGAGTGCAAGAGGGACTGTTGGACAAAATAGTGAAGGCGTGTTCGGTCTTGACATCAAAGTATATGGCGATTTTACCATGATGAATGGGAGTCAACTTCTTCCAACCGAAGTCAAGATTGATTTCATAATTGAGAATTACCCATACACACAAAACGACACTGTACTCGGACTGTTACTCAAAACCAAAACCAAGCAAGAGCAAGAGCGAGACCACTCAGACATCGACACCGATGAAGAAGGAGTGGTCGCCTCCTCTAGCACCGATGTTAACGCCATCAGCCTCGGCTTTTCATGGAAACAGACTGCAACTGTCGACGGAGTCGACCTGCCCGTTCACACTACTGTATTGAGTTCCGAGACTGAGACAAGCGCGGATGAATTTGAGTTCAAACAACGCTTCGTTCTTGGATACGCTCGCGGGGCTGTGATTGTCCATGACCCAGTTGCAGGGGTTAGTTACGCCTCCACAGCAGCAGCAGTGGATGAAGGGGCATGGTACAGCAACATTCTACCTGGCTTCGGCTTGGTGGCAACTCTCGGAGCATTCATGGGTACTGCATTCCTAGTTCGACCTCGGACTGTGAACCGAATAATGGATTCAAAAGAGGCCCTAAGACTATCAGAAAGTGAGGGGCTCAGAGGCTACAACTGATTCAGACCATAAGGGATGAACAGCGGTTTTGAAGGTTTCAAGAAATAGCCAAAGATTAATTTCAAGGTGTTGTTGAGGTCCATTGCATGGGAATCAATTATCGGTGGCTCCTTCTCGCCGCGCTTCTATCGATTTGCCTGTTGGCTGCCCCTGTTTTAGGTGACGGCGACGACAATGATGACGACGATGGCTGGGGAGAAGACGGCGGTAAAGGCCTAGGAGTTGCTTCCGCAGTTTTACTCGGCTTGACTATGAGTATCGTAGTGTGGAAACCAGGTCTCAAGTATTTGAGAAAAAATGCCAACAGTATAGTTGAGGATGGCCGGTGGCTGAAGAAAGAACTCGGAAAAGCAAATCGATGGTACATGAAAATCCACTATTGGATTGGCACGGGCGCGGTAGTCACTGGTCTAATCCACGGCATCGCGATGAACAAATGGGAGGTGGTGTTTTGGGCCGGTTGGGTAGGTATGCTCCTCATGTCTATCTCTGGAGGGTTATTGCTTTGGAAGTGGCCCCCTAGAGAGGTGAAAAAGGGTGCGCGACTCCTCCATGCACAGCGGGCAATTCTAGTCATCACTGTTGTTCTAATCTTCATATCTCACGAAGGTTTTGATTAATTCGGATGGGATTATTCATGTTGAAAAATGCAATTTTGTTAAGTTTTCTGATGTTATCAACGAGTCTTGCCCCTCTGATTGCGGGGGGGGATAGCCTTGACAATTCTGATGAAGAATTGCTGGCCGAAGAGCGCGATGCACTATTCATTTCAAACACTGGTGGGCGGGAAGCACTAAATTTCTCACCCGATGTCTCTTTTAGATTTATACAAAACTCGCAAAATATTCAACTCAATCGGATGAAAGACTTGAACGATATTTTCCATTTCCTCAACATTTACTCACAAACAAGTGGAGTTGCTTCAATCAACTCAACGACTCGAAGCGAATTGATTGTTCAAGTGCAATCATATCAAAATAGTGATGGAGGTTTTGGTGATTGGTTGAATGACCGTTCCAAAGCAGGTAGTACTAGAATTGCCGTTGAATCACTCGCTTTATTGGGCGCTCAACCACTGAATCTGACTTCACTCGAATTGTTCATTAACAGACTTCAAGTTAGTGGACTAGCATACGGAAACTTTGGATTCCGTTCAACAATTACCGAATCCGATGCTGATATCTCGACTACATATGATGCTGTGAGAGTGTTGACAATGCTGGGTATAACAGTCCCTAATGGCAGTGGGGTTGAAGAGTACATCCACCAGCACCGAAATTTGGATGGCGGCTATGGATATCAGACAAACCGTGAGGCTGGAATCTTTTGGCCCTCAACAACAATCCACACAGAACGTGCTCTACTTGCACTACAAGCGATGGGAACTACAGCCGAGGAACCTGTCTTGACTACTGACTTCCTTCGCTCTGTTCAAGCGCCTGATGGGGGATTTTCGAATGAACCGACTACGATAGCAAAAGTGTCCTATACTTGGGACGCAGTGTTAGCTTTTGATGCGTTGATGGTCCCTTTACCTCGGCCAGCTGATGTCGCCGCTTTCACAAAATCAAATCAAATGCCATCGGGTGGGTGGCTTGAATACGCACTTGACACTAAGACTGGGATACACTCAACTCATTTCGCGGTGCGCACATTAAATTCACTCTCTGAACAGTTTGACCATGACTCTGTTTTGTCATATTTGGAGGCTGACCTCAACGCCAGCCTTGATGGTGGTTTTGGCAACCAACCTGGAATGGATTCCAATATTCGTATAACTTTTGACGCGATTACTGCTCTTAATCAGATTGGTCGAACACCCAACAATCGCACTGCGGCAAGCGAGTTTATTCTCAATGCTCAAAATCTAGATGGGGGATTTGGAGTAGGTGGTTCATCCGTTGAGTCAACCTATCGAGCAGTGGCAACCTTGCACCGCGCTGGAATTGATGTGCCAAATGGTAGTGCAACAGTCAATTTCATCAGAAACGCCCAGAATTTGGACGGCGGATTTGGTTTCAAGCCGGGTAGACCTTCCACTGCGGCTTACACTTATCGTAGTTTGATGGCTCTAAACTTACTCGCCTCCGAACCAATCAACAAAAATGGAACTATAACATATCTTCAGAATCTACAAAATCCTGATGGCGGATTTGGTAGCACATTTGGAGACCAGTCATCTGCAATCGGTTCAACATACAGATGTATCCGAGGACTGACAATTTTAAACGCTCAGCCTTTGAATGTTGATAACGCTGAAACATTCATTCTCTCAACCCAAAATCTAGACGGAGGATTTCGACTTTCCCCGGATTCCACCATGAGCCCAAACAATCTTTCAACAGCAGTTCGCACCTATGACGCTGTAACCGCGTTGAGATATTTAGACCGACCACTCACATCAACAAATTCGGTAGACAATTTCATCAAAACTTTAAGAAACCCTGACCTTGGATTTGGTTCAAAACCATTCTTCACCTCAGAAGTGGAAGACTCATTCACCAGTGTATCCTCTCTCTATGCCCTACACCCAGAGTTGGACACCCCCCCTCAAATTCTCTCTAGTGGAGCGAGCATCCCTACCACATCCGCTGGACAAGAAATTTGGTTCAATCTCTCATACAATGATACCGATAACCAACTACCCGACAGAGTTGCTCTGGAAATTGACGGCACTCTGCAATTGATGCCATTGAGTACTAGGTTGCCTGCAATATCAAATCTAAATTTGACTTTACCAGTTGGCAACCATACATTCCGCTTCATCATCTCATCAAACACTCACGAAGTATCCTCAGTTTTGAGTCAAGTTACAATTGAGCCAGTTGGCTCTCCACCCACCATCAACATCTCAGTGTCTCCAGATGAAGGTGACATTGAAACGGTTTTCACTTTCAAATCGTATCACTATGACGCGGATGGAGATGTACCTACATCAGTCCGTATTTCTATTGACGGTGGAGACTGGTTAGATATGAGCCTAGATTCAAGCGCGGAGAATGGCACCTACCTCTACCAGACAACACTTCTACCCGGACGTCATACGGCCAAAACTCGGGTATCGGATGGAATTAATGTGGTTATTTCTGATAATATTCAATCACCTCTAGTCCTCTCGCCTGACTCATCAAGACCTGATTGGAAAACATTCCAAAAAATTGAACTTTTGATTCTAGACAAGAAAGGTGTGCAAATAGAAATAAATGATGTTCGCCAAACTATCCATGAAGGCCAACAAGCCTGGTTAGTAACAATCCCGGATGAATTGGTGTATGTCAGTCATGATGGAAGTAATATTCTTGTCACCGCAGAAGACTCTTCACTTATTCCACAAGAATTTTCAGAACTTTTCAGTGCAAAGATTTTAATTTTTAGTGCGATAATATTAGCCACGCTCCTGATGCTAATTGGTTTGAAGGGTAGAGTAAAGAAGCGGCGAAAACGGAAGGATTTGGACCCGTGGCTAACCTCTGATGATTATTGGGGAGACTGAGGTGAGATAATGAAATGGGAAGAGAGATTATCGGTAATGAGTCTATTGTTTTTCGTCGGCATTGCAGTTGTTTGGACGCGCCAAAATCTCGTCCACATGCAACCAATTCTCGCCGCTTCAACGCTATTTTTCGAATTGATAATTGGTGCACTTTTCATCGTAATTATGCGCAACGTAGTCGGCGTGAAAACATACGGAGTTTTCGGACCTGTGGTGGTGGCTCTTGGTTTGAAAACCAGTGGGTTGCTCACCGGTGTACCTCTTTACATTGACTTATTTATCGTCGGGATGCTCGTCTCAATGATCATTCATCCTCTAGCCTTACCGGGGTCATTCCGAGTAGCGGTTGTACAGACAATTATCGCGATAACTCTAACCGTGTTTGAACTGGTTGGTGAGGTCTATCACCTTACAACTTTTGAGATGGCTATTTTCTTCCCAGTCATCGTTCTTTCATGGCTCGCTGACCGTTATGTTGCGCAAGTGGTAGAAACCGGATGGGTAGAGCCGACCAAGCAATTGCTCGGGACCATCTTTGTGGTGATTACCGCACAGATGCTGATTATTCAGGATTCTATTGTCAACTTCGTAGCCCTCAACCCAGAAACTTGGTTGGTTGGTCTAATTGTTCTTATTCTAATTGCAAGGAGTACTGGCATGAGGCTGTCTGAATATATCCGCTTCAAATTTGTCACTCAAAAAGATGGCCGCAAAGGGGTATTGGGGATTGATAAACGGAATCGCCACTTTGTGGCACGGTACAACCCATGGACTCTATTCTCTTTCACCTCAAAAGATGCAATGAAACGCACCTTGATGCAATTAGAGATTCCAACCCCAACAACTTACTCAATTATTTCAGAGAGACATGAACTGAAAATGGTAAGGAAAGTTGCCGAAGAACATCAGGAATTTGTCATCAAACCTTCAAACGGATTTGGTGGTGAAGGAATTATTGTTCTAGGCGGAAAACATGAGGGAAAGGTGCCGGTTTTTCAGGCGAGGGGAAAAGATTGGTCGGTAAAAGATTTGGAAAGGCATGTCCTCTCAATTCTTGATGGGCAATACTCAGGGGGCAACAAAGATGTGGCAATTCTCGAGCGTCGAATAGTTCCAGACAAGAGATTAGAAAGATTCTGTTATGATGGTCTACCGGATATTCGCGTTATAATTCTTGAGGGATTCCCGGTAATGGCAATGTCGCGGCTACCGACAAAGATTTCGGATGGCGCGGCTAACCTTCACAAAGGAGCTATTGGACTCGGGCTGTCTCTACAAGATGGTTCAGCACTGCAAGCGGTATGGAAAGGCCGTGTGATAGAACACCACCCTGACACTGGGGCTGACCTGTCTGAGTTTATTGTGCCTCATTGGGATGATGTGTTACGCTTGTCGATGCAAGCTCAAGCCGCAAGTCGGCTCGGTTATGTTGGTGCTGATATCGTCATGGACGAGGAGTTCGGGCCGATGATTTTGGAGGTCAATAAGAGGCCCGGGCTCGGCATTCAAAATACAAATCAGGCTGGGTTGCTGAGGCGGTTGACATTCATGGAAGCAAATATGCTCGAACACAAATTCAAGACAATGGATGACAGAATTGATGTGATGAAAAACTGGGATGCAAGGGGGTGGAAGAATGCGTGAAGATAAAGAGCGAATGGCGCTCTTTTTAGCGATTCTAATCACCTTAACATCGGTTGGAGTCTATCCAATCGTGGTCCAGCAACCACTGCGCGACCCTTGGCAAGTGACAGATATGGATTTCACAGTCAATGTTAGTGTCAAGAACCTAGGTCTGAACCCTGCCCGAGATGTTCCCCTCCGATTAGCCCTACCAATGAGCGATATGGATGACCAAGAGTTGTTGTCTTACACATTTTCAGAACCTCTAGAGAGAGAGAGCAATGATACACTTGGTAACAAATTTGTCCACTTTGTGATTCCAAATATTGACCCAGCCACAGAACATGTTATCACTATGAATATCTCGATGCGACTTTGGTCAGTTGACTATGATATTGAACCAGACATGGTGGGAGATTACCTAGGCGACCAGGATGTGTGGCTTGCCGAAAGCACCTACATCAATGTCAACGACCCAATTGTTCAGGAGGTAGCAGACCAAATTGCAAGTGAGAGCGAGTGGGCTGTTGATATCGGTTGGAACACCTACACTTGGATTATTGACAATATCTACTATCAACAAATTGCCGGTGAAAATGATGCTCGGAGCACGATTGAACTTGGTGAAGGTGGTTCGGCGGAATTTGGCAACTTATTTGTTGCATTGATGCGAGCAAATAACATTCCAGCTCGACGGCTCTCAGGCTGGGGTTCCCACTTTGACATCGACGATTCATTACCCGACAATCGCTTTGCGCATGGTTGGGCTGAATTCTATCTTCCAGATGTTGGATGGCTTACTGCTGACCCAACTTGGGGTATCACAAATCGCTTTGATAATTATGGAAATAGTGACGATAATCATATCGTCTTGACTAGGGGTGCCGGAATTCACTATCGCACGAGGGGGCCATATTCTGCCCCATTTGGGGAAACAACATTAGACACTGATTACGATGTTTGGGTTACCGGAAAAACCGAGGAAAATTTATCACCAATCCGAACTGTTTTGACGACGATTTTGTTTGCAATGCCATTCATATTCGCATTATTTGTAATATCAAGAGTGCGAACTCAGCGAAATGAAGTAAGTATTGATTTAACGCGCCCGCCACTAAAACTCAAAGAGCCTTTGGTTGCCGAAGCAGAGCCGAAACCTCCTCCGAGTTGAAAAAAACTATTCCACCACCGACCTGACTTTTTATCGGAGATAATTAGTAAGCGTTCAAATCAAGGGAAATTTGACAAAATGTGCCCAAGTTGGAAATTTCGGTTAATAAATTGGCTCAATTTTGCAAAATATAGGTTGAAATTGGTTGGGAACGACAAATATCAACGCAAAATTGGAGTTTTTTCGCTGAATGTGATACAAATAGGTCTGAACGCTACCAATAATTATTCGTTTAAAGTATGTCTTAAACTAGAAAAATCCGGATTGCCATCGTCCCACAATACAACCTCAATCTCCCAGCCAGTTGGGTCTTTGAGGTACCATGCAGTTGAATGAGGGAATTTGCAAGCCCCACCATACAGGATAGACAATTTCTCACTTTCGATTATCGCTTCCCACGCCCCGCGATCGGTAATTTTTAGACCAAAATGTGCTAAATAATGCAAGCCGGAATCTTTCGCTTGGAAGCGGTCTTTTACAACCAAATTTGGCTGTTCGTAAAGACAGAGAAGTGCGTCGTCACACGCAAGCACACCCCACAGTTTCCCCTCATCTTCGCCGCGCTCTCGCAACTCAAACCCAAAAACTCGGGAGTACCATTCTACGCTCTCTGCAAAACTCGCCACACTCATGTTGAGGTGGTCCAAACACTTCACCAAACCGGCCATGTGCCAAGCCACACACGGTTCTACTTTCAAAGCCTTGTCAGCGAGCAAGTGTTCAATTTCCTGCTAAATCCAGCGCCGAACTTTGTCCATGTATTCGTTATACGCTTCACCAATCGTTTGTTTAAGATACTCTTCTTCTGGTAAGACAACTAGGTAATGCAAAATTGGATAACCGAGGATATGGAAGGTAATGAATAACCACGCATTATTGACAATTATCGCTACCCCTGCAACAATGAATCCCATTGCTAGGTAGACGGGATTTCTAGTGTAGCGGAATGGGCCATTTGTGACCACTTTATTGGTTGGAACATTATGTGAAAAATGTTCATCATGACTGCTGAAAGTTCGTCGAGCAGAAGCCATAAGTAAAACCCCAATAAAAATGCAAGGCAGACCTAAGATTGCCCGAAGATAACCTTGTTCTAACACTGAAATCGGAAATGCATAATTGATGGCAAAACCGACTCCAACAAGAATCAGCACTAAGATGGGTGGTTTGAAGGGAAGGCGAATTTGATTATTATTTTCTTGCAACTTTATCACCAAATTAGGTATTCATTACATATGATTATTCGCCGTTGATCAAACGCACCAGCGTTCGTACATGGACACCAGTCGCACCGTGAGCAACCATGGCGTTGGTTGAGGTGCCCCAGGCAGTTCCGGCGATATCTAAATGCGCCCACGGATATTGCTTTGCGTCATCCCCTTCTCCATTCTTAGGAACGAATTGTTTGAGGAATCCTGCCGCGGAATTAGAACCACCATATCTTTCTCCAAGATTTTTGACATCTGCAATTTTTGAACCTGTCATTTGCTTTTCAAACGCAGGCAACAGAGGCATCGGCCAAGCCAATTCACCACTATCTGCCGCTGCCTTGCGCAAATTCTCCAACAAGTCATCATCGTTTGACCACAAACCACTGGCTTCGTGACCTAATGCAACAACGCAGGCACCAGTCAAAGTAGCAAGGTCAATGATGTATTCAGGATTATACTCGCCAGCTTTCCACAATCCGTCAGCAAGAACAAGTCTACCTTCAGCGTCTGTGTTCAGCACTTCAACGGTTTTTCCTGAGTATGTAGGAATAACGTCACCCGGCCTGTAAGCGGTTGAACTAGGGCTGTTTTCTGCCATGCAAGAAATCGCCATCATGTGGCCTTTGTGGCCAACACCATGTAATGCAACCATCAATCCAAACACGGTTGCGGAACCGTGCATGTCAAACTTCATTTCATCCATTCCAGCACCTGGCTTCAATGAAATTCCACCGGTATCAAAAGTGATTCCTTTGCCTACAATAATTGGACAGGGTCCATCCTTAGCCTTAGCATTTAATTCCCAAATCACCATGCAGGGAGGGTGTTCACTACCCTTCCCAACATTGATGAGGCCACCCATTTTGTTCTCTAGTAGGTCGTCCCACTCTAGAACAGTCACCGACAAGTTGCCTTTCCCTTTGGCAAATGCTTGGGCCCGTGCGGCATACTCCATTGGAGTCAATTTGTTGGCTGGTTCGTTTCCGAGGTCTCTCGCAATATGTACCCCTGTGGCCATTGCTGATACACGGTCGCAACCTGCAGAAAGTTTGTCGAGATGACGGTTTGATGCTTGGAAAGTCACTGTGTATGGTGTATCATCATCATCGTCATCATCATCCTTTGAAAGATACTTGTCAAACTTGTAATCTCTCAGCATCATACCTTCCCCAAATGCTGTCATCATTGAGGATTTCCAACCACTTGTGAATCGGACAATGATGGACTTTCCATGTGATTTATTGAGGCCTGCTAGTGTGTTAGCGCCCACGTCTCTAACTGAATTGGATTTCAAATCGCTGGATTTTCCTACACCTACAAGAACAACTTTACAATCTTCGTTCCAGAGTGAAATCATCTTCCCGGATTTACCATCAAAATCCTCACTTCCAATTGCAGATTTCACCTGTGCTTGACCTGCTCGACTCAAACCTGTTAGAGAGCGATTTGGTGGTTTATCTACACCCTCAAAAAGAGGAATTATCAGTGTAGTTGGTCCAGGGCCTTCATTCTCATTCCAATTATAAATCGCGCTTACTTGATGTTCCATAAGCACCCCGATTGGGCGACACTATTCAAAGGTGAGTGTTACCAAAAATAAACTAAAGTGGTAATTTTTCGGTTCGGCCAGCATTTTTTTCATGGAAAAACATGGTTTCACGCCGTTCCGAAGCGA
>CAZXZO010000026.1:0-23745 GCA_964645485.1 uncultured Candidatus Poseidoniales archaeon
TTGCACCACTACCACCTGATGAACCATTGTGGGCTAATTCAGGTTTTTCTTCTAATAACAGAGCAATACCGCCTGCTACCCAAGCAGTTGCAGCAGATGTACCTGAAGCATGCGCATATGGCCCATATCGGCTTGGTTCCTTAGATTGCTGTGATGGTGGAATCATAACAGGTACATCTTTCCCAGGTGCGGTGACTTCTGGTTTCATATCCGGATTATTTCGTGGTAATATAGGTGGCAGGGGTAATATGCGACCATTGTTGTCACCTTGACTAGAGCCGGACCAAATCATCCCATTTCGGTCAACACCTCCAACACAAATCACATCTTCAACAGAGCCGGGGCTAGCAACATCCCCATCGTCATTTTCACCGTCGTTACCTGCAGCAGCGACTACAAATACGCCCTGCGATAAAGCGTCGTTAACTGAATTTTCTAATTCGTCGGTACTACTGAGAATGAAATTAAATCCACCAGCACCACCCAAACTCATAGAAATTATATCGACTCCTGAATCAACGCACCAATCAACTGCTGCCGCAATTGTCTCATCAACTCCTTCACCTTGTGAATTCATTGCTTTTGCAACATATAAATCGGCATCCGGAGAGACACCTTTCAGCCAACCGTTAGCCCAAATTAGGCCTGCCATTGCAGTCCCATGTCCTTGGTCATCATATGGTGAATCCTGGTTTTGGATGAAATCCTTCCATCCAGCTAATTGACGGCCCCCAAAATCCTGATGTGAAAGGTCAATCCCGGTATCTATGATACAGATTGTCACCCCTGAACCAGAAGCCGAAACCCCATCAATTCCAGTAATTGTTCTGAAATCACTTTGCCAACTGATATAATCTTCAGGAGGAGGCATATTGGCATTATTGGAGCCATCATAGTTTTGATACCAAACAAATAACATATAACCTGCAGAGAGCAACATAATTACTGAAATTAATGATGAAATTATGGCAGTTATTTGCTTCTTATTTAGAGAAAAAGATTTTCTCTGAGGGATGTTTAGTTCTGGCATTTCGGTTGTTGCCCAATCAACTCCGCCTCCTTCAGTCATGTTTACCCGATTACATGGCGAATGGCCGGTTGACTTCAAACCGTCGGAATATATGATTAATTGGCACTCAATTAAGTCAATAATTAGAACGACAAAACTACGTTTAACCCAACACCGAAATCGCTTCGCTGAAAATGTCTACGAATTGCCGTGCTTCTTCTTCGGTGTTGTACAAATATGCAGAAGTTCTCAATGAACCTCCTGCTACTTGCTTAGATTCAAACCAATGATTTACACAGTGGAATCCAGAACGAACCATAATCGAACCTGACTCATCTAGAATTATTGCCAAATCATGTACATCAATCCCATCGATTAACATTGATGTCATTCCACCACGACAACTAGCCTTTGGTGGACCAATTATAGTGACCTCATCTAAGTCCTTGACACCATCTGTTATTATCTGATTTAATCTGATTTCGTGCTCTGAAAGCCAATCAAAGTCAACATTTGTTAGATATTCAACTGCCGCCTTAGCACCGGCAATTCCAGCATAATTGGATGAGCCGCCTTCCAAACGAGCCGGGCCAGTCAGAAACTCTAGATTATTTTTTGATGCTGAAACAACAGTGGTCCCACCTCCACTAACAGTTTCAAGGCTAGCCATCGAATCCTCTTTGGCGAAAAGTGCGCCAACTCCACTCGGGCCAAGCATTTTGTGCAGACTGAAAGCGAGGTAATCACAATCTAAATCATTCACATTGACCTTATTGTGTGGGATTGCTTGGGCTGAATCAAGCAATATTTCTGCCCCAAAATCATGAGTGATTTTGGTGATTTCAGATACCGGATTTGTAACCCCATCGAGGTTACTAGTGAAAGGAATCGAAACTAACCGCAAATTTTCTCCGGCATTGGCGCATGTTTCTTCAAAAGCCTGTAAATCAAAGGTGTTATCTTCATTTGAAGGAACTTGTTGTAGGTCAATGACACCTTCTTTTTCTAATTGCAACCAAGGTACAAGGTTGCTATTATGCTCTTTATCACTAGTGATAACTACATCTCCCGGCTTCCACTTAATCCCGTGAGCAACTTGATTGATTGCTGCTGTGGAATTGAGAGTAAAAACAACCTCCCTAGGTGGTGCTGAAATGAAATCTGCTACGGCCCTGCGCGCCTGAGTAGTCATCAAGGTCACGGCCGAGCCCCAACGATGTGGGCTACGCCCACCACAACCAGGAGTCTCTGTGTAGTACGATGTAACTGCATCGACTACAGAATCAGGCCTCAACGTAGTGCAAGCGTTGTCAAGATAACAAACAGGATTTTCTTTCCTCAACGGTGAAAAATCTTCTCTAAATCTATTTGGTGGCATATTTTCACCATGCTTCTTGGTCAGGTAAGTGGTTGCTTATTGGAGCACTACTTCCACAACCGGTACAAGTTAATCGATTTGGGAATACTGAGGAACAATCTGTGCATCTCTCTCCTGGACCGCCTATTCCTTGGCATTCATCTGTCTCACAAGCCACCTCTAAAACACCCGTGGGAAGACGAGTGACTGGCGTGGCATCACCACAAGACGGGCATTCCCCGTGTTGACCCTCAAGAGTTTCCCCTTCGCCTCGTAATTTACGGCTCACTTCACGGGCGCGGTCACTCTCAATCTCTTGACCTGTTGCGCCAAGCATCATTTGGGGATACCAAAGAAGATGTATCAAAGCCCATACACACAAAGTTCCAGAAAAGAAGTATAAGAAACGATAAATTGCCATCCCTGATGAATCACGAAATGCCACAGAATGAGCGCCAAACCATCCATTAATGACAACTAACAAGCCCCATACCACTAGAATTAACACCCATGCTTGCAGGCTGTGGTCTCGGATTGCATCTTGCATTTTCCTTGGGTCTGGGTGACTATGTTGAGTTACTACATGCAGGTCACGAGTTTGCACAACGGCTTGCCAGGTATTAAAACTCAAAAATCCAAGGACGGCTACCCCAAGAATCAAACCCATGAAATTGAAAATGGTGGCACCAAATGGGAAATTTGGAGCACCTGCAATTGAAACCACTAATCCAGCCTGAACCGAAACCCATCCCACAAAAAGATAGATGGTTTTTTCCCGCATTAATGGGTATTCAGAGAGGATTCTCATGATGAAAAGAGCCCATAAAGAGAAACTTGTAATCATCATCGCAAAAGCTTGCCACTCAATATCTGCAATGCCATCAACTCCGACAGCCCATATATTGCCTCCACCTGATAATTCACCGCTTGAGAGGTCTGAAGAACCAGTAAAGAAAGCCAAAGAGCCGATTACCAGCGTTATGAATGATTTACGGCTCCAGGTTTCTCTTGCCTTTTTGTAATGAAATGATAGTTCTACTTTCAGGTCGTGGAGTGGGACTAACCAAGGTTGGCTGACTGAAAGATGTTGGTCGAGTCGCATGTTAGAGAGCCGCATACCAGTATGCATCTGCTCACCTGTAGCCTGCTCAGACTCAGGCTCCTCTTCCTCCATGTGTTGCCCGAGGATTAATCAGCCATTAAGAGGGCACCCTAATTTGAATTGAGATTCAGTGTTTTCAACAAAATTAATTGAACCGGATTATCCTGAAAAAAGGAGCCACTGGCGTGAATTGAACACGCGACCTCCTCATTACCAATGAGGTGCTATACCGCTAAGCCACAGTGGCAGTAATGCGGCGACCGGAGGGGCTGATTTAACGATGTCCATGTGGCTTGATCTCAAATCAATCACGTACTCTTCAATCGTCACCATGAAAGGCAGGACATCACTCGGCCGCTTCGCAGCCGAGATCGCATAGCCTGGTATCGCGCGTGACTGGAAATCACGTGGGTTCGTCCCGCGAGAGTTCAAATCTCTCTCTCGGCGCTTAATAGCAGATTGAATCCAAGCCGAGAGAAGATTTGAACCTAGCGAGATTTCAGATTTTATTGACTCAATTGAAATCTCGCGACGGTTTAGAAATGGACTGAGGAACGTAGTTCCGAGGGAATTTCTAGAACAGAAAGGAATGTCTCTCGGCGCTTAATAGCAGATTGAATCTAAGCCGAGAGAAGATTTGAACCAAGCGAGATTTCCGATTTTATTGACTCAATTGAAATCTCGCGGAGGTTTGGAAATTGACTGAGGAACGTAGTTCCGAGGGAATTTCTAGAACAGAAAGAAATCTCTCTCCGCGTCATCCTTTCCATACGGAATGAAAATGGGAAACGGGACTAGAGGCCCTAGAACGCAAAGAAAACACTGCCGATGTAATTTGAACTCGTGTTTCAAATCAAAAAGGTAGAATTAAGGATAAACTCGATAATATCACACCAAAAAACGATGGAATCCCAACTTACGCCCCTTAGGGGCGTGATAGAATTGAGAAGGGAGGATTGAAGGACTTTAACAAACCGCAATGCATGTGGAGAGGAGCCCATGTCAACCCAGCGAACAACCCGATTTAAGGTAATACTAATCCTTGGTCTGATGATTTTAACCCCACTTAGTGCAGCAGATTTGAGCCAATATTCAGGGCCAAATGTAGTTGCTTCCTCAGGAAATACAAGGACTGTTGATGGTTGGTCAGTACCGGGTAACTCGACAATTCTTGATGGCTGGCTAAATGTTGAATCAGGAAATTTCCCTAGTTTGGGGAATGGAAGCGGTTGGGATGGGGGAACAGCCAACGCTAACTTCTCCTTGGGCACCTACCTTGACACCACTTCAACCCACTTTGACGAATTACTCTCTCTCAGTACGAATGGCTCGTACGGAAATATTGACGAATTTAACAGCCCACCACTCCTAAGTTTGGCATCCGGAATTTATACCGGTGGCACTGGAGTAACATGGTTGCCCACAGACCTGAATTATTCGGGGATGCCAGCAACTGGCGGCGGAAATACAGTAACCAACGGAACAATCCCTGCAACTGCAACCGAAGGAAATTTAGTTGTTGGAACTAATCCGAATGGCGGTGTTCCAGCCGGCAGTAATTCATGGATTTCAGGCGATCCAATCACCTTACCCTCACCAATTGCAAATTTCACTTTTGAGTTTGACCACTGGTATCACATTCACACTCCGTCAAACATCAATGGAAATATGGATGGCGTTTGGGTGGAATATCGTTTAGATTCCGGAAATTGGACTTGGATGGAACCGGTATCTGGTTACAACAATACGATTTCACCAAATGCATCAGTTCCATCAGGCACGACTGCAAATGGAACAAATGGATTCCCTGTTTGGGCAAAAACCGCTTACAGTGGATGGGAGCACTCTGTTTTTGAATTAGATAACTTGACTGGAATCAACAATGCAACGCAGATTGAATTCCGCTTCCGCATCTGGACCGACACCAACAGCACTGTTAGACCTGGCTGGTATATTGATAACATCACAACCCAAAACATCGGTTCTGGCATGGGATTCTGGCACCATGGTTGTTATGTTTCAACTGGGACTTGTGGCTACTCAAACAATGCGGTTGCGGCTCTTCAACTAAATCAACCAATGAATCTCTCCGGGGTAACGGGAAACCCAATTCTCAGGTCACACTTAGAATGGGATTTGGAGGGCTCAGGTTGGGATAATTTCTGTGTTGAACTTTCCTTAAACAACAATACATGGGTGGATATTTCAAGCACATCAAACGCCACTACCACTGCTTGCCGCAGTAGAGCCGGTGCGATACCAGGTAATGGTTATACAATTGGCACAACCACATATGGTGATGAAACAAATGCTTTGATTGACCTTGATTTAGCAATCCCTGCTGCCTTCCACAACCAATCAAATGTTTACCTTCGATATCGTGTTGACACTGACGGTTCGGTAACAAATGGTGGAATCTTAGATGGCCAAGAGGGGTTAACCCTTGACCGCATACAAGTTCGGTCTAGTAGTGCTAACAATTCTACAATCCATTTTGATGACCATCTGACCAATTCTGGTACGATGTTCCATTACGGGATTGGTACCACAGTTGATGATTGGGGATACGTCATAATTGGAGCAGGTGGATTACATATGAGTTACGGATTTGAGGATTCACCCACAATGCCGCCGGGAGGATGGAATGTTGTGGATATTGGTTCAGGTGACGTTTGGGAGTATGGACAATTGCCAACAGGAGGTTTTGTTGGCCCGACATCTTGGTCAACTGGAAATTATGGTTTTGCCACTGACTTAGATAGCGATTATGATGGCAGCACAATAACACATCTGTTTTCCCCCGGATACATGATTCCGTTAGGAGCAAGTGCTCGTTTGAGTTTTGACCAATGGCGCATAGCAGAATCGGGTTATGATGGGGGAGCGGTATTCATCAGTGTGAACAATGGTTCTTGGCAATATTTTGACCCTGTGATGCCTAATGGAAGTTCGTGGTATGATGGTGCCCAAAATGGATTTGGAGGACATTTACTTGCCAACTTAGATGTCTTTGATGGTAGGCAATTCCCCGGAACAGTCCCATGGGAAACAACCACCGCAGACCTCTCAAACTACAGTGGGTCTCACGTCGAATTCAGATTCACATTTGCCTCTGACTCAATCATCAATGAGGCGGGATGGTATCTTGATAATATTGGAGTCGAAGTTGATTTCTTCGAGAATAGTGGTACTTGGTTGAGTCCAACAATAACTCTAGATGAACTAGGAAATGGATTTGTTGATGTTTCAGCATTAACACCAAATGGAACTTATGTGACGGGAACAATCACTGATTCTGCAGGAAATGCATTTGATGGATATGACAACCTTACATTCCCGATTTCACTTGCTGGCATTGACCGAGATATTTACCCGACTGCCAAAGTACAATTGAACATGGGAACAAACGACCCGTTTATCTCACCACTAGTGACCGATGTACACTTCGGCGCAGTACGATACTTTGCCGGGCTTGATGCACAGAATGGGTGGGATATTGACAACGGACTTGTGCTTGCCAACGGTAACTGGACAAACCCAACTGCAAGTCCTCTAACAATAAGAGGCGATTTTGTAACCTCGACTTCGCCAATTAAAAATGTAAACATCTCAGGTGTTGGGACCGGTGTAACGGTTCAACTCATTGATAGTATGGGCACAATCATTGGTAATTCCGCTCTCAACAACTTAATCTCATTCACAACACCTGAACCTGGATACGGCCTTCAATTCAGCATTGCTTCTTCGGGTTCGTTAACTCGGGCGATTGGGGAGGGAGCATTTGGACAACCTACCTTGAATCCAGAAATTGATGTCACGGAAGATGGAACAATTGATTGGACCTTCCCGACATCACCAAACTTCGGACATTACGGCTGGCAGTCATACATTTATTCATCTGATGCAGCAGGACAAACCGTTTCAGGAACAACCAGTTCTAGCGTCACATCTACAGCCACTGGAAGTGGAATTGAAGTCTTAATTCCAGAAGATGCTGTTGTCAACGCAGGTGCGATTACTTTCGCTCCTGATGCAAGCACAACCAGTAGTATGATATTGAGTGTTGCAGGAATACAATCTGTTCCATACAACAGCGGGCTGTCAGAAATTACCTTCGCCTCTTTAGATTCGTCGATGATTTCAGCAATCAATAGTCTTGCAACCACATATACAGACCCTGGAACAGGTCGGGATTGGAAAGTTGTAGAAATTGATTTCACATCGAGCCTCTCTCAATCTATTGATGTATTGAGCGTATCAATTGGCTATGATTTGACTGAAAATGTCACAGGTCTAGGTCAGCAGATGTTTGACTACCATGCTGCTCAACTTGCTGGAAGTATCCCAGCAACTGTTGACATACCACTGTCATTTGTATCAGATGCTGGAGCAGTTGGCCTAGATGGTGGAATTATTCATGAATTGATGATTACTAATCTGCCGTTTACGGCACCTGACACAATGTATCCTGATGGCCAAGTTTACGAAATTACAACTAGGCATCGCCATCTTACAGACAATAACCAAATTGGTGAAGTGATGTTGATTGGTACAGCATCTGATGGTGAACTGCTAACATGGCACGTAGATGACCTTTCTAATGGTGGAAATTTCGTTAGCAATGGTAGCACAATGGCAACTCTTCTCCCCTCATCAACAGTGGCACTGGTCGGTGGCGAGTGGGTAGTAACATGGAGATTTGAAATCACTTGGTTCTGGGATGATGTTGACCAAATTGATTGGATGACAAAGGCGCTCAACCTTACTGGAGATGGATTGGCACCAGCCTTCGCAATGTCAGGGGGACCTGGCAAAAATGCAATTGAAAACGACTTGCAAATCGACCAACTTGAAGTCCGAGACCAATTTGATAGAATAATCGCAATCAATTGGAATGAAGATTTCTACGCAGCAGGTGGGTCAGACATTTTTGTTTCCGGTTCAGTTCGATTCCAGGACAATGCAAACTTGCGTCCGCTAAACGATGCATATTCAGTAGCCATTAATCTCTCTGGCACGGAATACCCTGCAAATAGCCATGACAACGGTTCATTCAGCCTAACTCTAACCCTACCAAACAACGGGTCGTTCAACACTTTAACCTCAAGAATTGTGCGCGTGGGACCGGCGAGTGGAGCATTTGGTGGCGAGGATAAATCTAACCCAATGGGGACAGTTGAAATAATCACAGATGTTGAAAATCCAACAAGTGAATTATTCCAAGTATTGACAACTAACGGGCTTCTTGACGCTAACGGCCATGTTTGGGACCCATATGATTCATTGACACTTCATTTAACAGTCAGTGATGTACAAGCACTTGGAGATGACATCACCCTTCACTACTGGAGAGAAGGTACTAGTGATGACAGCAATGGAGACGGAATTGCTGATGAGAATGAGTACCAAACAATGACTCGGCCAATCTCAATGCCGGGCAATTCAAATGAACAGCAGATGCAATTCACTGGCTTTGACTTATCTTCAATGGCCGATAATAGTATGCTTAGCCTTTACATTTCAGGAACTGATTGGGCTGGACTTCCAATAGAAAGTTCCGGTATGCCGGGCTTAGATAATGACAAAGCCACAATGGTAATTGGCATAGAATCTGATACTGTTTTATTGGAAAACTCATTCACCTTGAATACCATTAATGACCATCTTTTAGTCGGCCAAAACCACCAAATTTCAATGGTGATAGAAGATGGAAACGGTATCCATACCATCGATGAAATTATCATTTATCTGACCGGACAATCATCAGCCCCAGCAGGCGAAATCCACATTGACCCAAGAGAGTCTACTGCCTCATCACCCTTTGGTAGTTCCATCAACATAGGCGATGTAAGCATTGAAGAGTTGGATGAATCATCCAGCAGAGTCACCCTTAACTTCGCCTTGGATTGGCAATTCCCATCAACATTTGCAGGTAACTGGATGAACCCTGGGGTTCACGTTATTGATGATACTCAAACCGTTGCCAATATCAATAATATTGGAGATTTGAGGTGGAAATTGGACAACCAATTAACCGTAGATATTGACATGTTACATGACTTATCAGACCCTATTTCTGAGTCGAATGATTCAAAACTTTTCCTTGGTAAAGGTGATATTTTTGCCCTCACAGGTGAGGTGATTTATGCTGGTTCAGGAGCACCTATTGTTGAAATTCCAGAGAATTTACAATTATGGACAGTAATGGTTGCGAATGGTGTTACATCAGAGGCAACAATTGATTTGACAGAATCTTACTTCAATACGACTTTAGAGGTTCCAGTCGGATTCCCATCAACCAATGATTTACCTGTCACCTTAGAAATTCTAAACGTCCCCGGGGAGGGCGGTTCAATACCTTACACAGACATTTCTCTTACAATAGACAGTACACCACCTGTTGCAGAATTCCTCCCTGGCATCCTTGCAAGCGTCGAAACAGACCGCCTTACAACTGTTGATGTTCGGATTAATGTTGTAGAGTCAGGCGGTATGTCTGATGACGGTGTTGAAATTCATTGGGTGTATCGTCGAGGCGGCCTCAATCTCCCGGGGAGTAGCGATTCAACAATAATGGAAAAAGACACTGTGATTGGAGATATCTGGTCTTATTCCTCATTAATTGATATGACCCCCCCCGCCCATATTGAACTACAAGAGGGAGACCAATTGGTGGTGTGGTTAGTAGGTTCTGACCGTGCTGGAAATGATTTATTTGGTGAAGGAACAGCAGATTCACCTCGTGCCCCACAATTAATTATCAGAATTTTTGAGCCTGTCGTATCCAAGGTCGAAATCGATGATTTAAACCCTCCAATGGGCAAAAATGTGTTCATTCAAACAACAATTAGAAACGATGGAACAACGATGGGAGATACAAATGTCACACTAATTGAAGAATTAGATGATGGGTCATTCCAGTACTACGAATCACACAACATCACAGGCCTAGCCCCACAACAAAAGCAAGTGGTCGCATTCTCTTGGGAAGCATGGGATAGTGGTATGCCTGACCTCTACATCATGTGGAACGGTGATGAGTCTGACCTGACTTTACTCCAACCCCAAATTGATGTTCAAAGAGAAGACGAAGAAGGAGGACTCTTCGGCGCAGGCAGCAACATAGGAATGATCCTTGGGTTACTAGCCATCCTTGTTACAGGTGGCGTGGTTGCAGTTTTGGCCTTGATGATGCGCAACCGAGATGAATGGGAAGATGAGGAAGAATGGGAGAATGCAGAGGAGTATGCTGAGAAGATGCTTGGCAAAGAAGAGGTTGGTGATAGTTCTACACAACCCACTATCGTACCAGAAGATGCTCCACTACCTGAGCAAGCCCCACCACCCGGCTTGACTGATGAGGAATGGTTAACTGCCGCAAAACAGGAGTTACCAGACTGGCCCGATGATGCTCTTTTAGTCTACAGAGAGAATGGTTGGAGTGTGGAACAACTCGTTGAATGGAAAGAGAACAACCAATAATTCGAATACCAGTCTGAAAAAAAACACTTCTCAAAGCAAGTGATTCCTGATAAATCGCGCGGGAATGAAAAATTCTGCAGATTATTGTTGGTTGAGAGAAAATGTGGACCCAAAAATATTCTAAATTTGAGAAGTAGGGCCGCGCGACAACGTTTTTTGATATCGCGGATTTGGATTTATTGAGAAACACGCGCGGCCGCGATTCAAAAACATCAAACATTATATGCCTGCGCGATTGGATGGCCGCTGAGGAAGAAATTCCTTAGGGATGCACATGACACGGACGAGCTTGACTCAGCGGCGCACAGAAATAACGGGCGAAATGGTACAACTCCAGGAGCACGTCGATAAATTACGGGCAGACCTTGAAGAGCATCGAAAACTGGTAGCAACACTACTTACAATCATCATGGAGGAATCTGATGGAGTACAATCTGGAGCCGCCCCAACAATTCCAAATCAACCTAAGCGCGGCTATTGTATGTGAACAACTCACAGGATTTTAGTTACCCTTTGATAACTGCTAGAGGACGTAATCTGACAACAGGCCTAGCGAGGCCTGCTTGAGCAGTTAATCGAATTACATCATCAACATTCTTGTATGCTTGAGGTGCTTCTTCGGCTAAAATGTTAGGAGTTCGTGTATGAACATGAATTCCCTTAGCCTTTAGTGATTCCAATAATTCCTCACTGTCAACACTTTTTCTCGCTGCCGCCCTAGAAAGTTGACGCCCTGCACCATGACAAGAAGATGCAAAAGCATCGTTTGAACCTGCCTTTGGACCTGCAAGAACCCAAGAGGCTGTACCCATGTCTCCGGGGATTAAGACCGGTTGACCAACACCTGAGAACCGTGTTGCTAATTCAGAGTGGTCTCCCCCAAGAGCCCGTGTCGCGCCTTTTCGGTGTACACAGCAAGAGCAAGAAGAACCGTGAACCACATGCTCTTCCACTTTTGCAATATTGTGGCATACATCGTACACAACTTGCACATTTGCATCATCATTACCAAGATGATGGGCAAGATTATCTCGCAATCTTGTCGTTAACGCACTGCGATTAGCGAAGGCGAAATTTCCAGCAGCCTGCATTGCGGCAAAATAATCCTGACCTTCTTTGGAATGGAATGGTGCGGCAGCTAATTGACGGTCAGGCAGGCTGATATCCCAATGTTCGCTATACCAATCATTTCCTGTTTGATGATATTTTGATTCTAACGCAGTCACATGTTCGCTACAGACTTGATGCCCTAATCCCCGTGAACCAGTGTGAATCATGGCACATATTTGACCTAGTCTAAGTCCGAATGCTTTGGCGGTTTCTTCATCTTCTACTCTATCTACAACTTGTAATTCTAAGAAATGGTTACCCGAACCAAGAGTTCCAAGAGACTTTGAGCCACGTTTCATTGCTCTTTGTGAAAGACTGTGTACGTCTGATTCTAGAATCCCATTTGATTCTATATTGCTCAAATCTTCATGCAATCCCCACCCAAGGTCTGCTGATGCTTCAGCACCACCCTCAAGGATTCCTTGTAATTCTTGATTATCCAATAGAGCACCACCTTTTCCAGATGCACCTGCTGGGATTCTGTTCGCTAGATGTTTTGCTAGCTCAGGGAGGTCTGGCAATTGGCTAATATCAAGGTCGGTAGAGCACAAACGGACGCCACAATTGATGTCAAATCCGACTCCACCGGGGGAAATCACCCCACCTTGCTCACCCCAATTCAAGTCAGTTGCCACCACTCCTCCGATTGGAAAACCGTAGCCGAAATGCCAATCTGCCATTGCCCATGCATCGCCTACAATACCTGGCAAAGTTGCCGTGTTGACTAGTTGGCCCGGGGACCGGTCATCACCACTGACGGCTAGATGTGCTTCGTCAGCAACCAACATCGCGTCAGTCCTCATTGAGCCATATTTATTGATGCGGAACAACGCTTCGTCCACTTTCTCAATATGTTCCGCCCATTCAACAGCCACGACATCAACCTCTTATCTTGGGTCTGCCACAAGCCCCCTCTTCAAGCGTTTTTCGCCCAAGACTGTTAGTTGACTTCAAGAGTTGTCTCGTTTTCGCGGCAATAGAAGAGGGGTTAGCATGACATTTGGTGACATTGATATCCCATTTTTCAATGATGCTGGATTCGTGCGGAAGAAGTGTCGCGTTTCGGACTTATGGTTCTGGACACGAGATAAAACCAGAGAGACTTGCGGTGACACAATAGAAGATGAATACACTTTCATTGGCAAGCCGTTGATTGCTGGGTTTCCCGAGCGTGGAAATGCACTGTTAACTAAAATGAGAGAAACATTCCTCACTTTTTTTGAAGAACAAGGCCACACTAGAATTGAACCTTACCCGGTAATTGCGCGCTGGCGAGATGACATTCACCTTACTATAGCATCAATTGCTGATTTCCAACCCGATGTAACTGGCGGCATTATTCCTCCGCCAGCAAATCCGCTAACTATTTCGCAGCCGTGTATTAGATTGACCGATGTGGCCGCAGTTGGCCGCTCAGGTCGACATTTGACAACTTTTGAGATGATGGCTCATCATTGTTTTAATCGCCCCAAAGATGGTGATGTTGTTTACTGGATTGACGAATGTGTACGGCTCTGTGATGATTTATTTGTGACAAGATTAGGAATTGACCCTGACTCAATAACTTACGTAGAAAATCCCTGGTCGGGTGGCGGGAATGCTGGCCCAGCAGTAGAGGTAATTGTCGGTGGTTTAGAATTGGCAACTCTTGTTTTCATGAACCTAGAAGAGGACCCGGAGGGTGATATTGAAATCAAGGGAGAGTGCTACTCCGAAATGGAATTACAAATTATTGACACGGGATATGGTTTGGAAAGATTCTGTTGGGCGGCTGCAGGAACGCCTACAATCTACGAAGCAATTTACCCAGAAACAGTTGGTTGGCTCAGGGAATTATCAGGATTTGACTCAAAATTAGATATGATGGAAGGTATTGATTCTGACCTTCTATTGTCCGAATTATCAATGCTAGCAGGTATCCTCAACATTGACGTCGGCACCGATGTTTCATCGCTTTACGAAAAATTGGTAGAAAGACTGGCAAGTCGTGGTGTAGATATTAGTCTAGATGACTTGAAATCCATTACCGAACCACTCTCAGCAATCTATGCGATCCCAGACCACTTACACGCTCTTTGCAATATGCTTGGAGATGGCTTGGTGCCATCAAATGTGAAAGCGGGATATCTTGCCCGCATGTTGGCCCGAAGGACTTTGAAAATGCGGGACCAAATTGGAATTGATGTTTCATTGAGGGAATTGGGCGAGCACCACTTAGATGTCAATCTAGTTGGTCGAGAATTCACTCAAACAAGGGATGGAATCCTAACTATTCTCGAATTGGAGGAGAATCGTTACGCACAGATGTTGAAGGCCGGTGTTGCTGCTGTCAGAACCGCACTCAAAGATGTAGACACAGATGCGGAAGAAATTGACGATGAAATCTTGTTCAACCTTGCGCAAAGCAGAGGATTGCAACCAGACATGGTTGTTGAAATCGCAAAATCAGCAGGTTGGCCTAATCTGACAGTTAGACTTGGATTGGCAGCAGATATGGCGGCGCGCCATGCTTTGCAAACAAAAGAGACTGCGCTTGGCAAAAAGACAAGTGGATTGTTCGAGGAAGGAAGCAATTTACCTGCGACTTCGTTAGATTTTTATCAGGACACATCACAATCAGAATTCAATGCAGAAGTGTTACACTGTCAAGAATTATCAACAGATGAAATTGCAAAATTAAATCTCTCCACAGAAGTTAACGGGGTACCAACTCATGGAATCGTCTTAGACAGAACTTTGTTCTATCCAGAAGGAGGTGGGCAGTTAGGAGATTCTGGCACACTAACCAACGGAAAAACCGTGGAAGTTTTAGACTCTCGAATCAATGAAGGAGTAGTCTTCCACCTTTGTGATGGCCCTCTAGAAGGTAAAGTAGATGGGAAAATCAACGTTGAAAGGCGACTACAATTGATGGACCATCATACATCAGTCCACATTGTAGGAGGATCTGCTAGAGCAATACTCGGGCCACATATTTGGCAAGCAGGTAGTAACAAAGGGGAACGATATGCGCGCCTTGATGTAACTCATTATCAGCGGCTCACCCGCTCACAACTAGATGAAATTGAAGACCATGCTAACGAGATTATCACCCAGGATTTACCGGTAGAAAAATTAGTTTTAGACAGAGCGGATGCAGATTCTCAATTCGGATTTGAGTTGTATCAAGGTGGACCTCCAAAACATAAGCAAATTCGTGTCATCAAAATAGGCGACCACGATGTTCAGGCTTGCGGGGGTACGCATCACGATAAAGTAGGCCAAATTGGTGATATCAGGATAATTCGAAGCAGTGCGGTTCAAGACGGGGTGGAGCGTCTGCAAATTGTGGCAGGAGAGACCGGACGGGAGCACGCCCGCAAACAAGAGGCGATTTTAGCCGAAGCGTCTGATGTTCTAGGAGTCAATGCAGAGGAATTACCAACTGCTGTTCAACGGTTCTTTGACGAGTGGAAATCACAACAGAAAACTATTGAAAACCTCGAGGCAGAAATCGTTAGACTGAGGACCAGTGGCGGCGGAAATGAAAGTTTCGAAAAAGACGGGGTCCGTTACGTCATAATGGAAGGGACTGGTGACATGAGACAACTTGTAGGAATGGTTGGCGAATTGACTCGTGACCAAGAAAATCCAACTGTCGCAATCCTAGGGACAAGAGATGGTGGAGGGAAACTCCTAGTTGCTATTACTGAATCTTCGATTGCTTCTGAAAAACATGATGCCGTACAAATTCTCAATTCTATATCGTCTCACATCTCAGGAGGGGGGGGAGGTAAGCCGACATTTGCTCAAGGTGGAGGTTCAAATCCAGACGGTTTAGGTGATGCTCTTGATGCGGCAAAACAATTGCTCGGACTACAGTGAGTAACCAATAACCATTTGTTGGAGATATGTGATATGACTACGTACTCATCAACCCCATTCCCCCCAAGAAAAATATTACCATACGAGGATTCACTCATTGTTATTGGAGTCGATGGCCAATTAGCAACAATTGATTGTGAAAGTTTAGAACAAAAAGGTGGCGTAGTGCAGCCTTTTCCTAGTCCAATAGAAGACGCCACCATTGTTGAGAACAAGCTGATTGCAACTTGGGTCCTGCCTGAATTATCATTAGCCCGGATGGCTGCATTACCTTTGAATAAAGAATTCACTAACGGAATTGACAAGAGTTTGTTACGAGTTAAGCAGAATAGAAGAGGACAAGATGTCCCTGTAGCAGGTGCAGATTGGAGCCACTCATTAGACGCTGAACCACTCGGAATTACTTCCCATGAAGGGTTAATTTGTTTTGCAAACTATAATCGAGGAGTATATTGTATAGACTCTGATTCAAGAGAAATTTGGAGGATTAAAGAAATAAAATGGCTGAGCCAAAAACACATTGAAGATGCGTCAGTCATTCATGCAGTAACAACAGGACCACATCCCTCTAACAAAAATGAACAAAGTGTCTGGTTATGGGGGCACGGTTCAGGATGGGTTGCTTTAGAATGGGATACTGGTGAAATCATTGCCCAAGGAACTTTGGAGAATAAAGGAATTCTTGACCAAGTAAGAACTGACCAGCAAGGTGGTTGGTTAATTGGCTTTGAGAGTGGTGAAATCATCAAATGGGACCCCGAAAATAATTCCGAGGAAAAAATTGAAGGAGGGCCGTTTTGTGATGCGATTTTCTCAAAAGGTGTATGGGATATTCTCGGCTGGCGTGAAAACATAACTTGGAATGGAAACCAAGTAAGTAAAACCCCAAGGAAGAACTTGGGTGTCAGTTTGTTGAACCACGAAAAATTCGGCTTGTTGGCCTTGAATAATTCAGGTGAATGGGTGGCTTTTAGCCACTCTTGCTGATTCTCACTCTTCTTCGGAGGTGGCTTCTGTTGGTGCTTGTTCTGTAGATTCAGTTGCTACTGGTTCAATAGATGGGCTAGCATCATAACCACAGCGACCACAGGTTGAGCGGTTGGAATGATTTGCCAAAAATACGCCTGGACCACAGATCTTGCAATGCGCATTCTTACGAACTAATTTGCCATCTTCAACAGAATAAAGGCTTGAACGGTTTGACATTATTCTTCACCTCCCGAAACATCATCTTCAGTTTCAATTTCTGCGGGTGGTGCAACATCTGGCACCTCAGCAGGTGCCTCTTCTTCCACAACAACAACACCATGTCTATCAAGAATGTATTGAGGTTCAATTTGCATTGCTTCTGGTGAATCATAAATGAACGCCAGTCCAGTAGTCAAAGGTTGACCGAACCGTGTGTTCACATCTTTTACGACAACATTTGACGCTGATGAACCCGGTTCAAGTGATGCAACTTTGCTTCGCAAGTTACTCCGGCTTGGAGTTGCTGATTGTTCATGCCGCAACTGAAATCTGATTTCGATACGACTCAATAATGAATTTTCTTTTCTGTCTACTATTTCCATAATAATTCCTCCTTCAGCGCACATTAACCTTTAGTGCGTAATTTCCTGCCCTCTCAATGTTTAGAATTGATGAAATTTCTGAACGTTCTGGGTTGAGTACTACCACGTACCCCTGCCAATCAGAACTTAGATGTGCACCCGGGCAGAACGGACATTCCGGGTTGGTTGGTTTAACTCGCTCCATGTCATCCTTCAATTCTTTAGCCAATGCCTTGTGTTGGTCATCAGAAGGTTGCAAACCATTCTTGTTAATGTATACTAATTGAACTAAAGCCTTCTTGGTTTTTGCCGATACATCATTGTCCGACTTAAGGCACCATCCAAGATTGCCAGTGGCAACTTCGACAATTCTGTGACACTCGGAACAAGCAAGTTCGACCTTCTTTGACACCTTATTCACCGCCATTTACTAACCATTCGTGAGCACCAAGTCCAGGTTGCTTACAGGTAAGTCCAATCTTTGATGAGCGTGGGTCGTGAGTGTTCAGTGAAAGTGTGACAACCCTAGAGCGCAGTGGGTCTGCAATAGAGAGTTGAGCGCCAGAACGGCTACCGATGATTTTGCCCTCATTTTGGTTGATTTGGACAGGTTCTTCAAGAATCTGAGACTTGTGAAGTAAGCCTTCAAGTGGACCAATCTGAACGAACGCTCCAAATTCAAGGACCTCGGAAACTGCACCGTCAACTATCTCGTTGCTGTCAAGACGGAAAAGTACAGCCTTGAAACGGACATTCTGGTAAATCGCTCCATCTCCATGGATGATTCTTCCTCGACCAATCATCTCGTGATCATAAGTAACAATGACAAAATTGTCATCATCATCAAACTTGCCTTCAAACGCCTGATGCGCTAGTCGGTCAACGTGTTGACTCAATGATTGCCCCTCGCGGATGTATTCCGCGGGGATTCTGATAGTATCCTCTCTGACTTCAAGTGTGTACATCTTTTTTCCCTCCATTCACCGCTCGCCGAGAGGTGTGCCATGGAACGGAAGGGTTCACAACCCTCCCGTCCCTCACAGGCGACGCCTCCAGAAGAGAGGTTTCCAGTGGCTCGCCGACCTGCTCCCCCTTTATCAGCAAACCGGTTTCAGTGAATTGACTGGCAATTCTAATAATAACTAATTCCAGCCTAAAATCAAAATTAATCGCACTGAAATCTATGCTTGAAACCGCTACCAATCATTAACCCGAATCTACGTACCCGAATATTTTTATGTTCATTTATCTTGATCGAGGAATATGGGGAGAACAAAAATGTGCCCAACTGACCTTTTTGATAAGAACTTGAATGGTTTTCTAGTTGTCATTACAGGTGCAAACTCAGGTATAGGATATCAGACATCACGGCAGTTGGCAAAGCAAGGTGCCAAGATAATTATGGCTTGCCGAAATGCCGACTCAGGCAATAAGGCAGCAGAGCAAATCAGAGCGAAGGATGCAGATGCCGAGGTGGAAGTCAGGGAACTTGACCTTGCCGACCTTGACTCCGTCAAGAAATTCGCGTCAGCATTCAGTGAAGATTACAACGTACTCAATATTTTAATCAATAATGCAGGTGTCATGAATACCCCTAGAGGTAAAACCAAGGATGGTTTTGAGATGCAGATTGGTGTCAATCATCTCGGTCATTTTCTTCTCACGGATTTGTTGCTCCCACACCTCAAAAACGCACCTCAATCTAGAATACTAAACCTTTCAAGTGCCTTCCATGACGTCGCGATGGGAAAGAAGGGCAGGATAGATTTGGATGACCTGCACTTTGAAACAAGAAAATATCATGGTTGGACATCCTATGCACAGTCAAAATTGGCTAATCTAATGCATGCCAAAAGCCTCTCTCTTCACCTCAAGGAAACGAACGTAACCGCTGTCAGCATTCATCCCGGATGGGTAAGCACCAATCTGATGCGCCATACTGCACCAGGCTTTGTCACCAAAGTTCTCATGCGGCCTTTGTTCGCAATGCTCGGTGAGATTAATTCTTGGAAAGGAGCACAATCAACATTGTATGCGGCACTGGCTGATGATGTACCGGAAAATAACGGCTCTTACTTTGCACAGTCAATGAGATGGGGTGGCAAAGATCACCGTAATGGCGGTTGGCCGATGAATTCACCCAATGATGATGCGAATAACAACGAACTCGCCGAAGGCCTCTATCTACTCTCAAGACAACTAGTTGGCCTCACTTGAAATTCATCCATCTAAAAAACTGAGGCGAGATTTTATCGTGACCCCCGTAGGGGTCACGTACCTTCACAAACGCGTTTTAGCCTCAGCGGATTTAGTGAAGGTTGAAGTAGCGGCCAAAGGGCAAAGCAGTATGTGATTGGGCCTGCCGCGAGGGATTTGAGCGGAAAAACTGCTTTCATCGCGTTATTCATCACTTTCTCAATGCTATTGCAAATAGTACCACCAACACACCAAAGTCAACCCTTAGATGAACTAACCCCGAAACCATTAGTTGGCAAGAGCACAACTGAATGGACGGATGGGGGAGAAGCATGGCCTCAACTTGGCAGATATGGTTCTAGAAATGCCTCTGCACCAATCCACAGTGTAAGTGGAGGCCCAGGGAATGGACCTGTATCAGCAGTCTCACAATTAGCAACAATAGATGACCCTGTAGTAAATTGGGCTCATTTTTCATCAGGTAGTTATGGCGCCCAAGGATTAGCCACAGTTGTTGGGGATTTCGCAGCAAACATCGTTGTCACGGGTGACGCCAAAGAGCGTTGTGGAGAAGGACATCTCTTCACTGTGTTAATCTCTGAACGAGAATCGGGGGGCTCTACTCACTCATTTTTGAGTATTATTGCGGGAGACACTAGCAGGAAATCTTGGGAGGTTGACCTTGGAGTCACTGATTCAGTAAAGGCTGCTCCAGTTTTATTGGATGTTGACGGAGATGAAACTCTCGAAATTCTTGTTGCCTACGATGCACAAGGAACTTTCAACACCGAATTGTGGTCACCAGTCCTGCAATGTGGCGAAGCAGGATGGAATACAGGTGGAAGCCACTCCTCAGAATTATTGTGGTCATACACAGACCCCGACCTTGGTATTACAGTCCCATCCCCATATGTCCTAGCAAATCATCAGGTCGGTACTCAAATTCTTCTTGGCGACTTAGATATGGATGGCGATGCTGAGGCAGTCTACTCCTTGGTTGATGAAGGCGATAGCCAAGTCGTTGTATTGGCGTTACCATTGATGGCTGGAGGCGTGCCAAATCCAATTTGGCAAGTCAGTCTTGATTATGGAGAAATTCCTTCAGACCCAGCGTGGGTGAAAATAGATGATACGAATTCAGCAGTATTGTTGACTACAATTGACCCAGATGATGGAAATATCTGGGTGTGGCGACTAGACGGAGGAAATGGTGCACCTAATTGGGGTGGTGTTTCCCTCAACAATCTTGATGGAAATACAGATTCGCCACACATTCGACTTCCCGGGCCAGTAGTAGCCGAACTTGATGGAACTCCAGGCGCCGAAATGGTTGTCACCATCCCCACTGATATTGATGGAGGAAGTTCAGGGGATGGCGCTGAATACATCGGAATGGAAGTCAATGATGCCACAGAATTATGGTCATTCAGAGCAACAAATGGATTTGGTGAAGCACCTCCTGATGTATTTGACACAACTGGAGACGGAATTGATGACCGAGTTTGTTGGGTCACCTGGTATCGTGTTGACACCGACCGCAAGGGTGTGTCAGGATGTCATGATGTTACTGCATCTCTTGGCCCGGCGCTTGAATTCTCACATCTAATGGACCGAAGTTCAGGCAATCCCAACGATGAAATTGCTGTCTCGCCACCTTTCCATCTTGATTTGGATGGACAAGGTGCACCTGAAACAGTCGTAAGTTTTGGCCGCACAATATGGGCCTGGGATGGAGATAGTGGCACTCAAGCAGGCATAGGTTCAGGATGGGCCGATGAACTTGCTTTACCTCACAGAGCTTGGGCCGCCCCAGCACTGGTCGATTTAGATGGTGATGGTGCACTTGACATTTTGATTGGTGATACTTTAATTTCACGAGAAGCCCCCGATATTAGGCCATTTATTGATGGTAGAGGGGTGCAATTCACACCGAGTCAACCAGACCCTGGTGAAACTTTCACTGCGACCGCCTACATCGAAAATGTTGGAACTGTAGCAAGCGGAGAAGCAGTTGACGCGGTGTTGTACTACGATGGTGTAGTCGTAGAATCAGTTCGGCTTTCAGAAATGGAACCAGTTGCCCCATCCGGAGAAGGAACCTTCTCATCGTTTTCTGTTGATTTGACCGCTGTACTTGGTTCTCATAACGCAAAAATAGTTGTAGACCCATATGGGAATATCACTCAATCACGATTTGATAATGATGAACAGACAGTTAACCTAACCATAGTTGAACCATATGATGTTTCAATAGGCTTACCTGTTGACCCACCTAGAGTTGACCCCGGTTCAAATATTGATATTGATATCCCGATTTCATCAACCGGACGCCTAGCAGGAGTTTGGACAATGTCAATTGATGACTCTAATTTACCCACCAATTGGACTGCACAGGACATCTCTAACGGCGGCTCTACTTCGATTCAAATCGAGCCAGAACAGCCGTGGACCGCTACGGTTAGAATATCTGCCCCGGCTGAAGCATTAGGCTCA
Source organism: uncultured Candidatus Poseidoniales archaeon (assembly GCA_964645485.1). Classification (GTDB taxonomy): domain Archaea; phylum Thermoplasmatota; class Poseidoniia; order Poseidoniales; family Thalassarchaeaceae; genus MGIIb-Q1. The sequence goes on from CAZXZO010000026.1 coordinate 22,164, forward strand.
GATAATGGATTTTTAACAATCACCATGACATTAGATGATGACACCAACGTAACTGTTTCATCTCTCTTACCTGTTGAAGCAAATAGAACCCGTGGCCTATCAATACGTGGGCCAGCAGGCACGGCTGAGACCACTGGTTATGGGGTGCCAGGCTCACTAGGGAGTGCTTGGCTACTGGTGGAGAATCTTGGCAATGCAGAGGAAACTGTGAGTAGTAGAACGTGGGACCCGACCTCTTGGGGAAGTAACCTCACCCTACACGACCAATCGGGAGAACTCACTCTGATCACCCTAGCCCCAGGCCAACAACTCGAACTTCACGCACAATTACTCGTGCCCGGTTCAACGACTCTCGGGGAAAGTGTAACGACGACCTTGTCAATCTGTATCGGAACTGGTACAGAAGAAGTTTGTCGAGATATTGATATCACATTCGTTGCAAATGGGGTGGCTGTAAGCCCTGATAATTTCCGCAGTGTTCCAGCAACCGGAATTAGTTGGAATATTGATGGTTTACTTCCACAAAGCGCTAACAATCTATCTTGGGATTTGCAATCAAGTGGCATGCTAATTAGCGGCTGGAATTGGCTGGCAAGTGGTGATTGTCAATTAGTTAGCACTCTGCTTTCATGCCACGGAAACCCCGGGACATCTTTCAGCGGTTCACTCACGCTGGACCAACCCGTTGATGCCCCACCACAATTCCACCCATTCAGCACGAATGAGTCAAATCATAGTGGTTACAATCTTGATTTCTCGATGCAAGTATTACAAGTATTCCGGTCCCAAATTACCGTTATCAGCCCATTAGGTGAACCGGTGTTAATGAATGTCTCAGAACCAACTTGGATTGTGTTAAAATTAGAAAATCCAGGAAATGGACCTGACACATTTGATTTGGTTGGCAGGTTGCTTAGTAACGACAACTTTAGCGAGGACCCTGGCATAATATTCTCAATCCCTAATCCAACATTTACAATCAATGCTGCGGGTTTGAGTCAAGTACCAATCCAAATCACACTACCACATGACACTCCCGCACGTCAAGGAATGTTGATCGAATTTTCGCTACGCTCACGGGGAGATAGTTCAGTTGTTGACACCGCATTAATGGAGATTGAAGCACGACAAGACCATCGCTGGAATGTCAGCATTCTAGACAACGATAGAACTGTTGAATCTGGTGGAAGTGTATTCTCAACACCGGGTACCTCAACATCTCTTACACTTTTAGTGGAGAATATCGGGAACTTTGACGACTCCCTAGATATCTCTTCTAGCCTCACCTTGACAATGGCAGGCAATGACACCAATATTGACTGGGTGATTGGTGATGGGAATAGTGCCACTTTAGACGTCAATCAAAGTGATACCATTGAGTTGGCTCTAACAATTCCAGAACTATCATGGAATGGCACTATTGCATCAGTTGAATTAGAATTATCATCTGACGGTCTACTTTTACAAACTTTTGTTGTTGATGTTGAAGTAATTTCGCAACCACTTTGGATTATTCGTGCTACAGGCAGTGACCTAGATGTCGCTCCTGGCGGGTCAAACATCACATTGGAATTAGAACAAA
>CAZXZO010000027.1:0-23150 GCA_964645485.1 uncultured Candidatus Poseidoniales archaeon
CTGGAAATCGCCGGCATCAAAAATATCGTAGTTGTGCAAAACAAGATTGACATTGTTTCCCACGAACAAGCCCTCAAATCATATAATGAAATCAAAGAGTTCTTGAAAGGAACAATCGCTGAAAATGCCCCAATAATTCCTGTTTCAGCCCATCATGATGTTAATCTTGACATTCTAATCTCAGCGATTGAGGAATTCATTCCAACTCCTGAAAGAGACCCAAAGGCGGATGGTGTACTCCATGTTGCACGGTCTTTTGATATCAACAGACCAGGCTCAAGACCTCCCCAACTCAAAGGTGGAGTCATTGGAGGAAGTATCGTGAGTGGAACATTCGATATTGGTGACAAAGTAGTAGTTGCTCCTGGCCGCAAAGTGATGCAAGGAAAGAAGGTAACTTGGGAACCTATCCAAACTAGAATCATTAGTCTCAAGGGTGGTGGCAACGATTTGGAAACAATGCACGCAGGTGGGCTTTGTGGAATGGCGACACCTCTCGACCCGAGCATCACAAAGGCCGACGAACTTTCAGGACAAGTTGTGGCGCGTGAAGGTGAATTGCCCCCTATTTGGAATGAAGTAGACCTTGAACTCACATTGCTGAAAGAAATGGTGACTGGAGGGGGCGGGTCAGCAGACCCTGTTCGTCCTTTACAACCGAATGAAATGCTGATGGTCAATGCATCAACAGCAACTTCTGTTGGTGTAGTTTCTTTTGTAAAAGGAAAGAAAGCAACACTTTCACTTCGGCTACCAATATGTGCTTCTAAGGGAGGAAGAATTACCCTTTCAAGAAGGATTGGAGCCCGATGGCGCTTGATTGGCTATGCCACAATCAGTTGATGAAGGGGTTTGTAAGGCAGGGATTTTACCCGGCTACAGCCTATCAATGACTGGAGATGACTAAATGAGTAAAGTTCTGATTGATGCTTGTGGCTGGACTGCAATCATCGAAGGTGGCTTGAATGTTGATTTGGCAATGGCTGATGTTATTGGCACCTTTGAGCCGGTTTTATTGAAGCGAGTTCTGCAAGAATTGGAGATGATTCAGGAAAAGACAACCTCGCCTCTTCTAATTGATTTCTTGAAATCAAGGTCGGAACTCATTGCTGGCCCAGATGAGGCGAATCATCCTGATGACCAGTTAGTCATCGTTGCTTCACAGCAAAACTGGCCAGTATTGACAGTTGATAGAAAGTTGAAACAACGACTAGTTGAGATGAATTGTTCATACATCGAGGTAATGAGTGGGCAAAATCTACGACTTGTGTCTCTCTAAAATTGTTGAGATGGCAATATTTTTCTCACCCAAAAAAACTGCTTTGGAAAACAAAAAAGACTTCTATCCGGCATAGAGATTATATTCTTGACAAGTTGGCTGGGATTCATGCCGCAAATATCCTTAGCCGCTGAGGCAGCCGCAAATGAGCCAGCAAATTTGGTTGTTGAAATGTTAGAGAATATTGGTGTTTCAACAAATGTTGCATACGTATTGGTATCATTACATGAAGGGGGAGGATTAAGCAGTAAGGAGTTGCAATCGGTTTGTGGTCTTCGCCAACCAGAGATCAGTTTGGCTATGAAAGAACTACTCAATTCAGAGATGGTTAGATGTGATGTACAGAGCGCTGGTGGGCGTGGCCGACCTTCTCATAAATATAGCCTAAATGGAGAACTTTTCACTGTGATTAAACCATATATTGATGATGCAGAGTCGAGATTGAATCAGTTGACAAACGACCTTCAACGCTTAGATGAAGTAACTCGAAGACTTACTAGGGCAGCAACATCTTGAGTTGAGATTCAACATTTTTGCTTTGAAATCACGGGATTTCATCAAATTGATAGCCTTCTTCCCATTGCTTTTCGCCTAGAATTACTTCTAACTCAAATGGGGTCAGTAGAGGTTTTGCATATTTCACAGAATCATCTATTGCAATTCGTGGACAAGCAGTATTCACAAACGCATCCACAGGGTAGAAATCAATCAGTTCTGGGCCAACATGCTCGAGAGCAAGCAAATATCCTTTTTTGCCATGTTTTTCAAGAAGGCGCTTCAACCTCAATGCCATACTGCGGCGCATTTGGCCGGGTTTTTCTCCAATTAAAATTCCGAATGAATTGGCCTTATCAGCGGCCATAATTAAGCCGAATCTTTGCCGCAATATCCTTTCAATCTGTTCTAACGACATTTCCCTAGCCTCACTAGTGTAAGGGTCTAGAATTGACAGTGGTTTTCCGGTGTGAAGAACCAGCCCAACTGGGTGGAAGTCACCTGAACCGAGGAATAGGTAGTGTCCGATGGAAGGGTCATCTCCCGAATAGTTGCAGCCAAGTACTTGGCCGGGGAAAGTGAGTCTGTCTCCTCCGGTTGGAATTATGACATCAAATCCTGAATTCTCTAACATTACTTTGTATTCCTCAAGCAAATGAAGGTGCTGAATTGAACCAACCAATCCCAATTTTACATCGGTAAGAGGGGTTATTCTACCAACCGCATCGAGGAATCTCTCTTGTGCTTCTGCTTCTCCAATCTCTCGAATACTACTCTCACTCAAGCGCTCTTGGGCCATCTTTCTGTGATTTGTTAAGAATGGGATTACCGGTGCTAACTCTGGGGTTCCATCATATGTTACGTCGATGAATTGGGTTTCCATACCTGAATCAATGTTCATTTGGCTATGTCCCATATGTGCTACCAAATCGACTCCCATCATCTTCATCTTGTGGTGTACTAAATCACAGGCCCCGTAACATGGGTCTGCGGCGATAATGATTTGTGCGTCTGTATCTGATTCCAGTGCGTCAATCATCTCTAATGCTTGGATTTTCAAGCCTTCTGGGAGTTGCAAGGCAACAAGGCGGTGGTCGCCAGTACGTATTTTCTCAACTAATTCGTCGAGTTCGAAATCATGGCGATTAAGATCCATATGTTCACCTCAGTCAAGTAGAATTACTTGGTCTCCATCCATTCTGACTCTAACTAGAGAACGTATTGGCCAGCCAGATTCTGCCACTAATTCACTTACAATACTGTTCTTTTCAAACAAGACTACAACGTCTTGGACGATTGCATCTGAACGCTCAATCGCCGCTAAAACTGCTCTCAGAGTGCCACCAGTGCTGATAACATCATCAATCACAAATACTCTTTCTCCGGGGTTGATATCATTGATGAAAATAGTTCCTTTCGAATAGCCAGTTGATTGGTCAACCTTCACTTCTCCAGGCAGGTCGTATGGCCTTTTTCTGGCAATAACGTGTGGTTTGCCTGTAGCGATAGAGATACTGGATGCTAATGGAATTCCCATCGCTTCGATTCCTAGAATCAAATCAATTTCATCCCAGTTGACCATATCCAATACAATGTCACGTGCCTCTGCTAGCATTTCTCCAGATTGCCGAGGCACCCCATCTGAAAGAGGGTGAATGAAGTAAGCATAATCTCCTTTCCAAATTGTTGGCGAATTCACCACGCTTTCACGTAATCGAATTACCCGCTCATCGGAGGGTTGCACAGATGACATCCGCCAGCCTCAAACGAGTCCCTTGAGATGCTCGTGGCCACGGTCAACAACAATTGATGAAGTGGTTGGTAACTTACAGTTAGCCTTGCGAAGAGCGTCTTTTGCCGCGGCGAAGTTAGCCGAAGTTGTTTGGATGGTGATAACCTTCTGATTTTTTGACACACGAGCAGCGGTTCCAACATTTTTACCGAATGCACAGCGCATTCCTTGAGACACACGGTCAGCACCTGCGCCAGTTGCTTGTTTGTTCTCACGGAGAACTTGATGAGGGTATACTCGAACACGAAGAGAATAACCCTGTGGTCCTGCTGCTGAACGGATTGTTGCGTTCACGATAATTCGAGCCGCTTCCAAAGCAGTGTGACGGATTTGACAAGCATTGTCAACCTGAAGTGTTAATTCTACCGGAAATTCGCCCTTTTCACCAGCCACACGGTTACCCATGTGGAACTGTGTGATTCGGCTGTTTGGGATTCCACCAGTGTATTCCCGGCGTGTGAAGGATTGACCTCTCGCGCTGCGGTACATCTTTGCGGGTTTTCTTGCCATGTTCCATTCCCCTGCCTTAGGCAGGGCCGGCGACCGCCCCCCCATATTTAACGCCATTCACATCAGATTTGATTCAATTCGGGCGGTCAATACTTAGCCTGCCTTAGTCTTGGCATCCTTGATGGCGGAGCCACTTGCACCTTCTTGGCTTGTAACTGTAGGTGAGTATCTACAAGAAGAGAGCGAAAAGCAATGGTTTTGGTTTTCGGTTTTTATCGTGACATTACTAGTTGGTGCATTCTGGTTAGAATCGAGTTTGACCCTGCCAGGGGTTGAAGAAAGCCCACTCTTAGAAGAAGGGGAGATAATTGAGCAAGTTCAGTGGAACTCTGCGGGGACAGAGGCGCTAATGTTAGTTGATAGGGCAGATAATTCACCCTTGCGATTATCCACCTCTACCGGCTTGTCCGTGGTGGAATCAGGAAATTCAGTTCCCCGTTATATCGCCACAAGTAACTCAGGCTGGTTAGTTTCTGGTGATGAAGGATATTTGGCAAGTTTCAACGGAAATGAACTCAATGAAATTTTATTGAATTGGGATGATGAGGTTGCCCCAGATATCATTTCAGTAGCTAGTAATGACGGTGAAAGAGGATTCATAATTACAAAACGTGGTTCAATAACTCAATTACACACTTTCGCTGATGGTGAAGTTTCGGAAGGAACCCCCGCACCTGTTGAGAGTACGGTAATGACAAGTGTACACCTCTCAAAAAGAGGTCACCTAGCAGTAGTGATAGGATATGACACTGACCTTGGAAACCCCTCCTTTGGTCCTGCTGGAGAGGTTATTATCAGGGCAGATGCCGTGCTTGGCCAAGCACCAACTCTGTATCTCTTGCACCATGGGGCAGGTGGGCAAATCCACTCGGCCTACTTCGTGGAGGACGGAAATTGGGGAGATGATGTGGAGATGGTAATCGCCGGAGGGACAAGCACCTTGTTATTGCTATCCGATTCTACTATCATCGACCTGCCAGGTGTAGGTGGTTCAACAGCAGCAACTATTGATGAAAAAGGAATTTTCTGGTTAGCAAGAGGTGATTCATTAGAAATTTTGAGTATTTCTTCTGATGAGGCAGGAGTTGAGACCCACAAAATATCAAATTCAGTTGCTGTTGATGCAAAAGTTGGAACCTCAGCAAATGGTGAGGTACAATTCTATGGCACAGGAGTCAATGGTTATGTCGGAGTCCTGAGTTTTAGCCCTGCAGCAGGTGACGATGTAAGCCAAAGTTTGGCATTGTTTGGCGATTTGATATTTGTGATAATGGTCATATCTTGTCTGGCAATTATTGGGCATATGTTCTATGTGAATGATCTCAAACCTTGGTAAGAGCGAATAAAAAAGTACAATCGCAACTACGCATGGGTTCATCTATTTGTTCCACTTAGCCTCAAAGGATGGGAGAACAGCCTGCCTCCGGCTTCTTTGATGGTGGCTTCATTATCCACGCCAAGTTGCTAATTGTTGCAGCATCTTGGGGGTTGGCTTGGGCAGCAGGAAGAGAGTTAGCATTAGCGCTTCCAGAAGCAATAGTTGCTTGGTACAGGTATGCAATGACGATTCCACTTTTCTTCATTTGGTTGTACTTCAAGGAACGAAATTCTAGGTCAGCTAAATCGGCAATTTATATTCCACGTGGAGAAATCTTTTGGAAAATAGCGTGGGTTTCCTTATTCTCAACTTTTTTGTACCAATTATTATTCATGCACGGGATGGCAAGAACCGCTGCTGGAGATGCATCTATTCTGATTACTTTCAATCCTGCATTCACAGCACTGCTCGCAATTCCTCTCCTTAATAGAAAGTTAAGTAGAAATCTAGTTTTTGGATTAATAGTTGGTCTTGCAGGGGTTGGAATTGTTACTGGTTGGAGTCCCAATACTGATATCCCAATGAACCAAAGATTGGTCGGAGATTTCTTGATAATGTGTGCCGCTGCATGTTGGGCAGTTTCAACCAATTTGATGAAGCAAATTTTAGAATCTGACGAGATTGAAGATAAGCCATCTCCTCTAGCAATAGTTGCGTGGTCATCTTTCTTTGGATGGTTACTTCTGACACCATTAGCAGCATTTGATTTAATCACTTTTGGCAGTGGAGCAATCCCAGATACTGTGGGTTGGATTTGGATATTTTATCTAGCCGCAATTTCAACGGTTTTGGCATATGCATGGTTTGCTGATGGTGTGGATAAAATTGGAGCAACCGCGTCAGCAACTTACGTTTATTTGGTGCCATTCTTTGGCATACTTTCTGGAGTTTTATTACTAGATGAATCAATTGGGTTGTCTTTTGTCATTGGATTTGTTTTAATTTTGATTGGAGTCAAACTTTCGCAACAGGCATCCAATGAAGGCAATCCTGCCTGATGTTCCAGCAAGATTGCAGATACCGAAGTGCTTGAATCTAAATGATTCTGGTTGATGCTTTCACCAAATTGGGAACAGTAGAATTAGATTTTGTTCGCTGAATCATCCTCTTGGACGAAAATCTGTGGTGCAATTGGCTTGGATTAATTTCATCAATCCAGAGCCACGATGGAAGCCTACCCGCGATGCTTATGGAGCGTCACGCACCCGCTGAAACTCCGCCCGTAGGGCGGGAGCGCTCAATGAGTTGCAGTGGAAGTAGGGGTAAGTATGGCAACACCGATGATGGAACAGTTTCATGCCATCAAGGCTGAACACCCAGATACTGTCTTATTTTTCCGAATGGGGGATTTTTATGAGATGTTTCATGAGGATGCGGTTTTGGCAAGTGATGTGCTTGGAATCACCCTGACAAGTCGGGAGAAGAATTCGGACAATCCAGTTCCAATGGCCGGAGTACCATGGCACTCAGTGGAGGGATATTTGCAAAAAATGCTCAAGGCAGGGCACAAGGTCACACTTTGCGAACAAGAAGAGGAACTTCGTCCCGGTGAAAAACTACTCCAGAGGGTTGTGACTAGGGTTTACACCCCTGGCTCACTTTACGAAGAGAGTTTGATTGGTGAAGAATCTTCAGCATTGCTGTCAGCGGTGATTTTGCAGTCTGATTCTCTTGGTTGGTCGATAGTTGACCCGAGCACTGGGCGTGCTTGGGCTGGTGAATTTTCTGGTGCTGGCAGATTTGAAAGATTGCGCGATGAGTTGCTAAGATGGCAGCCCCGTGAGTTGGTGATGAGCCGCAACGATGCTTCTGCTGAAATGGTAAAATCAATTTTATCATCTGTTGATGGTTTGACTTTGTCAACTCATGAAGTGCCTCGCAAAGGCCGGCTTACAAGTTTGAAATCGGTATTGGAAGTTGCTGATTTGGGTCATATTGACCTTGATTCTAAACCTTTGGCGATGGAGGCTTGCGGGATGGCAACATCCTATCTTTCACGACTGCATCTGACTGCAACTGTGCCACTAAGAGACATTGAGTTCGCTGAAGAACAGCGTTACATGGTATTAGATGAGACAACTTTGAGAAATCTCGAAGTCACCCATACTCTAGGTGGTGATAAGCAGGGAAGTCTGCTTTCATCAATTGATGCAACGCGAACTTGGATGGGACGTAGAATGCTTCGTCAGTGGCTGTTAATGCCGCTTCTTGACCGCCAAGAAATAGCCAAGCGGCATGGCGCAGTCACCAGTTTAGTCAATGCAAATAGGCGACTACGAAATCTTCGTGAATCACTGAAGGGTGGTAGAGATTTGGAACGACTTTCAACTCGGCTCGCATATGGGCGAGCCAATGGCAGAGATCTAGCTGCAATTTCGGATGCACTTGCAAGACTACCTTCTCTGCATGCAATTCTTACCGAAGGTAGTGACGAACTTTTGTTGGAATGTGCAGAAAATCTACTTGATTTGGATGAAATCCGCCTTCTCATTTCAGAAGCACTCAATGATGAATTACCGGTAACAATCCGAGAAGGCGGCTTGTTCAAGACAGGGTGGTCACAAAAACTCGATACCCATCGAAAAGCAGTGGCAGAGGGCAAAGAGTGGTTAGAAAATTTGGAGGTAGCAGAACGAGAGCGCCTTGAAATACCGCGCCTTAAAGTGAAGTATAATCGTCAGTTTGGTTACTTCATTGAAATCTCAAATGCACATCTAGACAAGGTGCCTGAAGAGTACACCAGAAGGCAGACATTGGTCAATGCAGAGCGATACATCACCGAGGAGTTGAAGGAAAAAGAAGAACTAATCCTCAATGCAAAAGGTCGGGGTAACGACTTAGAATATGCACTTTTCAGGGAGTTGAGGGACCAAATTAAGGAACACTGCCAAGCACTTTCACAAATTGCTAGAAAAGTTGCCACAACAGATGTTCTTTGCTCATTAGCCCATCACGCGCGTCGGTTTGGCTGGACAAGGCCAGAGATGAGTGAGGATGACAAGTTGGACATTAAGGCAGGACGTCATCCGGTGTTAGAAGTGATGGAAGCATTTGTGCCTAATGATTTGACTTTTGACAAAAAGCGCCGATTTTTGTTGTTGACTGGGCCCAATATGGGCGGTAAGTCGACTTATCTTCGCCAGACTGCACTGATTTCAATACTAGCGCAGGCTGGCTCTTTCGTGCCAGCAGAAAGAGCGCGAATAGGTCTAGTTGACAGAGTTTTCACACGGGTTGGAGCCCATGATGATATTCGTAGAGGGCGCTCAACTTTCATGGTTGAAATGATTGAGGTTGCACATATTCTCAGGCGAGCGACCGGGCGGTCGCTTGTTCTTCTTGATGAAATTGGCAGAGGGACTTCAACATTTGATGGCTTAGCAATTGCTTGGGCGGTCACAGAAGATGTCGCTAGTAGAGTTGGAAGCAGATGCTTATTCGCAACTCATTACCACCAACTCGTAGGATTGGAGGCTGAAATTGAAGGCTTGGTGAATGTCCATGTGCAGGTGGCCCAAAGTGGAGATGAACTGAAATTCTTGTACACTGTGGCAGATGGGCCATGTGATGACTCGTATGGAGTTCAAGTAGCCGCTCTAGCAGGTTTACCGGTTCACGTTGTTGAAAGGGCACGCGATTTGTTACTCTTCTTGGAGGCTCAAGCAGAAGGAGCGAGAGCAGGCGAAGATGGTACACCGATTTCAAGAGATGTTGGACAATCATCATTATTTGGCTGGATGCTACCAAAGGGGGCTGGTGCAACTCCGGAAACGGAGGACACAGGCCCAGTTGACACTCAAGAGAGTCCTCTTGGAGCGAGGCTTGAGGCGACCGAAGCAGCAGCATTAGCGAGGTTGGCTGAGATGGACCCGGATGCCATGTCTCCCCGAGAAGCAATGGATTTGGTTTACGAACTCAAAGGGATATTACGGGGTCAGCATGAGTGGCTTGAAGAATAAACATGGGTAGATGCTGAAAATGGGTGAACAAGTCTCTGAGCAAGTGCCGCCTTCATCAATCATTCAACTAGATGACAAAACAATTGGATTAATTGCGGCTGGTGAAGTTGTTGAAAGGCCAGCCCAAGTTGTCAAAGAATTGTTGGAAAATTCGGTTGATGCTGGTGCAACAAGAGTCAACTTGGAGATTCAACGCGGCGGATTCGATTTGATATCAGTGACTGATAATGGTCACGGAATACCAGAGTCTCAACTAACTCTAGCAGTAACTCGTCACGCTACAAGCAAACTAACAGATGCATCCGATTTGGCAGCAATCGGAACTCTTGGATTCCGCGGCGAGGCTTTAGCAAGCATCGGCGCAGTGTCACATTTGAAGGTAGCAAGTAGGCCGAAATCTAGTGAAGGTAGGGCAATTATTGTTGAAGACGGAGAAGTCCTCAAACCAGAACCGGAGGGGATGGCTGAGGGCACAAAAATAGAGGTCAGAAATCTGTTCTCTAACCAACCGGCAAGACTTGCTTTTCAAAGAAGGCCAGCAACTGAAACCGCCCAAGTGGTGGATGTAGTAGTGTCACACGCACTTTGTGCTCCCCAAGTCTCTTTTCGACTAACTGTGGACGGACGGGCAATCCTTGAAACACCTGAAACCCAAGATATGCGAGACAGGCTTTACGATTTACTCGGGGCTTCTAGTGAGAAAATGATTCCACTGACATCTTCTGATGCAGATTTGGAAGCACCAGGTGGAGAGCGCTGGAGTGGTTGGATTTCACCACCGGATATTAGCCGAGGAAAATCAGATGATGTACACATCATCATCAATGGTAGGCCAGTTGCAGCACAACCATTTCTGCAATCAATCAAGCGCGGTTATCACACCAGATTGATGGTGGGCAGGCATCCTGTCGTTGTTTTACTACTCGATTTACCTCCAGACGAAGTTGATGTCAATGTTCATCCAACTAAAAGAGAAGTGAGATTGAGAAATTCATGGCGTGTGCTAGAAAGATTGGAGAGAGCCATCAAGCATACGCTGAAACAAGTTCCAACAGGTGAAGCGCCAACTAGAGAGTTTCCGCTTGGGGCTGTTGACAGTGGAAAAAAGCAAGACCCTATCCCAACACCTAGCACAAGTGAGGTTCCAGCATGGGCGAAACCACCTGCAAAGGCAGAACCAACCCAAACATCGTTTTACCAAGGTGCAAAATCAGATGCTAAAACAGAGGAAAAACCACGCCCCACCTCATCTTCTCCAGTTTTACAAGAGACACTTCCTGGTTTAGAAGATGCACCAACCGCTCCGGCTCTATCTAGTGCGGAAAGAGAATTACACCGGTACTCAAAGTCCGGCGTTTCTGTCTCACCGATTGATGAGCCTGAAACAGAGAGTCCGCCAGAAGTTGTAACTGATGTGCCAGCAATGGAACCATTAGCACAGTTCGCTGATTCGTATATTTTGGCCCAAGGTGAGGGGTGTTTGTACGTGGTTGACCAACACGCGCTACATGAGAGAGTTCGATATGAGAGACTCCGAAATAGCATGGCTAACTGGCAGTCCCAGCCGTTAATTGAGACAATATCTCTAGACCTAAACCCTGTTCAAAACTCAGTTGTAAATGCCTCGCGAGAGAGACTAGGGGACCTTGGTTTTGAGTTCACGGATGGAGACGAAAAACCCGCTTTAACTTCCGTTCCAGTAATGCTTGCTGGCGATTCTAGATTGCAAGGATTTTTGATTGATTTGATTGCAGAATTGCAAGAATCAGGTGAAACCGGGCCACTGAATGTTGCTGAAAATTTGGCTGATGAGATCGCTTTCATGAAGTCTTGTCGGGGCGCAGTGAAAGCGAATCAGGTGCTCTCTATTGCTGAGATGAGAAGGCTGTTAGCTGATATGTCAACAATTGAGAATCCATGGGCTTGTGTGCATGGGAGGCCAACTGTGATGAAATTAGATGTCAATACTCTTGACCATCACTTTGGCCGTCATGGCTGAATGAGGTTGGTTGGGAAATCATCAATTTAATTTTGAAATTGGTGTAGATTCCCATTTATTTGATGGCGAAGTCTTGAATGGGGCCATCATTTGCCAATAAATGATGGAATCACGTATGCGGGTTCGAATAATTTTGAGTATAGTCTTATTTTTTCTATCCCTGGTCATAATTTTCAAACTAGAATCAGAGCCATTAGAGATAGTTATGACCATAATTTTGATGTTATTTGCTCTTTATCTCTTCTCTTGGTTATATCAAATAATTAGATTTCAATTCACAGATGAGTGAATTTACAATTTGTTGATGAAATCAGGGTCTGAAACTTCATAGCAGTTTGGATGGGACAAAGTTGCACCGACTTTTGTTGCTAAACATGCTGCAGTCATCCAAAGTCGGTGGTCTGCATGAGTGTTGACAAGTTCATTTGGAGATGTTGGGATTTGTCCGCCTTCAATTTCTAGGCCATCTTCTGTAGGGGTAACGGTTAATCCGAACTGTGCGAGCAGTTCGGAAGTTTTCTCAATCCGATTGGATTCCTTATGCCGTGCATGGCTAGCACCGGTTATTGTGCCACCTTTTCCTATAGCAAGAATTGCTGAAAGCGGTGGCACTAAATCGTTTGAATCGCGTAAATTTATTTTGAAATTTTCATCGTTCAAAATCATATCGTTATCTGTGCAAGTTGCCAAGATTTCAGCACCAAGTGAATCATCATCGGATGGTAAATTAGTTACTTCTACATCAATCTCGTGTAACGATTTATAGAGAATTGCAAAGGCTTCTAGACTTCTGTCGCTCGGGATTTCTATTTCATCAGGGCATTCAACAACCCATGGTTTGAGATTGATGTGTTTGCGCCAATCCATTTGGTTTTTCGAACCGGTTTTTCGGGCTAATTCAAAAGAGAGTTGAGCATGTAATCGCGAAACTCCCTGACCTGCCAAGTTGACCCTAATTTTACTATCAAGTGCGGGCATTGAAAGGAGAAGGGATGAGAGAGGTTGGCTTGAGCGGGATATGTCAAGTGTCACCTCACCTGACTTCAGTGGGCCGTGAACTAAGTAGGGTAGAGACTCTAAACCCGTTCCATGGCTAACTTTCACATCAAGGTACTCTAAGATGTGCAGAAGAGTTTGTGAATGTCGCCTGCGTAATGTTTGGTCACCATCTAGCATTATTGGGTGATTTAGTCGGGCTACAGCGATGGTTAAGAGTCGGAGCGCAGTCCCTGAATTACCGCAATTTAAGACTGAAACTGGGCGTTTGTAGCCATCCACGCCCACTCCGGAAATTATCCATTGTGATTCCTTTTTTCCTATGTTAACACCTAGTTGCGTGAGACATCTTGCCATTGATTCAACATCATCACCTGGTGTTCCTGAGAAATTTAGTTTGACATCTTTTGTTCCTTGAGATGCTAGCAGAAGCCAGCGAATCATGTGACTTTTTGATGGCGCTAGTTGCCATTGAATTGGCGAATTGATTTCTTTAGGTGCAATTCGAACAGAGCCGCCGGTTGCTTCTGTACCGGTGGCGGCATGATAAGGCTGCCAACTCTCAAGTCCACCCATTGTTCTCAAACCTGCGAAGAGGGTAGTCATTCATGCCCTTTTGCCATAAATACAGAATTATTAGGATGCTGATGGGAGACTTACTGCGAATATTTCGCCATTACTTCGCCCACCACTTCCTTCAAACAGCATTCTGAATGTCCAGTCTCCGCTATCACTGCCAACTGTGGCGGCATCAATCACGAAGTAATCACCAGTATTGACAGTAAATCCAGCATCTCGGTCTTGGAATGAAACATTTTGACCCGAGACGCCGTAGACATTTGCGTCAGATGTATAACCTGAAATTGCAATTGTGCTGACACTTTCAGGTGGGATTAATTGAAACTTGCATTTGAAAGTTTCAACTTGAGCATTCATCTCGGTTATTGTCACTACTTGGTAGCCATTGTCAAGCATTCTAACACTGGCTTTAGCGACAGGCACGCCTTTGTTTGGCGCTTGTACACTAGATGACATCATCAAGTATACTGCACTAGTAAGTAGAACAGTAATTGCTAGGAGAAGAATGGTTGCAATGACTGGTGAAACCGCCTCGTTTGGCTCGCCATCCATTCTTCTTGCCCGATTCATCTTCCCACTCTCACGCGACTCTGTCCACTGTTTCAGGAGTTATACCTTCTTCGGCAGTTACTCGGTATGTGTAAACGCGAAGATTTTCAGGTGCATTACGGAATTTTCTAACAACCATTCTAGTTTCGAATGTGTTTGCAATCTGTTTGACTTCGAAGTCAAATACAATATCACAAATAAGGGATAATTCTCTTTGCACACTTTCTGGAATCGAACCGCTTGAGGCAGAAACCAATAGGACTCCACGATTTAACTGAGTATGTGCTTGCATAACTCGGATCAATGAGATTACTCTTCTAGCTTCGTTTCTTTGGAAAAAGAAATCGAGATTGTCAACAGCACATCGGAAGAAAGGTCCAAGTGATGTGATTTGGCTTGCCATTGCAACGAGATAATCTGTTGAATCTTCCTCAACGAATCTTGTCTGAGCAAGCCTCTGAATATCTTGCATTGTAAAGCCTTCAAGGCGGAATCTACTAGCTTCCATATCCTTCTCAAGTACCTGTTCGTTGTATTCTTCTCCAAGCGTTCTGACCTTGAGGTCTAGTGGCCATTCGTAGCGTCTAAAAACCTGCAAAATCTCGTTTTGGCTTTCTGCAGTTGAAATCAGAACAGTATTCGCAGGGTCCTCTGCTACTGATGTAAATTGCTTCATGAATAAATCCATTCCAGCACCTGGTTCACCGACGCAAAGAATAGTAAAACCACGCGGGATTCCACCTTTCATCATCTTGTCAAATTTTGGCGAACCAATGCTTGCAATTTCCCCAAAGAACTCAATATCTGAAGGGTCAAATTCGATACGTCGTGCCAAAAATCATCACCTCAGGAAATTACTACCTGTCCCCGGTCTACCAAATCGGTGCAGTACAAGTCTAGGTTTGCGAGAACACTCGGAGGGGTTTGGTCAGGTACGGTTACTACTGCACTCAGTACATCACGGGCACGGAAGGTATTGATGAAAGTGTGAAGGTATTCAGCCAGCATTTTTTCTTCATTGTAAATTGCTAATGCGTTTACTGCATCTAGAATTACGAAATTTTGTTCAGTCGGCATTTGTCGTAAGTGAAACAAAGTCCTAAGAAGAACGTTCTCAAGCATAATTGGACTATCAATATAGGAAATATTGGTGTATTGGTTTTCGGTTCCACCCAATAATGCTGATGAGACGCAATCAATGAATTGGATGCCTTCAGTTGGAATCTCAATTTCTTGCAGAGTGGCAATTAGTTCAGGTGCCGGGCGGCTAGCAGAAATGTATACCCCGCCCATTTGAAATTCGTTTATGAGCGGCTCGATAAGTGAGGCTGTAACGAGAAATGAGTTACTTGAGCCGCATCGGACCTGTAAGGAAGAATTCAATGTGATCTCTGTAAGTTGTTCAGCGATTCTCTGGTCTAACTCAATCATGTTGTATCAACTCCCCACTTCAGCATCGGTGTCATCATAACCCCCATGGGTGTTAATTCCAAGGCATATTTTGCCCGAGAGTGGTCTGTGCCGCGCATCTTTACAACTTGCAAAAACCGTAACAAATGTCCCATTCTGTCTATATCCCCCATCACCATGATTCCGTCTAAAATCGCTTCTTCTACACCGAAGGAAGACCAGTGTGCTTTAGCGCCCGCAGAAGTGATCTCAGCAACGAGGAAAGATGTGCAACCCTGGGTGGCTAGAGTTTTTCCTAAAGTGAACAAGAAATCTCGAATGAGTTGGTCGTTTGGAATCTTGTAACATAGTGTTGTCACTGAATCTATCACCAAGCGAGTTACGCCAATGGTGTTGACAATATCAGTAATTGCTTTCACCAGAGAGTTGATATCTTCTCGGTCGAATGTTGCCTTTGTTAATCCAAGCCACGAGTAAACGACATCCATATCGAATACGTTGATTAGGCCTTTATCGACCATTTCCATATC
Organism: uncultured Candidatus Poseidoniales archaeon; assembly: GCA_964645485.1. GTDB lineage: Archaea > Thermoplasmatota > Poseidoniia > Poseidoniales > Thalassarchaeaceae > MGIIb-Q1. Next base: position 15,477 of record CAZXZO010000027.1, read on the forward strand.
AAAAAATGTGTATTGGCGGATATTTTCAAGTAATTTTACAGAGGGTTCAGTGGCGGCAAAATATGCACATGCTTCACCCATCTGAGCACCATGAACTAGAAATTCCATTGTCAATGTAGTTTTACCAGAACCACAAGTTCCACCAATGAGTACAGTTGCACCATATGGTATTCCGCCACGGGTGATTTCATCTAATCCATGGATGCCAGTGACACAACGGTCGCGAGTATATTGTGGTCCGCCCAGCATGCTATCAACCATGCAAAGCCCGACCACCTCTAATAACTCGTTGCCAAAAGAACACGCCTTTAGGCGTGGATTAAACTAAGTCAGATAAATCGAAGATGAATTCAAAGGATTCCCGGTGTCCCACCTGTTGAACGATCCCAATTTGAAGAATTTGAAGCCCCTCCACCGAGCCAACTTAGAGCAACATCACCTTCAATAATCCAACTACTAGTCCAACCAACTTCCATTTTAGTTTCAGTTTGGGCTACTCCAGGGTAAGTCCAAGTTAGAGTTAAGGTGTCAGTAACATTGTTCAGACCGTCAACCGCTCCTCTACCTAAAATTCCTGAAAGGCCAAGGTCAAGGATAACATCAGCCCCTTGATTCTCCTGCAAAGATGGCTTACCAGAACAGAGCAGTACATCTCCACCGGCCAATGCACCATCTCCGATTAGTGAGTGCACTCCACCATTTGATGCGCGCCCTATTCCCCAACCAGTTAGGTTGGCTGCAAATCCGTCGCGATTTTCCAATTCAACCCATTCGGGAAATCCTAAATCAGGTTCAGCCATAAATTCAGAGATTACCAGATGTGCTGGCATCCTACCTGCATCATGAACTTCTAGGATTATTTCGATAGTTTCAGAATTCAACATCATCAAACGATGCGCTACTGCGCTATTTGCGGCAGCATCACGGCTCGCACCATCTTGAAACAATAGCAAACCGATTCGGTTCGAATCAGAACTTTCAGTGACTCTTATTGTGAGATTAATACTGGCCCATTCTGGAAGTCCAAGTCCTTTGATAAATTGGTCTTGTGTGATGTTTGCAATCCCATCAAGTCGCTCGGTATCAAGTTGGCCCAATATCCCTGCTAGTCCCGGTTGAACGACTCCGTTTAGCAGATTAGTTGCATTGTAGCGATGCCATTCAGAAGTGGCATTTGCTAAATCGCGATTTCCAAATTCATCGTATGGTGTATACCATCCAGCATCAGTTGTTAATCGTTGCAGACTTTCTAGCGCATAATCGTCTAATTGGTCAGTTCTTGGATGATTTGCGCCGAGTTGCAGACCTGCAAGTGAAAAGAAAGCGGATAAGATGATCAGAAACAAGACGAAAGCGGTCAGGAATTCGATAACAGCAGTCATTCCACCCTCGGAATCTGTAATCTGTCGAGCCGAATGCATTGTCAATCCCTATCCTGCCGAAGGTTGTATCCACCATCAAGTCTGTGTTTCAAGGAAGCCCCACCAAATTCAGTAGGAATAGGATAGGGTCACCGATAAGAAGCAAAGGTAGAATGCCGAACATCAAAAATGCCATGAATGGGTATTTTTCAGTTGTCCACGCTTTGTCGGCTCCAAGTTCTTCTAATTCTGCCAAGATATCTTGCAACTTGTTTTCAGCACGTCCGCCGCGACTAGGGCGCATTCTAGTGTCTACCTTTTTCTCACCATCTGCTCCTTCTATTACTTCGTCCAATAACCAGACGTGACGATTTGGGATATCAGAAAGAGGCAATCGGCGAGCATGCCAAGCCATTTTCAAGTTTCCAGCATCACCTGCAGCCAAGTTAATTCCAAATACATAAATTGGTAAAATCAGAAAACTCATTGCACCCCAAATTAGCAGTGAAATCGCTGGTGGCATCAATGCATCTCCAGCCGCTGAAATTTCCCCCCATCCGGGCAAACACAGAGCAACGAACATCATGCCTTTTGCATCGGCCCCACCATGCAACATTCGCAACTGATAACACATCTCAAAGAACAATAATACCACGCCAATTAACAACATTTGTCCCCATAAGAAAGAGGCTTGGATTTCAACAGTAGTTGAACAGTAATTGCAGTCAACAAGTGAACCTAATCCTAAGCCGTCCATCAGTGGGGTTAGGTGACGCAGTGCCCCGAAAATAAGGCCCACAATAGATGCTATGTACCATATTGAAACCAGTATATCTTCGGGCGAACCATTTCGAACATCTTTCAAGGTTGGCCTTCCTATTACTGCGGTGGAAGCATAGGCGACAACTGCTGACGCGGTAAGCCAAACGGTCCAGTCAGCTTCTAGTGCCCATAACTCAAGACAAAGGAGGAATAAGGCAGGCTTTGCCCAAGAGATCCACCAATCGTTTGGAACACGGCGTATTTTGAGGTCAAGATAGGTCGCCCCACCAAGACACAAGACGAGAGTAACGACTCGCGCGTAGGTCAGGATTTGCTCGGGTGCCACCATGTCCTTCGGGTGCTGTCACAGGTAAGTGCCATAAATGAGGCGCGGTTCGGCCACCTTGGAAGCATGCTTTCAGAGGCTGACTCATATGACCATCGAGACGCGAATAGAGCAGATTTCCACTGTAATTCTACAGTTAGATGATTCTAAAGTGCCACGGAACATTCGTGCTGGGGCCAAAGAAGCAGTTGAGAAGTGGTTGTTGAATAAATCCAAGGATTTGGATGTTAGAATTGCAATGGCTCAAAACAAATTGGAAGAGTTGTCAGAAGACCCCAATATCCCAATGGAATATGGTGTGTTGGTCCTGCAAGTACTGACCGCGCTTGAACAACTTCTTGGTGAAGTCTGATTAGGCATTCAAGTAGCAGATTGGTCATCAGCATTCTCCAATCATGAGTGGGATAAAAGATTCTCAAAATTCACTTTCACTTTCACTTTACTCTCTTTTAGAAAAGTAGGTAGTGTGACAGCGTTTCATTTGGTTCATGCAATCCCAAGTAGTTAGAAGCATAGTCATGCCAAATGGAATCGTCACTGCACACGCAGATAGAACACTGTTGTTCAAACCCCTTAGAGGGCGGGAACAGAAGATTAGGATGGCGGCCCAAGCAACAGTAATGTTGGCGTGTTTTGGGCCGCAAAAAATCGTTTTTCGGCTTTTAGTCGGCGATGCAAAGGGTTCAGTTCACCTGTTTTCATTGCCTGAATTAAATCTAATCGAAAGCCATGACTTAGGCAATACGCCAGTCACTGCACTCGCGTTACATGTGCCAGGTGGGAGAACGCGAGTGATTGCTGGATTACAAGATGGTGGAATATATGCTCTAGGAGAAGGTGTACCGTCTGGTTCATTGAAATTATTTTCACTTGATGGTTCAATTGGGTTAATTCACTCAACTGATGAATTACTAACCGTCTATTCAGGTTGGACAAGAGAAGTCCGCCATTGGAATGGCGATGCAGTCAGTCAAGTAAAGCGTTGGCTCCAACCACCGACTACCCCAACAAAAAGAGTGAGCCAGCAACTCATTCTGCCCAAGGCGGTTCGGGCGTAAACCAATTGCAAGTGGGTGTAGGGCGAGGCCACTCCTGTGGCCGAAGCCCTTTATTTTCAACAATTTGAGATAGCACTTGTTGGTGCTGTTCAAGTTCTGCCAACACCGCAGCATCGCCAATGATAGTTTCACCGTGACCGGGAACTAATTGATTGATTTCCATTTTTAGTAAGTACTCTATACTGTCAAGTAGATCTGGCAAACATCCTGTTGGCAGGTCCCATCGCGAAATATGTCCCTTTTTAGGAATCAAATCGCCAGCAATTAGAATCCCCTCACTTTCAATCCAGAAGCAACAGGAGTCAGAGGTATGGCCGGGTGTGTGTATGACTTCGATAGACCCCTTTCCCAAATCAAATACATCACCTTCATCAAATGGTTTCACATCAACTGGCGGCATATCGGAATTGAAACGAGATGCCCATGTTGTGAACATATCACCGCTTGTCAATGCACCAGAGGCAGCAACATGGGTGTGGACAGAAGCACCCCAGTGGTCGGCAAGATGCCGAGCCGCTCCAGCAGTGTCATAATGGCGGTGAGTGAGAAAAATTTTGCTAACTTTAGGGGCATCATCTAACTTAGATTCGATTCGTTCAACCACATTTGCTTGATACCAAGAAGTTCCCGGGTCAATCACAACTGTCTCACTGTCGCCAGAAACGATTGTGCAAGATGCATCATGATGGATGCCTGGGAGCCTGACTACTCGCATGGGAGACATTTGTAGGCAGGGGGTTTGGGCTTATATATCGGGAGCAGGTCGGCCGCCTCAATGGCAAGGTTCCCAGAGGCAGAGAAGCGTCTGCTTGAAGTGCGTGTTTGCATGAAATGCAATGCTCGTAACGGCCTCAAAGCAACAAAGTGCCGCAAGTGTAGTTACAAAGGTCTGCGCTTAAAGAACAAAGAACGCCGAATCTGATTTCAGACTTCGTCACTCATTTATTTGAATATTTTCAAAATCCCCAATTTGTTATTGGGTTAATCCTAGAATAAGTCTAGGACCATTCAGTTTCGTCATCTTTCTTTGACTTCTTCCACTCTTTGTAGTGGGTTCTGCAGACCTTAACGCGTCTAGGGCCTTCGGCAATATTATCCCACACATCAACGGCGTTATCAAAAGCAATTGAACGCCCACCGAGTGCAGTATCAGCGAATTCAGTACACTTAGGAACATGGCAAGGGACTTCTGGGTCTATTGCTGCTGAGGAACGAGAACGCTTCGGTTTCCCACCCTTTGGTCGGGGGATTCTGCGCTTGTGTGGTCTGCCTGCCATATTATCGCCTCTGGGTCATTCCGCTTTATTCTAACGCTCAAACTTTGTAGATTGTTGCTTCTCTATCTGGTCCAACACCAACTGACGAGATTGGAACCCCAAGCATGGCCTCAACTTTCTCAACATATTCACGCGCACCATCAGGAAGAGCAGAGTATCCTTTGCCATTTTCATTTGCGTCTCTAGCCATGTCTAGCCATTCATCCATCTCAAGATGTGGGAAGCCAGGTACTTTTTCTGTGACGATTTTGACCTTTGCCATATCTTCTGAACATACAGGCATTTCACTCAAGAATTGCCCATCTAAGTCATATCCGACTACAATTTCTAACTCATCTAGTCCACCTAAAACATCAAGTTTTGTCAAGGTAAGTTGAGTGAATCCATTCAATCTTTGTGCGTGCCTAAGAACCACCAAGTCTAGCCAGCCACACCTTCTAGGTCGTCCAGTAGTGGTGCCAAACTCATGACCCATTTTCCCCATGTAAGCACCCACATCATCAAACAATTCACCCGGGAAAGGACCGTGCCCGACCCGTGTAGTGTACGCTTTTACCACGCCATAAACTTCGTCGATATGGCCGGGGTGAATACCAACGCCGTGGCTCGCATTAGCCCGGCTTGTTACCGAAGATGTGACAAATGGATAAGTGCCATGGTCGATGTCAAGTAAGCATCCTTGAGCACCTTCAAGCAGAACATTTTCACCTTGTCGTAAAGCCAAGTCAAGCATCAATCCAGTAGGCTTGATGGCAGCAGAAAAACGGTCAAGAACCCATTGCAAATCCGCTTTCAAGTCATCAGCGTGAATCTGTTGGTCGACTTTAACAGTGCGAAGTTGCCAATTCATTCGTGAAATCGTTTTGCGAATTAATTTAGGGTCATCAATCACATTTTTAATGTCACAAAATCTGATTCCAACTCGCTCAATTTTATCGCGGTATGTAGGTCCAATTCCTCTACCAGTGGTACCAATTTTTTGGTCAGCCCCATCATAGAGCCTGTGGAAAGGCAGGTTCACATGAGCTCTTTCAGATATCCAAAGGCGTTTTCCTTCGGGAGATTCTCCAGACGAATCCTTCCATGTGTCAAGTTCTTCCTCCAAAACCCAAGGGTCAATGACCATACCCGCTCCAAGAACTAATTGACAATCTGGATTGGTTAGACCAGAAGGTAATTGGTGAAGTTTGAGGACTTGGTCTCCAAGTACAATAGTGTGGCCAGCGTTGTTACCACCTTGGAATCTAGCAACCCAATTCGAATCCTGAGCAAGTTGGTCGACCAACTTGCCTTTTCCTTCGTCTCCCCATTGAGCACCGAGCACTACTGATGCGGGCATCGGGGTGAACCGGAGCGCGAGAGCACCATGAACTTGCCCACAAGGGTATATGCAAAAATGGCCAGTAAAAAATAGTGAATAAATAGTTATCAGAGTCTGATAATTATCTGTGTTTTTGTGGTCTGAAAAGTGGCCAAATTCATACTTCATTGATGGGAAGTCCCATTCAATTGACGGTTTTTTCAGGGCAGTTGCATCGTTCAAATAGGGTCGGGTCATTGACACCTGTGTTTGCGCCCAAAAATTGTGTTCAGAGTGCGTGAGTAAAGTAAATGAACGCACATTTCACCCCACAGGTTTAAATACTGCGGGCAACAACTCACTATGTAACCCGAGGTTGTAGAGTATGTCAGATAAAACAAAAGCAGAAATTGAACAGAAAAAAGTTAATGAAATTAAGAGACGAGCATTCTCCAACAGGAATGTTATCGGTTCTGCAAAACGACCTTCACAAGTAAGAAAAATTGAGGGTCATGAAGGACCTTGTACTGAGTGTGGTGCAATCGAATGGGATTTAGATTCTGTTCGTGGTGAAGTTGTCTGTCAATCCTGCGGATTAGTGGTTGAGAAAGACGTCATTGACCCTGGGGCCGAATGGGTAAACCACGGAGAAGGCCCAGATAGATCAAGAGTTGGCGCGCCACCAACTCTCACTCTTTCGGATAAGGGATTGAACACTAGCATTAGCAGAGGTGACCTAATGGGGTCCCGAGCAAAAATCCATGGTATTTCAGGCAAAGCACTGAGAGATTGGCGACGAAGAGCCGTTATTGATGACAGGTCAAAGACTCGAAGTAGCCGGGCTCGAAATCTCGTTAAAGCAATGCAATTCATTAGAGATAAGTCAAGGTTGCCAAGACAGCATCAAGAAGAGGCAGCAGCATTCTATCGAAAATCCGCTGAAAAAGGCTTAGTTACGGGCCGAAGCATCCAAGGAGTCGCTGCAGCATGTGTCTATCTTGCCGCTAGAGAAGCAGGAATTCCTCGAAGAGTTGAGGATATTGCAGAAGCATTTGACATGGAAGATGAAATGAAACTCAAAGAGTTGAAGAGAACTATTCGACTCGTTTCACGAGAATTAGGCGCGCACAGAATTACTGGGCCAGAGGAGTATCTTGACAAATTCACAAGTGATTTGGGGCTCCCACCTCAAGTTCTTGGTGCCGCCAACAGTCTTTGGGACCGAGTTGGAGGCTCATTAGAGTGGCAAGGCAAGAAGCCTAGTGGAGTTGCTGGAGTAATTATCTACAAGGCTGCACAAATGAGAGGCAATGCAAGAACTCAGGCAGATGTCTGTGCAGTTGCAGGTGTTAGTGAGGTTACTCTCAGAGGCCTTCTAAGATTACTTGAGAGAATCCTTGACCAAATTGGTGAAAGTTCATTCAACTGAAGAATAATTTTTCACCTGAGGGATGTGAATCCTCAATCTGGACTGAGCCCTCATTTCAATTCATTCGCGAAGGAAGGTTGAGGACGCTAGAGTTGCTTGCAACTCGTCGCGCCCCCGGAGGGGGTTCAAACTCGAAATCTC
>CAZXZO010000028.1:0-20909 GCA_964645485.1 uncultured Candidatus Poseidoniales archaeon
CTTGGTGGTTCTGGAGCCGCTGGAATCTGCATTGAAGTGCTGGCGGATGGCAAAGTATTGGCCGCTGTTGGTGCTGGTGGAGGAGTATAACTGACTTCAGCGATTTGTGAGGTTGTACCTGCAGTTGTGATCAATTCGGCACCATCCGGAGGTGGAGGTGGTGCAGTACCATGCTCTTGCCAAGAGCGCGAGATTTCAGCCGCACGGTTAGTTCTCGACTCATCGTCTTCATCTTCATATTCTTCTTCATATTCCTCATATTCATCGTTATTACGGAATTTGAGAATAACGATTACAAAAACCATCACAAACATCATTGCAATCAATGCACCTAGACCAATTCCTGCTGCTAAGCCACCATCTGATGACGCTGAATTAGATGTGTCAACCATGTGTGATTTGTTCCACCTTGCAGGGTCAGCAGGGAAAAGGTCGGCACCTTGAGATGTATTCCAGGGATTTGGTGACAGTGTGTCCATTGGGTCGGACCAACCATCAGTATCGGTATCGGGACAACCTAGTCTATCGTGTTCAGAATCTCCACGAATCGTTGGACAGGCATCACCATTCATTCCATTTGGTTCATCACCAAATCCATCACGGTCAGTATCACGCCATTGGGTCGGATCATCTTTGAAAATGTCGTAATCATCTGACCACCCATCTCCATCACTATCTAGACAACCAAATCGGTCTTGCCACGAGTCCCCCGCCTCTTCTGGGCAATCATCCCATGGTTCTGCCCCGTTGGTAGCATTCTCATCTTCCCAGCCATCAGCATCCCAATCAAGTGGGTGTTTGTCAGAGTTTGTCGCGCCTGGTATGAATTCTCCTGGCCAATGTGGTTTCCGGGTTTCATTCCAATGTGGATTAGCCCAATTATCTCCTTGACCATCGCCATCACTATCGGACCACTGTGACCAATCTGAAGGGAATGAGTCGCCATCATCCGAAGCCCCATCGCCATCAACATCAGGGCACCCAAGCCGGTCCCGCCATGAGTCGCCCCACACTTCTGGGCATGCATCACCGTTGTTGCCACTCAAATTATCGCCAAAGCCGTCACCATCAACATCTGTTTGTTGAGTTTCATCTAGTGGGAATGTGTCGGGATTGTTTCCATCTTGATTATCTCCCCAACCATCACCATCTTGGTCTTGATATTGAGTTTCGTCAAATGGTAAATAATCGCTTTGAGTTGAGCCTGCAGAGTGGTTATCTCCCCAACCGTCCTTATCAGTATCTTGATGTTGAGTCGGATTGTTGATGAAATCATCAGTCACGTCTGACCAACCATCACCATCGGTATCTGGACAACCAGGATTGTCATATGTGTCTACTCCCGGAATTGTTGGGCAATAATCCATATTCATTGCTCCAAACACAAATCCACCCAAACCAAGACTTTGGTATGTTGGAGTCAAACTTTCATCATCCCAATTATCACCGAATTGGTCGCCATCACTATCATTCCATTGAGTTGGTTCTGTTGGGAATGCATCTCGGCCGTTCGACCAGCCATCACTATCGCTGTCTTCACAACCTAGTAAATCAATTGTTGAAGTGCCCGAAATTGTTGTGCAATTATCGGCCTCAAATCCATCTGGATTGTCACCGTAGCCATCACCATCCGTGTCACGCCATTGAGTTGGTTCGTTTTCATGCGAATCATCCACATTAGCGTAGCCATCCCCATCAGCGTCCGGACAGCCGACATATGGTGAAACCGTTGCATTACCCCATACTAATGGGCAATCATCTTCCTCGTTAGCAACTCGGTCATCATCATCATCCTCGATGAGTCCTTTCCAAACAAAGACGTCAAAATCCCCAGCGCTGACGATATCATCTGAACCAAATTCTGCTGGACTACTACTAGTTCCCTTGAATCTGCCAGCAGTGTGAGTAATGTTTTGAGAATCAACATCTATTGCCCATGCACGATCGCCACCACTAGGTCCACCAGCGACAAAGACGTCTTCCCATTCACCAGTCGCTGCTGAGGAAACCGCCACGAAAGCATCAGATGCACCACTTGTGTTAGCCATCCTAGTTGTTGCAGAATTCTCAAAAGTAGTCATTCCAGCAATTTGACCAGCGGTAAATACCGCGCTTTCATCCGGAGAAAGTACAATGGAGAATCCCATATCGTCTGATGACCCTCCGCCTTTCTGAGCCCAATCCCAAGTGCCATCGGTAACAATTTTCCCAGCCCAAACATCTGTGCCTCCAGAGTTTGCAGTTAAACGGTCGTTTCCGTAACTTGCCAGCACTCCGTCAAATTCACCAACAGCGTATACAGAATCTTGTGAATCTGCAATCAAATTTCGTACAACATCCTGACCAGTGCCCCCACCAGAAGTAGTCCATTGCACATCACCGCCATCAGTTACTTGCATAACCCAAACATCTTGAGAACCTCCGCTCGAAGAGATGGTTGCTCCACCGGGGAAATCAACTGTACCAGCGAAATTACCGGCAACATACCAGTAATTTCCAGTTGGAGAAGGTGCAATTGCAGTTGCTGTATCAAATTGTGAATCACCACCCCATGCTGCGGTTGAACTCCAAGCACCATTGGATTCTAGGAAACCAAGCCATACATCTGAAGTCCCTTGAGTACTCTCATAGTACCATTCACCCTGAGCATCTGTATAAGCCCAAAGTTTCCCATTATAGGAACCAGAAACTGTAAGTGAATTATTGAAAAATTTGATGTCAGTTGGCATGACTTGACCCATTTGTTCTTCGTAAGACCATGTAGTTTGGTCCAAAATTTCAATTTTCTTAGAGGTTTCAGCCCATTGGAAGTTTCCATTGCTGTCCAACTTAGTGATGAATACATCGTAACTTGATTGAGTGTGGGCCCCAAGAGTTGTAGAGCCAAGAGTTACCGACGGGCTATTTGTTGATTGAGAATCCATGAAAGGACCTACGACATACACATTTCCTTGTGGGTCGATATCAATACCAAGCCCCCAATCTTCGTATCCTCCAGCAATGTGAGAAGCCCAGACCCAATTTCCTGAAGAGTCCATTTTTGCTACAAAGCCGTCTAGGCCACCCATTGAGTTGAGAATTGTATTACCAAAAGTTGCCGAACCAGAGAAAGAGCCGGTGACAAATGTGTTACCTGACGAGTCTAAGACCATGTCCCAAACCATGTCTGAGCCCGCGCCACCTGCCGGCGTTGCCCAGATGTCAGCGGGTGAGGATTTTTCAGCGAAATTGATTTGAAATTGAGGGCTAGAATCTAAGTTGGTTGCTGCAAAATTGTGACTAATTCCCAACGTCAAAGACAGCAACGTCACGGCAACAACGACTAGTACCGACTTCCTGCCCATCATGTTCGCACGAATGCGCTTGCATTTTATTGTCACCCCGTAAGGGGTGATTTGTTTCATGTTGCAAAATTATGCTCTTGAACGCCTTGAAATAAATGAGCCATAGGAGATTAGTCCATCATCCATGGCTGTTAAAGTTGAATTAACAACTTCATTAAAATCATCCTCAAGAGCACCTAATCCTAATTCTGACAGGGAAAGACCCCCCGTTCTTTGTAGCAGGCGAAATCCCACCATTGCTCGACCCAATTTTTTGCGATTTGCCTTCATTATTTGACGCTCTTCTCTAGCCTCAATTATATCAAATCCATTTGCCTCAATTAGATTCACCCAACCGTCCATTGAACGGTCTTCATCCTGACCAAAGATTGTGTCTAAAAATCGGTTGACATTTTCATCTAAAAGTGAAGAATTGGTTACCACCAATTCGGAGTTCATCAGGATTCCATTGTCAGATAATAATCGATGAGTCTCACCTAGAATTTGACTAGGATTTCTATCAACTGAAAGACGTGATTCGGTCAATAAATGGGTTGCCCAAGCATCGGTCAGAGGAGTTTTGTTTAGTGGAGCACATTCAAAATTTAGAGATTCTCTTTTCCATTCGGTTAGTGCCGCTCCAATCAAATTAGGTGACGAGTCAATACCTGAAATAGTGCATCCAAATTTAGATGATACGATAGACGAAACAGTGCCGGGACCACAACCAAGATGAATAAGTTGAGAGGTCTTTGAGACACCACCACGCTTACACAAATCAATTGCTAAATTAGAATTAGAAGGGAAGGCATCTCCGAAATATCGGCGGAAAAGTGGCAAGCTTCTCACCCCATCCATGGGTGAGCCGGAGCGCTCTCGCCTCATCAATGTCATTACTGATTCGCTTATTGTCAAATTGAGTGAGCAATGTAGATGAATTATTCATCAGCAATGCGTTTTTGAGCAAGGTCACAGTATTCTTGACTAATGTCAAACAGGAGATATTTGCGGCCATTTTCTTTGGCGGCAATCCCGGTTTGTCCTGATCCTGCAAATGGGTCAAGGATAACATCCCCAGTAAAAGAATACAATTCGATGCACCGGCGCGGAAGTTCAACCGGAAACGGGGCCGGATGTCCAACCCGCTTGGCACTAACCGTTGGGAAAGTCCAAACTGATTTAGTCCAATCAATAAATTCACGCTTGCCGATGCTATCCTCACGGCCCTCCTCTTTTTCCCCACGTGAGCGAGGCAACTTGTAACCACCCTTCGAAAACACCAAAATGTATTCGTGAACATCTCTCAAGGTGGGGTTGGAAGCAGATTTCCATGAACCCCATGCACAAGATACGCCTGCGCTAGCAGCCTTGTTCCAAATGATTTCACCGCGCGGCAAAAATCCAATCTCAATCATAATTTGATTGATGAAAGACGAAAGAGGAATATACGGCTTTCGGCCTAAATTTGCAACATTAATGCATGCCCGGCCACCAGGCACTAGCACGCGGTAGCACTCGTCAAACACCCCTCTCAAGAGGTTGAGATACTCGGAAAGTGCCAAGTCTTTGTCATAAGTTTTTGATGCGTTGTACGGAGGTGAGGTGACCATCATGTGAACAGAATTATCTGGAACCTCTCTCATGTTTGTAGAATCTCCACACACTACACGATTAACTAATTCATCAGGCAGAACACCCAAATCTCCGGTATCAGACTCTTTTGGCAGGCCACGATACATTGCTGAGCCATAAAATTCAGCGGAGTCGTGGCTTTCTCTTTTTGAAACACCAAATGAAGAGGTCTTGGTTCCATTGCGTTTGCCACTACCTATTCGTGGTACTGCGCGCGCGTCGTCTGTTTTTTCGTCAGCATTCGCCTTACTATTTCCATTGCGTGGCATCCCAACCCCGCTACGCGCGAGGTTTGCTGTCCATTCTTATAGAGTTCGCAAGGTAGTCGATTTGCTGAATTAATCAACCTAGATTTTGTCTATTCCAAGACCGTTTCAGTAAAAGGTAAGCGTCAAGTCGGCCAACCAATGGCCTCGCTCCTCAGCCTGAGTGATGCAGACCTTTCTGGGAAGACTGTGCTTGTCAGAGTTGATGTCAATTCACCTCTAAATCCTGTAACAGGAGAGTTCCTTGATGATGCGCGGTTGAGGGCAATTTTACCCACCATTAGGCGGCTTGGGAGTTCAAAAGTGGTACTTTTGGCCCACCAAAGTAGACCTGGTAAAGATGACTTCACCTCTATGGAGAGGCATGCAGTATTGTTGGGAGTTTTGCTTGGCAGAAATATTGACTTCATCCCCGATGTCTGTGGAGAAGCCGCACTGAATGCAATCCAGAATATGAAAAATGGAGAAATGCTCTTCTTAGACAATGTAAGAGGTTGGGAAGAAGAAATTTCCATGAAAAAGGCGTCTCTTGAGGAATTATCCAAATCCGAAATAGTTCAGAAACTTGCCGGAGTTGCTGATGCTTTTGTTTACGATGCATTCGCTTGCGCTCACAGAAATTCGCCTACAATCTGCGGTTTTGGCCCCGTTCTCCCATCCTATTCTGGAGTTTTAGTCCAAAGGGAAATAGATGCACTTGGTGGAGTTGTAGATAATCCACCTCGACCACATGTGGTGATTCTTGGTGGGGTCAAGTGTGATGATTCACTTGATATCGCAGTCAATCTTCTAAATCGGGATGTTGCTGACACAATTATTCCAGTAGGTGTTGTTGGAAATCTAATGTTATGGGCCAAAGGAATATCGTTAGGTTATGAAAATGAAAATTACATTCGTGGAACTCTCGGCGATGCTTTCGAAAGAACTTGGGACATGGCTGAGTGGGTGGTTGAGAACCATCTCAACAAACTGATTTTACCAACAGACTTAGCAATTGAAATCGATTCTCAGCGAGTTCCTCTCTCAGTCCAAGAATTACCTACCAAATATCCAATCTACGATATTGGAATTGAAACATTGATGTCAATCAGGCCTGCAATTATGGAAGCAAAATGTGTGCTATGGAATGGGCCAGCATCATATTTTGAAAAGCCTCAATTCGCATTTGGCACGATTGAAGTCCTAAACACCTGTGTAGAAACAGATGCATTCGTTATCATTGGCGGTGGCCATACAGGAACCCTAGTGAACCAACGTGGTGTTGAAGATAAAATTGGCCACAACAGCACTGGTGGAGGCTCCTGCCTAACTTTCCTTGCTGGCAAGCCAATGCCTGCATTGGAATCTCTAGAGGCTTCTGCAAAAAAATTCGCTTGAATGCAGTTCAATGCCGCAATTCATGGTTTCAATAACGATGAGAGATATGAATCTTTGACCATCCTTCTTGAGGCGTTGGTAAACTCATCTAAATTAATATTGAAATCGTTTTCATAAATCTCTGCTTGCAGTCCCATATCCAATTTATCTAAGCCAGCAACAAATAGGCCTTCTGGCGTTGTTCTGTCCTCAAATTCTTGCCATAAATTCTGCAATTCTTCTGACCTAGGATGACCATCTAATAATTGGGAAATCGCATTTTCTTCGGCAGCCCTTTTTCCGCCTTCTGGTTCAGGGTCGTAAGGAGTTAAGTCACCAACAATTACCTCTGCTAAATCATGAATTAATGCCAAGGTGAGCACCTTTTCCAAATTCAGATTTTCAGGACATGTCAATAGTCCAAGGAGAGCCATACCCCAACTGTGAGAAGCAACCGTTTCTGGATTTTCAATCGGAAATCTTGTCCAACCTGCCCTAACTACCTGCTTTAGGCGTAGGCATTCTAATAGCCTGTTTCTCTCGTTCATGATTGTCGATTCTCCCGTCATGAAATTGGCCAATTCAGTTGCTTATTTAAGGATTGAAAAATGCTTTTTTTGATATCTCTAACAAGCCAATGCATTAGGACGTCGCACCCTTCCGCCTTACTATGGAGTGGGATGTCTCTGCCCTTGAGGGGCCAGAAGGGGCCGATTGGAGAGTTCCTACTGACGAATTAGCAAAACGACATCAACTGGTTGAAATTGCTCTTTTGGATGCAGGAATTGAGTCAATGCTGGTACACGACCCTGTTGACCTCTATTGGTTGACAGGAGGTCGCCAGAATGGAATGCTTCTTGTTGGTGCAAAAGAATCCTCAGTTGATTCTGTTTTCTGGGTTCGCCATAGTCTTGACAGAGCAGTTTGGGAGGCGGGTGGTGCTGCGGCACCGTTTGAGTTGTCACCGTCACCGCGTGTCAAAAATCTCAATGATGAATTGAAACAACAGGGATGCACCACCACTCCAGCAATGCAACATGGAAGACTACCTCATAATCAGGCTAAATTTTTCCAAGGTATAATCGGAGAATCTGCAGATTGTACCTCTTTAATTTGGAAACTTCGCGAAACAAAAAGCCAATGGGAACTCGAACAAATGCGAGCCAGTGGTGAAGTCAATCGTTGGATGTTTGAAGCGATTCTTGATGAAGGCGGCGAAGGAGTTTCCGAAATAGAACTCGCCGCCGCAGCAGACTCAGTAAGCAGAGCCGCTGGATTCGGCGGCCAAATTATGATGCGGAAATGGCCGATGAATTGCGACAGAGTTGTAATTGCAGCAGGCCATTCTGGCGCAGTCCCAACTTATTTTGATTCAGCAGTTGGTGGCACTGGACCTCATTCTTTTGCTGGCTTAGGAGCTGGATTCCACCGCATCAAAACCGGTGAACCAGTATTAGTTGATATCGTACACTGCCACCGTGGTTATGTTTCAGACTGTACTAGAATGTTCAGTGTTGGACCACTTGATAGTGAGTGGGTGGAAAGGCTTGAGGCCATGAAAGAAATAAGTGACGAGGTAGTAACTAGTTTAGCAAGAGGAGACCCTTGTGAATTGGCTTACGAAGCAGGAGTTACAATCGCTAGAGAGAGAGGGGAAAGTGGTCACTTGATGGGCATGCCACCTGACCAAGCGCGTTTCCTAGGACACTCCATTGGGCTTCACTTAGACGAAACTCCAGTAGTTGCACAGGGATTTTCAAATCCACTTGAGATTGGAGGCACCATGGCAATTGAGCCAAAGGTGATTTACACAAATGGTGCAATTGGAGTGGAAGATAGTTGGGTTAGAACCGAACATGGAATGGAATGCCTAACTGCTGGAGATGCAATTCCTCTTCACCAAGAATGGGATGCATGAACTCCCCATTCACGCCGTAGGGTTCATTGAGGACCGTGTTGCGCAGTGTGCCATGAGCGCCAAACCGTGGTCTCCTTCTCATGTTGCAGCCCTTGCTTCAGCATACACTGACTTGCGGATTTCAGGTGCTGTGAAACAGGAATTGGTCACATTACTAGTTGCCAAACTCAATGATGTTGTTCCTCGTATGGAACAAGAAACTCTTGCTCAAGATTCAACTCGAAAAACCCTAGACGACCCACAGCGAACTAGACTGGGCTTTAGTCGCACAAGAGGATTGATGATTGAACGCATTGATGCTGTTGATTCAGTTAGCGCGGCTGCAGTCACTGCTGCTTGCGAAGAGTTAGAACTCTATTTGAGAGATGTATTACGAGCCTGTGAAACGGTCTGTACTAACCATTCGATGGGAACCATCAAGCCGCGTCATCTTGAAGAAGCGCTGTCAAATATTGGGGTGAGCCTACCAGATGAATCTCAAGATATTGAATCCTCACCAATTCAGTCAACTTCCGACCCCTTAGAATCTCTAGTTGGGGGAGGGGCGGGAGTAATCACTCCTGCATTACTTCGTCAAATGGCTAGAAAATTTGCTAACATGAAAGTTGAAAATGATGCCTTAGAAGAGTTGCTTGAACTTTACTATGATGAAGCAGGAACAATCCAGCATGAGATGAAAAAATCGCTCACGGGTGGAAACCCAGCTGAATTTGGTCCACAGTTAGATAAACTCGATGAATTGGCTAAAATGGGTTTCTTGAGCAGAACTCTCAAGTTAGCCGAAGAGCGGGCGAAAGCCAGTAACTCCCGTTCAATAACTATCGATCATATCCTCAGTATTGACGTGTGAGAGCGCAACATGAAAAACCAACCTCCCCAAGGCACGGGTTGATGAGTACTCGGGCACAGAAGGCGGCGCAGCGGCAATTACTCGATGTTCTCTCATCTTGGCAAGAGCCACATGGCACTGGTACAATTGCAGAAAGTGGTGCATTGAAAGCAATGCAAGCATCTGATGATGGCTCGGTTCGAATCCAAGTTAAACCTGCTCGTGCCCACTGTCCTTGCTGCCTTCTCGACTTGATTGACCTGCGTCAAGCATTGCAGAAGAAAAAGAAGATTTCAGGCGCTTTCATAGAAGTTACTGGAGTACCCGATGTCCATCGGTGGACTTCTTCCATCAACGAATGATTTGATAGCGCGCCAGAAATAAGTGGCAAATGGTGATTTTAGCGCTCAAAATGGGTTTATGCACGGAATTTCTTAGCCGTCGCAGTTAAGAAAGAATCCGTCGACCCAAGAATGAGGGAGATGCATGACTCGAGTCCGCGTTCACACCGGCAAACCTGGTGTAGATATGGAAGACTCAACACTTGCTGAGTTACCTAAAATTATAGCAGAAAACCCTGGTGGATGGGTAGACATTTTCCAACCTGATGAAGAGTCAACTAGAGATTTCTTACAACAAAAAATGGGATTCCACCACCTCGCCGTTGACGACTGTTTTGAAGAGCCTGCAAGTCGAAATTTCGTTTATGAAAATCACAAATTCACCACCTTCAAAGCACGAGATGCAGACCGTGAATTAGACACTGAATATCTTCGTTCATTTTTACATGATGGGTGGTTAATCACACTACGTCATGCTCATATGCCAGGTATTGCAGAGTTTAGAAAACGCATCCGTTCTAAGAGTTTTATAAAAGATGGGATGATGAAATCTGAGTATTTACTGTATCAACTCCTTGACTCAGTTGTTGATGATTGGATGAAGGTTTTGAGCCGCCAGTCTGAAAGACTAGATGAGTTAGAGGACCAAGTTTTTGACCAAAGACAAAAATTCCCTAATCTTCTCGAAGATTTGCATGAGATAAAGAGAGAATTGCGTGAAATTACAAAATCAACCACTCCTTTAGATGATGTTATTCAAGGAATGATGCGCTCTACTGATGGCTTCGTAACTGAAGAAACCGACCTTTACTACCGGGATTTAGCAGATTTGACTCGCTCAATTGTTACACGAGTTGAGAACTATAGTTCTGGGGCTGCATCAACTCGTGACACCTATATTTCTCAGACTTCAATGCGATTAGCCGAATCACAGGCTGAAACAGCAGAAGTCATGAGACTGTTGACTATTATTGCCACAATCATGCTGCCAATCACCGCAGTTGCTAGTATCTTTGGAATGAATGTGCAATCCTTTGGAGCAGGTAATGGTCCTTTTGATTTGAATATGATTCTGATTCTAATGGCTGGAATTGGAGTCGGATTGCTATTGTGGTTATACTTCAGAGGATATATCGGTGGCAAACACCTTTGAGGACAGATTATTCTTCTTCGAATGCGGCCTTTAATTTCTCTTCGTCGCGCTCCCATCTCTTTCTCTGATGCTCCTCAACCAATTCAAGTTTAGAATTGAGTTTTTTTGCCATGAAACGATAGATAATATACAACATCAGAACATCAAAAATGATGAAGGCGGCCAGTAAATTATCCATATTATCAACTCACAGGGGTGGATTTGTTTCTATATCACAAGCAGAATCTGCAACACAAATACACGCCAAAATATATCCCTCATCAATCAAATAATCATCAAGGCCTGGAGGCGGAGGGTCCGGAATTGGAACTTCTCCCTTGACCAATTTTACAAGACAGGTGCCACAATTTCCAGAGGTGCAACCACTTGGAATTTCAATTCCAGCCTCCTCAGCAATTTCTAGAATTGGAGTGTTTCTCTCAACCTCGGCACTGCCAAGAATAACACCATTACGGAAGAATCGAACTAATGCCATATCGGTGGCCAAAGAGTACTCCGCCTTGAGAATAGTGCAAACTTGTTGGTTCACCGGTCAGACCAGCGTGTCCATCGTCCAGTCTGTTTGTTGAAAACCAGCCCTGCCTTTTTCATCCACTTGTTGAACTTAGTTGCACCAGCACCTGTTGCAACAATGAAATCCTCTCGGTCTTCTTGGGCTTGAATGTAACCCTTAGCGGCTAATGTTTGGTCAATCCAATCATTGATGTCCATCAAGCCACCAGTCAACTTGCTTTCAGAGACTGCTGCCTCTAGCAGCTCAGCGTCTGCTCCTGCCTGTTCCAAATCTGCTCGGAGTAATTCATCTACTGTGCCTATCTTGGAAATCTTTGGTCTAACTGCAATTGGGAGACGAGGGGGTTTGTTTTCATCAATTGAAATTCGCTTTCCATTACCTAGGAAAGTTTCCACTCTGTCAACCATGTCAGCACTAAATTCTGATTCACAATCCCAACAAATGTAACTCCATCCTTCTGGGTCTTCTTGATTGAGATTACCGCTAACTGGGTCTATTTCCTCGCCACATTCTGGGCATGCATAGAGACATAGAACAGGAACCACCTTACGGCGGAAATCAGCAATATCTTGAGGTGTACCAGTCAAACCGAGCAGTTCGTGATCTCTCGCAGCCTCTAAACCTCTAGTTTCTAGTTGGTCATTAATCTTTGAGCGCATCTCATTTTTGCCCTCTTCATCCAAGTTATTTTCTAACTTGCAGATGAGTTCAATACTTTTACCGAGGCGAATCATCACTAGCTTCTTGCTTCGGAAAGCCTCAACCTTGGCTTCTCTGATTCGCTCCTTCTGCTCAATGATTTCAGACAAGTAATCTTTCTGTTGCCGGCGCAGTCTTTGTTTGTCAATCCGGTCCAATTTTTGTGGAGTCGACAATACCTTAGAGAGATATTTTTCAGAACCTGAACCAGACGGTCCTGATTTGATTACTTCAATTACTGATGTGGCAATCTTCTCTTTTAGACCATAATTACCAACTAATTGTGCTTCTGTTATGCCTTTTAATTTACCAATAGTCAATCCTGCATCAGCTAAGGTCTGAGCAGTTACTTCGTCAACCCCACGTCTCAAGAGTGCTAGATAGGTGTCCTTCTTCGCCATACGGCATCCCCCCCGATGCCACCGGAGCCGGGGGTCCGCTTTGAACCCCCCGTTTTACCAAATATTGTCTGTTACAACTCATTTTGCAAATTGTTGGTTAAAATATTCCAGCCTTTGAGCAAGTAAAAGCCACTCTTCAACCTCCAAATCCTCAGGCCTAAAATCTTGCCAACCATCCTCTAAAACGGTATTTTCGTCTTCTGAAAGCAGGTGGTTGACTGCTTCAACCCATCGCTCACGGTTCCAATTTGGCACTCTTTCTATTTTTCTTGGCACACCTTTCAAACGATTTCGCATTTTTTTACGCCTCTGGGCAAAGGCATGAGAAACCATCCTCTTTACTAACCGATACTCAACATCAATACCCAATTCAGCCGGAAAATTATGCGGCGTCATCAACACCAATCTACTTTGGACTTCAGGATGTGGTGTAAAACAATGTGCTGGCACTTTCATCTCTAAGGAAACTAGCCAATTCAAAGCCGTGTTGATTCCAAGAGAACCTCGCGATGCTAACCCAAATTCCATCGCCAAGCGGCTAGCAAATTCATCCTGCAAAAGTAAGACGACTGATTTCAACTGATCTGTGCCTTGCCGCTTTGCATTCTCCTGCCAATTATCTATTTTTGAAATCAAAGGGCTGGAAATCTGATACGGTGGGTTACAAACGACATCGGTCAAATCCAATGGCCACTGAACATTCAATGCATCTCCTTCTATGAGAGTAAGTTGGCCACTTTCTATTGCTTCCTCATGAACTCGGTGTAGATGCTCAATCGCTATGCTATCAATCTCAATCGCCGTCACCCGCGCCCCAGTTAAGAGAAGAAAATGAGTAAGTGTTCCGGGCCCCGGGCCGACTTCTAACACATGGGATTTTGAATCAACTTTGGATAGTTTAATCGGCACTTGAAGGACCTTTTCATCAACCAAGAAATGTTGCCCTAATTCTTTGTCTGCCCATCGGCGATCAAGTAACAAGTCAACTAACTCACGCACTATCCCGTCACTTGGCTCAACTGATGACATAGTCCCACTATTCCGCTACACGCACAACATTTTGGAGCAGGCTAGGCACCATCTTAGGGTCTTGCAATTCTTCAACTAATCTCTCAACGATGAGTTGAAGTGAATCTATTGTGCAGGCTTCGTCAACCTCTTCAAATGTCATCCATCCGGCACTAACTCGGCTTTTCATCATCTGTGTTGCTTTCTTTTGCCCTATACCAGGTAGTAATTGGAAAGCATGGAACTTGAGAGATACCGGGCCTGAACGATTATAAAATTCCATACATGATTTCGGATTTTCAGAAAGTATCTCTTTCATCACATCAACAATTGCCGCTTGGGCTTGATTTGGCAATTCACGATATCTATCCCTGCCTAGAACCATAGCTATTTTTTCACTTCCCTCCTCTGTTGGAAGTTCTAACTTTTGACCAGGTGCAAGAACCCCACAACCGGGGTTTGCTCTAGCTTTGATAAGGTGCAAATGTTGTTCAGTAATACAGTGGATTATTCCGCCACCTGCACCGCTTCCTTCTTGGGAAAGAACTCGGCAATGTGTCTCATTGGACCATGGTAGTTCATCACCGCCGCGACTATCTCGATACCCACCACCGTGCATTTCACTCAACCTCGCGAAATAGGTTCTGCCACTTAAGGAACCGCTTTGAGCGTCCTTCAACCTTCATATCCAACATGTTGACGAACAAGTGTCACAATATGTTCAACTTCATCATCATCCATTACCACACGCCTTGAAGCCAGTATTGCCTTGACGTCATCTGGATTGACTGGAATGATTTCAGCAATTTTAGCAGCAATGTCAGGTGCTGCGGCTAACTTATCAAGTTCAAGAAGATCTTTGAGCATTGAATTGAAAACTTTAGTCTCCGTGACAATCCCATTGCGTGAATCCCCTGCAGCCCAAATAGCGTGGTTAAGCGCCATGTTCTGTTCGTAGGATAACTCTCCTCGGCGCTCTTGAGCATTTTCAAGTGCATCCCTAACTGTTGCATAATCAATGTATGTTTTCTCACCCATGTTATTCACCTCACTCCAAAGGACGCAAGTGTTCGGGACGGGCCACAATGGTTTTTGCCATGTTTCCGTCTTTAATTGCCAAGACGTAAGCACGTCCCTGCTTCCCTGTAACTGTCCCTGTTTGACCTTGGAATCTGCGATGTGGCATTCCCTTTTGGCTGCCACCATCAATAACGATTGCGACTTTGTCGCCTTCTTCGTAAGGATGCATAACTCTCCTGATGAACAAGCGGCCCCGCTCGCTCTTGCTACGACTAGCAATTGTTCGAGTTCCTTGACGGCTACCATGTGTTCTGCGCATTGTTATGCCTCCATTTCCCCCTATGGGGGACTCGCCGACTTGCCGCCCCTAATTAAGCACGTCGGATTCAATATGATACCAATATCATCAATTTCGATTCCAATTCTTCAATTCTATGCTGATGATTACTCAATATGTGTTTGACTATTGGGTTGATGGACAAATTTCTCCATTTTTTCCATCTAGTGCAGAAAATTGATTGAACTCTACAGCGAATTAATTGAATAGTAAAAAACCCCGCCAAATGATTAGTTGGTAAGGATGCGGGACTTCTCAAGACTTGCAGAAATTCTAATTCCTCGACGAAAATTGTTCCACATTTCAATTTTTGTTATTTCGATCTTGATGTTGCCCGGATTGATGTGGGCACTCACACCAATTGATGTGGAAGCATACAATCTCGATTCGCCTGAAATCGAGGCGCGTGAAGTCATTATGCAAGAATATCCCGGCAACGAAATAGTTGCCGGATATGCTATCATCATCAGAGACCAAGCGCTTGTTAACGACGTTCCTTCTGCTAGTTACTACAACGAAATTGCTGAATATTCCGGTGACGGAATGGGTGTTTCGCAACCAGAAGGTGGAATTCTAAACCTCACAGTTCTTAGAGAAATTGATGCTAAAGCGCAGGCCGCTAGAGCGGACCCAATTTCTGAATTTTACCGCCCGATCATTTCGGATGTAACCCTCACACAGTTCCATGGTGTACTAACATTAACCGACCAAGTTCGGACATTTATGGCTGGAGAATCTTTGCTCACACAACCTTCCATGAGCCCTTACGGTGAAGTACTGCCGCCCCGTACAAATTGGACTGATTGTGGTGACCTTGATTGTCTTGCTTTTGATGATGAGGGGATTACCCAGGCCCACATTGATTTAGCATCCCAAAGGATGGTGAATGGAAGCGGTGGAATTTTCCTACGCTGGCTATCCCTTGACAGAGGATTTCATGCTGATTCAGATGGGACTGTAGGACCTGTGGGTGGTACATTAGCAGCAAATGGGATTTGGGAAAATGCGTCATGGGAAAAAGGGCGCTGGTCTGCTAGTTCAACATGGTTACTGATTCAATTTGACCGCGGTGCTGCTGAAGATGCAGGGTGGACTTTTGAATGGGCAGAAGCGCGCGCCGAGAACGGATATGAATGGAATGGATTGAGAATGATAACTACGCCGCCGCAGCGTGACCAAGATTTCTGCAAAAATTCGGTAGAATCAGGTGAAGGTCCATGCGCTTGGGAATGGGCAATCATTTCGCTCGAGCATTCCATGCGAGAGACAGATAATTTAGCCCTAACAATTGCCGTCGCTGAAGGTATTAATATTGAGGTAAACAAGGAGTTGAAAGAAAGCATTACACTCCTCGCTGCAATGGGATTAATCGTCATAGTATTGCTTTGGGGGAGCCTACGCCGGTGGTCCGATGTTGGCATTGTTTCGGCTGGATTAACCCTCAGTCTATTGTGGATGTTTGGATCAATTGGTTGGGTAGGTGAAGCGTCAAAAGCAATAGGTCACCCATTAATAGAAAGAAGTCAATTCTCAAATCTGCTTCCGATTTTGATTCTTGCTCTTGGTATAGATGATAGTTTACATGTTCTGCATAGATACAAAGAAGAAAGGAAGAATGGTTTTGACCCACTAAGTTCATCCTCCACCTCACTATCACGTGTTGGTAGAGCGATTCTACTGACATCAGTAACAACAATTGCCGCGTTCTCTGCCAATTTTGTATCTGATATTCCTGCTCTACGTTCCTTTGGACTTGAGGCTGCTTTAGGAGTTGGTTCGGCTTTCGTTCTTACTGGATTGTGGGCACCATTAGTTCGCCTTGACATTGACCTTTGGTTAGAAGAAAAAGGAAAATTACCTGATGAAGATAAAGACAAGATACATCTTATTCCAAGCCATTGGTTAGCAGGAGTGGCAAAAACTTCTGCTATTGCTGGACCATTGGTAATTCTAGCAGCGTTGTTCCTATCAGCCTACTCAGCCCCATTGATGTTCGGCCTTGAAGGTGATTTCAAGGTGGAGGATTTCTTAGATGAGGAGTCGGATTTTGCTGCAGTAGTGCATGTAGTCAACGAACGTTTCTATTCAGAAGGTGAACCCGCTGAAATTTTGATTGAAGGGGATGTGATAGACCCAAGAGTCTACCTAGCAATCATTGAAACAAGGGCTAACATGAATATTCATAGTGAATCCGATCCTGACAGATTCACTATATCTGCTGACGGGAATGTTGACATGAGCGCATATGATCGTTTTGTTGATCTTGCTATCCTTTCAATGGCTAACAATGTCACTCCTTTCGTCAATGCAGGATGGGATCCTACTGACTCAGAAGGTGGGGTTGGATGCAATCGTTCAAACTTTGGATTACCCCTAACTGATGATGAAGAATGTCTGAGATTCCTCGTTGGTTTCATTTCAGTTTATGGAATTCCTGAGACTAATTCAACACCAGCTATTCCACCCTCGATGTTGGCTCTCTATATCATCCCAGACAGACCACTTGATCCAGCAAATCCAATGCTTGCTCTTGATGGAAGTACGCCGCGTTATGAGCGTATGCTCATGCGATTTGGAATACGACAACCCGAACAATTTCCAATTGTAGAAAAGGCATTAGAAGAACTGTACCGCGATATGTCTGCCTTTGAAAATCTCTCTTCGACTGAACTCAAGGAAAAATCAAATCTCAATTCCGCTTTCTCTAACGAAGAATATCCTGTTTCATGGGTTATCGCTACCGGAGAACCAGTCGCACGCTATGTCGCCGCCTCATCACTACAGAACGAAATGCAATCAACTCTGGCCCTCGGTGTGTTCTTCTGCATCGCCACTCTATGGTGGGGTTTCAGGCCAACCAATGAAAAAATCAAAGAGCGCTTTTCTCACAACGTCGAAAGTGGTTCTGCTTGGGCTTTTCTATCACTAATTTATGCGCCGATGGCTGTGTCTCTAACCACTTGGGCAGTAACAGGAATTATCGCATCCCCTACCATTGCCATAGTATTCGCAGTAATCGCCTTCTATGGAACACTAGTATGGGGTGAAGGGCCACTTGGCCTTGCCCTCCTCACAACCGCACCTATCATTCTAGTTGTGATTTGGTTATACGGTTTGATTGCTACCCTTGGCTATGGATTAAACATGGTAACTGTGGCTATTGCTACTCTTTCTCTTGGAGTCGGAATCGACTATGTTATTCATGTAATTGAGCGATTCCGTGAGGAACGTGAAAAGAGTAAATCCGTACTTGTTTGCATTGGCGCTGTTGGTAGCGCTTCGGGAATCGCCTTGGTGGGTTCAGCAGCATCTGACACCCTCGGATTCCTAGTGATTTCTTTCTCCCCCATGGGATTCTTCTCACTATTTGGGACATTTTCAGCAGCAATGATCTTCTTTTCACTGATAGCATCACTGATTATTGCTAGTGGGATGCTTGGCATCACCTCATATCCTAGTGTCATCAGCGAAGCCCGTAAGAGCGGTGATTGAAATGACTGATTTTCCTGAACTAAAAGAATTAGAAAGGCGAGATGTCGATATGATTCTGAGATATGCAGATAGTACGGAATATGTCATTGATTACATCACCTTGAGATTGCGGTGTCCTTGTGCAAACTGTGACCCACGCCGAGAAAATGACGCTAGGCAGAAAGAATTTGAGGATGAAGTTAGGCTACAAAGAAACGAGAAACCAGCAGTCGAAAAAGTTGGATATTTTGGATTAAGATTCAAATTTGATGGCCGTGGCTGCAACACCGGAATCTATGGTTTTGATTTGTTGCATTCCATTGCAAAATCAACAAATTCTGATTAAATATCCCATAGCATGGATTCTTGAAGTAGTAGCAAGTCGGAGGTTTGCAATTGAACGGTACCCCCGTTTAGTAGCATGAGGGAATTCTCGTGTCTGAAAGCAACGATGAAGAAGAAGATTGGAGTAATTATGCTTCGGCTGGTTACAGTAGTGCCTATGACCCATGGGCAGATTTAGTGCCCCAAGAAGAAACTGAGGATTTTGATGACGATTTTGAAATTGATGAGTTTACCTCTATTCGCCCACCACCTTCTGATGAAGGGTTAGACCATTTGGTTAGTATTGGTACTTGTGACTACTGTATAGTACGTTTATCGGGTCAACCTTTCTCATGGAATGATGCTCAAAATTTAGGCGCCACAATACGCAAATCTAGTAATGAAAGAGGCGCAACTAAAGGTGAAGATATCCAGTTCTGTCCATTTTGTGAAGACCTTTTTGTTGACATGGATGTTCTAGTTGAAGAAATAAAATCTGAGTTAAGTGGTGTCGAATTCAAGAAAATGCAAATTGGTGCTCATTTTGCCAAAAGCCATGTTGCGGAAGAAGATGATTTACGAACTCGAAATGGAGCAACTGGGAGCCAGGCGTTGAAATCTGCCTTCAACGATGCTCTTAGCCAGAAACTGAAACTGGAATTGAAAGATGTTGAACTAGTGAAAGAACAACCAGAAATTATGGTGTTGATTGACACTCTTACTTTCAACATTACAGCTGAATTACGCTCTCTATATCTCTATGGAAGATATCGGAAACTTGAGCGTGGAATTCCCCAAACTCGTTGGCCTTGTCGAGCCTGTAAAGGAAGAGATGGTGGTTGTGAATCATGTGATGAAACGGGCTTACAATATCCAACAAGCGTTCAAGACCAAATTGGAGAGCCTTTACGAGTCGCATTCCAAGCAAAAAACACAGCATTCCATGGAATGGGTAGAGAAGATATTGATGTGCGATGCCTAGGAAGAGGGAGGCCATTTGTAATCGAATTAAAATCACCACTCCGTCGTTATGCAGATCTGAGTGAATTAACTGAGTTGGTTAATGCCACATCGGCTGGCTCTATTGAAATCAGTGAACTACGAACATCCCGCCGCTCAGAAGTTGCAAGAATCAAGGGAACTGCTGCTGAAAAATCATACACTATTCGCTTCAAATATGGACCTGATCCACATGTCATCGTAGAAACTGCAACTGATAATGAAAGTGAAGAGCAATCTGAAGAGATTGAAGAACAACCGAAAGTAGAACCCCCTACTGAGTTAACACCTGAATTCGTGAAAGAAATGATTGCCTCACTAGAAGGTATTACTCTAGAACAGAGAACACCTCAAAGAGTGTCACACAGAAGGGCTGATAAAGTGCGAAAAAGACAAGTTGTGAGTATTTCAGAAATATTAGTTGAACCCAATGAAGCAGAGATGACTGTCCGTTGCGAAAGTGGAACTTATGTCAAAGAATTGGTCCACAGTGATGAAGGCAGAACAGTACCCAGCGTAGCAGAAAAACTCGGGCTCGTTTGCGAAGTCATTTGGCTTGATGTAAACGATGTTCATGCTGATTAATATCAAAAATTATTTTCAAATGAAATGAGATGTTTTGCTGAAAGTTGATAGACATCTCGCGGTACGAAGATAATATGCAAGAACAATTAGAATTCAACCCGAGCTTTTCAATGCTGACTATCAGTCTTGATCCGGGTGAGGCAATAAAAGCAGAACCTGGAGCCATGGTGGCCCAATCAGGAGTACAAATGCAAACCGGGAGTAGTGGTGGCGGAGGCGTAGGTGGATTCTTCAAAGGAGTCATGAAAGCCGCAGTCGGTGGGGAGTCATTCTTTCTAAACACATTCACAGCAGACCCAAGTGGAGGTTGGGTCAGCCTTGCACCCGGACTTCCTGGAGACATTGCGTGGTTTGATATACAACCAAATCAACCTTTATTCATACAAGGTGGTTCATTCCTTGCGTGCACAACAAATGTTGAAACTGACACAAAATTCCAAGGAATGAAGGGTCTTTTTAGTGGTGAAAGCATGTTCTTTATTCATGCTACAACCCAGGCTGGAGCGGGGCGTGTGTACTACAATTCGTATGGGGCCGTCAAAGCAATGCAAATCCAGCAAGGGCAATCAATCACTGTTGACACAGGTCACGTAGTTGCTTTCACAAACGGTGTTCAGTATAATATCGGAAAAGTTGGTGGACTCAAATCACTAGCCTTTGGTGGTGAAGGTTTGGTCATGCACTTCTCAGGCGAAGGTACAGTTTGGATTCAGACTCGTAATCTCGGAAGCCT
>CAZXZO010000028.1:21009-22247 GCA_964645485.1 uncultured Candidatus Poseidoniales archaeon
GCGGCTTGTTGCTCTGCAGTCAACTCACCGGACTCCTGCAACTCTATCTCAACATCTAATGGGCCGCCATTGTATCCTTGTCCTCGTAGTCTGCGCCGGTCTCCAGAGCGTGAATTTGGAGGCACGTCAACTTCAACGATTTTACCAGCAGGAGTATGAATTCGAACTTTGCCTCCCAGCATCATAGTGCTGTAAGAAATCTCAACAGTCTGAATCAAGCGACCACCTTCCCAATGCCTACCTTCATCAGCGTCTATTCTAACAGTCAATAATAGATCCCCTGCCAAACCATTTGGTGCTTGATGGCCCATTCCTTTGAGACGCATCACCGATGCATGTTCAGCAGCGGCTGGAACTTTTACAGTGATTTGACTAGTCTTACGAATCACACCTTGAGATCCACACTTACTACAACCACCACCTTTGCAACTATCACATTGTTTTCGTCGACCAATGGTGAATGGTTTTTGCACACCACTCTGAGCTTCTTCGAGAGTTAAATCGAGAGGTGCTTCAATATCTGAGCCTTTTTGAGGTTGCTGAGGTCTTTGCTGGCCACGCCGCTGTTGACCTGCTTGGTCAAAAATCGTACCACTACTGCCCCCGCTGAATGGGTTGCCACCTCTGCCACCCATGAATGATGCTAGAAGGTCCTCAATACCTCCAGCCCCGCCGAAATTAAATTCTGCATTTCCGAAATCTCCACTGCGCCCGCCTCCAAACATATTCGCCATGCGTTTTTGTTCATCGAATTTTTTTCGTTTATCCGGAGTCTCAACTTTGTCATACGCACCCTGAATTTCTTTGAATCTTCCTTCTGCAGCCGCATCTCCCGGGTTTCTATCCGGATGGTGCTGGCGAGCTAACTTACGATACACCCGTTTGATTTCAGCATCTGTCGCGTCGGGCGAAACGCCCAGAGTTCGATACGGGTCATCAGCCATGTTCGGAGAGATGGAAAACGCCGGCCCACTTCAACCCCGCCATAACAACCATGATGCTAAATGACATCACGGCACACATTGGGCGGGGTCAATGAGTGATAGTTCAGCAGGCATGACTCGCTACACGTCAACTCATTTGATTGATGATGAATGCAATCTCGTTTTTGGAGATTTCATCCTCAATCCCGATGGTACTTGGCAGCCATCAAAAGGTGATGAGGATGTGCAAACCACTATTGATGGCTCATCAAAAGTAATTACACGTTCTTTTCAGAATTGGCATACTCACCTACC
>CAZXZO010000029.1:0-21611 GCA_964645485.1 uncultured Candidatus Poseidoniales archaeon
CGGTGGCATTCCTCCTGGCGGCATCATTCCCGGTGGCATCCCCCCTGGCGGCATCATTCCCGGTGGCATTCCTCCTGGCGGCATCATTCCCGGTGGCATCCCCCCTGGCGGCATCGGTCCTGGGGGAGTCATCCCCGGCGGCATGTTACCCGGCGGCATGGAAGCTGGTGGTGAAGAATTAGCCGGGGTGCTATCTTGCATTGGTGGGAGGGCAGATGGGGCTCCTTGAGGAGGTATTGCAGCCGCTTCAACTGGAGTAGTAGGGTCGTTCATCTCTGGTGGAGGACCTGAGGGCGCAGCAGGTGGCCCAGAAGGAGCAGCCGGCGGGCCGGTAGGTGCAGCCGGAGGGCCGGTAGGTGGAGCCGGAGGCTCAGGTTGTGAAACGGGTTGGGATGAAGGTGCAGAAATTGGCGCTTGCGCGGGAGCAAGAAGGTCTGCCCCTTGTGGTGGCCCAGAAGGAGCAGCAGGTGGACTGGTGGGTGCAACTGGTGGCTCAGGTTGTGAAACAGGTTGGGATGAAGGTGCAGAAATCGGCGCGTGTGCGGGAGC
Organism: uncultured Candidatus Poseidoniales archaeon; assembly: GCA_964645485.1. Taxonomy (GTDB): domain Archaea; phylum Thermoplasmatota; class Poseidoniia; order Poseidoniales; family Thalassarchaeaceae; genus MGIIb-Q1. Next base: position 550 of record CAZXZO010000029.1, read on the forward strand.
AAGAAGATTGCTCGCAGGTGGGCTTGCAACAGATTCTTGGACCGGAATTTCGGCACTGAATGCATTAGCCAACGGATCTGATGACGGTGCTGCAGCCACGGCAGCAGACGGCTCTATCTCTCCTCCAAAATCAACCAATGCAGTGCCAAAAGCAGCATCAAATATGCTTCCACCTACTGCATTTCCTTTACCACCTGATTGAATCGGCTTGCGGAAACTTTCTGCAACTCTAAGGTCTGATGGGTGGGGACCTAGTTCAACTGTTTGACTACCTCCACTCGATTGGTATTCTAATTTGAACAACCAAGCCCCTGAATCAGGATTGACAAAATACGAGTAATCTTGTCTCAAGCCGGCTTGAATCTCACTACCAGATTCGTATGCCTCTGCCTTGCCACCATCCATCGTACGCATTCTTGGTACGATTCCAGATATGGCTTGAGCACCCTCATTTGTGACTTCAATTACGATTCTAAGTGCATCTCGGTCATCGTCATCAATATCATCTTCAATGCAGTGAATTCGAATTTTGAGTGGACCACTTTGTACAGTGAATTCGTCGCTCATGGTCACTCCCAACCCTACCGACACCCACCCCATTACTTGAAGCGCACCCCGCCAAGTGCTCTAATCATCAACTTGTGTTTTTTTTGGTATTGACCAATTTCCAACACAATTTACAGTTGTTTGATGGATAAATCATGTTTAACGAAGATGTTTACGTAATGCTGGAGGTAAACTAGTACCGTCTACCACAATAGAGCCAACAGTCAAATCAATTGCACTCTGGTGAGTGTGGCGTTTATGGATTAGCATCAAGTCACGAATCCCAAACCATAACATCCCGAATAATGGAATTGCATACTTCATTTTTCTTAATGCCCTTGCATCCCAATCACTCTTTACAAGGGGCTTTCCATCTTCTAGAACTACTGCTAAACCAAACCAACGCTGGGCATAAGTCCGGCCATAACGGATTCCGGTAAATTTGTGATACAGATAATTGGCAGAGAAAATCAAGAACCAATCAACCAAGAACAAGACTGTACCCTTTCCACCCGAAAGAGCCAATCCTAGATTATACGCTTGTACAATACTGGCTACTCCGCCTGACAAAAGAGAGGTTACCAAGTGAAGCACCCCCATCACGAAAACAGTGTCAATCATGTATGCTAGCGCCCGCGTGGACGCGCCCGCGAGAATTGTACCTTCGGGGATTATCCAACTCCCGCCACCTGCCTTCACTGCTTCTTTCGCGGGATTGACAAATTCTCCTTGGTGTGTGGATATTGGGCTCTCTTGTTCGGACATCTTGCCACCTCTCAATAACTTTGGAGGACGTGCCACGCCTCAAGTTTCCTATCTCTCACCCAATCAAGCCAGGCCTCCCAATCGCCGTCATGGCGAAGGGTGTCAGCACATCCTACAACGATAAGGCCGCGACGAGGTCTAGTGATTGCGACATTCAGTCTTCTGTGGTCTGATAAGAATCCTACTTCGCCGTCATTATTTGCTCTCACTGTTGAAAGAACAATGACTTCTTTTTCACGGCCTTGATATCCATCAATACTTCGGATCTCAAGGCCACCTGCTTCTTCATCGCCTTCACCTGATAGAATTCCTTTGCCGTCAAATAAATCTGTCAGCAATTGTACTTGACCACTGTAAGGAGAAACTACTCCAATATCTGATGGTTCTAAGTCACCTGCACTTAGCAATTGGTCAACTATTTTCACTACCCAGCCAGCTTCATCTCTATTGATGCGTGACTTGCCATCAACTGCTAACTCCTCAGCACCATCTATTGGGACAAATGCAACAGGTGCATTCCAATCAGGCCATAAGAAACCTCCAGGTGCAATTCTGTCATCAGAACTGACTCCATTTTCCAATTGATTATCATAATATCTTGAAGACGAATATTCAGCAATTACTGGATGCATCCGGTATTGAGTTTTGAGCATAGTTGGAGTCATTCCAACATCTATCATTCGCTCGAACAAACTTCTCCTCAAACCATCCTGTTCGGCTCGCCGAGAAATTACCGTGGGTGGAAGTTGGCGATGGTCGCCAACTAACACAAGGCGGCGACAACTTCGCATTATTGGAACCCATGTCGCCGGTTCAATTGCTTGAGTTGCTTCATCAATTAGTATATTGGAAAATTTCCGTTGCCCTAGTATTTGGTGTCCTACCCCAATACATGTGGAGCAAATTACTTCTGCACCATCAAGAACATCATCACTCATTGATGTTTCAAGTGCTCTAATTGATTTCCAGCCCATTTTCAAGTCACGATGAGCAAGCCCTTTTTCCTTCCCTTTGAAAGTTGGGAGTCGTCTCTGAAGACTCTCCTGAAGACCGAGTAATTCTCTAACTTCTTCTTGCAGTGGGTGTTCCTCTATTTTTGCCCGGATAGTTGCAGACCTGAGATGTGCTCTCACTTTTACGGGTTGACCGATTCTAACTGCTTTAACTCCGAGGTCGAGTAAGCCCTCGAGTAGATTATCAACTGCTACATTACTGTCAGCAGTCGCTAAAATTGGGCCAGTTCCTTGCTTTGCCCAGCCTTGAAGAATTCTGACAGCGGTGTGGGTTTTTCCAGTTCCAGGCGGCCCTTGTATCAGACTGAGTCTAGATGTCATGGCTTTTTCAAATGCCTCTTCTTGGCTTTCATTCAATTCATTTGGAGAATAGACATCGCGCCATTTAACGCCACGGAATTCAGGCCTCATGTTGGCTGAATCATTAATGTCTCTTGGTTTACCAAGTAACAGATCTGACAGAGGTGTGGGTGGGTCATCTCGAAGAATTTCACGAAGTGCATCCTGCATTCTATCATGTGCAACTCGGTTCGCTCCTCTATCAATACGCCAAGTTCCGCTCCGAACTTTGTCAAGGTTCTCTGACACAACGACAGAGATAGAGTTACGTTTTCGGGTGAGAACAATTCCTTCGACAGGGATTTCTTTTAGTGGGTTATTGCGGCAGATTGTGACGATATCTCCTTGAGAAAATCTATGGCTACCTAGGTTGTGCCCCTTCTGAGCAGAGAATTTTACTACTCTCTCACCAAATAACCAGCCGTTATTCCTAGCAATCACGCCTATCAATGCGTAGCCATGTTCTACCAACTTCTGTTTAGACCAATGGCGTAACCTTTCCTCAACTTGGGCCATTTCATCTTCAAGTTCCCAAGTGATTAATCGCGAATATCGATTATGAAAATCTTGAGCCCGGATGAATCGAGTAGTTTCACCATCAATTGCTGGTGGAGGCAAGTCCGCACCTTTACCGGGTTTCAGACGACGAATGTCACCTCGCTTACCATCTGCCACATTTTAGGCGGACCATTTGTTGTCTTTCAACCTTCCAATTGTGAAATATCACCGTAGGTGGATGAATCAAGCATACAGCGGAAGGTGAGTATTATACCCTAATCGTGCGCGGATATAGAACGAGGCAAATGTTCGGACGCTGGCGCAAGGCAAAGGAAGAGGCAGGCATAACCTGCCCTTTATGCAGCGAAGTTTCCCCAGAGGGTACGGAAGAATGCCCGAAATGTTACCATCAACTTGGAAAGAGTATAATTGAACAAGATGACAGTGTTTCGAAAGAAGTTAGTACTTCGATTTTTGATGAATTGTTAGCAGAAGATGAAGATGGCGATGATGGTGAGGTCGTTGATTGGTCAAGACATACCTTTGAAATCGATGATGTGACGATTGATGTCAGTCAGTATGAAGAGGATTCTGAGGCTGTTGCTTTATCTGCGGCTCCTAACTTTGCAGCCATTGAAGCAGATGCACCAAGTCAAGTTCCTAAAGTTGCTGAAGAATTGGAAGAAGGTGAGTATGAACTGAGTACTTCGGATGCACCAACGAATGTTGAAAAGTTCGTTGTGCCTACTACTACTACGGAATTTGAGGCTGTTGAGGAGCCAACTCATCAAGTTGACCTAGTTGTGCCATTATTGCCGAAAGGTGCATCCGAAATGCCCTCTGAAGAAGAGCCGCTAGCAGACCCATCTGAGGTGCCTGAGGAAAAACAAGAACCCTCATCTGAAGTTATTGCCCAGCCAGTTCCTACTGCTGCAGCCGAGTCTGTGGCTGAATCAGTGGCAGTCAAGCCAGTGGTGGTTCCTACACCGACTACAGTACCAACTACAACCCCTGTGGCGTCAGCCACACCTCCACCTGCTTTGCCAACACCACCCCAAGCAGCCCCAACCCCTAGCCCAAATCCTGCTCATGCAGCCAAGCCGGAAATTCCAAAACTTCCGAGTTTGAATCCGGCGGCAGCAAACGGGGCTGTAGCAACTCCTACACCAGCACTCCCGTCAGTCCCAGCAACTCCAGCAGTTCCATCAGTCCCAACAACTCCAGCACTGCCCGCAGTGCCTTCATCAAGACCAGATGCCAACGCATTCAATCAGGATGTAGAATTGGATGTTGATGCTCCAGCAGAATCACAATCGGCCACACCACCTTCTCTAGATGACCAGATGTGGCCGTGGCCACAAGGCGAACCTTATGATGACCTAATTGTAAAGAGGAAATTGCGCCAAGTGATGGAATCTGTGAAGGGTGGTGATTTGGATGGTGCGGCTAGAGACCTTGACAAATTAGGCCCTCATCTTGGAGACCGAAAAGAGATTCTATTCCATGTAGGAGTTGTACTCAAAAAATTGGGTCGGGAAGAGGCACTTCGCCGAATGCTTGAGACAGCACGTAGACTTCATCCAGAAGACCAACATGTTGCAACAGCGCTTACAAGCCTAGGAATGTAATCATAGCTTGATCTATACATAAGGGATGGAGACATCTCATGTTGGATGAGGGCTTTTTTTGAATTAGTTGAAATCATGAAGATAGGGCAACAACGAGTTTACCTTGTTTAAAAATCCTTGACAGCGGCGAATTGTTACTGTTCAATCAGCCCATTAATCTGATTATTACAGGATTTATTGTTTGGCAAAATCATAACACCTCATAACCATTCGACGGCTATGATGCACGCCACACCGACCCTCATCATTGATGATGAGTTAATTCTGCGGCCGGCTGATACACACTACCTTGACCAATTAGTAATCGCTTTTGAGGAATCTCTGCCAGAAGTAATTGGTGGCTTGCCTTGGTATGATGTTGGAGACGAGATGCATCTTCAACTCGAACAATATCTGTATGATGTAGGTAGAGGTGGTAGAATTGGCCGGGCCCATCATTGGGTAATTCTTGACAAATCAAATGAGGAATTTCTTGGACTTGTGGCATTTGACAGGTTTACTCGGGTACGTGAAGCACATTGGAATCTAGGTTATTGGACTCGAAAGTCTGCAACTAGAAGGGGGATTGCTAAGCGAGCAGCAAATAAATCACTAGAATGGATTTCAACAACTCAAGGTGGCCCTACTGCAGTAGAAATCACAGTTGACCCTAACAATGAGGCTGGATTAGCCACTTGTAATTCCATTGTCAAAAGATGGCGAGGTGAAAGAGTAGAATGGGTTGATGGCGAGGTTGAAATTGCTGGTGAAATGCGTCACCACATCACATTCATACTGCCTCGTTTACCCTTAATTGAAATCGATGATGCTCACAACGGCAATGTCTGGCTTTCACTAGATACAGATGATTTATCGCATCATCCTAAAGTGTACGGCCATCCAAAACGCTCACGGAGAAATTCTCCTCAACCATACAAAATGAGTGAAACATTGGCTAAATCTTGGGAGGGGTTCTTTCGGTGGAGAAAAAACGAAGGGGCAGGGTTACCCGTAACGCTGTTTGTCATCAGCGAGCAATTAGAAGATGTTGATTTTGCTGCTAACTTGAAACAACTTTTAGGGCAGGATGAAACCGTGACTATTGGTTGTCATGGGAAGAAGCACAGGTGCTGGTCGGCATGGCCAGAAGATAGAACCGGATTTGCAAATGAACTTGCATTTTCTATGGAAAAACTCTCAGCCTTTGCCGGGGAAAATTTTCGTCCTTGGTTTCGCGCTCCGGGGGGTTACATTGCTCCCTGGATGATTGAGGTACTCAGTGAAAATGGCATCACTCTTGATTCGTCGGGAAGTGTGACAAAGGTTAGTGATAGAAAAGTTGGTTTGAAATTAGGCTTTGAAAGCATCAGAGACGCCTGTTGGAGGAAGGGTTTAGTTGAACGGTTTTGGTTCTCCCGCTTCGGTGTTCCCCTAACTGGCCCCGCACTGCGAATTCCATTGCTGAAAAGTTTAGCAAAACGGCAGTGGAAGAAGGTCACAAAAGATGCTAAATGTGTGAGTGAAAATACCCTCTTAACGCCTAGTTTCATGGTATATTCACTGTATTGGCACCTTCTAGACCACGCCGGAAAAAATGGCAATTGGCAGCCTCCCATTCACCATTCATTCACAACAATTGAAACCGATGCAAACTACAAACGGTAATATGAGCCCCCCAAGTCGTAATGGCCGACCCAAAGGGTCGCACCGTACTTTAGGCTGCAAAAAATTGGGTTGATTATATGGCTGATGCAGAATATCCTGGAATTCCAACAACTACTGATGGCGCTGGAACTGTTGTCTGGGTAGAGAGCCACATAACCGATGGTTCGTGTGCCTATCCGATAACCCCCTCAACAACTATGGGTGTTGGTTACAACATGGAAGTGTCGAACGGAAAAGAGAATCTTTGGGGAACTAGATTAGCTTTCATTGAGCCAGAATCAGAACATTCCTCAGCATCGGCTGCAGAAGGGTTTGCACTCGCTGGTGGTCGAGTCACCAATTTCACAAGTGGTCAAGGACTTATCCTGATGAAGGAAGTTCTCTATGTCATTAGCGGTAAGCGACTTCCGATAGTGTTCCATATTGGCTCAAGAGCAATGACAAGCCAGTCACTCAATGTTCACGCAGGTCATGATGATGTGATGGGTGTGTCAGATGTTGGGTGGGCAATTCTTTTTGCTAGAAATGCGCAAGAAGCAGGAGACCTTGCACTAATTTGTCGAAGGGCTGCTGAAATAAGTTCAACACCATTCTTGAATTGTCAAGATGGTTTCTTGACCACGCACACAATCGAAAATACATTGTTGATTGAACCTGAAATGATGCGTGAATTCGTTGGTGACCCAGCAACTAAACTTCGTAACATGTTTGATCCATATAATCCGATAATGACTGGAGTTGTGCAAAATCAAGATGCTTACATGAAAGGGAAAATCGCGCAACGCTCTTTTACTGATTTAGTCAAGCCAGCAGTGATGGAATCGATGCAGTTATTTAGCGACTTAACCGGTCGTAATTATGACTTAATTGATGGATATATGATGGAGGATGCAGAGTATGCAATTGTTGGAATTGGTTCAATGATAGAGACTGCAACGGCTGTTATAGACTATTTACGGGAACAAGGTCGAAAAGTTGGTTGTGTTCATGTCACATGTTTCCGCCCATTCCCTAGCCAAGAAATAGCACGTATGATTGGTGGATGTAAGGCAATAGCAGTGCTTGAAAGGATGGATGACCCGATGGCAGCCGACAACCCACTGACAATGGAAGTCAAAACTGCGTTGTTTGATTCTGGTTTCAATCCTAAATTATTCACCGGCTCATATGGTCTAGGTTCAAGAGATGTCACATCATCAGATATTATCGCAACTTATGATTTGCTAGCAAGTGGTGAGGAACCACGTTTCATCACTCTTGGAATAGACCACCCAACTGCACTAGAGCGCACGCACGAGTACGATGGTCGACCAGATAGTGCCTTCAGTATGAGAGGTCACAGTGTGGGTGGATTTGGTAGCGTGACAACAAACAAAATCATCGCTACAATTTCCGCAGACTTATTTGGGAAGAGAGTTCAAGCATTTCCTAAATACGGTTCTGAAAAGAAGGGATTGCCAACCAATTTCTATCTAACTATTGCCGATGAAAGAATCCGTATTCACCATGAATTAGATGTTCTTGACTTCATCGCAGTCCAAGATGAAAACGCATTTGTAACTAGTAATCCACTAAAGGGATTGAAAGATGGAGGTAGCGTGTTTATTCAATCAACAGCAACCTCTGTTGAACAGGTAGTGCAGAGTCTTCCTCCAAGGACGATAAAAGAAATCTGTGACCGTGATTTGAAAATCTTGTATCTTGATACTGCAAAAATCGCACGTGAAGTCAGTAGTAGCGTCGATTTAGTAGTTAGAATGCAAGGAATTGTGTTGCTTGGAATCTTCCTCAAATGTACGCCATTTGCTAGCCAAGTTGATGACCAACAGATGTATGCATCAATCGAAAAATCACTTCGCAAGTATTTTGGTAAACGCGGTGAACAAGTTGTCAGTGATAACCTAACATGTGTTCGCCGTGGATATGAAGAGGTTTCAATCATAACTTCAGAAGAAATAGATTCACTGGAGGTGAAATTATGACCATCAGACTACCAACAGCACATGACAAGGATTTCTTCGACATAGATGATTTTGAAAACCGAATAATTAGCGCTTACAATGATGGCTCAGCCTCAGACACGCTCGCCGCAGATTCGGCTCACGCGCGTTCAATTATCGCAGCAGGTTCAGGCCGTCACCGTGATTTCTCTTACATTGCTCATGAAATTCCTGAGTTCATTGCTGATGCCTGTGTTGGTTGCATGGATTGTGTTACAATGTGTCCAGATACAGCAATTCTCGGAAAAGTTGTAGATGAAGAAACCCTCAACACGAATCTCAATATTCTACCACCATCAGAACAAGAAGAGATGAATCGCCTTTGGCCAAAGACTCGAAAATACTGGGACAACCGGGAAAAGAAGGGCAAGAAGCCGGGAAGATTTGGAATTTTCATAGACCCATCAAAGTGTAAGGGTTGTTCAGAATGTGTAGAGGTTTGTGGAGACAAAAACGCACTAGCCATGGTTGGCAAGGAAAAGTACGGCATGGAACATCACAGAAAATTGTGGGAATTTTATGAGGCACTTGGACCAACAGACCACGATTACATCAATGAGAGGTCATTGATGGATATGATGCTAGCAGAAGAATCTCTACTCTATGTTGGTGGTGCAGGGTCCTGTGCGGGTTGTGGCGAGGCTACAGCACTAAGGATGATGGCAGCAGCAACCGGATTTGTGTACGGCAAAGAACGATTTGGAGTTGTAAATTCAACAGGTTGCTCTACTGTTTACGGGTCAACTTATCCATTCAATCCGTGGGACATACCTTGGACTAACTCTCTCTTTGAGAATGGTGCCACTGATGCAATGGGTGTGCGGGTTCGATGGGACCAACTTGGATGGCAAGACAAGAAACTGTGGGTTGTTGGTGGAGACGGCGCAATGCTGGATATCGGATTTGGTTCACTATCCCGTCTGCTCTCCTCAGGAATGGATGTCAATGTATTCGTTCTTGACACTCAAGTATATTCGAATACTGGTGGACAAGCTTCCACTAGCACATATGTTGGTCAAGATGCAAAATTCGCCGCTCATGGAAAGGATATTCATGGTAAGACAGAGAGGAGAAAAGAAATCGGTGCGATTGCCGCAATGCATCCAAATGTCTATGTTGCACAAACAGTTACTTCTCTGCCGAATCATTTCTACAAGTGTGTGATGGAAGCGAATGAATTTGAAGGTCCATCAGTCATCAGTGTTTACACAACTTGTCAGCCTGAGCACGGAGTTGGAGACGATGCAGCCACTCGGCAAGCAAGGTTAGCGGTTGATACTCGTGCATTCCCTATCTTCGTCTTTGACCCGCGTAAGGGACCAACCATGCAAGACAAATGGAGTCTGAAAGGTAACCCAAGTCCGAACAAAGATTGGCATCGAAAGAAGAATGATGAAGGCGAGTTTGAAGAGGTGAAATTCCGAGACTTTGCTCTCACTGAAGGACGATTCCGTAAGCAGTTCAAAGATGGCGTTCCAAGTGATGCTATTCATGCCGCTGAGGCAGACAGATTAGAGTTTTGGAACCGCTTGCAAGACCTCGCTGGCATTGAGAGAATTATACCTGAGTAAAATCTTCTATTTTCTCTTTAAAATGCTATTTTGGGAATATTATTTCAAAGTCTACCAATAATACGCCCCACTTTCCTTAATATAGGTAGGTTCTTCAGCGGAAGTTATGGGACTACGTAGTTTAACCCCGATGATTTTAGCAGCACTGATGTTGATGATGAGCTGGGGCGCTCTTATCGATGCAGTAGAAATGAATGATGAAGACGAAAATACAGCAGTATTGGAGACTGTTGATGTTGTGTTTGCCCCAAGCAACCCTGGTCATACAGTGTTTGGACAATACATAACATCTGACAATTGCGGATATTGTATGAGTTATGGTAGTCCAGCACATGATCAAGCAAAGAATAGTTTGCCAGATAATTATGTGTACATTTCCTACCACAGTGCATCCTATGGTAATACAGCCGATGCAGAATCTGGTAATATCGCACCTATCTATGGTGTTTCCCACTTACAAGAAACAAGTGGTGCACCAAAGACATCTTTCGGAGATTCTACTCTTAACACAGGTTGTGGATCCAACACTTGCTGGGATTCCTACATCTCAAGTGGAGGTAACATGCACTCTACTGCAGCCGACTATGCAGTTGGTGTAGGACAGAGTGATAATGGCGACGGTACAACTGATATAACAATCTCAGCATCTTACATAGGTTCAGGTACTGCTGCATCGTCAATCACATTGTACGCTGCAGTTACTGAGAAGGTTTGTCACTCCCACGCTTATTCAGATGGAAGCAAAGGTGGTAACTGCTGGGAAGCATGGCTATTGGACAATGGCAACTATGCAAGCAACAGTGGAAATACAGGTGGTTCAGGATTTGAGACAGTTTCGCTCTCCTCAGGTTCAGCTTCCAAGTCATGGACTGTTCCAAACAGTCTAGTAAGCGGTGGTGCAAGCAACATGAATACTGTTGCTGCACTCTTCAGCGGATGGAGCGCAAGCAGTTTCCGAGAGAATGTTTACGCTGCAGGTGACAGCACAATGAACCCACTAGACCTATCAGTTACTGATATGACAGTAACTAATCTTGACGCCCAATCTGTAGGATTCAAAACTGGTGACAGACTTCAGTTAGATGCAACAATTGGCAATACTGGCCAAGAAGATTATTCCGGTGCTGGTCAAATCCAATTCTTTGAAATCAGTAGCTCAGGTTCTGAAAACCCAATTGGTCAAGCAGTTTCATTGAATAATTTGGTGGCTGGTGCAACTCAATCAGTTTCCGCTGAATTTGACACATCTTCAATCCCAATGAATCAGAATGACCCTAACACTGTGTTCCGAATTAAATTAACAGGAACTGTTGGTGAGAGTATGGCATCGAATAATGTTCAGGATGTTCTAGCACCTCACGACTTATTACCTGGTACATCCAAGCCAATTTCAGTTGGCTCAACTCAGATAGATAGAGGAAGCGTCCTTGACTTTGAAGTCTCAGGATTCTCCAACGACAATGTGGACGACATGTCCTCAATGACAGCAGAATTTGAAACAAGTGAAGCAGGCGCGAACCAATGGAGTGGTGCTTGGATAACTGGTGGAAATCTAATGGGCGCAGGTGGCGCAAATGAGCGCTTTGTGTTCACTGTTACCCCACCTAACTCCGCAGCCAGCGGTGATTACGACGCCCGAGCAAGACTGATTGATGCAAGAGGCCAAATTGGTGACTGGTCCACAGTTAACAGTAATGCATTCAGCCTCCTGAATGGTCTTCCAATGGTTGTAAACTCAGATAATCTTGGTGAAGCCCCTTCAAACTGCCCAACATACCCAGGTCAGCCAACAGTTAAGGTAGAAACAATTGAGACAATTCCTGTAGCAGGTTTGATTTGCGATGCTGAAACACCTCTTGACCAACTTGTAATATCAAGCACTAACCCTGCATTCCGCTCATGGAATCCAACAACCGGAGAAATCGAAGTTAAGTTTGATACAGTTAACAAGAATCTCCAAGGAGAAGTAATTGCACAACCACTTCAAGTAAACCTCCACGATGGTGAGGACAGCAACAGCGGAACACTCAATATTATGGTTATTGAAAATGGTGCACCACGCTGGTCATCTCTGCCGACACAATCCTTCGATGAAGGTTCGGGAAGTTCACTAATCATGACAACTTTCTTGTCTGACACAGATTCTAGTGGTCAAAGTTCAAGTCCAATGGGATTAGCATTAACTGTTGAATACATTTCGAACACTTCCTTAATTGAAGCAAGTTTGAATGGCCACACTCTCAACATCGATGCAGTTGATGATGATGTATTCGGCACAGCATTAGTAACAATCCGTGCAACAGATGCTGATGGCCAATCGTCAGACACAGATTTGACAGTAATTATCGCTAACGTGAATGATGCTCCAACACTTGATACGTCATTCTTTGACGACTTCAAAATCAAGGTCGGTGACGAGTTCACCTTCAACGTGGGCGAAAGCATGTCTGATGTTGATGATGCAGTAGATCCAATCAATGTGGTAGTTTCCGCAGACACATGGCAGACAGGTTCTCGATACAATGCTCTAACTGGAGAACTCAAAGCTTCGTTCGAAGATGAAGGAACTCATACTATTTCCATAGTAGTACGTGATTCACATGATGGAATGAGTGCCTATGATGTCACAGTTGAGGCTGTAGACAGTTTGCCACTTGTGTGGTCTGAAAACGCTAACTCTGGAGACATGATGGTACAGGCTGAAAACGTCTTCGTAGGCGAACTTCCAACCTTTGTGGTTACTCAGCACAGTGATTTGGTATTGTCTGACATTGAAATAGAATGGTCGATATGTAATCTTGATTCAGGAATTTGTTCGGACTTCGGTCTTGAGAATCCAACATCACTAACAGAATTCAATTTCACCATCGCAAAAGACGGTGGAGTGTTATTCCGTGATTATGTGAGTATTGGGGTTACCGCAATTGATTCCGATGGATTCGATAGAGAGACAACAACTGCCTTGAAATATGAAGTAACCGAAGAGAGACCAGAAGTTGTTGATGACTCAACTGATGATACAACTGTTAGTGGTGACGAAACACAAAACGCAGCAGGTAATGCAGATATGGTAGTTTACGGCATCATTGGTGCATTCATCGTTGCTCTTCTAATTGCTCTCACGCTTGGAGTTATGCTTCTTCGTGGCGGTAAGGAACAGGAACTTGGAATGGGTTACGGGACAGCACCTCTAATGGGTATGCCACCAGCACCAGCAACTGATCTAGGAATGGTTCCAGACTACACTCATCTACCAGCCGGTGGAAACTATGTGACTAACGATTCAGGTCAGACTGTTTATCTTTCACCAGATAGCACTGACTGGACAATGCAGGCAGACAATACATTCGTCCGCACTCGCTAATCCTAGTACTAACAGCATGAGGGGTTTCCCCTCTCTAGGGAGCTTGACATAGCGTTAGTCTTCGTCGACACTCGCTAATCGTACCCCCCTGACAGCATGAAGGAGTCACATTCTCTGTGAGAATTGACTTACGGTTAGTTTTGGCCCACACATCATATCGGATGGTTCAATTGCTAAGCGCATCTACCCTTGTTGATGGCAAACGGACCCCGTCCCGATGGAGACGCAACCCGTGCTAGGATACTCATTTTTCTTGAAAAGAACCAAGGCGCCCATCTATCCGCCATTATTCGAGCCCTTCAACTAGGGAATCATCAAGCAACTATTCACCTCAAAACACTAGAATCCCAGTCCTCAATTTGGGAACGAAGAGAAGGTCAGTTGTTGAGATATTTCACGAATACAATCCCACCCCACACTTCACCTGAAGATTTACCAAACCCCCCCCAAATGTTCACACCTGATTCTGTGCAGTTTCGTATTATTGACCGTCTAGCAAGGAACCCCAACCCAAGCAATAATGCAGGTCCCCTAACACAAGGAAAACTTGCAGATGAACTAGGATGTAGTCAACAATTAATCAGTCACCATCTTATTGCTCTTGAAAAGAGTGGATGCATTAAATCTCGTAAGTCTGGATTTCGAAAAAATTGGAGTGTGTTGGCTCCTGGTTTGCAAGCGATTACAGGCGGCTCACGCTCTTTGTCAAGCATAGATCACCACGATTTGGAAGCATTGATAGTTCATTATGGTGGAGAATAAACACACCTACTTTGGTCAATTTTTCCTCTTTTTGATGGTTTCCGCATTGAATATATCTAACATTAGTATAAGAACGAGTACCAAAATAAGCCGAAACAATATAAAACGGTCGTTTTGCCGGTTAAATTATGGCATCTGTAACAGATAACCTGCAAGCAATGATCGACACCCTGATGGGTGCAATGAAAGACGCTGAAAAGCACGAGCGCGGCACAGATGCTGCGTCACGCCGCCTACGCGGTGTACTATCAGCAACTGCAAAGAGCTGCAAGTCTCTTCGTGGTCAGATCCAAGACGAGCGCTGAAGTTCCTTCAACGCCACTTGGTAATCTTTCCAGTATATGCGAACACGGCCCGTCTTGGGGGGGGATTTTTCCCTTCCAAGCGGGCCATTTTTTTTTGTATTTTTATTAATGATATTCTCCAATTATTGTCTTCAAAATAATCTTTGATTGAATGGATGGATTGATGCGGTAACAACAACTCGCGAGGTTGTGGCGAACAACTCAAGTAAGTCAGGTAAGTTGTCATCCGCTCCGCTCAAAAAGCGTAGTAGATTACGTAAGATTCTAGCTTTCATCCCATGGGCAGTTAGAGGTGGCTACAAAGTTGCAAAGAAACTGCCCAAAGAAAAGCGGCAGGAATTGATTGCAGTCGCAAAAGACCCAGATGCGTGGGGTGAAGGAATAGCAAAAGGGTGGGATGTCGCTAAAGTTGAAGCAATTGAGGCCAAAGATGGCTTCACAACCCTTGGTAAAATCGCCTTGGGGAGGAAAACCAACAGGGCTGAAAGAAAACAAGCAACTGCGCAACTCGGAATGCTTGGGCTTGTTGTAATGCCACTCAAAGTATTTCTAATTCCAGGTTCTGAAATTTTACTCACCGTAGCCGCATTTGTGATGCCTTGGAGACTTGTTCCAGACAAGTGGATTCCTTTCCAATCTCTAAGAGATAATCCAGATGATGAGATTCAAAAGCAGAAAAAGAAGAGACTCAAACTATTCCACAAAGACCGTCAAAGAATAGTCGATAAACTCGATTGATTATTCAGCAATAACTTGACCATGTGTAGTCCACACCTGCCATTCTCCGCCTCCATTCAAAAAGTCTGCTTGACCGTTTCCTGCCATTCCCCAACCTTGAGGTGCCACCCAAGAGGAGCCCGGAGCGAGAATCACCCATTGAACATTGGAGAGATTTCCACGGTTTTCCATTTTCACCCCAGTCATTAGTTCGTCTTGCCACCCTGAATCGGGAGCCCGCCAGTGCCCGGTTACATTTCGTGAATTGTCCAGGTCAATTTCGGTGTGAAAGGTGTAGAGGTAGTGCATTCCCAAAGTGCCCTCATGGATGAACAAAAAATCTTCTCCATCTTCCATATTTCTGTCCAACGCCTTTGCCGCATCGTCAGTCCAATAGGTCTGCCCATGTATTCCTGCGAGTAGGGAAAGTGGAATGATTAACAGGATTCCAAGAGCAAATGCCGCACTCTTTTTTCCGGGATTTCCAAGAGACGGAAGGTCAGGATAGAGGTGATTAAGATGCCCTAAAAGCATCAAAATTGGAATCATTGTGAGTGAAATATAGCGACCATTATTGCCCATTGTCCACATTACCCAAGGCCAATCTGCGTTCCAAATTATTGATTCATAAGTCCATAATGCTGCAACATAAATCGTGATTGCTGTTGTGAAGCCGGCGATTGAAATCGTGATAAAAGTCGCCGGCATATTTTTTGTTGCAACAAATCTCTTCCAAGCAGAGGAGACGAAAGGCCAAATCATCATTCCGAATAATGTGTAAATTACTACAATGTTGAAAATTGAAACGACGAGGGCAAAGAAAAATCGAGGGGCATTTATTGAGATTACAGAAAGTGTTGCACCTCCACCACTTGCTCCAAGGGCGAGCATCGATATTCCAACAACAGTTGAAATCAGCAATCCACCGCGCAGTGGATTGCGAGTTAGAGAGTGTAGTGCTGGCAGATAGAGGTCAACTAAATGAAATGCCAAAACTGCTAGTCCAAAGAATAGTCCATATATTGGATTGATTCCCTTCAACATCATGATGCCCATCATGCAGACAGCGGATGCAAAAGCCCCACCAATACGGTATTCAATCCCTTTTTCGGCAACTAATTTAGCGTTGATTAAAACAATCACTGCAACAAACATTGCAATCGTTGGTTCAGAGTAAGCCCTTCCAGTTGAGAAAATAAATGTTGGATAAATTGCAATCAGTGCCGCAGCCCTTCTACTATTTCCTCCTGAGAACATTCCGTATGCAAAACCTCCAAGGCCAACTAGTAACAAAGTGAGGCTAAGAGCCAAGCCTCTAACACCGATTTCTCCAAGAGATGATGGGGCGAGAGAAAGTGTCCAACCGTTGTCAGAAGGTGCGTAATCAGGGTCACTTGCTAAATTGTCGATGGGTCGTGTGTGACCCCAAACTAGGCTGCCATCATCATCTTTAGCAAGGCGAGTATGGGTGTCCACACCTAACTCGCTAGAAAATGCAGTAAACACATTGAGTAGAATACCACAAATCAGTAACCATTTCCAAAACTGTTTGTTATCAACAAATGACCACCAAGCAGTCGCCGATTCGGGGGAAATTTTAGGCGGGATTTTTTCGGAGGGCGAGTCGGCCGCTTCAGGTGCTGAGGTGGCGGCAGATGAATCAGCAAATTCAGGCGGGATTTTTTCGGAGGGCGAGTTAGCAATTTCAGGTGCTGAGTTGGAGGCAGATGAATCAGCAAATTCAGAAGTGAATTTTTCGGCCGATTCGTCGGAAGAATCGGCATCATCTATTGCTTCCACAATTTTAGGCTGAAGTCAGATTGCAATTGAGCCTTCGGCTCAATCAGAAATCAAAAAGCGAGGTTTGCCCACCCGAGCGTAATCTGCCAGCGGCTTCCATCCGATTCAGTGCTCTGCCAATCCTTCGCTCAGAGAAGTCGTGTCCATCCACTAGCATTTCTCGCAACCCTTCTTCGTCACACATTCCATGATTTGCAAGAGGTTCGTCTGAGGCTGGGTGGTTCAGGAAAAGTTCCCTTATCTCCCCAAGTTGTTGTGGAATTTCCTTGTCTTTTGCGGCGCACACTTCCTCAATTGTTCCATGTTCACGTATCAATTTGAGCCCAGTTTTAGGTCCAATCCCCCTTATTCCAGGGTGAAAATCAGTACCCACCATGATGCCGAGGTCAACGAGTTGTTCGTAGGTTAACCCATTGTCATCCAAAAGTTCTGCCAAAACAATCCGCTCAGCATGAACCAGCCTGCCGAATTTTCTGGTACCATGTGATGTGAGGTTTCTCACCATTACCGGTGCTCCATACAGCAGTGTATCCCAATCTTGGCTTGCAACAGCATCTAGATCTCCACGAGCGCATCTAACAGCAGCGGCTCCCTCTGCTTCCATCGGTGCTTCGATGTTGGTAATTCCAAGCAAATCCAACATCGCCCGGGTTTCGCCAACCATCTCAGGGGTGTAAGAAACAATTTGTGAGCCGAGTTTTTGGGCCGTAGTCCAATCTTCATCGGCAACTGCCCTGTCCCACTTTTCTTGTGCTTCATCTTTACGAGATTTCCGACTTGCTAAAGTATCCATCTTCAACTCATGTGGTTTACCATCAAACACGAAGATAGGGTCAATTCCGGCTTCAACCATAACGGTTGCTCGGTCGAGAAATCCCATCAGATGTGCGACTGGATGTCCGTTAGAATCAGTAAGAGGCCCACCATCAGAGCCTTCACCACGTTTTCGTAAAGTAGTGATGAATTGGTATGCAAGTAGAAAGGCATCAACTGCAACTCGCTGGCCGTTGAAATCTGTTAATTCAACAGGATGTGGTGTTGCTAAATCCCGAAGATTACAACCCAAATTAATCGCCTCCAAATGTCATATCAATTGCAACAGTGAAAAACAATCGCCGCCCTTGAGATTTCCCAAGGCATTCCACATCCTCACAAATCGTCGTCATCGAAGTCGAAGTCATCAAAATCTTCATCTTCATCATCAAAATCAAATTCCTCATCGTCGAAATCATCATCTTCCACAACTCTTCTAGGGCGGCGATTTCGAGTCCATTGAAACAAGCCGACTCCAGCCAATATAAATCCAAGTAATGTCAACAGAAGAGGGTAGTATTGCCAGGTATATTTGACGCCAACCAATTCAACAATTGTGTCACCATTTGCATCTTTTTCAGGTATAACCCATCGTCCACCAAATGTGTCATCCTTAACCCAGAATTGATTTCCTTCATCACTCGGGACAGCCCACTGAGGTACAACGCGGGATTCTCCATCACTAGTGGTTGTGTTAACCAAATTGACATTTAAAATCAAGGCAGAGCCGGGTGTGGGGTCAAGTGCGGTCAGGGAAAAATAGAGTTGCACATACTCACGACCTCTCGAACTAGTCTCGGCAGGGTCGCTCAAGGTTTCGGCTGATGATTCAAAACCAAGGCCATAGTGCCAATCGCCATGGCCGTTGATGTCCTTTGCTCTGTAAATAATATCGTAAGGAATGTAAACTTGGAATTCAGTTCCAGCGGTTAATTCTCCCAGGAAAGTACCATCTCTTTCTTGTAATGCAGCTAACTCATCAATAGTCCAAACATCAGGGTCATTCTCATCAACTGCAGTTGCTAACGCAACAGGTCCAGAAACGATGGGGATAATTGCGAATGATGCAATCATTCCTATTCCAACCATCACGACTGCAAGGACTTTGAAAATCCCAGTTGGTGGCATCAAGAACATGATTCCAGCAACAATACCAATGCTAAGTAGTAACATGAAAATTGGTCCACCGACTCCATTAGTTGCAACTTCATGGTCGGTAAAACCAGCAGTTCCAACTGCATACGGTGAAACGTAATCCTTTCCTTCTTCTAATTCAAGTCCAGGCACTTCCTCTTCGTATGGGGGTAGTATTGGTACAACCATCTCAAAATTATCACGACCAAGATAGAGGGTGTAACTATCAGTGATGCCACTTGATTTAGTGAATTGAAGGCGCATACCGAATACTTCTCCTCCCTCCAATTCGTCAATATTATGTCCTGCAAATGAATAAGTGTAGATGTCTCCATCCACTTCATCAGGGCCAGCAAGTGTAACTGATGACATATCAGCGAGACCATTTTGTGCACCCATTCGAAGAGTCAATGTTACTTCTTTACTGCAACCACTACAATTGATTGCAAGGTTTAGGGTACCGGTTATCGGTTGTTCTGGGTCAATTCCCGTGGCATTTTCATTGGCATCTGTTCCATCAAATGTGAATTCCCTTATTCCTCCACCAGCATTAGCGTCTCCTGGAATATTACCTTCAAAGAAACTGGAGGCAGATTGTCCATCATTTGATTCAGCGTGATTCCAAGTAGTCCATTGAGTACGGTCAGCGGCAGAATCTTCGCCATACATGTAGAGAATAGGTTGCTCATAAGTAAGAACACGGTCTGGGTCTGCTTCATCATCTTGCATGGTTGAAGCATTACGGTCAATTCCGCTTGCGGTTGAAATTGATGATACCATCATGATACCAAAAAGTGTCAACACCGCCCATAGGGCGGTGCCGCGAATCCGCTTATTTGGCGCCGCCATAGAGTGGCGGACCCCACCGGATGATATAGAATTGAAGGCCGGCCGCATAGCGGTAGAGATAGCGGAGGTGGTACAAGTTGTCCAAGAATTTAGCGAAAAATGCAGATGCAATCGTAATTGCTAGCGGCTGGCAACCAAATATCGCTCAAGCAGAATTTTCAGCCCTCGTCAACCCGTCGTTTCATCCACAATTCGTCCATGAACGAGTATTGATATGCGACCAAGATTCGGCAACTAAAATCGCTCAAAGGTCAGCACTAATTTCTGAGACGCTTTATCCAGCAAGTCATTCGACTTACAGCGATTTAGAAAAACATGTAGAATTGGTGGTGGCGTGGTGTGAAGAAAATCTCCAAAATAATGGTCAAACTTTGGCAGTGAGAGCCAAAAAAATTGGCCCAAGAGTGGAGGGTTGGTCAACTCGAAGTATTGAGCAATCAATTGGCGGGGCGCTGTTTGGGGAAGGTTGGAAAATAGACCTCACTGCTCCGGAAATAACGTTGAAAATAATAGCGTTAAATCACATAGAGAGGGGCGAAAATCCTCCTCAAATTATCTGGGGGGTGTTGACCAGTGGCACATCTACCTGGGATGAGAGAACCGCTCCAAAACGACCTTACTTCAAACCGATAAGCCTAGATCCAAGACTGGCTAGAGCAATGGCCAATATTGCCTGCCCAAGTGAAGGTAAAATTCTCGACCCGTTCTGTGGGACTGGGGGGATATTGTTAGAGGCTGCAGCCGTAGGTTCACAGGTTTTTGGAAGCGATGCAGATTCTAGAATGGTAGAAGGAAGTAGGGACAATCTCAAGTGGGCAAAAGAAATCCAAACCATGTCACATAGTGCAAAAATAAAGCGTGGTTCAGCAACTGAATTAGCCAACCTTTGGGATGATAAAATGCCCTTTGATGGGTTCGCCTTTGACCCTCCTTACGGATTAAATTCTTGGAAGAGTGATGATGGGTGGCAACTTTTCATTGATGCAATGAAATCCTGTAAACAGGTGGCAACTGATGGAGCAAGGCTCGTTGCGCTTCTGCCATGGCCGCCCAAGGCATTGGGAATGGATTTGCTGAGAGGTGACTTTGGCCAAGGAGAAAATGACGGTTTAGCTCAGACTTTTGGTAAATCATGGGTTGATGTTGTAGAAGAGGTATATGCCGCTGGTTGGAAAATTGAAAGCACTACAACGATTCCAGTTCACAAATCTCTAGCGAGGCTTCTTCTTGTTTGTCAAAAGATGAATTAGTTACTCAATGGGTAGCGTCTGACAAGACCCACTGCAAGCCCTTTGATTGGGTCAGAACGAATCA
>CAZXZO010000030.1:0-15134 GCA_964645485.1 uncultured Candidatus Poseidoniales archaeon
ATGATGACAGACGAGTTCCTAAGTAGTGAAGAAAGCCAACAATTCTTTGGACTAATCCAGATGTTACAACGCTCAGCCCTAGTCGCTCTTGGTAAAATGCCAGACCACGAAGGGAATCATTCAGTTAACGTCGCAGAAGCAAAGGCAGCCATCGACTTGATTGCAGTCATTCAGAAACGGACCGAAGGAAATATTGACGAAATGGAAACCAATTTATTGAGGGGGATTGTAACTGAAATGCGTATGTTTTTTGTTCAAGCACCAAAAGATATTTCCACTAAACAAGCCGAAGAAAAGGATGCTGAAGAATTGAAAAAGACCTTCACAGAACCAACAGGAGCACCAGCAGAAGTACTAACTGACGAATCCAAATCAGAAGAGGAATGAACCGTTCCTTTGATGTGCACAACAATTGTGGCCAGTAATGGAGAGGAGCCAATGGTCCGAGTAACTGAGGTCACCGATGAGGATGCCCCCCTTGCTCTGTTAGTTGATAATAATGAGATGGCACTGTACCGCATGAATGAGATATTTCGTCAGAGAGATTATCGAGTTATTGAATGTAAAAACGGGGATAAAGCGGTTGATATTTTTATCACAGAGAAACCCGATTTAGTAATCATCTCATTAGATATTCCTGGTCTTGATGGACATGTTACCGCTCTAGAAATGAGGGAGTCCCGAAGCGATTCAAGAATAATTTTCACCACCCCTAGGAATAAGTTAGAGTTAGCAGAAGACGCTGCATTTAGTGCAGGTGCAGTTGCCTTACTTCAAAAACCGGTTACACAATCATCCATTGATGAGGTTTGGGATTTGGTTATGGGAGACATACCAGACGCACCAGGAGTTGAAGACCTTGACCAGTTATATCCAGAGGTTGAAGAAGAAGTTGAGGTAACAATTGACCTAGAAGGATTACCTGCTCCACCACCACCATCTGCCTTACCTGCATTAGGTCCACCCCCTAAGCGAAAAAAGAAAGGCAAAGGATTGTTGATGCTAGCGATATTATTGTTCTTAGGCTCTGCCGGAGCAATCGGTTATGGATTGTACACGATGGGTTATATCCCATTGTGATCAGAATTTAGGTTCGTTCAACAACCGTTGTTGATTTGATTCAATTTGAGGTTGCACAACCCCTGCAGGGGCATTCAATACATTGAGTGGAACTAATTGAACAGGGACGTATGGGACAATAACTGAGCCAACAGGGGCATCAGTTGAAGTTTCTACTTTATGCGAGACACTACTTAGCAATCCAGGGTCACAAGCAGCAATTCTAGCATCTAGTTGACTATGAATCCAAACTTGCCATCCGGCTACCAAAATAAGCCCAACAGTGATTGCGGCGGCAACCAGCCACAACACAATTTCATCACTGCCCATGATAATTGAAGAAGCACAGACTACTGTCAATCTTCCGCTTCAAAGACTACTGCGTTGAAGCAGCGCATTCCAAGATACATCGGCGTAAGATTTCGCCGCCTCAGCAGGGTTATCAGCACGGTGAATACCACTTCCAACAATGATTCCATCAGAACCTGCTAACACCGCTTCAGTCGGGTCGCCATAACGCTGACCAAGTTCAGCATCCCCAGTAACAAGATTCACACCCGGTGTCCAAATCATTTTGATTTCACCAACTTTGCTACGTAATTCAGCCAACTCATTTGCTCGTGATCCATTACCAATGAATCCGAAGCAAGCAGGATGCTCTTTTCCAGCATTAACAACAGCATCAGTATACCCTGGTATCTCCAAAAGATTGCCAGCACTACTCATTTGGGCTAGTAAGAGAACACCCCCTTGTCGACCAACATTCAACCATCCCTCAGCCATGCCATCAAGCACAGACGGTCCAGATATTAGGTGAGCAGTCATTAAATCAGCCCACGAGCGAGAGTCATACACCCCGCCCATTTGGTCACGAGCAATTTTACCAATATCGCCATGTTTTCTATCTTCAAAAATCAACATGTCAGCATCTTTTGCCTTTTCACAAAATTCTGCCCAACTTTCTGCCGACCAATCTTCTACCAAATCAACATGAGTTTTGAGCGCCGCCACGTAGGGGCTAACACCCTCAAGCAATTCAGTTAGGCCAGCCATCGTGTATCGATCAGCTGCCAATACCACCATACTTTGTTTGTCAACAACTGTCTCCATCCATCTTCTAGCCAATGGATTTGGGTTAGCATTCCACCGCTCACCCCACACTTCGCTAGGTTGCATCAAGTAAGGGGGTAAGCCGGCATCCCTCAAAGTTTACTCATGCCCAGTTATTTTCACTAATAGGGGGGATTGAGTCAATTATTGATTCGTTAGGGTTACGAAAAGTCATTTTCAACTCTTGTTTTGCCGGTGTTGCATCAAAAGTGCAATGTCGTTTCAGGGAGGAACGAGCCCATTTCACACTCATTTTAGGGTGGAATAGTGCCGCAATCAGACAAATAGAGTAGGGAAGTACACCCTTTGGCCATTTTCTTTCAGGGTAAGCAGCCCGTAAAATTTCAGCCACATCCTTCATCCACATATCACCACCTATTAC
This sequence comes from uncultured Candidatus Poseidoniales archaeon, assembly GCA_964645485.1. Lineage (GTDB taxonomy): Archaea > Thermoplasmatota > Poseidoniia > Poseidoniales > Thalassarchaeaceae > MGIIb-Q1. The sequence continues at coordinate 2,552 of CAZXZO010000030.1, forward strand.
CAAATATCTTCCACAAGGCTCGCCTTCAGTCAATGCTCGAACATGAGATTCAGCAACATCTCGAACATCTACAATGTTGATATGAACTGGAAGTGATTTTGGCATTGTTCGCTTATACAACGCTTCCACATACGAAAGACTCCCACCTAAATGGCGTTTTGACAACGGTGGGCCAAACACAACACAAGGGTGTATTGTGACAAGTCGGGGGCGGGTATTTTCATCTTTGTTAGCGTGCCATTCTCTGATTAATTTTTCAGCACCAGCCTTGGCTAATCCATACGCATTATTCTCAAGGGTTGCATCATCAGCCCAAGAATCAGATGTAAAACGAGTTCCATTTTCATATTTTGTGGGTCTGATTGCAGCAGTAGATGAGGTGTGAACAAGTCGTTTTACACAATCTGTACCATCAATCGCATCACAGATATTTTGAGTCCCAATTAATGATGGGTCCACGACGTCTTTTTGTGGGTCTGATTTACCAACATAAAGGGCAGCAGCAGCGTGTATCACATCACTGCAACCTGCGACAGCAGCCTTGACTTCATCAGCATCCAATAGATTCATTTTGACGACAGATAATGAACCCCCTGCACCAACTGGAAGGGCTAACAAGTGGTCTACTCTTTCAGGGTCATTTGGTGCTCTTAATGCAGCACGCACATTTCGCCCTCTAGCAAGTAGATTGGCAACGATGTGGCTACCAATATATCCGCTGGCTCCGGTGACTAACACAGTGTCTGACATAATTGAGCGCAAGCAATCATCCATGAAAACCCAGCGCTACAGAGACTAGAGTAATTCAGCAACAGAATTCACAATAACATCAGGGGTTTGGGGGGCCGTTTCTAAATCACCTAGAGTGGCTTCACCAGATAAAACGAGAACCCCAATTACGCCCGCTCGCGCGGCCATTTCCATATCAGTGTATAGGCGGTCACCAACCATTGCACATTCAGAGGGTTGTAATCCCAATTCCTCAATTTTATGGAGTATCATTCCAGCATTTGGTTTGCCACAAATATGAGTCGGCTCAACCCCTGTTGTGGCTTTGAATAGAGCCAAATATGCACCAACATCTGGTAACCCCCCATCTGGAGAAGGACAGACCATATCTGGGTGTGATGCAACCAAAGGAACTCCATTGTGGAGGTGTATTGAAGCGGTGGCTAATTTTTCATAATCAACTTGAGTATCATAACCTAGAACTACATATTGGGGTTCTTCACTTCGAGTCGAAACACCAACTTCTTCAAGCATTGAACACATCCCTTCTGTGCCCACAACATAAGTTTCACAAACACCCTCTTTACCTAGCCAAGATATTAGGTCATGGGTTGATAGTAGCACATCATTTTCTTGTGCTGGAATTCCAAGCCCATGCAACTTTGCTAAATATTCAGATACAGATTTTGAGGAATTATTTGACAGGAAGAAACGTTGAACACCTCTTTCTTGACATCTAGTGAGAAACTCAACAGCCCCGTCAATTAACTCATTACTGAGGTAGATTGTACCATCGAGGTCTAGAAAAACAGCCTTAATTCCATTTAGAGAATGACCCATGTTCCCACCTTAGAAGAAAACCATTTTCATCATTTGCCAAGTACTAGCCATATCTTCTTGGCCAGATTTTGTTGAACACGCCAATTCCAATTGATTTCGTATTGCCTTACCCCGTTTATTGTCGCGAGCCGCTCTTTTGAGCAACAAATTCAACAACCACTTTCTTCTAACCAATTTTTGCAGTTTCAAACTGTTTGATAAAACAGGTCCCAAGCGCCCCCACATATCCAACTGATATTCATGGGCCGCTTCTTTTGTAAACACCACACTGCCACTTTCACCTTCCATGTATTCTGCTAACACTTTCCCTGAAAGAAGGGCTTGGTGCATGCCTTCACCTGAAAATGGGTCAACCCAACTAGCAGCGTCTCCAACACAAGCAGCACCAGCCATAGCGAATCTCCTAGGTTGGTAACTTGGAGCGTTTTTTCTAGGTGAACCACACGGGATTAAGTGCCCTTTGTCGCTTCCTTCAATCATTTTACTATTAGCAAATCTATCCATGAACTTAGGGTGTTCATTGATTACCCAGGATTGTAATTCTCGCAATTTAGTATCCATCTTGTGCATATCACTGATGAGAAGACCACACCCCACGTTCACAATTTTATCATTTACAGGGAATATCCAAAAGTAACCATTACAGAGTTTTCCACCAAGGAAGTGGATTTCGATTGGTCCAATATTAGAACTCGAATCCATCTCCCAATATTCCCTGTATGCAGCGATGTAATGGTCATCATCTCGCATGGGTTCATCATGACATTTTTCAGTTACAACTCTAGCAACCGGGCAGTTAAATCCACCAGCACCAATAACCACTGGTGCACTGAATGTTGAAACGCCATTCCCACTCCGTACACCCCCAATAGTTCCGCTTACACCTGTAATGACTTGAGAATCTCCTTCACCTTCGATGTGAATTTCTTTCACAGCAAAGTCTTGAATGATAGAACCACCATTCTCCAAAACCAGTTCAGTCGCTCGTTTGAACATCATGTAGTCAAATTGCAATCGTGGGAGTGAATACCCTGCAGTTCTATCTTCCACTTGATCTGCAGGTAGGTTGATTCTAACCTCTGTGTTTTTACCTGGGCCTGAGAAGATGATGGAATCAACACGAAACAATGGAGTTTCTTCTATCATCGGTCGAACTCCAAGTTCTGTGACAATTTTCATCGATGAACCACCAACAGCATCACCACAGGTTTTGTCGCGCGGATATACTGCCTTCTCCAACAAAAGTACCTTGTAACCTTTCATTGCTGCAAATGAAGCAGCAGAGGAACCAGCGGGTCCGCCCCCTACAACGATTACATCAAACACAGAATCATCATTTGGCAACTCTCCTGTGTTGATTGGCTCCATCCATGAAGAGTTCATCGTATCACCCATACATCCCACGGCCGCACTTTTGCCTTCAATGGTTCGCTTGATTCATAATTTCAAATTGCGTAGATTGATGCACTACCTAGGACTCGCTAGTGATTGATGACGGAAATTCTAGTAGTTACAACAACATTGCCGATTGAATGGACTTCTGAACAAATTATGGCGTTTAAAACTAAATTAATTTCTCAACAATTAGCGGCTTGTGTTCAGAGTCACAAAATAAATTCCACATATCTCTGGGAGGGCGAAATAGTGTCAGAGGATGAATGGCGCTTAACTATTAAAACCACAAAAATACACAAAGAATCCTTGATTTCTACCTTAATTGAAAACCATCCTTATGATGTACCCCAAATAATTCACAGACTTGAAGAATCAAGTTCTGAGTATACAACTTGGGTTAATAACCAGGTAGAAAATTGACTAAAAAAAATAATCAAGGAAGTTTTTCAATTGTGCCCGTGACACTTCGTAAATTTTCCATTGCATCAATATAATCACTGCTATCACTGTCATCAATGATGGTTTTACTAGCACCCCATAATGATTTCAATGCCGGCACCCAATCCCCGCCAAGGTCTCGAATAGATGGTTCATAATGCCACGCTTCCCCCTCATTTTTTCCATGCACGCAAACCCATGCCCAGCCCATTGAGGATTTTCGCCCTTCACCCGATTTTCTTGCCATAGTTGTGGTTTTCCCAACTCCTTCCGAGTGTGCTTTTTTGATTAACATATCAGCAAAATCAAGCGGCGAAGGTAACGATTCAGAATCATAAGGAAATTTTTTCATCATTCTGACGCTACTCTGTTTTTCGTCTAGATTTTTTAAGAATCCACTGAAAGCCTTACGGCTGTTTAATTGTTGTTCATAGATATCATCGGCTTCAGATCCAGTCAATTCAAACATTTCCTCAAGGATATCTAAACCACATTTACCCCATGTCGCTTTTAGTAACGAGTGGGCGCTATCATCTGCCATTCGAACCACTTCACTGGCTAACCAATGCGCTTCTCCTGCAGAATCAACTCTTACACCCCCCTCCAATGTATCAAGCAATATTGAGATAGCTTCTAGTTCGGTTTTACTACCTTGCAATTCATCCAAAAATCCGGCCTTATTATCATTGGCAAACCAGTTTTCTTTTAGCACCAAACCTTCTTCTAATTCTTCACAAAAAGCAGCGTGTAATTGTGGTTTCAAGGCTGAATCTGGAATCTCTAAGCGTAACCATTGGTCAATGACAACACCCATGGAATCAATAGTTTCTTGATTTATCCCCTTGTCTTTTGGCCAACCATTTGGCCTATAATTAGTCTCAACTTCCATTAATTCAGATAAACGCGGAGGTGACATTGTAAGAACAATACTTTGCACAAAAGGCTCTTTGGTTTTTGATAATTCTTCAAGACCAATTTCAACAACTAAACCATTGGAATAATTCATCACAATTTTGTTTTCACCACTTCCTGCTTGCCAAACCCCATCATCGTCTATGGTAAATTTCAATGGCGAAGAGGAAAGGCCCTCTGTCACCCATTCTTCAGGTGGTGCGGGGTCAATCCCAGTGCAAATAAAATTATTTGACCATGAAAAAAACCAGTAACCTGCTCTTGCCAATTCTTCCCATGCGAGCAAACGAAAAATAGGGTGTGAATGCATTTGCAAACCAAGTAGGTGGGCAGGTTTTCCTCTTCCTCGTCGGATAAATGATGATGAACCATAGACTGGGTGTTTGAATATCGCTACAGTTTCGAATTCGTCTTCATGGGCGGCAGCCAAACAACCGGCAAATGCTCGTCCAACTAAGCCGCCTTTGCCCGATGCCATTCGTTTTTGCAGCCACGATCTATCCTCACGTTTATTGATGACTTTCTCAATATCTTTTAGACATGATTTAAGTTTATTTGGCCGGCCAAAACCACGAGAGGTTCGACCAGAAATTGTCGGTAGAATTGAATGTGGCTCCTCCAACAACACATCGAGGTTTTTTCGCAAGCGTTTTTGCACCGAGTCAGAAGCCCTTTTCGTACCACGCATCCGTATTTTCTGCGTTTTCTTTCCGGGGAATTCTACTTCAGCCGGTCCTGCCATTTTAGTTCCCCGCGTACCTCCGAGTAACCCATCTCCCTTGAGGGCAACGGCTCAAATTAATTCCACCGTGCTAATGCTTTAGCCTCTAATTCATCTAATCTTCCTGGAATTACAAGGCAGTGAATAGACCCTTGATTCATCAAATGAACATCATCTAAACTGCCGTAAAAAATATGTTGTTCAGGGCGACCCATATCACTACAAAGTACAATTTTCCATTGTTCAATATCTTCACCAATTTTTTCTGCAGATAGTCGAAGAACCTCAACAGCAATGGCAGGGCTCATTGGTTTTTGTTCATCAATCCCCATGCCCGTTGGGTCTAGGTCAAGGAGAACGAGCGTATGCAAGTCTCGTTGAAGATTATCCAAAATAAGTTCAAACGGCGAGGTTGCAAGATAATCTCCATATGGATAAGCAAGTGTAACTTGTCTTCCAAATCGGTATGATTGCAGACCAACAGCGCCAGTTACAATTGTTGTAATTGAAATCCCATGAATTACGTGGCAGTTAATCCCTGCAGCCTCGGCTCTCAATTGCAAATCAACATGAGTTGTTGCTTGCAGTGGGTCACCAACTATCATCAAAGCCACCGGGTGTTCACTTGCAAGTTCCAATATTTTGACAGGATTTTCCACCTCTGGCCGCATTAGCAATTCGTATTCACCAACAATTTCAGCAAGTTTGTCCCCTTCACTGGGTGGTAAAAGTGCAGTATAACCCTCTAAAAAACGATAGTTACAGGATTTTGCCGATTCGGTTGCAGCATTCGTCATGGCCGATAAATCTCCTGGCCCTAGGCCAATTAACCACAACCCAGACTCAATATTTGCCATCGTCATTCCTCCGTCATCGTCAAGCGAGAAGTGCCTATCGGACTTTCGAGTATGATGCGTCATTTGAGGGTGCCGAAGCAAAAAACCCAATCTATTTTGGATTGCATAAACAGCTTCGAATGGTCATCTAAAGGATATCGAGTACTAGATGATAGTGAGTTCAAACTAATTCCACTTGGAGAAAATCCTCCTGAAGAATTACCCTTTCCATTAAATCAATTTGAGGAAAAAGAAGCGGAACAATCTGAACGTTTACCACAAAAATGGATTGGTTACTTGCCACAATTTATTGACCAAGAAACCATTTCTTCGCATGAAGGTGGGTGGCCAAATGCCCAAGAGCCACTCGGAGACTTACTTTTGTTCAAAATTGAAAAGGACGTAGAACAATATGCTGAAGAAGTCGCATTAGCGAAAATCACTCACCATAAAAAGGTGAGAGTAGTGTTCAGAGATCATGGCGTAAAAGGTGAATTTAGAATTAGGGAATTAGAGCCATTGGCTGCAAGACTTGGTGACCAAATTTTGACGGTTGAACAAATTAATTTGTTACCCGAATCAGTTAGGGAAACATTGTTGCAAACAGAAACATTAGTCAGAGAATACAATTTGAACATTAAAGTTGACCCGCGAAAAGCATATTTTTCTCACAGGCTACAAAGTCAGCGTGTCCAGACAGTTGAAAGCGCAATTAAACTTAGAGAAATACTTGGCCGCCCACTAGATATTGCCGACCCATATTGTGGCGTTGGTCCGGCTTTCAGCCACCTATTACAGATTGATGATTTAGTAGGAAATATACTCGCGTGTGACCTCAATCCAGATGCGATGCCACTTCTTGTTGACAATTTGAATCGAAATGGTATGGAAGTTTCATTAGATGACACCGAAAAAAAACAAACTCCAACATCCGGTAATCAAATCGGCGTACGAGATGCTTTAACTCTGACAAAAGACAGTGAATTGGTTGGTAAGTACGACGTCCTATTGGTTAATCTCCCTCACGAAACAGTTACTCATCTACCTCACCTTATTGGATTGTTGAAAGTAGGTAGTCCAACCCTTGTACGCGGATGGTTAGTTGCCTCAGAAAGTGAAATTTCCAACCTAACTGATGAGTTACAAACAATATTCCCACACCGGCTTGAAGGAAGCCCTCTAGTAGAGGTGGAGCGACGAACTCAGTACAACACTACAGACTGGTTATGTAGATTTGAAGCCTGGTTAAATCTTCCAAAATAGTGTTTATTGAATAGGGAAACAGGTATTAATATCCACCATTACTCGGTAATGATGAAACAATCACTATTCCTAGCTGCGTTAATGCTTCTAATTCCATTATTAACCATCAGCACCAACACATATGAACAGATAAATCACACATATTCAATGGGTGAATTAGTAGATATTTCAGATGACGAATTAACATTAGAACAACAATCAGCATTAGCTGGTGCAAGAGTTTCTACAGGAAATTGGTTACATCATGTAGGTGGGATTGGTGCCGACCAAGGCACAATTTCAAGAGTCGGTGGGAATGGAGATTTGTATATTGCAGGCAGAGTTTGTCATGGTGCGGGCACTTGCTCAGCGATTTTCGGCGCGACTACAATTTATGCAAACAATGATTTATTCGTTGCTAAATTAGGAACGGATGGAGCTTGGAAATGGGTGGTTCAAACATCTGGTTCCAGTTCTAGTAATTATGCATATTTAGGTGACTTAGAAGTAGATCCATATGGAAATGTATACATTAGTGGTTGGTATAATGGAAACAAGAATTTTGGAACAATTTCTAAAACAGCATGGAACAATAACGATGGTTTTGTCGCTAGAATTGCCGACAACGGAAATTGGTCTTGGGTAGAGTCTATGCGTGATTATGATAATGGATATGCTAGAGGAATTGCTTTAGATTCCAATCAAAATGTTTACGTTATTGGTGAAAGTTATTTGTACAGAAATAATGGTAATTACCATCAAACCTATTTCACAGATAGTACCTCTAGTAGCGCTGGTTCAATTTACAGTACTTGCTACTCATGGAGATACAATGTGTGGTTAGTAAAATATTCCGTGGCTGGTGTGTATGACTGGGCAGACAGAATTTCTGATTCATGTAATAATAGGTATGCTGTTGATGTAATTGCTGATAGCAATGATTCGGTAATAGTAACTGGTAAATTTGACGGCCAACTATCAATGCAAGCAGGCACAACCACATCTTCAGGGTCTTGGGATATTTTTCTTGCTAAGGTAAATGCAACGCACAATTGGGAATGGGTTACCCATGGAGGTGGACTGTCAGACGACCGCCCTGAAAAATTAGCAATAGACAGTAATGATAACATCATAGTCACCGGATATAATTCTAATCACGCATCTTTTGGAACCACGATAATATTAGCCAATTCTGGTGGTTTTGTTGTCAAAGCATTAAGCAACGGTACTTGGGAATGGGGTACAAGAATATCACCCAATTCACATGTGATAGAGGATGTTGCAGTGCATTCAAATGACAATTTGACAGTAGTTGGTAGCCAATACATCACTCACTTAAATTCTACAGGCTCGCAACAATGGTATGAAAGCAATTCCCAGAGTTTGTATTCAATTTCTTTAGATTCTAACGAAACCGCTTACATCACTGGATATTTTAGTGGAAGCAAATCCTTTGAAAATTTTAACTTAATCAGCAATGGTTCAGATGATTTATTGATTTGGAAGTGGGATAGAGATAGAGATGGTGATTCAATCGCTGATAGATTGGATAATTGTGGTGATAATTCTAACGGTAATCAAGATGATTATGACGGAGATGGCCCAGGTGATGTATGTGATGCAGATGACGACAATGATGGTTTTCTAGACATCTTTGATAATTGCCCACAAGGTGATATGAATTGGACATCTAATGCATCTACAGATAGAGATAATGATGGTTGCCAAGATTCCGGGGAAGATAATGATGATGATGATGATGGTGTAATAGATAATTTAGATATGTGTCATCCAACAGGATTACTCAATTGGACATCGTCCCCAACCACAGATCATGATGGCGATGGTTGTAATGATATCTCAGAAGACTTAGATGACGACAATGATGGTACACAAGACAGCCTTGACTTATGTTTCAATGGTGAAATCAATTGGATAACTAATGCAACTTCTGACCATGATAGTGACGGCTGTCGAGATTTAACAGAAGATTTAGATGACGATAATGACGGTATTATTGATGGATTTGATGATTGTCAAATTGGTGACACTGGTTGGATATCTAATTCATCCACAGACCATGATAATGACGGCTGTCAAGATTTGTTAGAAGATTTAGATGATGATGGCGACTCGGCTTTAGACCCAGTAGATCTTTGTCCCCGGGGTGTATTAAATTGGATTCGATATATTTCTGCTGATTACGATGACGACGGTTGTAGGGATAGCGATGAAGATGCGGATGATGACAATGACAATGTAACAGATCATTCAGACTTATGTTATCTAGGTGAGAAAAATTGGACATCATCTCCAATGACAGATAATGACGGCGATGGTTGTCGCGATTTAACTGAAGATATTGATGATGACAATGATGGAATTACTGATGTTAATGATTTCTGCCCACAAGGAGATATTGGTTGGACATCTGGCAGAGTAACCGATCATGATAGTGATGGTTGTCTAGACTCAACAGAGGATAACGACGACGATGGTGATGGCATACCCGACACCCAAGATTCCTGTGACAAAGGGATGCTTGGTTGGGTTTCTAATGGGGGTAGTGACTACGATGGCGATGGTTGCCTAGATGCAACTGAAGATGGAGATGATGATGGCGATGGGATAAATGATTATTCAGATCCATGCCCATATGGAGAAGAAAATTGTGCAACGTCTGGAACAGGTGGCAATGTTACGATTATCAATCAATATCCCGAGAACTCGTCATCAAATGATACAGAACCAAACCAAATTATTCAAAACACAACGTACGTAAATAACACCTATATTTTTGTGAATAATACCTATGAAAATGAAACCTTCCAGAATAACACAAATTTGAATCAAACAATAAATGAAGGAAATATGTTGAATGAGACAAACGATGAACCACAAGCAAATCCAAATTCTGAATCAGAATCACTAATTGAAATGTCCTGGGTGCCTCTTATTGTGATAATTTTGATGGTTTTATTGCTATTTGTTCAAGCACTACAACTTGTTAAGAAACCACTTACACCAGCAGGACCTCCTGAAAGTATGTTGGCTGAGCAAGAAATGTTTGATGATGTAGATTATACAACAAAAGTAATGCAGTCCTCCGATGATTTTTCAATAACCGAAGAAGAACCATTGAGTTCTGATAATATACTATCTACACCTGAATCAACCACCCCCCCAAAAGTAGTCGAGAATCCAACAATTTCTGATGGTTTTGAATGGGTTGAATGGCCTGAAGGAAGCGGTCAAAATCATTTCCGAGCGGAAGGAACTCAAGACGATTGGCAACCTTGGCCCGTAGAATAATTCACAAATTCTAAGCAATTTTTGATTGCGAAACAGGTATTAATATCCTCCTTTACTCGCCGGTGATGAAACAAGCACTTTTCCTCACTACGCTGATGATACTTGCTCCAATGATTGCATTATCTACGGTTTTCGAACCGACAGATACATCTCCAATTCTAGTAGATGAAGAACCAGATTATGAGAGTGCAAAAACAGCAACCAACCCACTTGGTTGGGAGTGGGTTACCAAAGATTACGATGCAGGATATGTTTGGACACGCGAAGTAGAAGTCGACTCTTTTGGTAACACATATATTTCTGGAATATTTCGAGGAGGCAGCCTTTCCCTTGACTATCACCATGCGCTGAATAATGGCGGCCTAGATGTGTTTGCAGCAAAATTTTCTTCAGTGGGTGATTGTGTTTGGTTGACTACTTTTGGTGGTGCTTTAGACGAGCATGTTGAAGACATGATTGTTGATCCTTCAGGAGATGTTTATGTCGTTGGTAGTTACGATTCACCACAGTTCAATGCGAGTTCATCAATTTTGAATAATTCAGGTAGCAGGGATGGTTTCGTAGTTAGTATTGGTAGGAATAGTGGCGCAATTTCATGGGGCAATTCAGTCAATGGCGCCGGGTTTGATAACATCACAGGAGTCACATTAGATTCCACAGGTGGATTAGTTTATTCTGGTTGGACGGCAAGCCCGCAAATCACTATCAACGGAACAACACTCAATAACAGTGGCGACACAGATTTTTTCGTATTGTGGGGGCACACAAATGGTTCTTGGGAACAAGGTAGAATCTATGGTGGAGCTGGTAAAGAACAAGCCCATGACATTGCTGCCGATGGTAATGGAAAAGTAATGGTCGTTGCAGAATTTACAACACCAAGTTTGACACTTGATCAAACATCAATTACTCATGGTGGCGGCGCAGGTTCTGATTCACTTGTAATGCGCGTAGCAAAAGCCGGTGTTGAATGGGTTCGCAAACCAATTTGCTCGTACAACGATAGAGCTTGGGCTGTAGATGTTGATAGTGCCGGCAATGTGTTTGTGGCTGGCGAAATGATGGTGAACACTAGTAGTTCTGCCCAAATCACATGGGGTTCAATTCAACTATCCATCAATGGTTACCGTACAGCATATGTGGTTAAATTTTCAAATGTGGGGGCAATTGGATGGGCACTCGGAACTACCTTAAATTACGCTTATTCAGGTTATTATGTAGAGAATCCATCTATTGATATTGAGGGTAGTCATTTATTGATGGGTCTAAATCATAATTCACGATTCAGATTTTATTCAGGTTCTTATACATCAAGTTGGATTTATGAACAAAATTACCGAAATAATGCCGTACTTGTTGAATTGACGAACACAGGTTCAATGGCAACTTCAAATTATATGATGTCAGGTTCTTCTAGTGTTGATGATGTTGCTTGGATAGATATGCCATCAGGTAGTGAGCATATTGTTATCCCATTCAATGGTCTAGCAAGACAGAGTGGAAGTTATCATTATTATTCAGATGCTCCAGCAACGACCCTGCAAAGATATTCATGGAATAATGGCCTTAGTAATCAGCAATTTTATGCATTAATCGGGCATACTGGTACTGAAACAATAATTGATTTAGAGCAATATAACAACACATCAAATATTTTATTTGGTTCATCAACTCGTTATGGGCAAAATCTGCGATTCGGTAACAATGTTGTTGGGGGAGACCTTACAACATCACACTCATATGAATCTCGCCTATTTCTGGCGATGTCAAATTCAAATGGGACTTGGACACATCTCGATGAAATCAAAGTCGGTAGCCACTTGGAAGGTAGTACAGGATTTACAACTGAAAGAGAATGGGCTGCAATGGCAGTCGGTGATAATGGAACTGTATGGGTTACTTTTCATTGGTCAAATTACATGGAAATACCTGGGTTGACATCACGCTCGAGTGGTTCTGGATTTATTGTAGCAAGTTGGTCACCGACAAACGGGTGGATGTCTGCTGATTCAATCGGTTTCTCAACAACAGGATATGTTGATGTTGATATTGCTGTATCTAATGGTGAAGTTTGGTTTTCTGGTGCATGTGCTGGAACGGTATATATGCATGGTTCAAGTTATTCTGGAAATAGTAATTGGAATATTTGCATCGCAAA
>CAZXZO010000030.1:15234-18941 GCA_964645485.1 uncultured Candidatus Poseidoniales archaeon
ATATGCATGGTTCAAGTTATTCTGGAAATAGTAATTGGAATATTTGCATCGCAAAGAGAGGAGTTACAAGTTCATGGAGTAATATTTACCGATCAGGTCCTTATACCCAATATGATTTATCTCTTGAAGCGATGACAGGTCACCCAAACGGAGGTGTAGTATTCTGGGCTAAATCTGGATATTACAATGACCCAAGCACCGGTAATAATAACAAAAACGCATATGCAAAAGGTGCCATAATTAGACTCTTTTCATCAAATGGTACAATGTGGTGGATGGGCGAGCCAACTTGTAGTACTGGTAATTATTGTAGTTGGGTTGAGAGCCTTGATGTCACTAGTTCAGGTGATATATTCGTTTCAGGCTACTTCGAAAATAGTGTCTCATTTGGGTCTTGCTGTTCAGTAAATTCAGGAGGGGGCTATGATGGATTTTTAGCAAAATTCAATTCTAGCGGTTCATGGGATTGGTCAATTTCTCTTGGAGGCACTTCGAGCGACAAAATTCTCGATGTACGAAATATAGGGAACGGAAGCATTGCTGTAGTGGGTGATAAATCAGGTGTGATTAGTGTAGGGTTAACCACTCTTTCAAGTGCCGGTACGGGTTTTGTTGCTATGGCAGCAGATCAAGGAACATGGGAATGGGCAGCCCAACCAACCGGGAATACAGTCGTCCAACAAGTAATCGCAACTGGCAATGGAACCATTGAAGTTGCAGGTGTGCTGGAATATCAAAATTCAGCAAGAACATTTGGTTTGGATTCACTAAATTCATCAGATGGAGACGATATTTTCCTTTCTCGAATGAGTGCTGATGCGGATGCCGATGGTATTACCAATAACAGGGACAATTGCCACCAAATTTACAATCCAAGTCAACAAAATTATGATTCTGATATGTTCGGTGATATATGTGATTCCGACGATGATGGTGATGGTGTGGGAGATATGGTTGATAGTTGTCCACTAGGTGCTCTCACTTGGTCTTCAAATAATACCACAGACCATGATTCCGATGGCTGTAGAGATTCTATTGAAGATTCTGATGATGACAATGATGCGATAAATGACATGCTTGATGCTTGTCCCTTCGGAGTTTTGAATTGGACATCAAACGGGACTACTGATTATGATACAGATGGTTGTAAAGATTCAAATGAAGATTTGGATGATGATGATGATTCTGTGAATGATACTGTTGACTCATGTCCTAAGGGAAGTTTAGGTTGGATATCTACTCCATTAGTCGATCATGACGGTGATGGTTGTTTAGATAATGTTGAAGATTCTGATGACGATGATGATGGAATATCGGATGAATACGATACTTGTAATCGTGGTGAATTAAATTGGACATCTTCCAATAATACAGATAATGACGGTGATGGATGCCTTGATGCTACTGAAGACCTCAATGACGATGATGACCATTACCAAGACTACGATGATTCATGTCCCAATGGTTCTGTTGGCTGGTATTCTGGAAGCATAACTGATTATGACGGGGATGGCTGCAGAGATGCCGATGAAGATTTAGATGATGATGGCGATGGCATCTTAGATGTAGATGACAATTGTCCAACAGGTGTGAAAGGTTGGATTACAAACCCAACCGTTGACTTTGATGCAGATGGGTGCCATGATTGGAATGAAGATACGGATGATGATGGTGATGGAGTATCAGACCTCATTGATGATTGTTCAAGGACAATGGCTGGAGAAACCCCCAACGCAGATGGTTGTGCATCAGGCGAAATCCCGGATGGGAATGGTGGTGGTAGTTCATCTGTAAATTATACTGAAGATAATACATATGTCAACAATACATATGTGAATAATACCTATGTGAACAACACATATGAAAACAATACTATGAACAACGACACTTTCCAAAATCAAACATTCCAGAATAATTCCTATACTAATGAAACATTCCAGAACCAGTCATTCTCGAACACAACTAATTTGAATCAAACAATAAATGAAGGGGATTTAGTAAACAATAGTGGTGAGCAACAAGTAGAAACTGAGCCTGATGGAGAAGCATCATCTGGCTTATCTTGGTTACCTTTGGTCGTTGTAGTATTGATGGTCTTGCTCCTCTTTGTCCAAGCGTTACATCTTGTGAAGAAACCACAACTCCCACATGGCCCGCCCGAGAGTATGTTGGCTGAACAGGAATTATTTGACGAAGTTGACCATACAGGTGTTGTCAGTGATGTGGAAGAAGAATTTGAAGATGTTATCAAAGAGGATGTAATCGAAACACCACAAACTGAAGAGTTAGAACAACCACAAAAGAATGAACCACCCTTAATAGTTGAAAACGCAGTCATTTCTGATGGTTTTGAGTGGATTGAGTGGCCAGAAGGTAGTGGGCAAAATCATTTCAGAGAAGTCGGCTCCACAGAAGAATGGCAATCTTGGCCTGTAGAATAATTCACGTACATTGAATTTGAGTAAATTATAGCCAAAAACCAAGCAACAAATCACTTGGCGCCCCGACCGGAATTTGAATCCGGGTCGAAGCCTCGACAGGGCTTCATGATAGGCCACTACACTATCGGGGCTAAGTGAATGGCTCGGCCAAAGCCAACCTGTATTTAATGAGAACCCAACTCGCCGTACTGATAGACATGGCCAAGAAGGGAGAATCACCATCGGGCGCGGCTGACAGCGAAGAAGGGAAAAATCCACCAAAAGGCCCTCCTTCTGGCCCTCCAAGTGGGCCACCTAAAGGTGCACCAATGGGGATGCCAATGGGTATGTTCCCAGGTATTGCTGCGGCAGGTGCACCACCACAGCGTCCAGCAGGCCCTCCTGCGGCTCTGCAACACGAAAATAACCAACAAGAAGACGATGTGGAACAAGAAGAGGCTGCAGATGATGTTTCAGATGAAGATGACGAATTTTCCGATGAACCACAAGCGACTTCAGTCGACGTTGGTGGCATGATTGGCCAAGCGATGGCCGCCACACCAATCTCTGATGTTGAAGCCTTGCGGGCTGAAAACGAATCGATGCGTAACGCTTTGACTAACGCTGGAAGTATAATCAATGAAATGGATAACCAACCGATGCCACCAATAGTTGGCGACGGCTTTGTGGTACCAGCTCATGTTGTCGGTGATTTCGTGAGGATCGGCCGTCAACTGCAACGAGACGGCCTTTGCCACGCTACTGTTGGTAGTGTTTCCACACTTTCTTTAGACGAACCCAATCTAGTTCACATTACTAGAGAAGGATCTCCTCTGGGTCAGTTAGATGAGCGTCACATAGTCTCAGGAAGATTAGGTGAAGCGGGCCCTCCTGGAGCGGGAAACGCATGGAAAGTTCACACAATTTTACTTGCAGTAACATCGTTAGAGCACAATGGGAGTGCTGCTTGCGCTCACCTCCCAGCGCCTTACACAACTGCAATGTCACTAGAACAGGATTTGTTTGTTCTCCGCCCATCAGACCTTGCAGGCAAGGACAGATTTGAATCAGTTGTTATAGTAGATTCCGATGATGTGTCAGAGGATGATTTTTTACGCCAACTTTCCGAAGGACTACAACAATCAAAATGCAAAGCAATAGTTGTGCGAGGCGGCGGAGTATACGCTGTAGGTGCTAATTTCAACGAAGCATGGGATAATGCTGCTGCGATAGAACACAGCATGAAAATTTCATTCCTAACTCGCCTCGCTGACATAGAATGATAGC
>CAZXZO010000031.1:0-119 GCA_964645485.1 uncultured Candidatus Poseidoniales archaeon
GTGGTTCATATGGTTGTTGATTGGACCAATCGGAAATACACTTCTCACTTGAGAGAAATTTTTTGTTGAAACTCGTTCCTTTCTACCTTTTCTTCGCGCTACCAACCGGAAATACACTT
>CAZXZO010000031.1:219-18432 GCA_964645485.1 uncultured Candidatus Poseidoniales archaeon
CTCACTTGAGAGTTATTTTTTGTTGAAACTCGTTTCATTCCACCTTTTCCTTCGCCCTACCAACCGGGAGTACACTTCTCACTTGAGAGTTATTTTTTGTTGAAACTCGTTTCATTCCACCTTTTCCTTCGCGCCTACGCGAGCGCGGGGAGATTGAATAGAGTGAAAATGTAGTGAATTCAAGAGATATTATCAAGAACCCTGAAATTTAGGTTAGCGGTTAATGTTGACAAAATCAATTGTTTGGAGCCCTAGTAGAGTACGAATGCTGAATGAATGCCCCCGGAGGTATGTCCACAGTAATGTGGTAGGAAGAGGAGGTTGGCCCGGTGGCCCACGTTCTCAAAACCCCAGAGTTGCCCGCGCTTGGCAGCTTGGCAACAAGCGAAATCAAAATGATTTGATGTTAAGAGCAGTAAATGATAGTGTCAAAGAGTGGATATCAATCCAATACCGAGGCGAAGAATGGTCGGAAGCGCATGCAAAAAACGAGATGACTGCCAGAATTCGAAATTTTTTGAAAGAAAATGGTGGAGAAATTGATGATGAAATTGTCAATAAATTGACTGGTGAGGGATTCCGTCGCCTTTCAGCGCTCAATAGAGCGCCACTACTTTCCCAGTTAAACGGGAATCGTGTAGATGAATGGATGCCGCTCAATCGCTTAGAAGCGCACTGGGTTGGAAATTCTCGAGTTTATACAGTGCCCGATTTGATTGCAAGGATAGGCGAAAAGTGGCACTTGGTTCGGTTGTCATCACAAATGTGGAGGCGAGTCCCATCTGAAATCCAACAATTAGAATTGGGTGTGATGTTGAATTGGGCTGTTGAAGAACCAAGTCTGCCAAATTGCGTTGAGAAATTTGTAATCCACAGGATTGGTTGGGTCAACCACCGTTGGCTTAGTTGGAAACAACGTGGAAGTAATGTATGGAAAGATGCTAGCCAAGTGATGTTAGCACATGATATCAAAGAACTGCAATTCATTCACATGCGTAATCAGGAAAGTGTTGATTTAGATAAAGTAGCAGCGAACGGAACCAAGAATAATTGCAAAAATTGTGGATTTCGTGGGGAATGCCCTTCATCTGCAATTGCAAATGCTAACTACAAACTCAATCCAAAACAATGATTCCATTTCTGAAACATAGTTTACAGAATCATTCGGTTTCATCAGTGTATTCAGTAACCCGAATCCCTAGATTCCCACGCCGCGCTTTGCGCTGCATAATCCGGTCCATCTTCTTGTGAAAAGCGGCTTCTAAATCAACTTCCATCGCCAAAGCATTCCCAAGTGTCAAGATGAAAACATCTGCCAACTCTTCTGCAGCTTCTTCAGCAGGCTTTCTCTTCGTAATAGCAGCCGATAATTCGCCCAACTCCTCAATCATTAGAGCAAGCCGGTAACCCATGTCGTGACCATTATTTTCTGGACTAGCAAAATCGTGTTTAGCATGGAATTTAGCAACCCTGCACATCATTGTCCCCCATGACCCATCAGGAGAACCTGTTTCCCCCAACCCTTCTTGATTTGGATGTGCCATCCACTCATTCACGTCACGTGCTCGCTCACTCATACCCAACCCTTCTGTGGGCGGGTGAAAATCATTCGTGCGCGAGTAGCGCTGTCAAACATTGCCAAATTATGCCACGCATATCGGCTGCTTTAGCCTCAACAGAGTCGTGATCTATTGCAGCGTTTGCATCACCCGGTGTCTTTCCAGCAGCCCAATTACTTGAGGCAATTAGGCCAACATGAGGAATACCAGTTTCAGCAATCAACCTAGCCTCTGGTGATATTGTCATACTTGCTGCAGTTGCACCCAAACGAGCGAATGCCTCTATTTCCGCAGGAGTCTCAAACTGTGGGCCATTAACATGTGAAACCACATGGTCAAGAGTTAGTTCCTCATCACTTTGAGCACTAAGAACTGGTCGTAAAAGGTCACGGAGGCCGCCTGGGTAATGATGTGTCATGTCAGCGTGGTGTGCATCTTCTTCTGAGAAAGTCACAGGCATACTAACTAAATCCAAAGTGTGTTCAGCCATCCCAACAATTCCAGGTGGGAAATGTGGGTCAATTGCACCAACCGACTGAATTGAAACAATTACATCAGGATTACAGGCTTCTGCCGCCTTCACATTAGCGTGATAATTAATCAAATGAGGTGGGGTTGTTTTTCCATCTCCATGATGACGGTGAACGATGAAAATCTTGACTTCATCCGATTCAGATGAATCACTGAGAGTGATAATCTCAAGAGGGACATCGCCATAATCTGTTTGTGCAACCAATGAATCTGTTGCTGAGATTGAATAATCTGAGTTGCTTAAGTCAGCATCAGCAACAAGTTGCTTCATTCCAGTACCGCCGATGACGGCGATACGTTTCATTCAACATCACCTCACTCGCTTAGTCTTGCAATCAGTTCTGCTTTCTTGCCGCCAACAGGCTTTCCTGCTGCCTTCAACAATTCTTTGAGTTCGGCTACCTTTAGAGATTCAAGGTCTTGTTCTTCAGCGCCGTCATCTGAATCATCGCTTGATTCTTCAGTTTCTGCTTCAGCCTCTGAATCGTCACCAGACTCTGAATCATCAGCATCATCTGCTGCTTCATCTTCATCTTCTGAACTGTCTTCATCTTCTTCGCCAGCCATTGCCTTCTCAAGCGCAGCTGCCTTCTTGGCTGCTTGCTCTGCATTAGCTCGCTTTTCTTCTTCGTGAATCTCATCAAGAGTTGGTCCATCTTCTGCAACTACTCCAGATTGAATCAACTGAACTTTTCGGATCATTACAGTTCGAGTAGGTTGAATCGCCTTGATTGCATCAACAAGGGTTGTCTCAAGAGCACCACTTAGTAGAGATGCTTGAACTTCTAACCAAGTTGAACGTGCACTAAATTGAAGCAAAGTATCTCGCATCAATTTTCGCATCTGGCTTTTCTGACTAGACTTAATGCGATTTGCTGCAACTACAACTGGCTTAATTCGAAGGTAGTATCCATCTGAAGTAACACAATCTACTACATCATCCACCTTACCGCGGTGTCTGCGGATTTGGCGGCGGATGTAATCACTCTGTAGCGCATGTCCAATATACTCGGTTAAAGCATCTTCACCACGAGTGTCAATAACCCGGAATCTGAGCTTGACGTGCATCTTTGAGAAGTCGCCATCAACTTCATTTTGAGTAGTTTCGTAGATTCTCCCCATCAAGTGTTCTGGGGTTTCCCCAAGTGTCTCTCCAATGACCTTGAATTGCCAGGGCTGTCGAGGTGCTCGGATGGTGAACCACCGCTTTGACTTCCACTTATCCCTCTGTTTTCTCGCTGCTGCGCGTGCTTTTGCTCCTTTTGCGGCCATTATTGAACACCTGTGGTCTTACGGGGGCTACCCCATTAGCATCCCGCCGACCTACAAGCAGTATTTGAACGGGCCGGCTCACCCGTAGGGTGGGAAAATTTGAATCCATTTAGTAGATGGACTATATCCTGATAAAAAATACAGATTCATGTTATATACCGTGGTATTTTTTCAAATGTTATGTCTCATTGCCACGTATGTGACCAGACTGAACAGGATGCAGGAGTGAATGCTAGATTCTTGTACTGTTTGTGCAACATGCCTTGCTGTCCAGCACACGGTTTTCGATGTAAGCATGATTTTGAATGGGTATGTCTTGACTGCCAAGATAGTTGTACCGGAACAAACTCAAAATGTAAAGATTAACTCCTGAACAATTTGAACTGCTTTTAGTTCAATTAATTGATTTGAATTAGGCCGGCATTGTCATTTATCATACCGCGCCGGCCAAATACAATGGCACTCCCAATCCACCGCCTTGAGTGGACAGTTCATGCATCTGGTGTCAGCGATATTGATATGATTGCAGACTCCTTATCTTGGTTAATTGGTGATGAAGAATTTGTTGATGTTGAAAAAACTCAATCATATCACAATACACCAATGTACATTATTCACGCTGAGGCAAAAAAAAGGTCTGATGCCCGCCGATCTTTACCACGTTTAGGCAAAACATTGCTTGATAATCTTTCAAAAAGTATCGAAGGGAGGATTGATGAAGAAAACTGGCTACATCTGAGACTAAAATTGGACGAACTTGTTTGTGGTAATCCTTCTTTAACTAGCCCACATGACCCGTGTGAGAGTGTGAAAGGAAGGGTGAAACTTGAGGTTTATCCTGGCGACATTGTAGAAGAAGTGGCACTACGATTGTTGACTGAAGCGGCTGAAATCGCAACTAGAAAAGGTCTCCCAAAAATACCAAACCTTGACGATGCTAATGATTAACTTCATAGAAGAGTGGCCTACACCGATGGTTTAGAGGAATTACGATGACTCACGTAGTAACCACCGCATGCGTTGACGCGAAGTACCAAGAATGTGTGGCAGTTTGCCCTGTTGAAGCATTTAGAGAAGCCGAAACTTACCTAGTAATTGATGCTGATGAATGCATTGATTGTGGCGCTTGTATTCCAGAATGTCCTGTTGAAGCAATTTTTGCTGACACTGATGTTCCTGCTGAAGAAGAGGCTTGGATTGAGCGCAACGAAATCGAGGCTCTTGATCTGCCAATCGCTGAAGGCGATTCACCAGTTCTTGCTTGATGTGAAAACTGACATTCCTCTTTGATGGGGTAAGGAAGAAATGGAAAAGTGCCCACTCTCTGAACAAGAGCAGAAATGGCTTGATGGCGGCATTAACGAATTCAATACAGGTCGCTATTGGCATGCCCACGAGGACTGGGAGGAGATGTGGAAGTCGCTCAAGGCTAGAGATGCTGGTCAAAGATACATCCTAGGTATCCAAGGCCTCATCCAAACTACAGCTCTAATGTTTCAATACGAGCGACAAAAACCCCGAGGAATTGTCAACATGTGGGGTAAACTGACCGACAAACTAGGAACACCTGAATTACCCTTGTTCGAAAATTTATGGTGTGTAGACATTCCAAAAGTGCTCCAAGATGTTCTCCCCTTTCTTACCGATGCAACCTCAGATGAACCCACTTGGGGGCTCAATCCAAATACAGTGCTAATCTGATAAGTATGAATCAGAAGGGTTGACACACAAGGATTTGAACAGAAATCCGATCGGTTCGACTACACTTCATCAACTGTTATCGTATTGTCATCTGCTTCTGGTTTCATGAGAACTCCAGCAATCACTAAGACAATACCGAGGAAAACTGAGACTAAACCGATTGACCATAACGAAAGAGCAATCCCCCAAGTAGTATCATCATGACTCATTAAGAAAGGAATGATAAATAAAATTGGTCCACTGAGTAAACATAGCCCCCCTATGTTGAGTATCAATTTACTGTGACTCATGGCAATTGGGTGTGCTCTGCAGTACTTTATTTATTTCAAAGGGTTAGCACCAGTCCCCATTTGGAAAAAACTCATAATGTACACACCATCCAATTTCCATGGGCTATGATGATGAAGGACTCAACTACGAAATAGATGAGAGCAGCAGAGATGAGGGGATTGTCTACATTCGCTCTAACACAAGTTTAGGTCTCGCCGCTGCGATAGAAGAAGTTCACATGTGGGTTGATGAAAAAGGAGAGTGGAACTGCACCCCAGAAGAAAACATGACCATCGACGAGGACGCTGAGGATGATGACTTGTCAAAATATACTCACACCATGGTACTGCATGAGTACGATAACTCTGATGAAGATTAGTTACAAGATGAATGTTCAGACGTTCAAGGGTAACCCCTTGAGTATCCCCTATCTTGCCAACATGGCCGCCCAAAACTAATTGCTTCATTGGATTGTGCAATCTAGCAAAAAGGGAGGGGGATATGAGTGGAGATGACCAATTATTGCCAAGAATATGAGCATGGTGAACTCTTTTGGAATCCTCAGGTGAAGGCCGCAAGTGGGCTGACAATCACTTTTCTTTTGGGTGCGGCAATAATCTCACTTTCAAGTGGTAACGACTGGTTCTTCGTCAACGCAATAATGATGGGTGTAGTGTTTGTAATTATTGGCTATATTCATCATAATGTGAGATTGACAAACGCAACAATTTGGGCACTCTTAGGTTGGTGTGTAATACATATGGTGGGTGGACTAATTCCGGTCCCTGCAACCTGGCCGATTGAAGGTGACACCTCAGTTCTCTATAGTTGGTGGTTGATTCCTGATTATCTGAAGTATGATAATATTGTACACGCCTACGGGTTTGGTGTCACAACATGGGTCTGTTGGCAAGGGCTTCAGATGGGATTCAAGAGAGTTGGTGCTACCCTGCAACCTACTTTCGGAATGTTGTTGTTGTGTTGGGCTGCTGGAATGGGATTAGGTTCTCTCAACGAAATCATTGAATTCCCGCCCACAATGATGCTCGCTGAAATTAATCTTGGTGGTTATGTAAATACAAGCCTTGACTTAATTTCCAACATGTTTGGCTCTCTAGTGGCAGTGATTACCATCTGGTATTGTAGTAGGTTGACTGAAGAGGATGAAGAAAAATGAATACAGCACTGAAAATTGGCATTGTTTTGCTCCTAAGTTCAATTTCTGTAATAATTGTTGGAATATTGATGATTGATAATGCATATGACGAATTACGATATATGCCATGGGAGGAACTGCTACTGACAACCACCACGGATGACAAGATACCTAGCGCACACAAGATTTGCTGCTTGGGTTGTGGGATTATTCTCATAGGTGTTGGGATGGGATATTTTGCGCTATTGGGACTATTAACGGGTTCATTAAACAAGGAAAAGGTGATTCTAGTACAAGAACAAAAGTGACTCATAGGGCAAACTCACAAGCGTCGATAAAGATAATAACCACCCTAATCAATCAAGTATCATGCCATCAGATGATGATACACCAATGGTAATAATTCGTGGGGCTGGAGGAAAGGAGGTTAGCCGGGCCGAGAAAGATGAAAGTCAAGACAAGGAGGAGAAGTCATCGAGGGAGAAGGCCGGTGATGCCGTCTGGTGGATATATGTATTTTTCTCGGTGATTACTTTGATTGCCATGTTCGCCTTATGACCATAACCAACAAAATTCCAGGCCACAAGGATTTGAACAGAAATCAATCAATTTATGAGCCCCAATAGGCCTCACGGATGTCTTGATTCGCTTGCATGCAAGCGACCACATCTGCAGGGCGTTCAGGCATGGATTCTACCCCTGAAAGATGATTGAAAATGGGTTCGACATTGGACATGTTTACCACTCCCCAGCCGACCTGTGTGCAGGGAGCAATTGGAGAGATTGGCATGGTGCCAGAAGTCGGGTCCCAAGTTGAATATCCGGGATACCAAGCCGACAGGTTCAACGCATCCCTTAGTTGGCTGTTTGTAATCGAAAGATTGGTGCCATTAACCAATAGGCCACCGCGCTCCTCAGAAGCACCAGAACCCATGTCGCCCGCTAGGTCACGAAGTTGAGTCAAAATCAGACTGAGAATACCAGCGGTTCGTGGTGTAGCGAAAGAGGTGCCCGAGGTTTCGTGATAACCATCGATGTCATCATGATTGGGCAATACTTGTGTCCAATCCGCAGCGATATCTGGATACGAACCACTCATTGTTTCCTTTTGGTCGTCCCCTTCTTCAGCATAGCCAGAAATACCGATTGACCATGGGGGCCCTGCAGTGGAATCTTGAACAGCTGGAGATGGTGTATTGTCAGCCGCACCGGTGTGAACCTTGTGGTTCTCAACCACGCCTACGCGCGTTGCATCTTCGATGCCCGGAACTGGGACGCTTCCAATTGGTCCGAATGAAGTTGTGATAATATCTACAAGTGGCTGATTTGCAGCGGCAAGTACCGCTTCATCACTGAACCCTTCAACAAAGAAAATTATCGCATCGGGATTGGCATCGAGAACAGCACCTGTCACCGCTGTCCCATGGCCGTCAGATGGATCATCAAGAATCGGGATGTTGGTATCATCATCCGGTGTTGTCCCGATGATTCGCGTCCCAGGGAAATAGACGATATCTGTTGCTGTAATGATGTCCCAGCATGTTGGTGCATCGGCTTCGTATCGCTCTTGCCAAGTCCCATTTTGAGTCAGGTTACACCACATTGTCACACCGAGTCCATCGAGTAGCCACTGTGGTAAGGTTTCGTTCAATACGAAGCGTTCGTGATAGACATTGATTCCAGTATCTATTGGAGCGACCACACTGTAAGCACCGAAGCTGATTTCCTCCTCGATTTCTTCAGGTGTAACTGCCTCTTTGCCAAAGCAACCGGAAAGAACTGAGCAAAGCATCAGTGCGGAAAGAAAGAATGTGAGGTTCACCTTTCGCATACTCATCCCCGGCCTTGTGGGGCCGGGTTCTGGGCTTCAACCCGACGGTTGGTCCGGAACCGCAACCAAAATGCGGCGGGCACTCACTCCATCCAACAAAGAAGGCTGCTGATGGGACAAACTCCGACAATAACGGAAATACTTGTGAAAACAATCTCTGAACTATTCGGACTCACAAAAGTTAGCACCGGATTTCCATTTCGAAATAACGACGAAAACATCAAAAATGAGCCTGCTTTATTAGACTCCATGCGTAAGGATGCGACAGCCCCTGTATTAGTTCTTCTAATGTTAATTATTGCAGGGCTATTTGTAATTTTGAACAATGATGGAAATGACGTAAATACACCCGGTGATGGTGATGGAACTGATGATGGAAACAACCAGATTAGTGACGATTGGGATGTCTACTATGTAGACTCCGGAGACGATTTACCGGCATGTGGTTCTGCCACACTCGGGCGACTATACTATGTCGCTTCAACAGCAGGATTTGAGACCTGTACAAGTGCTGGTTGGGCATTTGTCAATCTGACAGGACCTGCGGGGCCTGCTGGTGCTGATGGTGCTGATGGAGCGCAAGGACCTGCGGGGCCTCCCGGTGCTGATGGTGCTGATGGAGCGCAAGGACCTGCGGGTGCTGATGGCTCAGATGGAGCTGACGGAACGAATGGCACCAACGGAACACAAGGTGATCCTGGAGTGACGGGTGCTGATGGAGACCAGGGCCCCCCTGGAGTGGAGGGTGCTGATGGAATGGATGGTATGAACGGGATGTCCGCTTTGGCTGTGACCAGCACTGAACCTCCGGGCACGAATTGTGCAGATGGTGGCCTCAAGATAGAGGTTGGATTAGATGGTAATGGAAATGGTGCACTTGATTCAAATGAAGTCAGTTACACTGAATATGTCTGCAATGGTGCTGATGGTGCCAACGGAAGTGCATCTCCAAACACCATGCTGACCAGCATCTCGACACCAACCCTCCAAGCGTGTTCCTCCGGAGGTAGGATAATCGAGCAGGGGCTCGACAATGGTGACGGCGGAGGCACATCTCAGAATGGGGTGCTAGAACCTGGAGAGGTGGATTACACTACCACCTACTGCAGCAATTACCAAGTTACAGCATTAACTGACCTAAACTTACCATCTCCTTGGTATGCTACCGACGGGGTTGATACCGACAGAGTTCTTTCCATGGCAGCCATAGATGACCAAATATTCTTCAGCGGAAACAATGGCAGTTGCTCCACAATATACGCATATGAAATGAGCAATTTATCGGCTTGGCCTGTTGGCTCATGTGATCTTTACATGATAGAGGACTTCATGGCCATAGGCACGAGAATTTACTTTGAAGGACGTTTGTCTCACGGGGCAGAACTTTGGGTTCACGAGACTATAAACAGTTCTACATGGCAGGTGACGGACATTTGCCCTGGGAGTTGCAGCAGTTTTGTTTACGAACCAATAATATTTGGAACTCGAATATATTTTGGTGCACTAACTACTAGTGACGGCATAGAGTTGTGGGCGCACGAGACGACCAACGACTCGACTTGGCAGGTAGCCGACATCAACCCCGGTGTTGGATACGGGTACCCGAGTGATTTTGCAATAATGGGGACACGTCTCTACTTCGAGGCGCGAGACAGCAGCAACTACAATCTGTGGGCACACGAAACGACCAACAACTCGACATGGAAGGTGACTGCATTTACCTATACTTACGGACACATGAACGATATCGCGGTGATTGGTAGTAGTGTCTACTTCCGTGCTTATGATGGTACATCATCTGAATTATGGGTTTATGAATCGACCAACGACTCTTATTGGATAGCAGTTGACCTCAACCCTACTTCAACCACAAATAGTAATCCAAAATCGTTTACAGTGATAGGAAGTCGCCTCTATTTCCAGGGTTCTACAACAAGTGCCGGCAGTGAAATGTGGGCGTTCGAGACTACTAACAACTCTGCTTGGATGGTGGCCGAAATCAGGAGCGGGTCTGGCGGCTCCGGGGCAGGAACTTACTCAAACGGATTCGTAGAGATGGGCACCCGGATCTACTTCTCTGCGTCTAATGGCTCCTGGGATTACGAACTGTGGGTGCACGATACATCTAGTGATGAAACTTGGCAGGTCGCTGAAATCAACAGCGGCAGCGCCACCGCATTTGGAGGTTGTTACAACTGGGATTGCATACAACCATTATTGGTAGTAAATGATAGGCTAGTATTTGCAGCTGACAACGGAGTCAATGGCAATGAACTGTACATGATGGAGATTGAGCAAACGATAACCTACAACTGATGAAGTGGAAGGACCTACACCCCGCCAATAGGTTCAACAGAATGAAGCACTTGGCGATGCTTGATGAAGCCGCTAATAGTTGTCAATTTCAAGACCTACAGCAGCGCACATGGTGCTAACGCAGAAATGCTTGCAAAATTCATGGCAGAAGCAGATGCGGCCTGTGATTCAGCGGATTTCGTTGCTGTAGTTTCAGCATTCGACTTGGCTTCAGTAAAGGCAGCAGCACCCAACTTGCAAGTTTGGACTCAACATCTTGACCCAGTCGGATTTGGTTCTAATACCGGCTGGCTTCATCCTGAGACTGCAATCGAAAGAGGTGCAACAGGCACCATCATCAATCATGCAGAGCACAAAGTATCTATTGACCATGTCAAAAACCTGCTAGCACAACTTCCTGATGACTTTCCAGTATGCGCTTGTGCTGCAGATTTGGATGAAGCGAAGGCACTTGCGGCTCTTGGACCAACTATGATTGCTGTCGAGCCGCCCGAACTCATTGGCGGCGACATCTCAGTAACATCTGCAGACCCTGAAATTGTTTCAGGCACAGCTAATCTTGTGAAATCAGTTAACCCTGATGTAAGAGTTCTTTGCGGTGCAGGAGTCAAGAACGGAGATGATGTGGCAATGGCAATTCAACTTGGAACTGAGGGAGTTCTTCTAGCCAGTGGAGTCACCAAGGCAAACGACCCTCAAGGAATACTTGCAAACCTAGTTTCAAAACTCTGAAGCGAATTTTTGACTAAAGCAAACGACTCACAAGGAATACTTGCAGACCTCGTTTCAAAACTTTGAATTGCTTACTTTAGCAAATCATGATTCAGGGAAAGTTCCACCAACTTGAGAATAACCCTCAGGGATTTCAGCCCCATAATCAACTACAACGCCTTCAATTTTGACGCTGGCACCAATTTTTGCGCCTTCACCAATCAAACATTCAACAATTGAAGAATTATCACCGATGAAAACATCATTCATCAACGCTGACCTAACCACATCAGCACCAGGTGAAATCGTTGAACCTTGACCTATGGCACTACTCAATGGACCAGCCCCGTCAAACACCCCATCACCTAACCAAGAGGTGTCCCCAAAACCGCCGCGCCCCCCACTCGACCAGCGCTGGCCGTTCAGACAAACTTGCACACCCTCTAACCATGAAGGAGGAGTACCAGCATCAACGAAGTGACCCTCGAAACCAAATCCGTTCAACACGCCTTCAGATGCAATATCGGTGTAAACATCTCTCTCCATACTATGTGCGCCATCTGGCATCCTATCGAATATTTCAGGTTCTAGAATGTAGCAACCAGCATTTATCATGTTACTAACAGCATCCTCTAATGCTGGCTTTTCTTGAAACTGGTAGATTTTACCATCTTCTCTAATATCACATACTCCAAACCTAGTTGGGTCCTCAACCTCCCAAAGAGAAATAGTGGCTAATCCACCCTGAGAATGATGGAACTTGAGCATTTCTTCAACCGGCACACTTGAGAGCAGGTCACCATTCATCACGCAAAATGTTTCATCACGAAGATGACTTCTGCAATTAGCAATTGCACCACCTGTGCCAAGAGGTTCAGTCTCTTCAACAATTGTGACTTTGTATGGTAATTCAACAGTGGAAAAATGCTCTCTCATTTCATCAATTTTGTATCCTGCTGCCAATATGACTTCATCAACCAAATTTTCAGGCAATGCTTCAACCACTCTTTCTAGCAGAGTTTTGTCAAGCATTGGTAACAATGGTTTAGCAACATGGTTCGTCCATGGGCGAAGTCTAGTGCCAAATCCACCGGCCAAAACGATGACTTGCATGATGCTCCCTGTCATCGCCGGTTAAACACCCTCACTTCAAGGGATTCCTCCCGGGATAGCGTGTTGGCGCAACTTAGACACGCGGGCAAGTATTCAAAGACGGGCTTTAGGTCGACCGACTCGTAGGGGGAGTTTAGGTGAACATCCACGAATATCAAGGAAAGAGTCTGTTTCGAGGTGCTGGGCTTCCGGTAGTTGCCGGAGTTCATTGTATAAGTGTAGAGCAAGCACTCTCTGCTTACGATGATTTGGCGAGCAAAATTGTTGCTGTAAAGAGCCAAATTCACGCAGGCGGTCGTGGAAAAGGAATTCTTTACGATCCAGAAACTGGTGCTGAAGTGATGCAAGGTGGAGTCAAGATTGCTTTCAATCGAGATGATGTTGAAACCTATGCAACAAATCTACTCGGCAACAACTTGGTGACAAAACAAACCGGTGAAGCGGGTAAAATCGTCAACAATCTATACATTGAGTCTGGATGCGCTATTGCGCATGAATATTATCTTGCAATTTTGGTTGATAGAGAGGAGAAAATGCCTCTTATCATGGCTTCAACTGAAGGCGGAATGGATATTGAAGAAGTAGCGGAATCAACTCCTGAGGCAATTCACAAAATACATGTTGACATGAATGTCGGTGTGACAGATGAGCAAGCAAGTGGGCTAGCAAGTTCACTTGGATTAGATGGAGCGGCTAGCGATTCGTTTGTATCAATGGTTCAAGGTTTGTTCTCATTTTTCGTTGAAAAAGACTGTGCGATGGTGGAAATCAACCCACTTGTGCGCACAGATGCTGACGAGATGATTTTACTAGATGCAAAAGTCAGTTTTGATGAAAACGCTCTATTCCGCCACCCAGATATCGTTGAACTACGTGACCTATCTGAAGAAGAGGCGACAGAAATCCGTGCTAAGGAAGCGGGATTATCATATGTCAAACTCGATGGAAACATTGGCTGTTTAGTCAATGGAGCAGGCTTAGCAATGGCGACAATGGATGTCATCAAATTGTATGGAGGCGAGCCTGCAAATTTCCTAGATGTAGGAGGCGGTGCAGACGAGCAACAAGTTGAGACCGCTTTCAGTATCATCATGGAAGACCCAAATGTGAAAGGAATCCTCGTCAATATTTTTGGCGGAATCATGCGCTGTGACATCATAGCCAGAGGAGTCATTGCTGCAACTGAAGCACTTGGCCTAGAAGACCCACTAGTCGTGAGATTAGTGGGTACAAATTTCGAAAAAGGCAGAGCAATTTTGGCAGCCAGCGATCTCAACATTCACACTGCTGAAACGCTGGCCGAAGGCGCTGAAAAAATTGTTTCATTAATTGGAGGTGGTCAGTAATGGCAATCTGGATTGAAGAAGATGCAAAAATCTTAGTTCAAGGTATCACCGGCAAACAAGGAACATTCCACGCTACAAAGTCAGCAGAATTTGGTGCTAATGTTGTTGGCGGAGTTACTCCAGGGAAAGGTGGCCAAATTGCTGACTTAGGAGTCATCCAAGTTCCAATTTGGAACACCATGGCAGAAGCAATTTCTGAAACTGATGCTGACGCCAGCGTCATCTATGTTCCACCAAGATTCGCTGGCGCCGCCATCATCGAAGCTGCTGACGCATTCCATTCAGTCAAAGGTGAAGGCGTAATTGTCTGCATTACAGAAGGGATTCCTACTCTTGATATGGTCAAGGCAAGCGCTCACGTGAGAGGTATTGAGGGAGTTAGGCTAATCGGA
Organism: uncultured Candidatus Poseidoniales archaeon; assembly: GCA_964645485.1. Taxonomy (GTDB): domain Archaea; phylum Thermoplasmatota; class Poseidoniia; order Poseidoniales; family Thalassarchaeaceae; genus MGIIb-Q1. The sequence continues at coordinate 14,418 of CAZXZO010000031.1, forward strand.
CCAAACTGCCCAGGAATTATCACGCCAAGCGAAACCGGTGGGGCGAAAATCGGAATCATGCCCGGCTCAATACACGCTAAGGGGAGAATAGGGGTTGTCTCCAAATCAGGCACACTCACTTACGAAGCAGTGGCTCAAACAATGAGCATTGATGAAGGGCAATCAACCTGTGTTGGAATTGGTGGAGACCCAGTAAATGGAACTGGTTTCATTGATTGTTTATCGGCTTTCGAGGCCGATGAACAAACCGTTGCTGTTGTGATGATAGGTGAAATCGGTGGAACTGCTGAAGAAGAGGCAGCGGCTTGGGTCGCTGAAAACATGAGTAAGCCAGTTGTTGGCTTTGTTGCAGGGATGACAGCGCCACCGGGTAAACGCATGGGGCATGCTGGAGCGATTATTTCTGGCGGAAAAGGAACCGCCTCTGAGAAAGTCGCGGCGATGGAAGCGGCTGGAATCCGCTGTGCAAATGACCCATCTGAAATCGGTGAAGTTCTGCTGAAAGCACTGAAAGATGCTGGACTTCGTTAATCCGCATTTTGAGGACTTTGTTAATCCGCATTTGGCTGACTTTGTTAATCCGCTCGGAGGGCAACATGTCAGCCGCTCGTTTCAAGACAAGCAGCCGATGTCAGTATAACATACGACTGAGGGTTGATGATAATGGCAGTTGATGTAACCAGCCTAGTTCCTGTTGCATTCGTACTAGCAGGTGGAGCGATTTCACCCGGCCCCAGCCTAGCAGTCGTGCTTCGCAACACCATGGCTGGTGGCCGTTCTAGAGGAATTGCATGTTCTATTGGCCACGGTCTTGGCTTAGGGATTTACGCATTTTTAGCAATAAGTGGAATTTCTTTCTTGAAATCAGGTGGAGGTTCTTTTTCCACAACTCTAGAATTAGCGGGAGCCGTGTTCTTAGTTTGGGTAGCATTGTCTATGCTCCGTGATATTAGAGAAGGAGGAGAAAACACCGAATTACACGACGAGGGAAAACGTCAAGGGTTTGTTGAGGGATTCCTCATTGCCTTCTTGAATCCAAAAATTTTCGTCTTTTTGACAGCAATTTTCTCTCAATTCATCGCTGCGGGAATGCCACTATCTGACAGAATAATCATCGCTTGTTTAGCATTTGTAATTGACACTTCGTGGTACATCATTGTCGCCATTGCATTATCTGGCACGGCTATGCTTGAAGGCCTAAAAAAGCGAGGGAAACTCATTGATATCGTTGTGGCAATAATTTTGCTAGGGTTAGCAATCACAATATTTGTAAAATATCTAGTGTGAATTAATAATCACAATTTGGCCGAAATCCGAATTGAAGATTTAGGCTCATCTACGTGGTGGGCCGCGTTTTTTAGGACCGCTGGGAGGTCCGCCACGCTTTGGTGGACCGCCTCTACTCGGTGGACCACCCGGGCCACCTGAACCTCGATTTGGAGGACCGCCTCTACTCGGTGGACCACCGGGGCCACCTGAACCTCGACTTGGAGGACCGCCTCTACTTGGTGGACCACCCGGGCCACCTGGACCGCGACTTGGTGGACCGCCTCTACTTGGTGGACCACCCGGGCCACCTGGACCTCGACTTGGAGGACCGCCTCTACTCGGTGGACCACCCGGGCCACCGGGACCTCTACTTGGAGGACCGCCTCGACTTGGTGGACCACCCCGGCCACCTGGACCGCCTCGGGGTGCATCATCGACATAGTCATCTTCTTCATCATCATCTTCGAACATGGCGCCACAACTCGGGCAAGCAGGGTCTGATTCCATTACCGGATAATGACCACAAGCCTCGCAAGCGAACTGTTCTTCGTCGTCTTCTACCTCTTCTTCTTCTGGTACATCACCCCATACATGGGAAACTTCACCTTCGGTAGAGGAAAATAGTACCACAGATACAGAGAGTTCGAGTCCTTTGAGAGCAACCTCGGTTTGAATTGCATGTGAGAATGCATTGGAAAGATCTGAGGGTGTGTCTAAGACCCTCCCATCATCGATGTAAGTTACATTGACTCGTACCAAATCATCTTCCAAAGAAATTTGTGGTGATTCAACCGCAACTCCTCTCTTGCGCGCGACACGGCGAACAGCAACCTCGGCCATTCTTCTGAGCAGACCAACGGAAGGCCCATCCTTTGGGTCAGGAGAAGCATCACCCAACGCGTCTTCTAGGAAGCGAGCCGCACCTGAAGCAACTTCATCTTCCCGACGAAGGTGAGCAGGTAACTCAGAATTCACTTGAGAAAGGACATCTGTAGCTGTCTGTTGATTCATAGAAAGCCATTCATTGCGGGCTTCTGATTTTTGTTCCTTCTCAGCAACAACCATTCTGTCAACAATTTGATTATTTCCAGATATCGCTCCGTCAAATGCACCAGAAATATCTGGTGCCGCATTTTCAGTAGGTGCCCCATCAGGAACCTCTGCAGTTTGACCAGTTTTCATCTGGAATGCAAGTCGATTAAGAGTATCAACATCCATTGGTTGAGGTGCTGGTTGACCCTCTGCCCCATCTTGTTCAGAGGATTGAACGGCTTGAGGAGTAACGACCCCGAAAGAACGAGCACCGGCGTTTGACAAGTCTTGCCTTGCACCACACTCTGGGCAGAAAATTGAGTCGTCGGGGATTTCATCTGAGCATGATTGGCAGTCCAAGGCTAAACCCTCCTACAACCCTACGGGTTGCCACCTCAATAAAAACCGTTGCCGCGGATAGATTTTTTTTCATGCTGTTTCATCGACGTTTGTTTGCTACTAGAACCGAATCATTGAGCCTTTAATCGCAGGTTCTCGCTAATTATTTATGGAATACAATTTGTTGGTTGATATGTTCACGGTCCTGTGACAAGTTATGACCATCAAAGATGCCGATTTGCTCGCAAAATTTTCATGCACTTTTTCTTGAAGAACATTGCCAACAATGTCTTGTTCTTCAGCCGTTTAATTTCAGGTCGTAACACCTTCACTCGATTGTTTCCATCAAGAACATTTTGAGAGCCTAACAATGTCAGAGTTCTCTGCCCAATAAGGACTGGTAACATACAAGCGGCTCTAAGTCTAAATTGGCGCTTTGGTAACAACCTAATGTATTCAACCGCCGCATCCAAATGACTCCAAGCCAAATCAAGATAAATATCGTAAAGTGGGCGGAATTTTCCCATATTTTGCAGGTCCTGTAAATCACTTGGAACTAGGTCATAACTTGTCATTGAATCAATTGGAATGTAGCACCTACCTAAAGCCAAATCAGCAGGGATATCTCGTAAAATATTAATCAGTTGTAATGCCTTACCAAAACGCACACCATGTTCAAACATGAGTTTCTCTGTATCTTCATCGGCATTGATACAATGAGCCAACGACATCTGAGTCCAAAATTCCCCGACACAACCAGCCACTCGGTAAGTATAATCATCTAGTTCATTATCTTCAGATAGAGGTGTTATTGTGCCTTTTTCAACATTACCAAAGCGTTGTAAATCAAGAGTTTGGCCGCTAACAATTGTATCCAAACAATGCCTGATTATTTTCTGATCAGCGTCTGAAAATCGCTCTAAAGAATTAACAACTTCACTAACTTTTTCTAGTAATTTTGCCTCGTCAGGATTAGTCTGAAGTTGTGCTAAATCGCTCAGATTTGGGGAGTCATCTCGATTGCCTTGAGCATACTCGTTGTATTCCCTAATATTGTCAATTAATTGGTTGGTATTCCCGCTAGCAGAATCTGCAATCGTGTCCGCCAATCTCGCCAACAGGTAGAGCAAACCAATTTGACCGCGAATCTTTGTTGGTAAAACCTTCAAAGTTAGATAGAAAGAACGTGAGGTTTGCTCAAGCAGAGAGTCAATCTCTGGACTGATTAATTTAGCCATGACTCTACCTCCACTTGACCTGTTAGTAACCTGTTCTTGCCCCGGTATTAATCTCTTTTCAAACGGAGATACACCCTTTCCCACTCCAATCATTGCGTTCGGCCCTTAGGGCCGTTGGGTTCATTAAGAGATGTTAA
>CAZXZO010000032.1:0-5387 GCA_964645485.1 uncultured Candidatus Poseidoniales archaeon
AAGTCTAGAAATCATGCAATATGTTCTCAATTGGCAATTAAATCAAGATGAAGAGAAATGGATTAGAAAAAATGATGATGGATTTAAATTCCATCTAGACCGATATAAATATCCTAATCGCTATGATAATGTTGACAGTTTTGAACACCGAAATAAAGCCGTAATTTTCCTCCAAGAACTAAACGAAAAAATGATTGAAAAGACAATCTCAACCCCTCTAAGTGATGCTCTTTTCCCTTTTGTAAGACAATTTGCTAATCACGATAGACAATGGTTTGATTCTCAAGATTGGCCAAATATCCACGCTTGGCTTGCGAGTAACTTGGACAGCGAAGAATTTGCAATTTGTATGACTAAATATCCACAATGGATAGAATAACGAATTTTCAAACTGGGCGGAACAATTTGAAGTCTTACGTGAAGACTATCTAAATTAGATGTGAAACTAATATTGCTCAATTATCAGAGTTGTGTGGGTTTCAACAACTGCTGCATCTGGTGCTGTCAACCATATTCTATCAAGGAGTTCACGCAAGGCGTGAGTATCAGTGACTGAGACTATCAAAAGTAGGTCGGCATCTAAGCCACCTCCGACTTCGTAACAGGTGAGCACACCATCCCACATTGAAAACTCCCCGGCCAAAGTACCTACCTCGGTACCCGGTCCTAACTTGATTCGCACGAGTGCAGAAAGACCAACTCCTCTCTCTATAATTGTGTAGCGTTGAATCACTTCCTCCTCGAGTTTTTTCATGCGCGTTCGCACGGTACGCTCCGAAACCCCTGTGTCTTTAGCGAGGTCGACAAATGATGTTCGAGAATTATCTCTTAAGGCACCTAGAAGAGCACGGTCGGTTGAATCTATGTTCATGTAGCGGCGCTTCCGCATTTCGTATATTAATCCTATGATGTAGTGTACTTTTGGTTGTGATTCGGTAAAATATACCGGATTAGGGAAACATAAATTGTTGTCAAAGATTTTGGATTTGTATATTTTTTTGAGAATATTTGGATTTAATTGAAAAATAAAATAAATATAAAGGAGAAAATCGGAAAAAAATATGTTCCGATAATTATCATTGGGTTCAAATGGGCCGAGTCGTTCGAAGGGTCATGCAAAGTGGTTCAGACTCAGCTTTGAGTCAACTGCGAGTGCAGGAATTTCTTGATGAAGTCTGTAACTTAGAAAGTTGTGAAAACCACATTTCATGGTACAATGTTGATGTCGCAACTATGCTTGAAGGGTGTAAAATCCGAGGGCATAGTACAAACCCAGAAGATGGGTCTGCAGTTATTTTTCTAAACGAAAGTGTTGTCGTTTGTGATCCTAAAGAAGCAAGTATGCAGCATTACCCACGTGGAATGGTTCATTGCTTCGTTGATGATAAAAGGAATAATCCTGAACAAGAGGAGGGTGAACCTATCTTTTCAACCGAACTTTTCTCTATATCTCCAAGGGGAGAGGAATTGTGCTATATTCTTAGTTGTGAGGAGGAGCATGAAGTGCCAACCATCCAAAATGAAGTCGCAAACTGGTTAAGTTGGCTTAACTGATCCCATGCGTAAGATTATCCAACCGCTTTGGGTGGCATTAGTTACAGGCGAGAGTGATGAGTGACACAATCAGCGACCTGCGCGGGCGCATGGTGATTGATAGCAGAGGAAATCCTACCGTTGAAGTCGATGTGTTTGTCAACAACCAAATGGCTGGAAGGGCAATCGTTCCAAGTGGCGCCTCAACAGGTGTTCACGAAGCCCTCGAGTTACGAGATGGTGACAAGACTCGCTGGGTTGGCAAAGGTGTTGACGGGGCTGTTGCCAATGTCAACGGCCCTATTCGTGACATTTTAATCGGCATGGATGTTGCTGACCAGGCAACCCTTGATGCATCCATGATTGATGCGGATGGGACTCCAAATAAATCTAAATTCGGGGCTAATGCAATTTTAGGTGCTAGTATGGCCAGCCTAAATGCGGCTGCTAACTTGGCTGGCCAACCGCTTTGGCAACATATTGCAGAGGGTGGAATTCTTTCTAGCAAAGCGGGTGGAAGCAAGGGGGAGCCTTCACTTCCGGTGCCGATGATGAATATTCTGAATGGTGGAAGCCATGCTAACTCAAATGTTGATGTGCAAGAATTCATGGTAGTACCTCATGGATTTGATGACTTTACTACAGCCTTCAGAGCAGGCGTGGAATGCTATCATGCACTCAAAGGCGCTCTCAAACAAGATGGATTACTTGGTGGAGTTGGTGATGAAGGGGGATTTGCACCAAATCTTCCAGCCAACGAAGAAGGATTGTCCTACATGGTCAAGGCCATTGAAGGGGCTGGTTATTCAACCGACCAAATCGGTATTGCACTAGATTGTGCTGCTAGTGAATTTTACCGAGATGGGGCATACCAAATTGATGGCAAAGCGATTTCTGGGGAAGAACTTGGTGAACTTTATTCAGCCTGGTTAGATGATTATCCAATTCTATCAATTGAAGATGGATTTCACGAAGATGATTGGGCTTCTTGGGAATCTTCTACTAAGCGGGATGGCAAGCGTTGCCAAATCGTTGGCGACGATTTATTTGTCACCCAAAAGGCACGATTACAACAAGGAATTGATGCGAGTTCAGCCAACTCAATTCTCATCAAATTAAATCAAATAGGTTCAGTGACTGAAACTTTGGAAACAATGCAGACTGCATGGAATTCAGACTTCACGACAGTAGTCAGCCATCGCTCCGGTGAGACTGAAGATACTACAATCGCTGACTTAGCAGTAGGCACTAACGCTGGCCAAATCAAGACTGGTGCGCCGTGCCGTACTGACAGGGTTGCCAAGTACAATCAGTTGCTAAGAATATCCGAAACCGTCAACACCTACGCCTCTCCGTTCTGATTTTGATGACTACGCAAACCAAGGGTCGTAAACTTGGGGGAGTTTTGCTTATCTCAACTATAATCTCGATACTGCTCACTATTCACCTCCTACCATACACGCAATTCAGTAAACCAACAATAGAAGATAATTTCACAATCGAATTAGTTGTTGATGAGTTAGGTGGACCAAGTTGTCTTGAATGGGCAGAGACAGATTTGCTAATCGTTTGTGATAGAGATGAGGGTAGACTCGTCGCTCTTGAATTTGATTTCAACACAACAAATTCTGATTGGAATTTGGTGTCAACAACAACTTGGTTAGAAGATTTTGTCCAGCCGCACGGAATCCACTTTGGTGAAGATTTCATCATCGTTTCAGATTCGGGTCGGCTAACGCGGATAAATCACACCGGCCCCGACAGCAACTGGGTGGATGCTGTCCAATCCAATGAAAGGTGGGTCTTGGTTGACGAAGTTCCTGTAGGAAATCACCAAACCAATGCCATCAACGAGTTAGGGAATGGAACTCTAGTTTGGCATGTGGGCTCAACGTGTAACGTGTGTGAGGAAGTGGATGAGCGAAACGCGGCTCTGCTTTGGGTCAACCCAAACACTGGGGAAAATGGGATTTTGGCCTCGGGGGTGAGAAACTCCTACGATGGAGTGTGGCTCGAGGGGGTCGGTTACCTGTTCAGCGACAACGGGCGTGACTGGGAGGGAGACCATCCACTAGAAGAGGTGAATCTGCTAATCGCTGGTGAGGATTATGGCTGGCCTGATGATGACCCTGAAAATCCGATTCCAGTGGGGACGATTGGGCCAGTTGCTACTTGGACGGCACACAGCAGTCTCAATGGAATGGATGTTAGGCCAGCAAATTCAACTTTTCCAGGCAATGAATATACTGTTTATGCTACTGTTTTTGGCTCTTGGAATGCAATAATTCCAGTTGGTCATGAAATTGTGCAAATCGATTTTAGTGAAAATTCTAGCCAGCCTCAAGGCTGGCATGGTGAAGTCACGAATTTTGCTAGTGACTTGACTACACCGCTGCCAATCGTTTTTCATTCGTCGGGAAATTATCTATTTTACGCCACCTTCGCGGGTGGCGGGTCACTACATGTTATCACCACAGAAGATAGTAACCTCAGTGACTAATAATCAAGTAGCGGAAACTTGCGATTCTTGCGAAAATTGAGGGTGGGCCGACCCATATAAAAGACAGGTTCCCTATGAGTAACCTTGACGGCCCCGTCCATTCACCGAATCCGCCTCTTAAATGTTCATTTTGAACCGGTTAAGCCTTGAAGGGGTGGCTCTCGGGCTCGTTTTGTAGGATGGATTTGAGTGGCGCGTGAATTGATTCGTTTAGACGATGTTCACAAGTCGTTTGGCTCTCTCCATGTTTTGGAAGGTGTAGGGCTCAGAGTCGATGAAGGCGATCGTATTGGAATCGTTGGACACAACGGTAGTGGTAAGACTACACTGCTACGAACAATATCTAATCAAGACCAAGATATTGGCGATATTACATTCGCACCAGCGCTTAGAATTGCATTTTTAACCCAGGTTCGCGATATTGAAGAAGATGCCACCTTAGAAGAAGAGTTGAATCGCCGGGGTCGGCAATTCCAAGAAATTGAGGAAGAAATTACCAGCATTGAAGCATCAATGGCTGACCCTTCATTCTACGACGGTGAATGGCAACAAGTGATGGATCGTTACCAAGAATTGCAGAGTTTAATGGCTCGCTCGGGAGGTGGTGATGCTGCTGGGCACGCCAAAGAAATTCTCAAAGCATTAGATTTGGCTCATCACCCACTGGACATTTCCATATCACAACTTTCCGGAGGAGAAAGAGCGAAGGTAGCGCTGGCTAGACAACTTGTTGGCTTGGGTGAAATCGATGTGTTCTTTTTAGACGAACCAACTAATCACCTCGACCTGCAAACACTTGATTGGTTAGAGGGTTTTCTAATGGAGTTTAAAGGAGCGCTAATGATAGTTAGTCACGATAGGTATTTCCTTGACCGCGTTTGCAATAATATTGTTGAAGTACACAATACATCATTGCGCGGTTACCCTGGAAATTACAGCGCTTACATTGCTCAAAAAGAATTGTTCTTGCAAACTTTAGATGAAAGAATTGACAAAGTAACTAAAGAGATTAAACGGGTTACTGGGGCTTTACAATCAATGAAAAGAGCAAATAAATATGATAAATCAATTTCCCAAAAACACCACATGATAATGCGATCACAACGCGAATTGAAATGGTTGAAATCAATCAAACCAAGACAGCGGAAAGCGTTACGATTCAACCTTTCTTCAACTCAAAAAAGTAGCTTGGATGTGCTTGATTTCCGTAAAGCAAATCTCACTTTTGAAGGGCTTAATAGACCAATCTTAGATGCTGTTACTGTTGGGGTTTGCCGCGGCCAAAAAATAGGTGTCGTTGGCCCGAATGGTGCTGGAAAAACGACACTATTACGCCTAATCATGGGTGAAATAA
>CAZXZO010000032.1:5487-8134 GCA_964645485.1 uncultured Candidatus Poseidoniales archaeon
GGCCCGAATGGTGCTGGAAAAACGACACTATTACGCCTAATCATGGGTGAAATAAAACTTGATTCTGGAGAGTTAGAAGTTCTACCAGGGGTACAAACTGGATACTTCCATCAAGACCACAGGAACGTTGATTTTACACTCACGCCTGAAGAGCAGATTCAGAAAATGAAACCGAAAATGCCGTATGGCGAGTTACGGGCACTACTTGGTCAATTCCAGTTCACTCCAGGGATGGTCAAAACGAAAATGAGCAAATTGAGTGGCGGGGAAAGAGCGAGGGTTGCAATGCTAAAACTTCTCTTAGAAGAGAACAACCTTTTGCTTCTTGATGAACCTACAAACCACCTTGATACTGATGCCGCTGATGCTGTTGAAGAAGCGTTGAAAGAATATGATGGGGCGATAATTTCAGTTAGTCACGATCGCTGGTTTTTGGACCAAGTATGTGACACCATTTGGGAATTGAAAGGTGATGGCAGTCTCAAAATATGGCCAGGTAATTACTCAGAATACATTAGACGTAGTCAACAATAATTTATGTTTTAACAACACCATCAAACAAGACGGAATGACAAAAACCCAAGGCGTGACCCGTTTTCCTAATGAGTGATGAAACACGGTGTCCATGGTCTACCAAAGACCCACTCTACATCGCTTACCATGACGAGGAATGGGGGCGACCGAATCATGACGGCCGACGGTTGTTTGAGAAAATTATTCTAGAGGGGGCACAATCTGGACTTTCATGGATAACTATCCTCAGAAAGCGTGAGAATTATCGTAATGCGTTTGAAGGGTTTGACCCTGCTAAGGTAGCCGCATTTGATGACGATGATGTAGCTCGTCTGATGGATGATGCTGGGATAGTTCGCAATCAAGCAAAGATTCGTTCTGCAATTAATAATGCCAAAACTTTCGTTGAACATTTTGGTGATGATGAAGATGCTTTCAGCACTTTTTTATGGGATTATGTTGATGGTGAACCAATTGTGAATCAGCGTAAAACCATGGATGATATTACAGCTATCACTGATGTTAGCACCGAGATGAGTAAGGCTCTCAAAAAGTTAGGATTCAGTTTTATCGGGCCAACTACTTGCTACGCGATGATGCAAGCGGCTGGCATGGTTGATGACCACTTAGTAACCTGTTTTTGCCACACATCTAATCGTTCATAGAACTTCAATTAAGAATTCTAAAGCATCTTTCATTGAGCGTTTTCGAGCCTCGGCATTACCACCAACATGAGCTCCGACATTCCTTGCCGCATCAAAGGCGGCTTTGCGCTGAAGTGGTTCATTGAGAGGAATCCTGACCCCTTCCTCAATCTCACCCCACATTTCTCCATCAGCATCAATCTGAACTGTCCTTTCATCTAATTTGATTGCGTGAGGTAACCAATTCATCTCTTCAAGTGAGTCAAATGCATGGTGTGAATCGGGATACACTTCTAATCTCATATCAGCACCAATTCCCTTTGTCGCATCCATTAATCCATGGACTAGAATCAAAGGGGTGTAATCATCATCTTCTCCGTGTAAAATCTGTATTGGCACATTTTCCCATCGTTGATCTTCAGGACGCATGTGAGCAGCGGGGTAGAGAGGTAAATGGGCGGCAAATCTCTCACCATTAGGTGCTAAAGCTTCCCCAATTGGTGTCCATGCAGAATAAAGTGCGGCCGTTCCACCCAAACTCCAACCAGATATTGCGATTCGGTCGGAGTCTATCAAAGGATGTGTGCTTAGCAATTTGAGCGCTTCAAAGGCATCGCTTATCATCATCGCATGTGTTACCATCATCTGGCTTTCAACAGTACTAACTACATTTCGTGAATCTGAACTGTGGATGCGAAATACCGCGATTCCAGCCTCTAACCAATTGGCCATATGAGTATCTTGATGCTCAACCCATCCACGACTCCCATGGCAACTGACCACGCAAGGAAGGGGGGTTACACTTGTTTCATTGGGTAACATCAAGTGCCCAAAAACAGGGTGTTGAGGGGTTGATTCCATCTTGCAAAGAATGTGATGCATCTCAAATGGACTAGAGGACAGATAAGCGATTTGGCCGCTACGTCCATCGGCAAGATTTGTGACTATATCCATGCTACTCATCACCAAATGCAAGCCACTCATCTATGGGGATTTCGGGTCGTAAAAAGCACGGCACCTAATGCTGCGGCGATGCTGAGAACGAAACTGAATCCAGGAGTTCTTGTTGTATCGTCATTATCTTCACCTTCATCTACATCCTTGTTTACATCTTCACCTTCAACTGTTTCAGGCAGTTGTGTTTCAGAGCAACCTTCAGCATTTACCATCTCACCCAGTGGTGTATCGGTGCAATTATCTTGAGAATCGACCACTCCATCTGCATCACTATCGAGTTCCGGCTCGGTTTCAGACTCGGGGATTTCTCCCCAAAGCCAGACCATGTTGCTCTCGTGCTTGCCAGTGTCTTCACCGATTAGCAGACGCCCGTCATCTAAGACAACGAGGTTGTCCGGTCCAGCGAGGTTATTCTCATCGCATTCGTATGTGGCTGATGATGTGTAAGGGCCGCCGGATACCAATGGATCAATCCTATTCACATCCCATTCATCATCCAAAGTCATGCTGTAGACGATTCCACAACGATTCTG
>CAZXZO010000032.1:8234-17289 GCA_964645485.1 uncultured Candidatus Poseidoniales archaeon
ATCCATTCCACATCAAATCCTGTAGTCGCCGAGTCGCTACTATCGTCTTGAGTGACTTTAGCAGCATAGAGCGTGCCTGAACTGAGGTCACCAGCAGTATCTGCTATGAACTTGAACAATACCGTGTCATAGCCGTCGTCAGAAAGGTAAACAGTTCTCTCATCAGGCATCACTTGTGCATTTTCATGTGAGAAACGGCCCATCGCAAAGTGTTTAATGAAGTCAGGTTGGGTGGTTGTTGAATTCTCAATTTCCATGATGTAACCATAATCATAGGGGTTCGGGTAATAACCTAGATAATCCGCTAAACTCTCTTGGTCGGAGTGATAATTGTAACTTTCGTCATTCCATTTCTGAGTATTAGGGAAGTAGAGTTCTTCGGAGAGAAGGGGTGTATCCCACGAGCTCATGCTACCAAAGCAGAGTACCCAACCGCCGTTGACGCCACTGAGGTCCAGCATCATACCACCTAACACCTCCCATTCAGTAGATGTTGAATTCCATTCAATCTCCAATTGGCTGATTCCTGCTGGACGGTCTTCCCATGAAGTGTAGAGATATCCTCGGCTAGCGTCGGTATTCAAAGGTACGAAGGCATTGTAGTCTGGTTTTTCGCTAGTGAACATACGATTTCCATTGTCAGCGGCATATATCCCTCCCGCAACCCCACCTTCTGGGAAAACATCGCCGCTTTGCAAGAGGACCTGATAAACCCCGTAAGAAGTTCGAATTCCATTCCAGGTATCTGATGCGCTACTGGACGATGGTAGTTCTGGAACAGAACTCGGAAGATTGTTCCAATCAACCCCATTGATTACTCCAATCGTTGCTCTGTAGTTGTCATTATCAGGGTGCATGGCGTTCACGAAAAAATACCCATTCGCGTTGATGTGCATTCCAGTGGCCTCAGCATCAGGTGGTAACATCATGATGCGAGTCATCAATTCAGGTGTTGTTCCTTCACTACTTTCGGTGTTTGCTACTGGAGCAAGTAAGATGGTGAAAAACAAAGCAATTGAGATGATACTCTGGACTGACTTGTTTCGCATGAACTGTACATTAAATGATTAATGAAAAACATTGCCCAAATACAGGGGTGTTTATAGACAGTGCAAAGGGTGAATTGAGAATGCTTATTTGATTCGTTAGGCAGCGAGGATTGTGAGAATTCAGACCTTCTTGATGATATTTCTCGTTATCAGCCCACTTTTTACTGGTTGTATTGAAACTGGTGAGCAAGAGGAGCCGATTGAACTTAAGTTTGAATTTACATTTGATCTTGAACGAACTGCGGAAAACCCACTTCGAGGATTCTATACTAATTATGACTGGGGTGAGCCTATTCATGACTTCCCTGCAAGCCTTGAGTTTGCCTATATCCCGCTGTCAGAACTTATGTCAGGTCCTTCGAATTTTACATTCGATACTGGTCTTGAGCCAAGACTTCTTGCAGCAGAAGGGCGCTCTCATCAAATCATTTTGAGACCGTATATCGACTATCCAACAAAAGCTTCAGGACTTCCAGCGTTCTTGGAAGGCCAAGTAGAAATGCGTTCCTATTCTGAACACGGAGGGGGAATGTCCCCCGATTACAATAATTTAGAATTACGTGCAGCACTTTCCTCATTTATCCAAGCCTTTGGTCAAGCGTATGATGGTGATACACGGATTGCTCTGATTCAACTTGGTTTGCTTGGTTTCTGGGGTGAATGGCATACTTGGCCTCATTCAGAATGGTTCCCCAATGATGAATATCTCACTGAAATACTCAATGCCTATGACGATTCTTTCAATGAGACATTGCTTCAAGTTCGATATCCAGTAGCTAACAGTCCGAATCTTGAAATCGGCTTCCATGACGACTCTTTTGCTCATTCTACAATTGGCGATGTGGAATGGTATTTTCATCCTCGCCTCCTATCTTCAGGAGCTGGTGAGCATTGGAAAAAATCTCCTATTGGAGGTGAATTGAGACCTGAAGTTCAACAGAGTATATTTGAGGATAGTTCTAATTCTCAACATCAAAACTTTACACAATGCGTTGAGGCAACTCACGCGTCAATGTTACTCAACTATGCAGCATTTTCAGGCGGGTTGAACTCTTCAAATGAAATCAAAAATGCCGAGGCTGCGGCTTTATCACTCGGTTATGCACTACATGTATCCCATGCAACACTTTCGAACAACCAATTGAACATTACAATCGTGAATCAAGGAATCGCTCCATTCTATTACCCACTTTCTTTACAACTCATGGATAGCGCAAATAACACATTAACTCATGATTTACCTCAATACCTCCCAGGGCAAACAGGTTCACCAATAACATTGGATGTCTCCTCTTTACTACAATTAAACAATGAATCGATTTGGATACTTTCTCTGCATTCCGATTATATTCTTCCAAACCAAGAGATACTTTTTGCAACCACACCAGGAAATGGCTTAATACAGGTAAAATAAAGAGGATTGTAAGTCCATTCAAACATTAATTGCATTAGCATGGGTAGGCAGTGTACTGGGGGACTGAACACCCATTGTACTCCTCCAAAATGTCTTGAGGGGTATGAGAGAACCCTCGCGATTTCATGGGAATGATATGTCGGTTATCTGTATCAACCCACAAGAGACGGTGTGAATTTTCTAGAAAATAAGATTCAATCATCAAGGATGATGTTCTCATTGTTCAAAGCATGATGCCAAAGTCCACCAAGTCGCACCAAATTGTAGGCCGAACGTTCCACTCGGCTGACAATGTTGACCACTTCCAAGCGTCCAACTTTGCCGCCCATTGTATCGGATTTCAAGCTCGATAGGGCTTCAACAGCCTTTCCATGTTCATCTCTTACCATGGCCCATGCTGATTTCACGTTCTCGATTGGCAATTCTTCGCCTTTTGTGAGACAGCCGCTCATGGTATCGAGCAATTCATTGAGGTGCTTGTGCATCTCAAGAACAGAATTCACAATGGCCTCGGGCAACTCCTCTGCGTTTTCATCAAGAGAACGATCTGAACGAGCGATGTCCCGAGCGTGTCGGATCATACGCTCAACGGTATCGACGCTTCGCAAGTAGGTGGCGACAATTCTCAAATCTTTCATCAAGGGCTGATTGAGTGCGAGAATCAGCAGCAAATCATTGGTCAAATCCCAATTCACTTCACGCGCATGTTGACGAATTTGCTTGACCTCTTTATACACCTGTGAATCGAGTTTTGTGAATGCCTTTATCGCCTCACTATAGGCCATTTTTGCTTCATCAAAATACTCGCCTAAGTCCGCACGGACTTTGTCAATTCGTTCATCTAATCCTGTTCGTATAGGCATATCATTCACTCATCCAAATCTTCCAGTAATGTATCGCTTTGTTAACTCTAATTCTGGGTCTGAAAATATCTTATCAGTTTCTCCAAACTCTACAAGTCTTCCAATGTACATAAACCCTGTATAATCGCTGACCCTTGCAGCTTGTGACATTGAATGGGTCACAATCACGACGGTGAAATCTTTCTTGAGTTCCAAGATGAGTTCCTCAATGGCTGCAGTAGCAATTGGATCCAAAGCGCTGCATGGCTCGTCCATCAAAATGATGTCTGGTTCAACTGCAATGGTTCGAGCAATGCACAATCGCTGTTGCTGGCCGCCTGAAAGTGAGGTCCCTAAATCATGCATTCGATCTGAAACTTCATCCCAAATAGCCGCTCTCTTCAAACTCTTTTCAATGATAGCATCAAGCTCTTCTCGCGTCGGTTTTGTGTGCAGTTTGACCCCATAGCCAACGTTATCGTAAATTGATTTAGGAAACGGATTTGGTCTTTGAAACACCATGCCGATTCTCTTTCGAATCTCAACAAGGTCAGCATCCTTTGCGGTGATTTCGGTGTCACCCATTGTAATTTTACCATCGTAATGACAAATTGGTATCAAATCATTCATCCGATTCATCATTCGTAGAAGCGTACTTTTTCCGCATCCCGAAGGGCCGATTAAGGACGTTACGCTGTTTTTGGCAATCGGGAGTGAAACGCCATACAATGCTTGCTTATCGCCATACCATAGATCGAGATCTTCGATCATCAAATCGACCTCTCCATCCACATCTAATTGTCTCGTAGAATCTGGGACTACTTCTCCACCTATCGTCTCGCTCATGATATCAACCTCTTTCTAAAATGCTGTCTTAACACAATTGCAATGCTGTTCATTGCTACCAACAGACAGATCAACGCTATACTCGCTGCTGCTGCCATCGAATGCCATGCATAGTCTGGTTCTGCCGTCCAAAAATAGATCTGAATCGGAATGACAGTGAAATTGACGTTGCCTCCATTGAGGGCTGCCAATGGTTCGGGGTCGAACAAAATCATGGCAGTTGCTCCTACGACGACCAGTGGAGCCGCCTCCCCCATGATTCGGCTCATCGCTAGGATTGTTCCGGTCATAACCCCAGGCATTGCAGATGGGAGCACGTGGTCTTTGGTGACCTGCCATCTCGTGCATCCGATGCCATAGGCAGATTCTCTCAAACTACGAGGAACGCTACGCAATGCTTCCTGGCCTGCCAATACGATGATCGGCATTGCCATCACACCCATTGTCAATCCAGCTGCGAGAACAGAAGGGCCTAAGCCCCAGCCAAAACCGTCTTGCTTGACGAAAATCGCAAGTCCAAACATACCGAACACAATTGAGGGGACGCCTGCTAAGTTCGTAACCAGGGCTTGAATGAGTTTTGTTGTGCGGTTTGGCTTGGCATATTCCTCAAGATAAATTGCTGCACCAACAGAGACCGGAATAGACACGAGCATTGCAATCAACATCACCCAAATTGTTCCATAAAACGCAGCACGAATTCCAGATGCGTATGGAATAAAAATATCTTGATAACGCTCGGTTAAGAACGGAATGTCGATGAGAAGAGGGATGAATAATGTCGATGTAAACAACAACATTCTCGACCACATCAACACACCATCTCTCGCCGAAATCGAATGCTTTAATCGCGAGGTTTCGCTTAATTCTCGACCTAAACTTTCCAATCGTTCAATTCCCTCAGTAATTCTGTAGAGAATAACCCCTGATATAAGCCAACATATGCTCCCTAATGCTGCGGCTACAAACATTCCGTCACTTATTGCAATGGTTGTTCCAGCCAATATGTACGATGCCAATTTGATTAAAGTCCGACGGCCTTTCAGTTTCTGAATAATTTTCAAGGCAACTACATTGGGCCATGTGAGAACGATGATAAGAATCAACAGTGTAATCCAGGCAAGCAACTCCAGCGGTTGGAACACTTGTTCGTTTTCATCGTCCAGTAAGATATGGACGTCGCCAGTGATGACGAATGTATTGACTGCGGGATACCCCGTTTCATCAGCGTTTGGAACTGGGCCTGAAATTTGTTCAACTGAAACTGGGACGCCGAGGCTCGAATATGCGTTGAAATTTGTCTTACGCCCTACGTCAATTTCAGTTTGGTCAACTCCAGTTGAATCAATGTAGATGTCTGTTTTGACTTGTCGGGTGTCGATGACATTGATTTCGACATCATGAGAATGAGAGCCGTTTTCATCATCCCATTCAAAACGAAGGACGACAGGATCGGTAAATGGTTCGCCATTTTCGTCAACGGTTGGGAAGTCCCATTTGAACCTGTAATCGGATTCTGGTATCCATTCACTTGCGGGGGTGATTTCTCCATGTTCTCCTTTAATGAAAGTGGGTTCTGCAATTTGGTATATCAAGACGCCAAGAAAGAGTAAGCCAATCAATCCCGTTATCGCCAAACCCGTTGACCCTGCACGTTCCGTAAGGTCTCTCAACCTACGACTTCGTTTCTGGAGTTTATCGATGTCTTTCATCAGTAAGCCTCCCTGTATGTTGACAGAACTTTGTTGCCGAGTAAATTCAAACACAAGGTGATGACAAAGAGATACAATCCTACAGCGAAGATTGTGAGGTATCCGATTTCTCCGAATGGAAGGTCTCCCCCGACACGTTGCGCAATGTACGCAGTCATTGTTTGAGCTGGCAAGAACATGTTGGAGGTGAAAACTGCAACCGTCCCAACTGCAAGTGTAACCGCCATTGTTTCGCCAACAGCCCTTGATAGAGCAAGGATGATGCTAGCAACAATTCCGGATAACGATGCCTGAATCATGACTTTCATAGTCGTCTCAATTTTTGTTGCTCCCAATGCAAGGGATCCCTCGCGTAATTCATTTGGTACGGCGCGCAAAGCGTCTTCCGACATTGAAGCGATGAGGGGGAGTATCATCACACCGACCACAATGGCCCCGTTGATTGGATTGAGAACATTTGGCGACTCATCAATCCACCCGTTTGCAAATGCATACTCGCCAAACTGAACCACGAGTGGTCCAATATAGATGAATGCAAAAAATCCGTAAACGACAGAAGGAATTCCGGCTAGAATTTCAAGTGTTGGCTTCACGATTGCAACCAATCTTGGAGGTGCATATTCAGAGAGGTATATGGCGCACCCAACGCCCAAAGGAACCGCGATGATGAGCGCTCCAAATGCGACTTGTAGCGTCGTCAAAAGCAGACTGTTGACACCGAACGACATCGTGTCACAAAGAGACCGTCGATCTTCACAAGCACCTGTAGGTGTCCATTGGCTTTGTAAAAAGAATTCACCCAATGCTCCAGAATAATTCATTGTGATGGCGTCGAAGAGCGTGATAAAGATAAACAGAGAGAGAACGTTTCTCCACGTATTGGAAATCTCAATGTTGCCTCCAAAGATTTTCTTCATCTGAAGTTTACCAGCGACCCTCCAGACCATGGCGAAAAACAAGATTGAAAGGCCTAACAGGAAACTATCGTTAAACAATAATTGCAAAACGGCAAGTATGAACACGGCCTTCACAATTCCGTGGTGAGGATTCCAAACTTCTTGAGGGATAATGGAAAGACGATTTTCTTCCTTTTTGCTCTCGTGATCGAGAAGCAATGCAACAACAAGAAGCAAACATGCAAATCCAGATGCAGAAAAAATGCCTCCAAAATCCCACTCAAGGGAAAACCACCCTCTGTGTTCCGCAATGTCTGTAAAGAAGGTAATGGTTTCAAACAACAACGTTTGGATAATGCCGAGCGTGATGAGAATGACGGATAAACTCGTCAAAAACAAAATCGTGCCGGCCTTGTCCTTGGATATACGCTCAAAAAAGGACATACAATCACCAATTAAACCCTTTGAAGTCGTTGATACATGAGCATGTTAAGGAGAATTTCTGCGAAATTAACGCTGTAAGCGCACAGCCTCCTCACCGATTCGGAAATTCTGAATTCACTCAGGAGCCGTTCAGCCGAAGCGCGCCCCATCCATAACTCGCTTTCAGCTTCCTCTACATCATTGCCAAGTTGAGCCAGGGAGATTTTGGCTGAATGAATGAGTTCGACATCGCGCGTGTACATATTGTGGACAATTGTTTTGAGGTTGTTTGCCCACACAGGTATAGCAGACAAGGGCATATCCTTGGTTTTGATTTTGACAACGGTTGAGTTTTCATTGACCAAGTGCGCAAGGCGCGTAGCGTGATCGCCCATTCGCTCCAAGACTCGAGCAATGTTGGCGTGTTCCATGGCCGAGAACCGGTCGATGCCAAGTTTTCGCTCAACAGATGGTTGTTGTAAAGATGCAGCAACTTGACGTTCGAGCAAAAGGCGTCGAGCGTCGATCTGGCGCTCTCTGTAGTCGATGTCAGAAAGCAATTCTATGGATTCTCCTGAGAGAACATCAAAAGCATCATTGACGAGGCTTGAAATGAGAATGTACATCCGATTGATTGACACTTGGAGTCGCAACTCTGACGGGTTAAGAATCGACACAATACGAATCTCTTTCTCGTTATCGACTTCAATTTCCATTCCTCGTGTATCTCTCAAAAACGCTCGAACGTCGGCTCGAGTTTTTCTGGTTATTGGGGATGAACATGTGAGTCTGATCACGTCTGCTCCAGCGATGTATGCACCAATCATGAGATCGATTAAACCATGTCCGATCGCGCAACAATCAAGCACAATTTCCCGTTTTGTTGAGTTCTCTTGCAATGGAGAAAGACGTAAATCTCCCGAAGCCAATTCTTCAATATTAACCAGGTCGCCCTTGCCCAGATTGTTAGCCTTAACCCATTCTTTTGGTAGAGAAACAATAACGGTGGAGCCACCAGTTAACTGCAATTTGCGGAAAGCCCCCTGTTGCTCCATGACGCTCCCTGACATTATCGGTGGAGTAAGGAGATACAGATAAAACCTCTTTATTATATTTATTAATATATATTTCTAAATAGGGCGCAATATAATCTAATGCCAACCCCTATGCCCCCAATCTGTCCAGCGGAGAACAACAGGAGAACCTGATATGAGTATGAAGAAGAACGGAAGGGCCTGGACACTTGTCCTGACTCTAATGATAGCCGGTTTAGCCGGATGCCTCGGTGGAGATGACGAAGATGAGGTCGAAGAAAAGACGATTAATATTGCAGGAAGCAGTACTGTTTTCCCTGTCGCAAGCGCCTGGGGTCAAGCCTACAGCGATGCGGACTCGGATTACACAGTCACTGTGGCTGGCGGCGGATCTGGTGCAGGAGCATCTAAAGTATGCAGCACAGACTCTGATTCGGTACACATCGGTGACATGAGCAGAGATTGGAAGACATCTGAAGCACAAGCTGGCGATGATGGATTCACATTCAAATGCCTCGACTCCGACATCACCGTAACACAACTCGTTGTGGCAATCGACGGTCTATCCGTCGTTGTCAAGAAAGGTGGCGCTGCAGACCAGTGCATCACCGAAACGGGCGGATTGTCCATGGGTCAACTGCGTTGGATCTTCACCGATTGGACCGAAGATGAACTCACAGTAGACGGCCTTGACATGACCTCCATCACACCAAATAACGATGATGACGGTGTGCGCGAATGGGGCGACCTCGACGCTTCTTGTGCAGATTCTGAAATCAAACTTTGGGGAGCTGACTCCGATTCCGGTACTTACGAGTACTTCGGAGAGCAAGTCTTCT
>CAZXZO010000033.1:0-3040 GCA_964645485.1 uncultured Candidatus Poseidoniales archaeon
CACCAGCGCAAACTATCCCACCAGCGCAAACCGTAGTAGAGGAAGTTGTTGAATCACCAACTCAAGAGAGTCAAGAAAAACCCTCAGATGTACGTGCAAAAGGAATCATGAAAGCAATGTCGGGTACAACCCAAGGAGAAGCGGGTTGGTACTTAGATGGAGACGGAAATCCATCTCGCTGGGATATCGATGATGATGGTGTATGGCATCAAACAGGCTAGATTTTACAAAGGAGGTATTGAAAATGAAAAAAGCATTTTTCCCGGTCTCTATACTCTTGATTTTGTTTATTGTTTCAACCTGTTATGTGCCAACTTATGATGAGCCATTTCAAAATGAGGTTACTTATCAAAATGAGAACGCTTCTGGTCGAACTTGCTCGGGACCAGCAAATACTGATTCTATCACAATTCTACCACCAGGTCCAGTCACCTTACCAGCAGACCAAAGCCGACTCTTCAATGCTACAATGTACAATTCAGATGGTATTCCGTTAGGCGGTATACCCGAATGGAGCGTGAGCGAAGGCAGCATTGCACCTCAAGGTGGCTCGGAAGCAATTTACTATCCGAATTTGGTTGGAACTCATACTGTTTGGGCCTGTGCTGGTGATATCACTGCATCAGTCGAAGTGATGGTAACTCTTGGGGCTACCCAAAGCATCGATTTATCTGGAAACAAAGTAAATTTGAGTGCTGATGAAGTGCTACAATTAACGGTGACAGAATATGATATCAGAGGAAACTCGGGAACCATGTTTGTACCGAGTTCAGATTGGACAATACCTGATGGTTCCTCAATCCATGTTCAGCCTGGTCAAGCGGCCATTTGGACACCGGGACCAATTGGGATGCAGACGATTTCGGTAACTACAGGTGGATTCACATCCTCATGGGAAGTCAATGTTAGTCGGGGAATGGGTGTCGATTTAGTTCTCAGTGCGGATAGAACGATACTCACCTCTGACGAAACGGTTGACTTGACTATGGCAATCGCAGATATACGAGGTAATCTCATTGAAGTCGATGGAAACTGGTCAACCCTTGCACCCCAAGCAAATGCTTGGATAACAGGAAATGGAAGTCAAGCAACATTTGATGGTAACCTCGTTGGAAATTGGACAATACGCGCAGAATATAATGGTCCAGAAAGTGGAAATGTAAACATGTCTGATGAATTAGTTATGGATGTTAGAGTTGGCAGAATTTCTTTAATATCCATAGATGGTCATAATTCAAACCTTGAAACTGGAGACGTTTTGCAATTGAATCCGATTGCAACAGATCTAGATGGCAACATTATCTCTGATGCTACATTCAATTGGTCTGTTGAAGGAGGTTCTGGTATTGAGTCAATAGATGTAGAAAATAATACCTTCACACCATCAACCGAAGGTCAACACAATATTCAGGTCGAATCAGGAGGCAGGCCGTCATCAATTCGAATTCAAGTAGGATGGTCCGAACCTATTGACCTCAATGTAACAACGACTGATGGAGATTGGTATCTTACTGTAATCACCGGAGAAAGCCTACCTCTTCACGTTGAAGGATTAGATGTGATGGGTGAATGGCACCCCTACAATCCAAGTTGGCAAGTCGATGAAAACTTTGGAACAATCGAAGTTAGTGGAGGAGATGGTGATTACATCTACCATGCAGAAGGAGTCAACTGGACTCAACTACATGCCTTCGCAAATGGCAAAGAATACACTATTCTAGTTTACGTAACCCCTGGCCCTCTTGACCATCTTGAAGTAGATATTTCTGATAGTGGAGTACAAGGCGAATCAGTGCTTTTCACTGTGCGCGGATATGATGTCAGCGGCAATGGAGTGGCAATTCCCATTTGTGATTTAACGATGACATCTTCTGCCGGTCGAACAGAATGTACTCAAGAATTAGGCTGGCGACTCTATCTAGATAATGATGGAGAACAACACATTATCACCGCCACATATGATGAAGCACAAGGTACTGGATTCATAGACATTCAAGCCACTTTACTAGATGGAAAGTTTGGCAGTAGTAGAGATGTAATGGCTGGAGGTGCAGTCCTAATTGCATTACTGATTTCAATCGTACTAATCGTGGTTCACTCACGTGTGAAAAAGTTAGCAAATGAGTATGAAGAAGAAGTCGCTGAAGAAGAAAAGGAGAGAGCAATAGAAGAATTAGGTGTACCTCTTCCACCTCAGGTTAGCCCTAAGGGAATGTCGAGAATGGGACCTCCTTCTCCCCCTCCTCCAGCATTTATGTTCGGCACGGGTATCGCCCCAAACTCATCTTCGGCCGCACCCACATTGGGTGTTTTCGTACGTTCAGACCAGCCCTATATCCCAGGTCAATCTGTGCCTCAACCTGTTCCTCAAGCAGATTGGAATAGTCCTGCCTCAACTGGAACTGCACAGATACCACCTGAAGTGAATAATTGGGATGACCCCGGAGTTTCTGGGGCTGCTAACGGGGTCACTGCAATTCCTAATCCAGCGCCCCAAGAATCCACTACAACTCAGGCGCCGCTAACCACAAATGATGCACTAAATGCTCTAGGTGTCTCAAACGAAGAAAGTTTAGATGAAGGTAAAAAAGAAACTAACGCACTTGGAAACGCGCTGTCTATGTTCTCATCACCTGATGAGGAAAGTGACGAAAAAGCAGGTGATGAGGAAGAAATTGATTCCTCCTCTGAGGAAGCAGCATCGACCGAAATTGTTGATGAAGATGGCGAAGTAGAATCCTCTGATGAAAATGTAGATGAAAATTTAGAAGGCGAATCCACTGATGAAATTGTTGATGAAAATGCGGAACAAGAGTCCACCTCAGAGGTTGAATCTAGTGAGACAGAAGAATCGCCGTCAGACGTTGAGCCTAGTGAATCACCAGATTCGGCTGACGATGGCGAAGAATCACAGTCAGACCTTGCCACTAGTGAGACTGAAGAATCTGAGTCAGAGGTCACACCTACTGAGACTGAAGAATCGCCGTCAGACCTTGCCACTAGTGAGACTGAAGAATCTGAGTCAGAGGTCACACCTACT
>CAZXZO010000033.1:3140-10462 GCA_964645485.1 uncultured Candidatus Poseidoniales archaeon
GTCAGACCTTGCCACTAGTGAGACTGAAGAATCTGAGTCAGAGGTCACACCTACTGAGACAGAAGAATCGGATGACGCTTCCCCGGACACAGCAGAAGAAATTGGGGATGAAAATTTAGAAGGCGAATCCACTAAAGAAATTGTAGACAAAAATGTCGAACAAAAGTCCTCGTCTAAGGCTAATTCCACAGAGCAATCAGATTGGGATGACATCGGACAGGAAGATTGGAATGACACTCCAAAGGAATCCACACAGGAGGTAGAATGGGGCTCTTGGGATGATGAGGTAGAAAAAGAACTCGAGTCAAAAGATATTGTTCCTGGCCTCGGGCCACAAACAGATGGGAAAATTTTGAAACCACTCCCAGGGACAAAAAAAGGTGAGTCTGGCTGGTACTTTGATGGCGAAGGAAAACCATCATTATGGAGTTTCGAGCCAATTGGTTGGGAGAAAAAGGATTGACCAACTCAAAGGATGAACTCATAGATTAGGTAACCTACCACACACAGGTCCACAACTACGATTGCAATTTTCATGGCTAAGGGTAATCGCTTCCAAATATCCAAGAGGGTAATCGATTCACCAGTAGTACCATCTTCTTCCATGGTTTTATGGAGTCAAATTGGTGTATCAATATTGTTCACTATCATTGGGGAAATCCCCGCTTCTAACATCGTCAACATATTGGTTGATTGCGCCTTCAATCTGTTCTGAAAGATTGAGATATCTGCGTAAAAATCTAGGGCTGAAATCCATTGTAATCCCAAGCATATCATGCAAAACTAATACTTGGCCGTCAACACCTTCCCCAGCGCCTATTCCAATTGTGGGAATTGAAATCGCTTTGGATACTTTTGTTGCAAGACCGGCTGGAATCTTTTCTAATACAATTGCGAAACAACCCGCTTGCTCCAGCAACTTTGCATCGGCAATGAGTTTCTCCGCTTCTTCATCCTCACGTGCGCGAACTGTGTAAGTTCCAAATTTGTAAATTGATTGGGGGGTTAGACCGAGATGACCCATCACAGGAATTCCAGCGGTTAAGATTCGCTTCACTGAATCGACTATTTCCGCGCCTCCTTCAAGTTTGACTGCGTGTCCACCACTCTCTTTCATGATGCGGATTGCACTTTCTAATGCCGACTTGGAATTACCTTGGTAAGAACCAAAAGGCATGTCAACAACAATCAGTGCTCTGTCAACTGCTCTTACTACACATTGTGCGTGGTAAATCATTTGGTCAAGAGTAATTGGGACTGTGGTTTCATTTCCAGCCATCACATTTGAGGCGGAGTCACCTACTAGAATGACATCGACTCCGCCGTTGTCAACAAGTTTTGCCAGAGAAAAATCATAGGCAGTCAACATAGTGATTTTCTCACCTGCATTCTTCATCTCTTGCAAGGTGTTGGTGGTGATTTTTCTCGCCTTTCCAGCAACCGACATGTCTACGCCTCAGATTCACCGACTCGCTATCTACGCTTCAAGACAACGGCGGCAATCATTCATGAAAATTAGCAATAATTATTCATTATTTGCACTTAAAATATAGAAAACAACCCGCTCATGAGCAGCGAGGTGAACTAATTCCGTGATTACCAGTAGCGAACAGGATTCTGCCATTCATCTTGTGGATTATACCAACCAGCAACAGGGTCTCTATCGAGTAAAGGTAGAACTCTTTCATGACCATGTACGGCAAATTCATCATAAGAATCCGGTGCAAATCCTCCTTGATTTGCACTTTTACTGTATGATCCACCATCAAATTCATATTGATTTTCTAAAATCCCTTCCATAGTTGGGCGGGTTCCTACCGGCTGTTGTCCAATCGCCATAGTAGATGTGTCAGGATTATCAGCAATGTTCACAACTCTCTCTAAGAAATCAACACCTTTGGATGTAGGCAGATGTTCATGTATCCCAACTGCAAATGACCTTGAAACGGACTCTCCTGATTGAGCGACTTTGATAAACAATCCAATGAGAAATAGGATTGGTCCTACGATAAATAGTGGCCAAAGTGTTGAAACCGAGTCGGTCCAAACAGGGAGGAGACATACGATGAACCCAATCGTCATCAACGATTTACCCGGGTCCTGCTCCTCGGCCATAGAATAGCCCAATGAGTATACCACCATTGAACTTGCGCCTGCAAAAATGTTAGGCGATACCTCCTTGTGGGAGGTACGTGGTTGAGCAACCTAGCCTTGTCGTCTGCTTTGGTGAAGCGATGCTAAGACATTCTCAAAATGAGAGTGGAGAGAGTCAAATCACACCTGGTGGGGCTGAATACAATGTTGCCTGTGCTTTGGCAAACTTAGGAAATTCTGTCAAGTGGGTAAGTTCACTACCAAGTACCGAATCTGCAGAACTGATAACACAACCTGCAGTCAAAAGCGGAGTAAAATTGACAATAATTACCTCTGAGAATCCAGTCGGTGAATATCGAGTAATAGAGGCAGAAAAAACAGTGCAATATGACCGGGCAAACTCAGCATTTTCACAAATAAAATCTGGTGATATTGATTGGCGGCAAGAACTCAATGGTGCACGCTGGCTTGTGACCAGTGGAATTACACCGCTCCTTGGTGAAGGCCCGAAGGCCAATTGGGCAGCAGCAATGACATTCGCCGAACTTGACGGAACCCTAGTCGCACTAGACCTGAACCACCGTGAGGCACTGGGAACTTTTGGGGAACTTTGGAGTGAGGTGGAACCGCGATTGCGCCAAGTACACCTACTAGTGTTATCACCCGAAAATTTGCTTACTTTGACAGGACAAAACAGCCCAAAAATGTTGCAGCAAATACGTGCCAAGTGGAACCTTCCTTATGTCGCTTGTACATGGAAAGAAGAATTACAAAACGGGCAGAGAAGATGGAGCGCAGTAGCCCATTCAAAGGGTATTTCAACAAGCCAAGAAAAGAGTGTTTCTCACTCACCTGTAGAACCGCTTGGGGGAGGGGATGCATGGCTTGCCGGATTCATTGATGGATTGCTTTCAATGATGAATCCGGATGATTGCTGCCGCCGTGGCGACTTGCTGGCCACACTCACTCAGCGAACTTTCGGCGACCTTGGAAATGTGACTAGAGATGAACTATCACGATGGCAATCAATTGAAGGGGCGGTTGACCTCTTGGAGGTTGGGTGAAGTCATGTCGTTGGAGTGGAATCTTGAGCGGATTAGCCGCGCCGGATTCATCGGAATACTGCGCGGGAAAGACCCTGACATCCTTATTGAACGTGGATTAGCCTTGGCACAAGCAGGTGTAAGAGTCCTAGAAGTAACCCTTGACAGCGTCGATGCCGCAAGGATTTTTGCGACACTGAAAGAACAACTTGATGATGAAGTAATGTTAGGCGTTGGAACAGTAATGCATCCTCCCACGGCACTTCCATCGGTTGCTGAATGGGGGGCTGATTTCGCCCTCTCTCCAGTAAATCCAGAAGGATTTATTCAACTCGCAAATGATTTTGACATTCTTGCTGTGCCTGGAGCAGCCACACCGGGTGAGTTGTGGAAAGCCCATACTGCTGGTGCGATGCTTGTCAAATTGTATCCAGCAGAGACAAACTGGTCGCCAGAATTGTTAGCAAATTTGCCAAGACCAATGCGTCAAGTCCACACTTTGCCAACAGGAGGAATAAAACCTGAAGAGGTGATAACTTGGTTAGATGCTGGTGCTTTTGCCTGTGGTATTGGTGGAAAATTGTCGATTGAAGAAGCGAATGTTCTAAGCAGTGAAATCTTGGCAAGAAGAGGTGTGATGAGATGAAAATTCGTTCAGCCAGTGTAATTCGCTGTCCACCTAGGTGGCTTTTGCTGCGTGTGGAAAGTAGTGATGGCGAGGTTGGATGGGGTGAAGCGATTGGTGACCTTCATGAAGAAGTTGAGGCGGCACTGAAAGCAATTTGTAATCGCGTTTCTAACACCGAAATTTCAGGAATTGAAAGGATAAAACAGGAAATGCACAAAGGCAGATTTTGGCGTGATGGCCCTGTCCTAAACACCGCGATTAGCGCCCTTGAGATGGCTCTTTGGGACTTGCGTGGGAAGCAGGTTGGCACGCCTGTTCACCAATTATTGGGTGGGCCTGTGAGAGACAAAGTAACGGTCTACCGTAACCTATGGGGAAGGAACCCAGAGGAGTTTGCACAATCGGGAAAAGCGGCTCTTGGGGAGGGGCTTGAAATGGTAAAAGTGAGCCCTGCTGGGCCGACAAATCCAACACCTACAGATGTCGAATTACAAGGGATTATTGACACGGTTTCCGCAGTCAGGGATGCTGTTGGAAATGCGAAATTAGCAATCGACCTGCATGGTCGATTAACGCCGGCTGCAAGCCGCAGATTGTTGCCTCTTCTCGAACAATTTGACCTTGCTTTTGTTGAGGAGCCATGTCTTCGGGATGGAAGCGTACATCATTTGAGAGATTTACAACAATTGAATCTAGAACAGAGAATTCCTTTGGCAACTGGTGAGCGCCTGCTTACTAAACGGCAATTTGCTGACCACCTATTTCCTTCGCCGGTGGCAGCAGTCATTCAGCCAGATCTCTCTTTAATTGGTGGGATTAGGGCTGGAGTTGAAATTGGAGCAATGTGTGAAACTGCTCAAGTTGCTTTAGCACCACATTGCCCCTACGGGCCAATTCAACTCGCGGCATCACTGCAGGTTGCAGCCGCCAGCCCTGCTCATACTTTCCAAGAATTTCAGTCGCTTGGTGGAGCGGCTGGAGGTGGGACTCCGGGAGGAGGAGCCAATTGGCAATTCAACCTGCTCGCAACTCCATTCAAAGTGGAGGACGGCATGGTTGAGATACCGAATGGTCCGGGATTGGGGATTGAAGTTCAAGACCATCTAATTGAGGAACACATGGATGCATGGAATCCGCATCCACCAACCCTTTGGCACCATCCTGATGGTTCTCATGCTGAGTGGTGATGTTATGACAGATGCGCTGAAGAATGCTGTTTATGATTTTATGAGCAGAGACTATGTTACGGATGTAAATGAACTAAATCAACTCATTAAGAAAAAAGGTAGTAAGAGTGCAAATTTGCGCCCAGAAATGCCTCCTATTCCGTTCACTGGGGACCCATGGGCCAAAGAACAAGGGAACTGTACATTGCTATTCAGCATTAATCCAAAATGGCATGAACCAGGAACAACTCAGTATGAGAAAGAATTCCGTGAAGCAATACAACTCGTTGACAAGTTCCAAGAAGGTGATGAAAGTGCTTTCACTAACTATCTGAAATCACGGACTGATTATTTCAATTCAGGTTTGGCTTACGGAAAGCACTTCACCTATCTTGCAAACCGCTTCCGTGAAAATTGGTATGATGTTGAGGATGTTTGGTCTAAGCATGTACTTTGCATGGACTGCCTCCCATGGTTTTCAGATAATACTAATGACATTGACAATGAAAGACTCCGAGATGCATTTAGTAACCTTGAGTCACTTAACTCATATAGGAAAATTATCGAAGAAGTTGTGCTACTCACTCGCCCATCCCGAATTCAACTCAATGGTAAACCTACTCGTCTTGCATTTGAAAAAATCTTCGCGGATAAGCCATTTACACGTTTCAATAATTGGGGTATGCACACAGGTGAAGTCACAATCTCTGGATTAACTATTCCAGTTCTAGCCCACAACTTTGGTAAGTCAATGCATGGACCAAACAGCAGTCAGGATTGGAAAGATATGGCCAAAGAATGGGAACAATGGTCAAGTTCCTAGTTTTCTAATTCAGCATCCAAGATTATTTCACCTACTTGGGGAACAAACGGAGGACTCCAAGGGTCAGTTCCTAACTCTTCTTTGCCTAGTCTCAAATTGCTGAAAATAAACCAGCCAAGAGCGGGGCCTGCTGCTGCAAGCATGAACAATAACCAATACGCATCGTTGCTTATTGCCAAAATCAAGCCACCCATCCCAACCATCACGAAAGTTGCGGACAAGGCTTGAGTGGTTTGGAAAACAGACATGTGAGTCCCCCCAAGTCTTGGGTCAGCAATGTCTGCCCATGTGGTGATGAAGGTGAACATCATCCAATCAGTGAGTACTAGTGTAGGAATCCAGATGGCCAAAGTGACAATACCTGGCAATCCAAGCAACATCGAAGCCCCTAATGCGATATAACAAACGACTGAGCCAAGCGCATACAATCTTAGCATTCGTTTCCTCCCATACAAGTCTGAAACCCACGGACCTGCCAAACCGAGGTAATTGATGAAAGCAAAAACATTCCACCAGCGAGTTATCTCAGCCCCATCCATATTCTGAACTTCTACAAGATAAGCCGAGAACCACGCCTCAAACCCATCACCAAGTGGCAACAAAATACAACCGAGAAGAACAAACCAAGCAGTCTTGGTCTGCATTGCGGCTAGAACCTTTGACAGCATTGAGGTCCCATCTGGGAACGGATTTGCCAGTTCAGCCTTGGCAAGTGGTTTGCCTTCTTTCATCATCAGAGTAATACCAATGCCAGAAGCCATTACGACTAGAAGAATCAAGAAAGTCAATACTTGAATAGATGCGAAATCAGTAATACCATCCGAAATGAATGGTGATGCACCTCCGCCACCAACCCACCAACCCATCAGGAGGATGACAAGATGGCCACCTCCACGATATGCTAGATTAACCATTGAATTAGCACGGCCAAGAAGTGGCACGCTTTCTGCCATCATTGCACTAACTGCTTGTTCTGCGAACAATCTAGGCACTAAAGCCAACAGCAATACTGCAATCCATATCCAAGGTTGACTTCCTACATCTATCACGACAAGTGGCATCAATAAAACAAGATGGCCAAGTGTACCATAAAGCATCCAACTTCGTCTCCTTCCCCATGGAAGAGTCTGCATCCGATCAACAGGTTGAGCCCATAGTGGCCGCAAGAAGAACGGGATTTGAACAACCATGAACATGGCAGCGACAGTGTACTTGTCTAAACCGAACTCAGCCATACCAAGTGTGCGACCCCAATAACCAAGGAACGCGAAGGGCATGGAGAACCCAAGATAAAAGAGTACGAACCACAGGTCTCTAAACCCGTCATTCTCACCCATATCTCGTCTCTGGATTTCCGCCTCGTCGCGTGAGGATTTCGGAGCAAGAGAGAAGAACACAAAGAGGGCTAGAGCCAAAGCCACCAAGATAAGTGCAAGAGAGCCAAGTGAGAATCCTCCAGAGATTGCTCCTTGTGCATCCCCGCCGTCATCAGTTTCGTTTGTACCATTCGGATTCCAATCCCACCAGGCATGAAGGGCAACTATGTCTAATCCGGTTTGAAGGCCATC
>CAZXZO010000033.1:10562-16972 GCA_964645485.1 uncultured Candidatus Poseidoniales archaeon
CGGTTTGAAGGCCATCCTCAACGTTTGGCCGCCCGCCCGCGAGTGTGTTTATCGTGGTTACTGAATCAGTTTGAGCGTGTTTGGGTGTCTGCTCACAGGTATCACCTTCCTCCAATATATTCTGATGCATACCTCGAATCCAAGTCGCTGTGTGCCCAGCCATGATGAAGTTGTAATGATCTGAATTTCCCAGCGTGTCATCAATGACGCTGACCCAAGGTTCTGGATGACTGAGATTTACATTGATGTCTTTGAGACGCTTTTGGAACCACTCTGCATTTGATTGCATTTCTTCTGTGACTTCAAGGCCCTCATTCTCGTAATATGACCAATCATCAACCGGCGAAGTGAACTGATACAGAGTCCAATAATCCTCACTGCATCCTAGAGATGAAAAGGTCGGCACTGGCCAGTTTAGAGCAAACATGTCCAAATTGACATAAGTGACGTTTGTCCCATTGGGAATTTGTTCTTCAACAAAGTGTAGGCTTCCTTTGCCACCACCCTCGCTAGAGCCTGAACCTTGCCACTCTTCGTAGTCCCACCATCCTAACTTCCAAGTGTGTGTAGGGGTGCCATTCCATTCGCTGAATGCGCGTGCTAATTCAAGTAGAGAACCACTACCAGTCCCATCATCGTATGCTCCTGAACTAGAGCATCCGGGATATGGTGAGCCACTAAATGGGGTGCCCGCAGGAGCATAACAAATTGCATCATGATGGGCACCAACGACATACCAATCATCTTCCAATGTCCCATTGATTGTTACAACGATATTCTGACAATTGTTGCACTCTAGAGTCGTGAAATTTTGGAGTTCTACTTCGTAACCCATTCCCTCTAATTCTTCAGCGATCCAATTTCGGGCATTTTCATTGGCAGCTGTGTCAATTCTACGATAACCAAACTGTGTCATCGAAACCATGTTGTCGTATGCTGCTGAACCCTCTGGCCATGCCTCAGGCATCTCATCATCAACGCCGTTGATATGTTCCTGTCCATCCATAGGGGCGGCAAGCGATGCGGCTGAAATTGCAGAGAAAGCAAACAGCACCACAAGCAGAGTTGCCAGCCGACTACGCCTAACCATCATGTACGACACATCGCGTATTTGTCTTGAGGCTTTACCCAATTTGATGTATAGCAAACAAGCAACAGAAATCTCATGATAATACTCTAACGACTTAGTACGGGGAATCACTCATCTATGAAGTGGTGTGCGACTGCATCTAATGGGACAAGGATGGGTAGTACCGGAGCACAGAACTGTGCCCGAAATGGCAGGAGAAGAACTGCGCCAAGCCATAGAGGAAACCACTGTTGAAAGAGGAGAGGTTGCAGTCTGTTGGCTCACCCAAGCATCGTGGTTAGTCAAATTCCGAACATGCACAGTTCTCATTGACCCATGGTGGCGTGATTTGGAGGCTGGGGACCAGTGGGGGAAATTGCTTGGAGAATTTCCCTTAGCCCCTGATGAATTCCCTCACATTGACTACATTTTTTGCACCCATTGGCACGATGATCACATCTGCCCAACCACTCTACCAAAACTAGCAGAGCGATTTCCGGCAGCAAAATTTGTAGTACCTCTGCGAAGCCGGAAAATGATTATTGAAATGGGGATTCCACGAGGTAGAATCCACTCTATGCATGGAAATGACTCAGGTCAATTGAGCAAAGGACTCTCGTTCTTTTCGATTCCTGCTGCACACGAAGAATTAGATGTTGATGACCGAGGTGCACACACATACCTAGGATTCCTAATTCGTTGTGATGGCACTACAGTCTTTCACATGGGTGATTCTCGACCATATCCTAATTGGGTTTCCAATATTCAAAGAGCCGCACGCTTGCTTTGTGTTGAAGATGCGGGAGAAGCACCGATTGATATCGCCATGTTGTGCATTAATGGAAACGATAACCTAAGACATGACGAGGCTTGCGATTTAGCAGAAATTCTTGATGTTGGATTGGCAATTCCAATGCATTATGGTATGGATCCTGGTAATACGGTTGACCCGCAAATATTTGTTGATGAAGTTGAATCAAGGGGCGACAAAATCCCATACATGATTGCAACTCCCGGTGAAATTGTCATAATGGACTAAGATTAGCGTAGGTTTCATCATTACAAGTCAGCCTCATCAAAATAGATGAGAGCCAGAGCACTGACACTGGCCGTTTTGATGTTGCTAGCATCTTTCGTTGGTTGCCTAGGCTTTGAGAAGTCTGATGAATTAGATAATGAAGAAGAAATTACAACTCCGTTGAGGATAAACCATGTACAGATGAAAGGCACCCATAATTCATACCACGTCAAGCCAATTGGACCGACCCTCAGAGCATATGATTACACTCACGAACCTCTCAATACCCAAGCAGAAGAGTTTGATGTACGACAATTTGAACTTGATGTTTGGTGGAGCCCGGGTGAACAATTACGAGTTTACCACAACCAATACGACAGGGGTACGACTTGCCAAACGTTACAAGAGTGCCTAGGGGTTTTACTAGAGTGGAGTAATACCTCACAAAATCATGTGCCACTGATTATTTGGATAGAGCCAAAAGAGTGGACATGGGAGGCAACAGACAGTTCAGCGGTATTGGATGCACAAGGCATTCTAGAAGATGTTGAAGAACACATCAACTTAGTGTGGCCAAAGGAGAAAATTATCACACCGGATGAGGTTAGGGGTGAACATCAAAACTTGTCAACAGCAGTCACAACTTCGGGATGGCCTCTTCTTGATGAGTCGAGAGGAAAGGCGATTTTCGTGTTGCTAGGGGGTGGGGATTTACGAGATGACTACCATTCTCAATTCCCAAATTTGGAAGGTGCTACTATGTTCACGATGTCAGCCGCTAATACCCCAGAAGCGGCCATTTTCTCCAATACAAATCCTGTTGAAGAGGGAGATGAAATTCGAGCGTTGGTTGAAGCGGGATATATTGTTAGAAGCCGCGCAGATAGTGCTGATAATGGTGAAGCAGACAATAACGAAACCGCACGCAGGGATGCAGCTATTGAAGTTGGAGCGCACACGATTGCAACTGATTACCCATCTCAAGTTGATGGGTTTGAATACTGGGTTGATTTAGGTGTTAGATGTAATCCAGTTACTGCACCAAAAGATTGTTCAGATGAAGATATCGAATGACTTAATCCTGCTCCCAAACAGGAGTCAAATGGCTAAAATCATCTTCAACATATATTCCTATTTGAGTGGTGAACAATGGCTCATCATCGTGATACAATTCAAAGAATGCAAAACGACCTTTGGATTTTGGTCCACCCTCTGATCTGGGCAACCACCAACCGAAATCAATCCTATACTGTGAGTGAGGAAGAGGGAAGTGAATATTTTTCAAGAGAATCATCTTATTTCTTGGGTGATGTTTGTCATAACCTTCAACCTTATTTTTCCGGTCGCACTCAATATCCCATTCCATATCCCCAAATTTAACTCTAAATTTTCTGTGTTTTTTAATGAATTTCCGCCATGACACTTCTTCAAGTTCAAATGTCCTTTCTTCCCCTCTATATTTGATGTTCAGCATAATTTTTTCATAAGGTGAGCCGTCTCTAGGGCAATTGACCTCAGGAATATCCCCGCCACCGAATGTGCTACAGTCACATCGCCCAATACAGAACGGACAACTATCGGCCATGAATGTTTGAAAAGGATGGTTGGCTTTGAATTGTTCAGTCTGAATTATAGGGTACCCACATGGACGCGGGCAGGGATAAGGGGTTCCCTTGCATACGCCCGAATTGGAGAATAGCGTTCAGTATGGCACATTGTAAACCCCTGAGGATAGTGTCAATGTACACATGATGTTATGAAAACTCCCCGCCAACGTTTGATGTCGTTGAATACTTCTGAGGGAATCTCCGCAAGATTAGAGATTAACCTTGATAAAGTGTCCATTGAGAACCAGATCCCGCTATTCTCCAGTAGTTTTCTCCATTGTGTTCAATCCATTCATACCCATTAGCGTCCACTGCTCCATTGGCAGAAATCTCGGGCCCGGTTATCACTGGGGCGCCTGCTGGAGGGGAGAGCGGCCCAGCAGTTTCCAATGGAGATTGGCTTGCAAGCGCTGTTCCGACAGCAGCCTGAATAGAAACATCCATCTGGCGTATTGCAACTTTCTTCCTTCTTCGTCGGACAACGAGGAGGGCAACAGGTAAGCCACAACATATAGCACAGATACCAAGGAGTCCACCCCCGCCTCCAAAGGAACTGTCGTCAGCTTGGGCTTCCCCAATGTTATTTTGGCCATCGGTTCCAGGAACGGAAGTCGTTCCTTCAGGCACCTTCGTGTGGTGAGTGGCAGTAAGCCAGTAGTTTTGATCCATTGCTTGCTCAAGGCTAACTGCACCAAGTGACTTAACAGTGAATTCCATCATCCAAGCCCCGTCGTCGGTTGAACCCCCTGGAATCTTGTCTCCTACCTCGATCACGAGTTTGTAATTGCCTTTTTCTTCAATCTCGTACGAGGAAGGCCACGCAAACCAAGTGTCAAGATCAGATCCGTTGTCAATAATCACAGGAGTCTCACCAGCGACCATGCGTTCGTACTCCGCATAGGTCATAAGAGCAATATCAAACTTAGGCAGGATACCTGAGCCAAAATGTTTTCCTGAGACACTGTAATAGATTTCATCTCCCACGAAGAGTTCGCCGAGGTCAAATGTAAGGTATGCATTGTCTTCGATGTAGTGGCGACTTTTCGTCCAACCCAACCATGTAGATGTCAATGTGGCTTCATCAACGGTAATTTCAGCGTGGATTGGTCGTGTTTCCGCACCGCCTCCAACAGGCGAATCAGTGTTGTCTAATATGATGGAGTAGGTATTTTGTTCCGGGAATGTGTAAGACCAAGCGTCCCAAGAATCAGTGTTAATGAGGCTGGCGTGACCTAATACGGAGATATTTTCTCCTGCTAGATAACGTTCTGCTTCAGTGGTGTTGAGAATCAAAATGTCAATTTCTGAGGTGAAACCCTCAAGATCTAAAAGAAAGTCCAAAACCGAGCCTGCTCCTCTCAATCCAAGTTCGCCATGCCATGCTTCCCCTGATTCAACCATTCGACTGGTTTTGATGATGTCCAATCCGTCCATCGGGTCCACTTCAAAGTGAACATCAACCACTGCGGCCTCGGCCATTTGGTTGGATTCACCACGAGGCCCGTTCTCGATGAAGACCGTCCAAGACGCAAGATAATCCGGTTCAAAGTACCAATTGTTGTATGAGATATCAAAAAAAGAAGCGTTTCTATTCCAAGTGTCCTCTCCAGCGAGGAAGGAATCAATGTTGGCTTGTTCAACAACGAATGCATCCACGCCTCCGGAGAACCAGTCTTCAAGGTCAACATTGAGGATCATGTGTGAACCCGGTCCAATCTGGCCAAAGTCGTACCTGAGCAAGTCTCCTGGCTGGATGAAGTGTCGATTTTCATAGTCGTAATAAGATGTGTCAGTCACACGTGCTGATGCGCCTTCTGTGCCATAGCCTTTATCAATTGTAGCTGCAACCAATCCATCGGATCCACCGGTAAATCTCTCTGAATTGTCGTAAATAATTACATAGTCATCTGTCTGTTCAACCTGCCATCGGAAGATACTGAACGTGGTTGAGAGTTCTGTAGCATTTGTTAGTTGGGTGTTTTCAGAAAATGAGTCCCAATTTGATTTCGTCATGATTGTCACATCGATCGGATTGTCTCCGCTGTCATGGCTGACCACGATCCACCAGCCAGCAGGAACCGTGCCCAGTTCCACGACTAATTCGCTATCCGCATCAATCACCGTACCGTTTTCAACGTCATAACTGGTTGATTCAGCACTGGCTTCAATAAATAAGGGGGAAACAAGTGTCAAAATTAGAATAAACACTGTGCACTGGCTTCTGTGAAACATATCATAACCAGCGCAACATGCATGTTAAATATTTTGCAACAACCTCTATAAAATAAACATCGTATTCTGGTTCCTTCTCGATGGCATATACTCATTCATCTGCCACCGTGTATATCTGTCCTCGCTGCCGATGTCGGCTCCGTCTGTACTCCGCATGGCACGGACGCACAAGGATTTGAACCCTGTTCAGATTGTTTAACATAGAAGCAAAGGGTTAGTGCATAACACCCTTTGATTCAAAATCGGTGAATGAATGGGCTTTCAGTGGGCCCTTTCATTGCCTACCCTTGTATTCACTCACCATAGTGCTCTCGAGCATAAGCCAATCCCGTTGGAATCCCGATGTCAATGTAATCGGCATCTAACTCAGCGGCCAGCAACCGACCCTGGCTAGCAAGTGCGCCTAATTTCTCAACATCATCAAGGCCAGTCTGGTACCAAAATTCGGTTGTTACAATCATTCTACCAGTACATCTCCAGCGTG
>CAZXZO010000034.1:0-16603 GCA_964645485.1 uncultured Candidatus Poseidoniales archaeon
CAGAATTAGATATAATCAAGCAGTGATTGTGCAAAGGGGTTGCTTAGTGACTACCGGGTGCGCAGCTTCTCAGTTACCAATCAATTGGTAATCGGGAGAAAGTGGTGTGGCACCGGTTTCTATGGAAATGATTTGACCGTCTTTGAACTGCATGAACGACAAGACCGCTTCGGAGTCCGAGTCATTCGCAAAGTGAATGATTGAATGAGAAACTCCAACTTCATCATTCTCATACAGAATTCGGTTGTTTTCTGCAGTCGGTTTGTTTTCACTCATCACGAAGCCCAAAATATCTGACTTGCCCATGGTGACGTTACCAACGTGTGGATTGAACACAAAATCATCGTGGATGATCATTTCAAGTGTTTCGATATCTCCCATATCCAGGGCTCCATTGTATGCTTCTATGATTGACATGAATCAATCTAATGGCGCTCCCTGTTTAACTCAATCGGTAGCACCTAGGTAAGGTCAAGGTTGTAGTGAAGTCCAACATTCACTTTTCTAGCCAAAGAAGCAGCCATTATCATCTGCGCTAATTGCACCATATTTCTCAACTCAACAATTTCCCTTGAAGGCAGACAGCGCCGCCAAATGCGTTCAACTTCTTCATTGAGTAAGGCCAATCTTCTCTGTGCTCTTTTCATTCTCCAGTTACTCTTCACTAGTCCCACATCATCACTCATTGTGGAGCGTAGTTGTGCTCGGTCATGCACCAAAGGCGCGTGTTCCTCTAAGTCTGCAAGTCCATCAGCCCGCCATTCGGGTAGGCCGGTTTTTTCTTGTCCCGCGGTCTCTAACCACTCAAGCACCCTAACCCCTGCCCGGTGAGAGAATACCACAGCCTCAAGCAATGAGTTACTGGCCAGTCGGTTCGCCCCGTGAAGTCCGGTGCAAGCAGTTTCACCAATAGCAAATAATCCGTCGACTAATCTGTCACTTTTCGTACTAAATGTTGGATCATCTGAGTTGAGGTCGCGTTGCCAAACTTCCCCCCACTCATTAACCGCCAATCCCCCTACAATGTAGTGTGCGGCTGGTGCCACGGGGATTGCATCAATGCCTATTTTTAAGCCGTTTTTGAGCATTTTATTGGCTATATTCGGGAATCTTGATGCAAGATGTTCAGCATCTAAATGCTCTGTCACTAACAATACATGATGGCGGCCACTGCGTTTCAATTCAGTATCAATAGCCCTCGCGACAATGTCGCGGGTTGCAAGACTTCCTCTAGCATCAGTTTGGCGCATGAATGAGAAATCGTTTGGGTCAGCCGAAGAGTCGGTTTGTTTTGCTTGATGCCAGTTTTCAAGATCTTCTGCAGTCATCAAGACTGCGCCATCACCTCTGACTGCCTCCGAAATTAGAAATGGGTTTGAATCACCCTTGCTGTAGGCTGTTGGATGAAATTGCGCGAATTCAAGGTCGCCAACAGCAGCCCCGGCTCTAACAGCCATCGAGATTCCATCACCGGTTGCAACCGATGGATTTGTGGTGTGTCGCCATAATTGTCCAGCACCACCAGTAGCAATTAGAACAGCGCGGCTTGGCAAAGTGAAAACAGAGCCATCAGAATTGAGACACCAAAGACCTGCGATTTTTCTTTCATTAGAATCACGGTCATCTAAAATGAGGTCAAGAGCGAGGCAATCTTCGTAGATTGTAATCCTCTCCTCCGTACGACAGGAAGCAATCAGTGCACGCTCGATTTCAGCACCTGTCGCATCTTTTGTGTGTAGAATCCGACGTTCTTTGTGCCCACCTTCCATGGCTAAATCGTAAGCACCACTCTCTTCTTTGTCAAAATTCACACCCTCATTAATCAAGTCTTGAATTCTCGCGGCGGCCTCTTGTACAACCATACGAACAATTTTCTCGTCCCCTATTCCTCCCCCTGCCTCAAGGGTGTCAAGGATGTGTGCCTCTACTGCTTCTGAGTCATTAGTGTCAAGAACTCCTGCAATACCTCCCTGGGCTCGATTAGTTGAGGAGTCTGAAAGACGTTGTTTAGTTACTAATGCAACGTTTTGTCCAGCCCGTGCACAACGGGTTGCGACGAACAGTCCAGCAATCCCTGAGCCGACTATGGTTACATCTACCATACTGGGGTCTCCGGGCCATCGCCTCATACTCATATGAATTGAAGATTACTCTTCGGGATTTTAAATTCTGGTGCAGGAGGGTAATGTTTTCCTATCCATATTACACAACTACTAACAATCTCCGGCGGCTCCTTATCAATTGTGGCAAAGGCGAAGCCGTTGATACTCGCTATAGTAGGAGTCCTTCTACTGTCTTTTGTGGTTTACAATGTGGAAGTTGGATTATACTACTTCCAGTATCCTGACCAATTAGTTCACTACAAAATGGAAATCATTGAAATTATATCTGGTAATTGTGATAGAAATACAATAAATGCAGATTTGGCGGACCATCAGAGCAATCAATGTCTATCCCCCTTAGGGACTTATTATGCAATTGATGTGATAATTGCAGCAATAGGATTTGTCTTTTCAATTTCAGCACCGATTGCTGCATTGAAGCAATCTGGCAAATTAAAAGCTTCAAGAGGTTGGTCAAAAAACTTGGCTCGACTTCGCTTGGTATTCGGTATTAGTTTGGTGACAATTGCAGTTTCTGATGCGCTGGGGTTGCTAACAACAGAGGGACAACCTCTTGATTGGGCACTGGTTCTTGGGATACCGATGCCTGCGTTCATAGTTGAAGTCTCACTCCTGATTTTGGGGGTCATGGTCATCAAAAAGGCTGTACGCACGCTCAAGTCAAAACCGAAATCAGAATATGCCGAGCCTTGGCAAATGGCTGGTGCTGGTGGCTTCCGTGGTTCACTCGAAAAGAAAGATAAGAAATCCAAAAAAGGTGGAGTTATGACTGTTGGTGACCTTCGTTCTGCCTTGTCACTAGATCAGTATGAGGATATATTCCAACTTGGCACTAGTTCAGGTGAGGAAATGTCAGTTGGACGCATGTGTCATTACTGTAATGGCCAGGGCTGTACACAATGTGAATTCAAGGGAGAATTCGCGTAAGACGGTTAGATATTCCCAAAAAGGTTCAATTTTTTCTCATATAGAGATTAATTCTTGATATTTAATTTCACAGAAAACCGTTCTCTTCTGCTTTTTTGAGACTTATTGATAGAATCTATGAAACGCTTGACGGCTCTTAAGTCGGGGTCTTGAAACCGCTCTCTCGCGCGTGACTGACCACTATCATTTATAGTCCCTTGAAATCCCCCGATGAAATCGTAGTCGCTTTTCGCGACCAAAAAGCAGGGGATGGGTAACTTGCATCTAAAAGCAATCGAAATGGAGAATTTTAAATCATTCAAAGGAGAGGTCGTAATACCGTTTGAAGTCGGTTTTACAGGGATAACTGGGCCGAATGGTTCTGGCAAGTCAAATTGTGGAGATGCACTACAGTTTGTGTTAGGGGCTAAGAGTTCGAAAAGCCTCCGCGCTGAAAATGTAGGTCAATTGATATTCAATGGTGGTAACCACGGGAAAGCCGCAAAAAATTGCAAAGTCACACTAGTTTTTGATAATCCAAAAGATGCCTCCGGTACTCGAAGATTGAAGGTTGACACAGACGAGGTTCTACTCACAAGAACTGTCAGATTAGGTCGTAAAGGCAATTCAAACTCTGCTTATTACCTAAATGAAAGGCCCTCTACTGCAACTGAATTCCGCCGTCTTTTGACAGGCGCAGGTGCTAGAGGAGACGGCTATAATATCGTCCTTCAAGGAGACGTCACTCACCTAGCAACAATGACTGACCGTGCTCGACGCAAGGTTTTGGAAGATGTTGCAGGTGTAACATCCTATGACGATGAAATTCGTAAGGCGAATCGCCAGCGTGACAAAGTCGAGCAGTATCTTGAGCAGATTACTCTGCTAGAGGATGAAATCAATAA
Organism: uncultured Candidatus Poseidoniales archaeon; assembly: GCA_964645485.1. GTDB lineage: Archaea > Thermoplasmatota > Poseidoniia > Poseidoniales > Thalassarchaeaceae > MGIIb-Q1. The sequence goes on from CAZXZO010000034.1 coordinate 3,935, forward strand.
GCGAATCAAAACGCTGGCGAAAGAACGCGAGCAGGCGATGAAATATCGCGAATTGCAGGAAACCCTGGAGACTGCTCGCCGGACTTTGATGCATTCTCGTCATCGAAGCCGAATAGAAGAAATTGAATTGGTAACCGATGAAAGAGGTAACTACATTGTTCGGCTGAGTGAAATCGGCGAGGAAATCGAAGCCGATAACAAGCAAGAATTGGCAATTGAAGACGAATTGGCAGAAATTCAGCGGCAATTGAATGAGGTGTTGGGCGATGATGGTAAGAAATTGGGCGACCAACAACGCCGACTAGAAGTCGAAGTTGAAACCAGAAAAGACCGAATTTCAGGCTTGAAAGAGGACATTTCAGATGCAAGCGATGAGCAAGAAGTTCTGCAAGCAGAACAGACTGAAGCCGAACAAGCATTAGTATCTCATGAAGAATCTCTTGATTCAGCAAGAGAAACCCTCAAGAAAGCAGAAGAGGATCTTCGAGGAGCTGCAGAGGCAGAAGAAAACGCACGCTCCGCTCTTGATTCAGGTGACAAAGTTGTCCACGAACTCAATCGTGCATTTGGGAAGGCAACTGAAGAAGTTGAAAAGACTCAAGAAGTTGCCAATAAAGCAATTCTAAAAGTTGGTGCTGAAAGCCAAAATGTAGAATTTTTGCACCAACAACTCGCTGACCTTGAAACAGCCCTTGATGAGGCGAGGTTGAATCGTGACGATTTATTACTCCAAGGTGAAGAACTTGATTCCAATGCACCTGAACAAGACCGCACAAAATTGGCTCAAGAGTTGGCAAGAATCCAACGCCAAGAACGAGGCTTACTAGATGATGTACAGAGGTCAGAGGACCAATTACGTGATGCAGAAATGGCCTTGGTTAGGGCTCGAGGTGAACTAGAGACCCGAAGTGGCAGCACTACTGGTATGGCTCGCGCAGTGAAGTCTGTACTAAATCTCAGAGATTCTGGTGAGGTTAGAGGAATACTTGGCTCAATGTCTGAACTTTGTGCACCCAAAGATTCGCGCGATGAAGAAGCCCTTGCTTATGCGATGGGTGGAGGCATGAACAGTATCGTAGTCCGTGACGATGAAACCGCTGCACAGTGTATCTCATGGCTACGTAAGAACAAGGCAGGGAGAGCAACTTTCCTACCGTTGAACCGTTTGCAATCTCGTCGCCCTGGCGGGCGTTCCGTGATGGTTTCACGACAACCCGGTGTAGTAGGATTCGCTTCTGACTTGTTGGAATATGATAATTCAATTGAACTTGCAGTCATCAATGTTGTACGAGACACTCTAATTGTCGAGTCAATGGATGTTGCTCGCCGCCACATGGGTGGAGTTAGAATGGTAACTAGGACCGGTTCAGTTGTCGAAGGAAGCGGTGCAATGGTTGGCGGCTCCTCAAGAGCAAACCGGCCCCAGTTTGGCGGCAAGATGGCAGGAAGTTCTGTGGTTGAGAAGGCCGAAGAAGATGTTGAACGCCTTAGCCTAGTCGCTGAAACTGGGCGAGCGGCATTGGCAGAATTACGCCAAAGCGAGCATCAACTCCGACAACGAATTACCAATCTTGCTAATGATGACCACGCATTTGAAGCGAGGGCATGGAAAGAAGATTTAGCCCGTGCTGAAACATCATTCAAAGATTCAGAAAGCAAAGTAAAAGTTGCACTAAAGAATTTAGAACAAGCAACTGCAAAGCAGAATAAGGCTGAAAATGCGTCTGAATTAGCCAATAATGCTCATCAAGATGCAATCCAAGCAAAGACCGATGCTGCAACGGCTCTCCAAGAAGGCAGTCCACAGCATCTTTCCCGGCGTCTTCGAGATTCACAAGAGCAACGCAACGAAGCAGAGCGAGCAAAACTCACTGCAAAGGGGACACTTTCAGGCGGCGAGAATCAATCAATTTTGTTGACCCGCCAAATCAAGGAACTACAACGTCGTATTGATGAGCAACAATCAATCGTTGACAAGGCTACTAAGAAAATATCAGACGCTGAATCGGAAATTGAAACCTACCAAGAGGAACTTGATACCGTTAGTGAAGCCCATTCACAAATAACCGAGGAGTACCGAGAGTTAGATGATAATAGGATTGCATTACGTGAAGAGCGCGTCAAACTAACTACACGCTTGGAACAAAAAGTCAGGGACCGTGATGCGATAAATAAGCGAATCACAGACCTCAACCTTCAGATTCACCAGAAGAAGGAAGCACTTCGTGAACTGGATGCAGAAATGGCTGAATTAGAAATCAAGCCAGCCTCTGATGATGCAGTTCTCCCAACTGTTCAAGAAGCCGAGGCAGCTGTTAGGAACCTTGAGCGCAGAGTTGGCAACCTAGGGGATGTCAACATGCGGGCAATTGAACAATATGACGAGGCACAGGAGCGCAGCGACAGTTTGAGCACAGACTCAAAGCGACTACGCGAGCACCGTCAAAGTTTGATTTCACTCGAAGACCAACTTGAGACTGAGCGTAAAGACCGCTTGACAACCGTGATGGACATAGTCAATGTCAACTTCAGTAGAGTCTACCAACATCTTCAACCGGGTGGTAAAGGCGAATTACGCTTTGAAAACCCCAAGAAACCTTTCGAAGGCGGTCTTCAGATGTGGGCAAGTCCACCAGGAAAGAAGAGTGGATTGGGATTACTATCGGGCGGTGAGAAGTCCATGGCTGCACTAGCCCTGATTTTCGCAATCCAGGATTATGAACCATCTCCATTCTACTACTTTGATGAAGTTGATCAGAATCTTGACACCTTCAACGCTGAAAACATCGCTTCATTGTGTAGATTACGCAGTGAGCAAGCACAATTCATCATGGTAACTCTTCGTAAGGTCAGCCTACAATTGGCTGACCATCATATTGGAATCACTCACGCAGGTGATGGATGCAGTAGAAGAATAACCGATTTCGGTCGTGAGCAAGCGATTGAAGTTGGAGATGCAGCACACCAAGAACTTGAGGCAATTAAGAATACTAAAGATGCAAAGAAAGCACTTGATGAGTTGCCAGCAGTCGAAGAAATGCCAAAGGCACCAGAAGAACTCGCTACACCAGCAAGTCTAGGTGGCTTGGATATTGAAGATTTATTAGCTGCCAATAAAGAATCAGAATTGAAAGCAGAGGCTGAAATTGCCGAACAAGATGATACTGCCTTGGAATCCGAGGATACCCCAACTCCTGAACTAGAACAGGCAGAAACACAGGACCTCGCTGAAGAAATCGAAGATGACGGCACACTTTCATCTCTTGCAGATAGGGCAGGAGATTTCAGAGAAGATATGGAAGAAAAACTCGGAGTCGCATTGCCAATTGAGCAGGAACAAAGAGATATTCTCGATGCAAGAGACACCGAAGAAGAGGTCGACGACCTAGATATAGATGGCATCACAAAGGATGAAGGAGAGTGACTCCAATGAGTGCTCTTGATTCAGAGACACTTAGAGACGACATCATCGCTGAGATGATTGGCCATGACGAATCACTCCCCCTCAACAAAAGTAGGTATGCAGAGCATATTCAAGAGTTAGTTGAGATGGAAGAAGCCGAACATAAGGCTCTCAGTCACCCATTTGACAGAAGTATTGCCCTGGTTTTACAGATGTTTCAGGATGCGACACTCGACCCATGGAATGTTGACCTAAACCGCTTTATTGAATTGTTCAAAGAACGACTTAAGGGAGCCGAAAACATCGACTTACCGACTTGTGGAAGGCTAATCCGAATGGCTTGGCAAATCCTACATGGGCAAGCCGCAAACCTGTTGGAAAGGGCAGAGAATGCAGACCAAGATATTGATGATGATTGGGATTTCATTCCGAGTTGGCAGACCGAATACGATGATGACGATTTCCATTTCACTACTACCGTCTTGGCAGGTGAAGCAGCAGAAGAATTGCCTGGCCTGTTTGATGGGCGCATCAAGAGAGATGGTGGACGGCCAGTAACTCTCGCTGAATTACTATCTTGTCTTTCAGAAGCACACGACGATGCCGAAGAGCGCCGCTTGAGAGAGAGTGCCCGAGAGGAGCATGCACTGGAAGTAAAGAAGGCAATTGCCAATGTGAAGGGTCGAGTTCATCAAGAAAATTTGGAAGAAGAAATACGTGAAACTTGGCAATCAATCCGAGAGTTATCCCCAGAAGGAGAGCCTGTTACTGTTAAATCAGTCACTGAGAAACTGAAATCTAAGGGTATTGATGCAGGTTGGGACCCCGAAGATGCTGAAGCAGAAGGTGGAATAGTTGGTTTCGTATCAGCGCTTTTCCTAACTCACAGAGGTTATACAGACATTTGGCAAGTGGAATATCCAAATGGTGAAATTTTCCTACAAGATAAGTGGCCAGAATTGGGTACTTTTGACGCGATTACCGAACATCTTGCACCAGAGGTGGCAGCATGAGTGATGAAATAGAACTCACAACTTTGCTTGAAGCGACATTATTTGGTGCTGGCAGGTCAATACCTCAAGCAGAATTAGCCGAACAGTTCAAAATCACTGAATCAACTATTAGAATGGCACTTTTAGACTTACAAGAGTTGATCTCAAATAGGGAACAAACTGCTATTCAATTGACTGAAATAAATCGCTATTGGGTACTAGAAGTGAAACCTCATCTGGCTAATCATATTCCGCAGATTGCAAGGACAGAAATTCCGAAAAGATTGCTAAAAACTGCAGCACTGATAGCCTATCATCAACCAATGGCTCAGAATAAATTGGTAGAAATGGTTGGTCAAGTGACCTACGAGCATGTCTCTGATTTGAGGGAATTGGGCCTAATTGACAAACGTCGAGACGGAAATACACGTCGATTGAGCACCACCAGGAGATTTTCAGAGTACTTTGGTTGCCCCCACACATCTACAACAGAAGTTGCGCAGTGGTTCAAAGAACAGGCTGCTGGCTTAGGCTTGACGGGTTCACAACTTGCTGATGCTCTTTCAGGTGAAGAAGCAGGTGATGAAGAGGGAGAATCCACCACCTCAGGCACGGAAATGTCAATTGAAGTGCTTGAGAATGGCTCTTTGTCAGAAAATTCCGAAGAAGAATGATTTTCTTGTTCGGAGTTAGAACTTTTGTAAGATTCCTGCCCTGTTATTTGATATTCAATAGGGTGTATTCAAGTAGTATGGGTTGGGCGAGGTGGAATTATGGCCGAGGGTCAAGTAAAGTGGTTTAATCAGAGCAAAGGATTCGGATTTATCGAGCGAGATGAGGGTGATGACCTCTTCGTTCATATTTCCCAAGTAGAAGGTCGCATCGAAGATGGCGACAATGTGGAATTTGAGATTGGAGAGGGTCCAAAGGGACCTAATGCAATCAATGTCCGCAAAGTCGACTGAATAGAATTCTCATAATATTGTGCTTTAGCACAAAATTTCAGCTATTGCGGACATGTTCAAGGGCCGCTTCAATTGCAGCAGCAGTTATTCTGCCAGATGCACGAGCGATTTCAACAACTTTGTCGACTTCGTCATCATTAGCACCAGCCGTGACTGCCATATTTCTAGCGTGTAACTTCATGTGTCCCGCTTGGATACCAACTGTGGCTAGTGCTCTAAGGGCTCCTAAATTTTGAGCAATACCGGCCGCAGCAATCACTTTGGCTAATTCGTCAGCAGTTCTTGCCCCCATTATTGCAACATTTGCCTTCGCAGTAGGGTGTACTCTAACTGCTCCACCAACTAATCCAACTGCCATTGGTAATTCAATCGAACCTACGAGGTTTCCATCAGCATCCTTCTCCCAGTGAGTGAGGGAGCCATAAATTCGCTCATGTGAAGCGTAGGAATGGGCTCCTGACTCGATTGCACGCCAATCCTGGCCGCATGCAACAGCAATAGCAGAAATAGCGTTCATGATGCCTTTATTGTGGGTTGTAGCCCTAAATGGGTCAGCAGCAGCAAAATGGTAGGCCTGTAGTATACCATCAATGACTTTTCCCCCTTGTTCAGCAGTTTCTCCCGAATTTGCCATTTCTGATGGAGTAAATGTAGCACTTACCCTTGCTAATCGATGAACTGCTAGGTTCGAAATAATCCTCAAAATCACTGTTCCGCCGGTTATTCTCTCAACAGTTGGGGCGATAGTTTCCGCCATGGTATTGACTGCATTTGCCCCCATTGCATCGCGGCAATCGACTAAGATATGAATGATAACCATTGGTCCTGAATCGGTATCAATTACCCTTGCTTCAAGGCCTTTACAACCGCCTCCAAATTTGACTAAAATAGGGTCAACTTCGTTGCATGCTGAGACTAATTCATCAGTAGCAGAAAGGACGGCTTCTTTGGCTGCAAATGGGTCATCACACCCGACCACTTGAATCTGGCCTATCATGATGGGTTCGGTGTTATCAGAGACGAAACCGCCACTGGCATGGCAGCGTTTTGCCATGTTGCTTGCAGCGGCTACAACAGATGGTTCTTCTAAGGCAAATGGTACTAGATAATGCTCGCCATCAACGATGAAATTTGTTGCTACTCCAACCGGCAAGGCAAGGGTCCCAACTACGTTCTCGATAATACGATCTGCAGCAGCCTCAGAAAGCTCTCCTGTAGCAGCCAAAGCATCTACTGCTTCTTGGTCCAATCCTGCTAATTCAGCAATCATTTCTCGGCGCTCTTTTACACTTAATTTGTAGAATCCTTTCAGGCGGCTATTATCAACAGGCATTGACTTCCCTCAACCTTGATGCCCGAGTCGGACTCCCTAAAGCATTGCGAGGATTTCCAAAACATTTGGATTACTAGTTGAGGTGTGGTTCACGATATGATTCTCTATTGCGGATAGCAATGATTCCTACTACATCCAATGCGTTAACGAAGCGTTAATTTATTGTGAATAACGGGTTAACGCTTATTCTGATGCGTTATTAACGCGTTAAACCGGCAAAACAATTCCATTTTCAAGGGTCATTTTCCCGGCAAAAGGCAACTCCGTGACTTGTTCAACGCTTCTGAACGCATCATTTTTACAACTTAAAATGCGTAAATATGTTAAGTGGACTTCAAGTTCGCTCCTATCATGCAATCAACAGCGCTAGAGATGTTGAATCTCCCTGCCATTAGGTCAAATCCTTTTGACACTAGACCCCTAAGTCGAGAACAGTTGGAGTTGATGGTTGGTAGAGATGAAGTGTTCACCGCTTTAGCCAACAATATCCGGTTAGTCTCACCACGGGTTGTGGCAGTGGTAGGAGAGAAAGGTTCTGGGCGCTCATCATTAGTTCAATCAGTTGCTTCAACTGCAGACCAAATCCACACCGTATTTTGGCCTTCAGGAGACCATGTTACCACCATTCTGCATCAGATATATTGCGACTTGATGAAGGACTTCGAAACCCCGCCTGTACATAGTGTGATGATTGACCGATTGGAGGAAGAATTAGCAGGCCGAACTGGGCTTCTTCCTGTCATCATTTTTGACCATTCATTATTGCCTGGTCCGGTGCTTGCAGAAGTGCTATCTCAACTGATGCCGGTATTGACTAAAATCCGTGCTTTAACCATCATTACTCTCACTCCTGGCCAGAAATCAGGCTTCCCAGAAGAACTACTTTCAGAGATGGATATTACCCCTTCTCTAGAATCTCTTACAAGAGCCGAAATGGCCTCCCTCATTGGTAAGCGGGTGCATAAGGCGAGCCGCTCATCTTGGACCGCTCCTGACGCCCTTCTTGATATGGTGATGAAAGAAAGCAGTGGACATGTTGGCAGGGCAATGAGATATCTCCGAGATGTTGTAGATCAATCACGCGGAATGCCACTAGTTAATGGGCGTAAATTGGATTTGAAGGTTGATATCACATCAAAACCACCGACTGTAGTGGAAGATTCTACTTTTCAGCGAGTTGCTGAAGCCGCCCCTCCAATTACAGAAGTAGAAGTCAAAGTTTCAGAATCTTCTGAATTTGATTCTCAATCAGAGGAAATCCCATTTTCTGTTGTAGATGAAGAGACCTCAACAATGGCAGAACCATCAACTGAAGAGCAAATTGAAGCCCCCACAAAAGCGCCAGAATTAGATGAAAGTCAGACTTTATTCCCTTCATTATCAGATGCTGCAGACATGTGGAAGAATTCTGGCGAAGATAATGGGCCACAATTAGATTCAACCGAAGAAACAGATGTTGAAGAACAAACAATCGAATCGGAATCAGAATCTGGTGAACCTCCGCTAGAGCCTGAGGAAAATCAGCAGTGGAAGAATGAATTTAGCGATGAAATGGGTGGTGCTGAGATATTGGAGATGGCTGAAGGCACCGCACCATCATTTGGAGGAGGGCGATTTGGCGGCCTACGGTCCCGAAATAGAGCAGCAAAAATTGACACACGTGCTGAAAATAGGGGCGCACCTAGGAAAACCCAAGGCCCCAGAGAAGCAAAGCCAAACGAGGAGGAATCCGACCCTAACAGAGGTCGCAGAATCAATACTAATGACCAAAACACAGAACTTTGGATTCAAGATGGTACCGACTCACCGATTAAAAATGCGCCAAAAGTCAAGCCACAACAGATGCAACCGAGTATAGATAGTACTCCAAACCAAGAACCAAAACCCCAGTCCCCGGCACAGTTTGAAGAGACAATCGAGTGGGAAGAAGAACCTCAATTCGAGGATGAAGAATTGACCGGTGAACAACCCCAAGCAACACCAGAAGAAGTACTCAGTGCACTCAGTTCTATTCGCAGAGTTGCGCCTCCCCGTAAACCAGATATTGTGTTAGATATCAATGCATTAACTAATCTCAATGATGCTGAAACGTTGATTTTGACTCAAGCAGTAGAACGTGAAGTATCTCCTTCGGACAATCTACTTCAGGATGAATTAGGAGTTGGGCGTCCTCGGCTTTCACAAATCTTCAATGGATTACTGAAATCGGGTATTCTCACAGTTCGAAAACAGGGGCGTAGTCGCATGTTTAGGATAAGTGCACCAGCCAAAGACCACCTAGTCAATCTAGGTGCTGGAGGCGAATTCTGATGGCTGGTGATTGGCGCGTTTCTTGGAGTCACCAACTTGAAGGAAAAGTTGGCACTATCGAAACTCTAAACGATGGAGTAGTTATTGCAACTGGCGGAATTGTAAGATTACTCAACGATTTAGGGGATTTCATTTGGAAGCGTACTTTTCAATTTGATGTCTACAGATTAGTATCTGATGGAACCAGTGTCGCAGTTCTTTCAGGTCCCGGATTTCATCTATTAGATATCAGAACGGGAAACCCGCTTGGTGAAGGCCGTTCGGTTGGAGGCGGTTTCCGAGATTGTTTGCCAAGACCAGGTGGAGGTTGGTTGTTAGCTGACCGAGGCGACCATATTCACATGTTCAATCGAGATGGCAGAGGAATTAGCCGACTTCGACCGGGTCGAATCAGGAAATTAATCGGCTGGCTTGATAGAGAACATCTAATCGCCATAAATGACGATGGGCATCTCATTTGTTTACGCCTATTTGGTGAAAACTCTCAGAGAATTATTGAGGATAGGCGTTGGTCTTGGGCTAGTCGCTTAACAAATGGGAAATTACTAGTCCAGTCAGTGGATGGTGCTATCCACGAGGGAGTTCCAAATCCATTTGGTTGGGATTCACTTGAACAGTTGATAGATACAGGGGTGGATCCACTTGAAGCAGCAATGACTGGTGATGGCTGGTGGATGCTTACTATGAATGGTGTTCTTGACAGAATACCGCCTACTGAAGGTGAATCGTGGCCCGCAGGAGTTCATATTTCATCCAACAACTCTGATATCATTACAACAGCAACAAGAGATGGATTAATTCGTTGGTGGGAATCACCAAAACTAATCTCAAAACGTGATTTATTTCTCAGAAAATTGGTTACCGAAGAGCGTCAAAGAGTTGATTGGGAGCAGCGCCAAGTTATCTTTGAAGCAGCAAGAGATGCCGAAGAAAATGGTCTGTTAACCCGAGCGATTGAGTTGTACAATACTCTAGGTAGGCATGAGGACGTGCGACGCATCTTAGCCATCAAGGAGGCCGGTTGATGAACTCACAAGTAACTCAAGAATTAGTTGAGAAATACCTTGATTTGACTTCACGAGCCAAAGCAAAGGCGACGCCGATACATGGTGAAGACACTGCTGAGGCTAAACAATTGAGTGATATGATGGGGATGTGCGATGATTACGCATCAGACGCGCGTCATTTCATGGGAGTTGGTGATTTAGTGCGGGCGTTCGGGGCGATAAATTATGCTCACGCTTGGCTTGATGCTGCTGTTCGAATTGGATTATTAGATGGGCATGGGGATGACCAATTGTTCACCCTTCCCAAGTGAGGTTAGTGTCAGCAAACTGAGAATGTTGATTTTGGTTAGGTAATGACCAAAATTGCTAAGAACGTTGGAAGTTGGAAGCAAACGGTTCACTAACCGGGTTGTAGGTTGAATGGTCAGCGAGACATTGGGAGGCAAGCGTGTGGCGGGATATTTAGACAGAATTGGAGCGGGCAAGATTCTCATCAATGCCGAGCCGCTGTCATACGATTATGTGCCAGAAGAATTAGTTGGCAGGGATGAGCAATTACAGCAAATGGCTGGCATCTTTCAACAAATTAATGACCACAGAATTTCTTGTCGTGTAGCAATTACCGGAAATGTAGGGTGTGGTAAGACAGCACTTTCACATGTGTTTTCAAGGGATTTACAGAGGCACCTTGGTGAGGAAAGGGCACTCAAGTTGGTTCATGTCAATTGTCGAAATTTCCCATCAAAATCACAGGTTTTGCAGCGTATTGTCACACATCTTGACTCTAGGCATCCAGAGCGCGGCTTTGGTAGCGGTGAGGTTTTACAATCGATACGCAAGCAATTACAAGGCAGAAATGAACACTTGTTATTGATTTTAGATGAAGTTGACCATCTACTGAGAGCTGACAAGGGAGACCTTCTCTATCAACTTCTAAGAATTGATGAAGGTCGTGAGATTAAAGGCACAATTTCACTAATAATCATCAGTCAAGAGCAAGTACTTGACCAGTTAGAAGGGGCCGTATTATCGCGCTTTGGTCAAAGTAATCACATTAGGCTTGAATCGTATCAAGAAACGGCATTAACTGCAATCGCTACACAGCGTGCAGCATTATCATGTCATGAGGGTTCTATTCCTGATGGCGTATTACGTACAATAGGGCAACGTTCTGCAGAAACTGGTGATGCTAGAGTTGCCATCGAATTATTGGAAGATTCAATCAAGAAGGCTGAACGAGCAGGCCGAGATGAGGTAATTGCTGATGATGTGCGATTTTTGGCAAAAGAAATCGGCCGTACAGTGGAGCCGAGCATTGTTGTTGACCTAAACAAACATGCTCAGATGATTTTGCTAGCACTTTGCCGCAGACTTCGCAAGGAGTCTGAGGTGACAACAGGTGATGCAGAAAAATTGTATCGTGTGGTCTGTGAAGAATATGAAGAAGAACCACGTAGCCATACTACTTTCTGGAAGCACCTCAAGCGTTTAGAAGACTTAGAATTGATTGAGTCGCATATATCTAGCCGCTCCGAAGGACGCGGCCGCACACAACATATCTCAATGCCGGCGGCACTACCTGGAGCAGTTGAGAAACGGCTTGAGAGTGCCCTAAAGGGCAAATGAGTGCGAAATGGGTTGCCCTTACAGGGCGGAATTGCCTTATATGGGTCGCTTGTCGGCGGGACGCTGATTACCATGGCAGTTACAGGAGACACCTCATTTATGGCGGCGGTCAATGACACCGACCCTACAAGTAAGGGCAAGTCATATTCGGTTGAAATTAAGGGTTCAAACTACAATCACTTTCTTGGAAAGAAGATTGGTGATGTAGTAGATGGACAGTTCGTAGGTGAAGGCGACCAGTCACTTCTTGGATACAAGTTGCAAATCACCGGAGGATCTGATAAAACAGGAACACCAATGCGCAGCGATATCGCTGGTGGAAACCGTCAAGCGGTTTTGGTTACCAAAGGTGTTGGATACAAGGCTCAAAAACTCGTAAAGAAGAAGGGAGATACTTACCGGTACACCTACGATGGTATCCGCAAGCGTAGATATTTCCGTGGCAACACAATCAATCAAGACACCCGTCAGTTGAACCTGAAGGTTGTCGATAGCGGCAAGAAGTCGCTCGCTGACCTTTTGGGTGACAGCGGCGGCGATTCAGACGAGTCGTGATAGAGATGTACAAGGAGAGGATTTCAACTGGTGAGCAAGTTACCTCGTCAGCCTGAAGTCAATATTGGATTAGTAGGTCACGTAGACCACGGTAAGACAACCCTGACTCAAGCATTGTCTGGGACTTGGACAGATACTCATTCAGAAGAGCGCAAGCGCGGAATTTCAATCAAGTTGGGATATGCAGATACTGCTTTTTACAAGACTAAGAAGGGTGAGTTCTACACCACTGGCAAAAGACCAGACGGAAAAAAGGACGACGAAAAAGAACTCTGTAGAGTGATTTCATTTGTTGATGCGCCCGGTCACGAGACGCTGATGGCTGTGATGATTAGCGGCGCTTCCATTATGGATGGCGCCTTACTATTGATTGCAGCCAATGAAGAATGCCCTCAAGCCCAAACTCTTGAACACTTGATGGCACTGGAAATCGCCGGCATCAAAAATATCGTAGTTGTGCAAAACAAGATTGACATTG
>CAZXZO010000035.1:0-13579 GCA_964645485.1 uncultured Candidatus Poseidoniales archaeon
GGAAACAGAATTTTATTCGCAAGAACAGATTATTGTACAGCAATAATAGAAAGTTTATTGATAAATGGTTAAAGAAATGGAGAGTTTTGGAAGTCAATGAAGGTGGAAAACCATTTATCCCAGTTAGCAGAACAAAATATGAATGGCAAGCAGGACCAAAAAGTCGGACTAATTGGGAAAATATCTTCCAATTCCGACCATCTGGTATCCGAGTCAAGCGAGGCGACTATTTTCCTGCATTAGTAGCAATAGCACAAATCCCAGTAGTTGGTTGGCTGAAAAGACACATCACTCCAAGAGAGTGTGCCAGAATTCAAGATTTTGATGTTGATGGAGTTCATGGTGAACCCTTTGTTCTCGGAGATTCAGATCAACAAGCCTACAAGCAACTTGGGAACGCGGTCAACGTCAGTATGATTCATCTGATTCAAGAAAGAATTGACATTTATCTTGCTGGAATAAAGGATACCACTGAGAACACTATTCAGGCTACTGTGTAATCCATTATATATCCATTGAAATGGGTGAAAAACACACTGAATGAAGGGGTCCGACTTAGAGGATTCTGGCAGAATCATTTGATTTTGTTGAGTTGTCGATATTTCCGCTCTTTCAAGTCATTCTGATATCGATTACCAAATTCACTCCCGTGCTCAGCAATCCATTCTGAGAATTTGAGCACCCCAAGCGGCTCTTCATCGGATGCCATCAAGCCGCGTTTCAACCCCTTAATCTCCGCTCTTGTGATTACTAAATCTTGCAAAATCACCCCCAGGAATTTTCCAAACATCCAACCAACCATTGACGGTATTGGAACTATTAGCCGGCGCAAACCCATTGATTTCGCCATTAAGCCGATGTACTCTTTGTAGCGAAAAGTCTCAGGCCCTGTAACATCAATTGTCACGTTTTCTCGCAACTCTCCCTGCTCCACCGCAACCCTAGCAACATCCTTCACGTGCACCGGTTGGATTGGATAGTTACCCATGCCAAACACCCCGAACACCGGGAATTTTCTAAGCATCCACGCAATGTTGTTGATCAGCACATTTCTCCCCCCACCAAACAATACGGTTGGTCTGAGAATTGCGAACGAGTGACTAGACTCGTTGAGGATTTTTTCCACCGCAACCTTGCCACGAAAGTAAGTCCAATCTGGTGCTTTATCCGGATGGGCTACCGAGAAATGAATGATTCTTTCAACTCCAGCCTCGGCCGCAGCATTGAACAATTTTCTACTATTCTCAACAGCAATTCCATGGTCAAAATTTCGGCTATGATGGTTGTACCTAACCCAGTAAGTGTTGTACAGAACTTCTGCTCCTCGTAATGATTCAACCAATGCCTCATGGTTTTCAAAATCAATCGGATGAACCTCAACCTTACCATCAAAAGGGTCATCCCTGCCTATCGCGTTGGTCAGAGTTCTCACACGCACACCCTTCTCAAGAAGACGATGAGCAATCCATCTTCCAGAGTAACCAAAAGCGCCGGTCACGACATGAAGTGCCTCAGTCATTGAGACTGGCTCGATATCATTGGATAAAGCCGTGATGCCATATTCCGAATCAGCTGTTGTTGTCAAGCCATTCTTGCCCGTAGTAATTCCATTGTTCCTGAGTCCACCCTGCTGGCAAACCTTCTGCTGGAATTGCTGGCGGGCCTTGTTGCACAGACTCTGCCACTGATGCTGGAGGCGGTGGTGCTTCCACCACCGGTGCAGGCGCTTGGAATGCTTCCGTGGATGGAGGCGGCGAAGTATCAAACACTTGTTCAGGTGAAGGTGCAAGCCCTGGTGGAGGCGGTGCTTCAAAGGCAGCCGCTGGTGGAGGCGGAGCCGCACCCATTGGTGGAGGCGGAGCCGTCATTAATTGACCAAGTGCTTGTGGAGAATCATCAGATTTCCTACGCACAATCATAAGAGTCGACACACCAATTAAACCTGCAATCAACACAGAAATCAGAATAATCATTGGCAGATTACTTTTGACATGTCTTTCAGCATCATGAGGATAATAATCAGCCGCATCAGACCAACCATCCCCATCAGAGTCAACACATCCAAGTCTGTCTTTTGTCGAGGTGCCGGCTATTTCTGGACAATCATCAGAAAGATTTGTCCCAGTTTGGTCAGAGTAATTATCCCCATCAACATCTGTCCACAGTAATTTGTGATTTGGATACGCATCTCCCGCATCAGACCACCCATCACCGTCACTATCTACACAACCTAATCGGTCTAGAGTTGAGTTACCCCATATGTTCACACAATCGTCTGGAGTTGTCGCTGGCGCTAAATTGTCACCATATCCATCATCATCTGAATCCAACCATTGGGTCGGGTCGTATTCGAAGTCATCTCCTTCGTCAGACCACCCATCATCGTCTGAATCAAGGCAGCCGAGCCTATCCTCTGTGCTGGTACCATAATCTGTTGGACAAATGTCAGCCATATTTGCGGGTGCAGGATTATCACCATAACCATCGAAGTCAGAATCATTCCACTGTGAGTCCTCACCGGGGAACGCATCAGCACCGTCATCCGTTGTCCAAACTGTTGAAGGATTGGAGTATCCATCTTCATCAAAATCAATGCAGCCTAGCCTGTCAATGGTTGAATATCCCTCTTGCAAAGGACACCAATCACCATCTGTGCCGTCAATATTGTCACCATAACCATCCTCGTCACTATCACGCCATTGCGTTTGGTCTGTAGGATAGTCATCCTCTATGTCTGCCCAAGAATCTCCATCCCCGTCTGGGCAACCTTTGTTTTCACCTGAAGTCGCTGTACCAACCAAGTTGGAGCAACCATCCTCTGAGTCGCTGAATCCATCATCGTCATCATCGGTGTCTTCACCGTTGTCTTCGCAACCATCGCGGTCAGCGTCGTTTGAAGGTGATGAAGAGAATGAAAGAGGACTTGTGGGGCAGCGGTCAAATTGCGGCCAACCTACCACGCATCCTGGTTTGGCAGTTGCGCCGTCACAGATGAAATCATCATCATCATCGAGGTCTTCTGATGCATCACGACAACCATCTGAGTCATAATCAGTTGAAGATGAATCACTAATCCATCCCAACTCTCCCTTTGCGCAATCATCCATTCCATCACTGAGTCCATCGTTGTCATCATCAAGGTCTTCTGGACGGTCATCTTTGCAGCCGTCTCCATCATAATCAGTCACAGGGGTTGAAGTCCAACCTGTTTCCCCAAATGGGCAATCATCAGCATCTGTCGCATCAGACAGAATACCATCGTTGTCATCATCAGGGTCACAGACATCACCCATCGAATCGCCGTCATGGTTCTCCTGACCCGGATTTGCAATATCTGGACAGTTGTCAAGGCTATCACGAGTACCATCAGAATCAGTGTCCGGGAATGGATCTATTCTAACCACTCTATTCAACGCTGCATCAACATACCACAATTTGTCATTAGGCCCGACTTCAAGACCCATTATTGAATTCGCATTGGTGTCAACTGTTTGCATCAATGTTGCACTTTTACCATCTGTTGCTAAGTCAAAAGCACTAATTTTTCCATTTGAGTTTTGGGAAACAAAGAGAGTATCACCATGAAGGGCTATTCCTGAGGGAGATGAAAGACTAGTTGCAAGTACACCCCATTCAACATCTCTAATCTCGCTGTATTCTGCTAGTACAGAGTCCATCTGTGTACTAGAACCCATGATATTTGTTGAAGTGGTAGTTGTGTCATCTGTATTGACCCAAAGAACTCGACCTGCACCTGTATCAGAGATATAGAGAATCCCATTAGCCTTGTCTAAAATCATGTGCCCGGGAATATTTGCATTTCTAGTTGGTGTGATTTCCACATATCTGTGCACAACACCATCATCGTGGTCCTCCCCACCAGTATCATGGTCGTTATTGAAATCATAATACACTAACTCTTCATAATATCCGTCGTTGTACCAGTAAGCATTTCCAGAATCGTGTGCAATACCCACCCCATTAGGACTCTCATGTAGCATGTCAAGGTGGCTACCCAAAGCCCCGCCTTGTTGCTGATTCTCCATGGCAAAGTGAGATAGCGAACCTGGCCACAATGCTGGCCCCATGAAATTATTTGGTGCTGCTTGACCATTGTAGGTGTTCCGAGTTTCCTGAGCAGTAGCAAAAATGTAATCAAATTCAGAATGAGATTGACCAAAAGCAAGGGCTGAAACCTCTTCCATGAAATGGTATCCATAAGCATCTTGCCTATTCTGGCTTGACTGGCTTGATAGCCCTGCATTTGAGATGATAGTAATACTATCAGTAGCCTGATTTACAACCCATAATTCGTTCTGTCGCGCTGTATTTGGGTGGAACTCAAGATCCCGCGGGACATCTAATTGACTGCTTGCAGAAGCAATGATTGTCTCATCAAAACCCGCTCCAAACTGTTCAACATATGTGTGTGAACTACGAGTGTCTACTTCTGCAATAGTAGTTGGTACTAATAACACCAAAATACTTGAAAACAACATCAAGAAAGTGAAACCTGTTGCCCATCTGATAGCCCTCAAATTTGTATTCATATATCCACCGCACCCCCCACCCCTTTATTGTGACTATGTATATTAGAATCAATGCTAGATGGAGGTGAAATTTTGTGATTGTTTTGGGAATGAAGCGATATGTGAGAACCTTCTCTCACACTCCAGAGCAAACAGCACCCTCGGCGGGCATGAATCTAGAGGCGGGATAAATGGGGCGAATTGGGAGAGGAATAGACGCCACCGCGAAGTGGCTCCTCAAGTGGCGAATAATTCGCGGTCCAGCCCGCTTAATCGCCAACTCAAGATACGCTTACAGTTTCATCACACGCACGGACCGAGTCAGAACAAATCGCTTACGTGACCGCTTAAAACGCGGCACGGTTCCCGAGCACGTTTCAATCATTATGGATGGAAACCGACGCTTTGCGTGGTCACGGGACATGGAAAAAGAAGTGGGGCATAAACATGGCAAGGAGAAACTCAAGGAAGTGATGGACTGGGTGTTGGACCTTGGAATACCCTACCTTACTGTCTACGCACTTTCCACAGAGAATGTCACCGGTCGGGAAGGGGAAGAACTAGACTCTCTCTATGCCCTATATATTGCAGGGTTTGAGGAGATTCGCTCCGACCCTAAAATTCACCAGCGCGGTGTGAGGGTACAGGCTGTTGGCCGCATTGATTTGTTGCCTGAGGATGTTCAAGCGGCCATCAAAAGGGCTGAAGATGATACCAAAAATTATGACAAATTTCTCTTCACTGTCTGTCTTGCTTATGGCGGGCGTGAAGAGATTGTGGATGCTGTCAGAGAAGTTGCACGGGAGCATGCTGAAGGTGAGTTGAGCCTTGAGAATATTGACACAGAAGCGATTTCAAGCCGACTTTACACAGCCGATTTACCCGACCCAGATTTAGTCATAAGAACAAGTGGAGAGGAACGGATTTCTAACTTTTTGTTGTGGCAAATCGCCTACTCAGAACTACATTTCACCGATGTTCACTGGCCTTCATTTAGCCGCCAAGATTTGTATGAAGCGATAGATTCCTACCAGAAGCGCAAGCGCCGATTTGGAGGCTAAACCTGTGATTTTGAGTCTCTCACTTTTTCAGCATTCGCCGGAATTTTGATGGCTTTACGCGGCGGGATTTGCTTTTCACTACCTTTTTTCTTGAAGGTCTAGGTCTTGAGAGAATACTTCTATTATACCATGGAAAGTGTCTTCTTGATTTTCGTTTCTTCGAATTTGGTTTCACTGACCTATATCTCGGTCTGTAGTTGCCTCTAATTTTGTTTTTTCGATTCTTAATTCTGGTCTTCCAACCCTTTTTAGCAGCGATGCTGTGTCTTTTCGATTGCCCGAACCAACCTGGACCGCGTCCTTTTCTGGTTGTTCTCTTTCTCATACTTCTAACCCTATATTTCCTCCCATCTTTCCATTCGAATAAACTACCTTCCCATCCCACCATTTTCCGAATATGGCGGAGTACCTTTGAGCCAGGTTTGCTCCTGACATGAATTCTACGACGGTCGCGCCTAGTGGTGTATTCAAAGAACCTATCAATAGCCTCATTCTGTCCTTTGTCAATTAAGGTTGAAATCTCTGAGCCGACAAAATGCTTCCTGGCACTCCGTGGTGCATCCTCCCCGAATTTGCCAGAATTTTGAAGTTGAATGTGATGTCGTGCACGAGGTTGTTCTGTGAATCGTTTTCGATCTTTGAACATCGCTTTTGAAGTCGCTTTTTGATTTGTGAATGCAGTCTTAGATTGACGTACTTTCCTTGTGATATACCAATAATTTGGTTCATTCACATCAGACCAGTGATACGGATTGTAACGTGCAATTGTTTCTGCCTCTGTCATCGCCTCATCAAGATCTCGGTCAGCTCGAGAGTTGGGGAGGTCACGTAAAACCCCCCTACGACTTTTGTCAAATCTTCGCAGGTGATGAGTCAACTCATGTACTAAAATGGCAGGCTTGCGGTCTGTTGGATACGACTTGCTTAGTTCAATAGAACTTCGGCCGTCCTCAACCTCCCATGTCCCCGCAAGACCTGCTTCTAATTGCTTAGATTCTATCTTGAGACCACGCATAGTTCTGCGTTCAGATTCCGAGAAGTTTCTTTTAATCATTCCATTAATTCGTCCAATTTGGTTCTTGGTAAAGCCAATGAACCGGATACCTTGACGCCTAATCGTGGACCCATCCTTTCTATTCTTTGCCATTTTACTAATTCTCCTGTTTTCTTATTGCATTATTAATTATAAGAGGGGTTTCAGATTTCTTGGTGATGTATGGTTTCTTATTGAGGAATTTCTCCGCACTCATCTCCAGAAAAGTTACCCCGAAGAGCCAATCTGTTATACGATTGAGCGAGATGGAATTCTCTTTGGCACTAAATTCCCGACAGATGATATGCCTCCTATCTCCGAAATTCATCATCTTGACTTCATCGGTGGCGAGGAACCCATCAGATTCGCTGTTGATGGTGTGCTTCAGACTGAAAAGATGGAACACTGCCCTAGGTGCGGGAATGCATTTGAGTACAGTGACACGCTTTGGGTAGAAGAATTGGAATATCCTCCGCCCCAATATGAACGGCCTTACCCGCCTAATGTTAAATTGACGAAGTTCCACCAATGCTGGGATTGTTATTCTGGAATTATCACACAATATGATACCACAATGAGAGGCGGTCCACTCGGACCTCGATAATTTCATTCTCATTTTATTATTGGGACCGCGATTACATCTGCTATACTGCAATCTCCTCCTAAATTCGGGCACCCCACATTTACCGGACAAAGGGTATCTGAGCAATTCTTCCCAAGTCATTTGATACCACATTGATGTTCGGGGGGTTATTCAAACCATATAAATGCGTGGTATTTACGTCACATATCCCATAAACCATTGGGTTTCAGTTAAATGTGACTAACACTTCGCATAATTATGGCAAAAGAAGACTGGACAACCGTTTCAATTCCTCGCGCCCTCATCAACCGAATTCAACACGCCATTGACAACGGGGTGCTTGACCACAGCAACCCATCTCAATTCATCGCTTATGCATCTCGTAAAACACTTGACCAAGCAATAGATAGAGATTACAGACAACAATTACAGAATCAACAAACTTCTCAAGTGGAAATGGCTCAATTACTTAGTAAGGTGAAGGGGCAATTTATTGAAAAATCAAGCGATGAAGATCTGAGTAAAGAAGCGGTAGAACTCTTGCTAAAGGGGGCTACTGATAACTCTAAGATGCAAATGGCAGAAGGATCTGTCACACTAGAACAGGTCTTAGCATTAGTAGAAGAGTTAGCAGCAAATGAGATATTTGATTCAGATGAAATTGTTGCATTTCGCTCCGCTATCAAAGCAATGTACACAAAATCTGAGGAAAATGCATGAATCAGGGACCATGCCCAACTTGTGGAACCTACCACAACCCTGCCCTGACCGTTGATGCGGTCGCAGTTCGAGGTTCTGGTGAAGGGAGGGAGGTTCTCTTGATTCGTAGAGGTCAAGAACCGTGGAAAGGCTGTTGGGCTTTTCCTGGTGGATTTGTTGATGTCGGTGAAAGACCTGAAGATGCAGCGGCACGCGAATTGTTCGAAGAATGCAATATTGTTGGCACTGTCAGCAAGAGTGACCCAATCATTGCTGTGCGTGGTGACCCAAAACGTGACCCGCGTGGACATGTTGTTACTATTTTCTACCGGATAGAACTTGATGAGGAATCCAAGGGAACTGGTCTGGGGACAAACAACGAACCGGTAGCAGGTGATGATGCCGCTCATGCTGAATGGGTCAAACTTTCAGAAGTTGACCTTGAAAATATGGGTGCCGACCATGCTGAAATAATTCAGTTACTCTGACTAATGAATAATACAGGGAAAAATCCTATATTCAAAAGTGGGTTAGCATTGGATATGAGCGCACTTTTTACGATGGATAGGTATTACATACAAACCAAATTTTTGAGAATATTTGGTGGTGCATTTTGGTTCAAAGACGCTAATGACCAAGTCATTGCTTACTCAAAACAAAAGCGATTCAAATTAAAAGAAGATATTGTTCTTTATACTGATGAAACATGTACTCAACCCTTACTTGCAATCAAAGCTAGAAGTGTCATCGATTTTGGTGCTACATACGATATTGTAGATGCAACTACTGGTGAAAACCTTGGTGCTGCTCGCCGAAAAGGACTCAAGTCAATTTTCAAAGATACTTGGAAAATTCTCGACGCTAATGGAAACGAATATGCTGAACTTGTAGAAGATAGCGTTGCAATTTTAAGGAGATTCGTCCCTTTTATTCCAGCAAAATATCACTTCAGTGTTCAAGGTCAGCATGACATTATGATGTATCAAAGATTCAATCCAATTATCAAAAAGACTGACATTTTGATTCCGGAAGGACACCCACTAGATAGGAGAGTTATTGCAGCAGTCGCCTTACTAAATTCAGTGATAGAAGGCAGACAAGGTTGAATTTGATATCCTAGGATAATCAACAATTAATTAGAGATAAAACAGATATGAGTAAAAATTTGCTTTTTACTAAGGTATAATTGAAAAGATACACCTCTTCATGGAGTTATGGTTGACCCTACCTACAGCCCCGACGGAAAGTTCATGTGGACTGGAAGTGAATGGATACCAGCACCTCCAAAATCAGAACCAGAGCCACCATCACCTAGTGAACAGGCCCTGAATATGCAAGATTCTGTCATCGGTGGCGATGTTGTTCACAGCACGGTCATCAATAATGACGCGACTGCTGTAACTACTGCAGTTATTACCGCTCTTCAACAACTGGGTATGGTTAATCAAGAACCCGCTGCTCCAGTAGCACCACCACCAATTGCAGAAGTTGAGTTACCACCATCATTCGAAATCGGTGATCATGTTGAGTACCACAGCCCAACAAATGCTCGTTGGTTGGATCGCTGTACAGTAGTTGGCATCAATGATGACCGCACCTATCGTATAGAGGTGCCAAAGTCATCTAGAATTGAAACAAAGCATGCGGTTGTCATTGGTTCTGCTCCAGGCACCATCCGGCCCGCAGCACCTCCATACAATGTTGGAGACCGCGTGTTGGTCAACTGGAAAAATTACGGAACTTACTTCCCCGGGAAAATTAGCGCTGAACATGATGACCACACATTCTTGATTAACTTTGATGATGGTGATGTTGAAGACAATGTAGAGTGGAGTCGAATTGAATCTATGCCAGAAGAATCAGCAGAAGTTCAAGACTACCTCGATAATATGGGCGATAATGAAAGAGAGTTTGTTGAAGCATTCCAAGTTTTTGATGAAGACGGCAGTGGAACTATTTCGGCAATGATGTTTTTTGAAATCCTCACTGCAATGGGCGACGACCCACTTGAAGTTCAAGAGGCGATGGAGCAATTTGCAGAACTTGGAATAGAGATGGATAGCGAACTGGATTATCGTGAATTGGCCAAATACATGGCTAGCACCGATGGTGATAATGAAGGAACACAATACAAAACCGAGGTCGTCATTCGTGATGCTGAAATCGTTGATGGCTGCCTGAGAGGCTATGCTTATGCACATCCGAAACTCGGAGAAGGGCCAGTACGAACCTCTCAAATTATGGGTGTTCAATATGATGAACGAGCCACTGCTAGAGTAGAAACGAGAAATACGATGTACGTAGTTGGGCCTACTGGATGGGCTAATCCACCTGCCGACCACCCATTCAATTCCGTTTATTCAATAGGTGAGCAAATCAAGGTAGAATGGAACGGAAGTTGGTGGGATGCTAGTATCATCAATATCTCCGATGATAAATATCAGATTCACTACACAGGATTTGATTCCAGTTGGGATGAGTTTGTCACTACTGAGCGAATGCGCAAACTTGGTTGAAGTGTCAAATCATCTGAGGATTTGTTGCAACTCATTGTAGCAATCACTCCAACCAACTGCTAAACCATCTCCACGCCGCCGCATCTGTACTGCTTCGCGCCAGGCTGCGACCTCATTATTGAGTGCAGGTCCTTTCACAGTGGAGTCTATTCTAAACAACAATCCTCCACCCAAATGTTGGTCTAAAAACCCTCTTTGAGCCTTCGAAACAAGTAATGTTGGAACTCCTAGACTAACTGCTTCATGAGCCAAAGTCACCGATTCTGACAGCACCCCATGATAATCTGAAATCGCTTGAGGGAGCCCCCAAGGGTCGTTGATTGATTGGTTTTCCCCAACCGTTGTGACCTCCATTCCTAAGTCGGAAATTAGTGGTTCAGCACTAACCAACTCATCCTTGTCATGTACCCCTCCACCCTGCAAAGAACGGTGTAAGATTCGTGGAACTGAGCCTTCCTTCAAATCTCTAATTGTACTTGGTTGAGCAAGATAAACATGAGGGAGTTCTCCAGTCAATCTGTGAACCCTGATGCCATTATTTTTACAATCATCAATAAATCCTCCATCGAGATCTTGCCGCCAATTTGGTGTAACAATAACTTCGGTTGCTGATGATAATGCAATTCCGTGGGCGAGATGATTTACCTCTGTATCTGTGATGTAAATTCGACGGGGGATTTTGGCTTTTTTAGCGGCGTTGAGTTCTAACGCCGCTCCCTTAACAACGACTTTTTCTATCGGTTTTCCAGTTATATTTCTACGCTTTAGAATTGATGTGACTGAGTGAATTCTTCTCAAAGCACGTATTTCTCGCTGAATTGGTAATATTCGCTTACCGACTGGACGCTTGACTCTGAGGATATGTCGCTTAGGTAGTGGAGATGAGTTGCTCTCAATCATTGCATCTATTTCAGCCCGCTTAGTTGCTATAATAATGTCCACAGGACTGCCACTTTGAATGAACTTGTGAAACAGTTGCATATGGGCTGGATGGTCGAGTACCCAACAGGTCGGACTCTCTACCATGATTCTCGCTCATGCTCTAAGACCATCAATAGAACGGTTATTTGAACCGGAAAAACATCACACACCCACAATCTGAATGGGCGTAAACCTCGTCAATAGAACGGTTAATGGCTCGCCATTACCTCTCGGCATCATGGCAAAGGAACGAATTGAGGTAGAAGGTGGTAAGACATACGGTCCGTACTCACCGGGAGTGAAGTCTCATGGTGTAATTTGGTTGGCTGGACAGATTGCTCCAGAAGCGGGAGATGACATTGCTTCTCAGACTGCGGCAAGCCTTGAGAAAATTGATGCACTACTTGCTGCTGCTGGCGTTAGTAAAAATGAAGCCTGCTTTGCCCAGGTGTTACTTGATGACATTAATGACTTCACAGCAATGAATGAGGTCTACTCGGCTTGGCTTGAGGGTGTTGAAATCCCACCCGCACGGGCTGCATTTGAAGCAGGTGCGCTACCACGCGGGGCAAAAGTGGAAATCGTTGTTCAGGCTATTGATGAGAATTGCTGATAACCTCTGCAACAGAGTCACTTTTAGCAAAAGGGGGCTCGGAAGGAATCATGGAGAGCGTGGAATGGCCTGTCGGCCTTGACATAGAGAAGGCTTCTGCCGCCTTCAAAGCCTACGATATTCGAGGCATTGCTGGAGACCCACTAACTCCTGATTTCGCTTATCGTCTTGGCCGTACTCTAGCTACTTTCCTAGATTGTAACTCACTTGCAGTAGCCCGTGATATTCGTGAATCCGGCCCCGAACTTCATGCCTCTTTTGTCAATGGACTTAACGATTCAGGAGTCGATGCCCACGACCTTGGCATCATGCCAACTGGTGCTCTTTATCACGCTACAGTTACTCTTCCAGTTGATGGTGGAGTCGTTATCACAGCAAGCCACAATCCACCCGAATACAATGGTTTCAAAATGTGTCGAGGATCAGCCGCAATGGCTGGCGACGAGTTGCAAGATTTATTGCAAGTTTTCCTTGCTGGTAACTTCAAAACTGGTTCAGGAAGCCACCTCATCATTGATGATTTTAAGCATCAATATTACGATGACATAATTGCTTCAACCGGCCTACCTAACAGACCAGTCAAAGTTGTGGTAGATTCAGGAAATGCAGTACCAGGACCATTCATGGTGGACATTCTGAAAATGTTGGGTGCAGATGACACCTGCATTTTATGCGAATGGGATAACTCATTCCCTATCCACCCTCCCGACCCAACACGCCCCTCAAACATGGAGTTACTCGGAAAAACCGTACGCGAAACAGGTGCCGAATTTGGTATAGGAGTTGATGGTGACGGAGACAGAATGGGAATGGTGGATGAAAAAGGTAATTTCATTCATCCAGACAGATTACTTGCTTTGTTCGCTGCTGACATTCTTTCAAGAGTTTCAGATTCTGCTTCCGAAGCAGCCCGCACCGTTTTTTATGATGTAAAATGCTCAATCGCCTTAGAAGAAACAATCGCTGCCAACGGCGGAATTCCTTCAATGATGAGAACCGGACATTCGTTCCAAAAACTGGCGCTGAAAAACTCGCCGGAGACTCCACTCGCTGGCGAAATGAGCGGCCATTTCTTCTTCAATGACAAGTGGCCTGGGTTTGACGATACGCTGTACTGCACCGCTAGAATGCTGGAGTTAGTAGGCCGTGACCCATCTCCTGAAAACGGTGGTCCTTCCTTTAGTGAGAGGCTCTCCATTATCCCAACTTACCCAAGTACTGGCGAAGCAAAAGTACCCTTAACCGGTGGTCGAGAAGAAACCATGGAAAATGTGGAGAATGCTTTTTCAGAATATGAAATGGTTACTGTTGATGGAGTTCGAATTCGGCTTGCTGGTGGCGAGGCAGAGTCCACATGGAAAGGCTGGTTCCTATGCCGACCATCTAACACTGAACCAATTTTAGTGATGCGAGCTGAGGCTACATCCGAGGATGGTTTGGCTGAAATTCGTTCCCTCGTACATGATAAAATCGGCCAATTTATTGACCTGAAAAAATTTGATGAATCCTAAGCCCAAGGGTCGTCATCATCAATTGGGTCTTGAGGCAACTCATCGTCATCTTTTGAGCCTTCGACTACCTCATCAGCATCTGTTGAGCCTTCAACTACCTCATCAACATCAAT
>CAZXZO010000036.1:0-11589 GCA_964645485.1 uncultured Candidatus Poseidoniales archaeon
GTGGACGTTGGGGGATTTGAACCCCCGGCTTCTTGGTTGCAAACCAAGCGTTCTTCCAAGCTGAGCTAAACGCCCTTGTAGCACCGCCGACCGGCGGATATCATTTGAGCGTTTGGTAACAACCACCCGTCTAGAAGTGAGGCCACTTGGCAGATTAACTGTTCAAGTTAATTCAAGAATAATACTCAGAGGAAAGAGGTTCACTCTTCTTCAGCAATTTCTGTAATGTCGGAATCCGAATTTAGTTTTGGAGTCTCAGCCTCATTTTCTTCATCTGCATCCATCATTGAGTCATTCGTCCTCATCGCTAGAAGTAATCCAATTAACAGAACCGAGAGAACCCCTGATGCACCAGCCAACCATAGCAACCAGTTTCGTTCTTCCTCACTCTCATCAGATTGTGGTTCTTGAGTTTCATCATCGTTACCAAATTCATATCCCGGCGGTGGCACTTCACCCTCTTCTACATGGAGATCTGAAATCACAATTATTGTGCCATTAGTGATTACACCCTCTGAACTAATATCTTGATATTCGTAAGTACCCGCTCCCCAAGTTCCGTTGAATGTAATCTCATAGGTGACTCTACAATCATCATCTAATTTGGTGCCATTTTCATCGGTTTCACATTCTGCTGACAAATTGCCCGAATCCCAATCCAATGTGCCATTGTATAACCCATCACCATCTGAATCCCAGACAATTCTGTGGGTGATATTTTCTCGTGAGTCTACGTTGTACCACCATGCAGAATCATTGTAAACAAGTTGTGGATTATTTGGCGTAGGGCCGCTTTCTTTTACTAAGACTGTGAAAGTTCCAGCATCATGTGCTACCACACTTGTTGGTAGTAATGAAACTGCTATCAGAATAAGAAGAGTAACGACTAGAGGAAGTCGGCTCTGGTTGGTATGCTGCGCCACGAATTGCATTGCGCCACCCACCCATAAATAAAAGGTGACAGCACAGGTGGCGCAGACGATGGATAAGAGACTAGTTGGAGTGGCAGCCTTCTTGGCGCTCAGTATCTTCTCTGCAAGCCTATACACGCTAACAACAAATTTTGCTGATAATTCCGATGATATGGATGACTGGATGCTGGTTGACCCCTTACCTCAAGACGAAGAACACGACCACAAAAACGCAAGCGCGCACGAATTTGGAACACCAAACATTGACTTCGTCACTTTCAATCCTCTAACTCTGCCTGGGAACGCAGAAATCCAAGTTGCTGACAGCCCTGATGGAAACACATACGCCTATCAAGCAGGTTGGAAAGAGATGCACATTACAGATGTCACCGACCCATTTAACACAACAGTTGTTGGAATTTACCACGACCC
This sequence comes from uncultured Candidatus Poseidoniales archaeon, assembly GCA_964645485.1. Taxonomy (GTDB): domain Archaea; phylum Thermoplasmatota; class Poseidoniia; order Poseidoniales; family Thalassarchaeaceae; genus MGIIb-Q1. The sequence goes on from CAZXZO010000036.1 coordinate 1,344, forward strand.
TAACACCCAAGTATTGGATGTGAAGTATCTCGAGTATAACGGTAGAGAGTATATCATATTGCAGAACCAACTTGTTGACCCTGGTAGCGCTGACCCGAATGTTGGGAACTGGGAAGACCCTGCTCAAGTTAGTGTAACATTAGTTGATGTAACTGACAAAACCGACCCACAATACATTGACTCTTGGTATGACGTAGACCATCCCTCTGGACCACATAATCTGTATACTCACATGATTGATGGTGAGTGGTACATTTTTGTTGCTAATCCCGATTATGACCAGTGTGATGTTGGCACAGGTGATGCCTGTGGAGGAGTCACGATTGCTCATCTGAATTTTGCTGCTTATGGTGATTTACCTCGGATTGTCAAAGTTGGTGAGGCCGAAGTCAGTTGGGAGACAACCAATGGTGGCTGGATTTATATTCATGATATGACGGTTCAGACTTGGCCTGGTCAAGATACCAACGACCCTCGATATGGTCACACATTCATTTATGGTGCGTACTGGGAAGCCGGACTTCGAATCTTTGATACCACTGATGTGCCACATCCCGGCCGCGATTTGGCTGAATATATGTGGCACGGTTCCCTTTGCAGACTCTCTGGTGGAAGTCAGGCTGGATGCTTGTGGCGTGCTCCCGAAGTAGGTCTATGGATGAATTTCTCTGATTTGGATGATGACGGCACGCCCGATGCAGGTTGGTCAAGCAATGAAAACGGAGGGCGTGCATCTTACATTCACTATGCAGAACCATTTGACAAAATGGTCGATGCAAGCCACTTAGGTTATCCTTCAGGAAAGATGCACCTCACATTCTTGGCGACTGAAGTCCTTGAAACAACTGTAGGAGTTGGACTTTCATATTTGATTGACACAACTCCCTATGAGATGATAAATGGGAAAATGACATTCAAACCTCGTTTAATTCATGAATGGGAAATTCCATTTGCCGAAGACCACTTCATTCCAGGTGGGGTTGAATGGCTGCTATTTAGCCCACACAATGCCGACTTAGAAATTTTCCAGACTGGTCTACCCGGTATGCCCGACACCTCTCTTGGCGGTGCTTGGGATGGTCGAATTTACTTATCACATTACCATTCAGGAGTGTGGGTTTTGGATGTGGAAACCCTGATGAAAGCAGGTCTTGATGATCGTAACAAGACTGAGGTTTACTTCGATTCAACTGTGGGCTATTATGTGCCACACGGCGCTGATGGTGTAATCCTTGACTCAGCATATTATGACTTTGAGTGGATCCCATTTTTGTGGGCTGCAGAGTATCACAAAGGATACACTTACCTTTCTTGTATCACAACCGGCTTGTACATTGTTCAGTTAGATGTTGACAAACCGTACGAAGGTGTGGATTCGTCTCAAAATACATAATTTATTGTTGTGATTTTTGGTATTCCCTTGGATTACTCATTGCTTCCGACAGAGCGCAATAGTCTTGAATGGTTGATAGGAGCGAGGGCCACGCCCGAAGGGCGTTGAGGCTGGATTTTAATGAATAGAGCGAAACTCAACGATGAATCAGCTGCGACTCAACAACAATTGATTACTTATGCAATTGTGGGATTAGTTTCGTTCAGTTTGCTATCAACTGCAACTTGGTTTGCTTTCAATTATAGCGGTAATGATGATGTTATTGATGACCCAATGGCGAATTGGGTCGACCCAGTCATTGAAATTGAAGATGACAACCACAGTCATAATGATTTGATTGCGCACAGACTAATGACATCAAACATGCAACTTATTGATTATCACAATCTCAATTGTGACGGCAATGAAAAGCCGCCAACTGAATTAGACAATGTAGCCGGCCGACCTTGTTATCCTGAATACAAGAATACAGGCCCTACTCCTGGTGATAATTCAGAAATCTCCATTGAAGGAAATTTCATGGATGATTGTGAAATATATGCAGATGGAACCGGTGGGTGTTATGCTTACGTTTCATCTTACAATCAGTTTGAAATCTTAGATATTTCAAATCCAAACAACATCACTCTTCTGTCAACTTATTATGCAGAAATTGCTAGAATAATTGACATCAAGGTTACTAAGGACAATAATTGGGTTTTAGTCAATCACGAATTGACAAACAGTGAACTCGACCCGATTCCTAACGATGATGACGCAAATAGCGGTACTAATCGTTTAGACGTCATTTATGTCGGAAATAAACTTGAACCAATAAAGGTGGCAGAGTGGAATAACCCTCCAGCAGGATTCCACAATCAGGATCTAGATGTTTACTGTGATTGGAAACCGGCCAACCCATTGTGGTCAGGTGAAGACTGCCACCTATTCTTGTTTGGCGCTGACCCTTATCCAGAGATGATTGAAGGAAGTTCAGGGACTTACTACAAAGGCACGCAAATCTTCTATGTCCCTCTAGGATTTGAGTCTTGGTTGAACCCAACACAAACTGATGAACAAGATAACCAAACTCGTGACATCATAAGATGGGGCGGATATTCTCCGAAAATTGATACAACCTGTGGTGGTGCAATTTTCAACCACGACAATGTTTACTCTGTCCACCCAATAACAGGACAGAAACTCCTCTACATCTCTTATTGGGGTGCTGGTTTGAGAATGGTTGATGTTTCAACACCTCCCCAAATCCCTGACCCTGAAGGAATCTCATGGCCTCAGAATAATGAGGTTGGACGCTGGATGGGATGTTCTACTGCTGATGACGGCTGGTATGGGCCAGAAGGTGGCGGTCATGCAGATATGACCTCAGAAGAGTGGCTTGATGCTAACCAAGGGAATGACAATATCCACTATGCAATTCCATACGAACATCTCGTTTGTGATGGTATTAGCGAATATGACCCGGTTGCAACTTTCCCGAAATCGTGTGGAATTGGGCCAGATGACCCTACATACGGAATCAATTGGAGGCATTATACAGTAATTGCACCTGAATATGGTTCAAACTCCAATCACACAGGTTATTTGTGGACTATCGATACTACCGACCCTACCCAACCATTCCTAGTGAGCAAATGGAGATTACCTGGCGAAGGCATGCTTGCTAATGGCTCAAAACACCCTCAACACTACATTCCTGGAGGTTACATTTACAGCCCACATAACGGTGATACAGGCACAAGTGGAGAAGTGTACTGGGCGCACTACCATGCTGGTGCGTGGGTAACTGACCATGGCCATATCTGGGAAGATATTGTTTGGGAGAACGGAGTTCCAGAACCCGAAAGAGGATTCAAGGCAATTTCTAAACTTGGTGAAACAAGAACAAGTGGATATTACTTGGGCGCAGGCCCGACTTGGATTGATGACCCTGCTACAACCCTAGAGTATGACATGGCTGACTGTTGGGCTTCTTGCATGATTCCATTCAATTGGGGATTACAGTATGACCCTCGTGGATTTATTATGATTTCAGAAATGGTGTCAGGTGTTTACGTCGTTCAGATGGAATCAGATAAGGATGCAAGATATCCTTATCCACCACTATATGATCTTGAGTGATTTCAATGTCAAGACGGTTAATTTCGCTATGCTTAGTGGCAATTCTCGCCTGTTCTGGAATTCTTTCAGGGTGTCTTGGTGGGGAACCAGCAATAGTCGATGAATTCAACGGAGATGATATTTATCCAGCAGTTCAAGTTGAACCATTTGATTTACTAACCCATGATGGTACAAATTACAGCAGTGAAAGTTTTGATGGCAAAGTTGTAATCTTTGTTTTCATGTTTACGCGATGTCCTGATGTTTGTCCGGTGGTTTCGGCAAATACAAAGTGGCTATACAGCCAATTGACTGAGGCTGAGCAAGAAAATGTTGAGGTTATTTCAATCACTGTTGACCCTTGGTCTGACAACATGTCTGAGTTAGCAACTTATCGGGAGGACATGACTCTACATTGGGACCATCTGACCGGTGAAGTCGAAGATTTGGAACCGGTTTGGGGTAATTTTGATGTTGGGCTGAAAACCGTTGCCAGCGATGAATATGGATACCAAAATAACACCGACAACACTAGTGGAAGCGATGAAACAAGTGGCCGCCACCACCCCGCATTTGACTACCTAGTTGACCATTCAACAGGGACAATCTTAGTCGATAAAAATGGCTACCAAAGAGTCTGGTGGGGTGATGTTGATTGGATTCCAGACCTAGTGCTTGCAGATGTTCGTGAATTGCTTTCAGAATAATCCGACATCTGTTTCAAAGAACAGGTTGTTGGCGTAGCCATTCTAAGTCAGAGATGTATAATTGGCGGATATCATCTAATCCAAGTACAAGCATAGCCAATCTTTCAAGCCCCATTCCCCACGCGCAAACAGGCCATTTGACACCCAAAGGTTCAGTCACTTCGGGGCGGAAAATTCCCGCGCCACCCAACTCAAGCCACTTTCCTCTCCATTTAACCTCAACCTCCATGCTAGGCTCGGTGTAGGGGAAGTAAGCCGGGCGAACTCGAACTTCTGGGTAACCCATTTTGGTGTAGAATTCTTTGAGTGTCGTGACAAGCATTGGAAGGCTCGCTTCGGGCTCCATGATAATCCCCTCAATCTGGTGAAACTCAGGTAAATGAGTCCGGTCAATACTCTCCTTGCGGAACACTCTGCCGATGCTAAAAACGCGGCAAGGCTTGTCCGGATTTTCCTCCAAATGTTGCACTGTGTTGACGGTTGTATGTGTGCGTAACATCCCTTTTTCAGAAATTTCCGAGGAAAATTCTCCACCCCAACCAATGCTTCCGGTCTCTCCTCCACTTTCGTGTACATCTGCCCATTGCTGGGTTCTTTCACTTGGTAAGGGAACAGATTTTGGGTTGTCAAGGTAGAAAGTATCCTGCATTTCTCTTGCTGGATGGTCTTGTGGGATGAATAATGCATCCATATTCCAACCTGCAGTCGTGACATAATCGCCTTCGATTTCAGTGAATCCCATTTCTAGGAAAATTGCACGAATTCTCTCAATTAATGCTTGCATTGGATGAGTTTTTCCAACTTGTGGCATGGGTGCTTCACGAGTGACATCGTATGGTTTGAAATCGGCTGTGCGCCATTCTTCACCTTGTAGAAGTTCAGGTGTAATGTCTGCTACCACAAGTCGCTCCTCAAGTTCTGAATCATTTACGGCTCTACCATCAGTTGTCAGTTTCCAAGTTCTAATCACCTCTTCTGAGGAGGTGATGATTCCTTTGCGGGCGGCGAAGTAGTCAATTTGTGAGTCATCTAGGTCGTTTTCTTGTACGCCGTTTCCCTCAGATTCAGAAAGTTGAGAGATAAATGCGGCCCGTATTTCCAAGGTTGCTGTGATAGCACCTGTTGATGATGGGACAACAAATTGGCCCCGCTCTAATTGGATTCCAAGGTCTTTGAGTAGGCCGATTCCAGCCCCTGATTCCCGTTTTTCAACAACATCAGAGGATTGCAATTCTTTCATGCCAACTTGGCCTTCTTGCCCTGATAGCCAATCCCATATTCTTTGTTCAAGAAGGCCGTTTTCAGCAGCGGCTTGACCTTCTGTGGCAAGCCGCCAAATCTTGTTCCGGCTTTCGGTTTGATTGACCAATCCCAACTCAGCAAGTGAGCCGCCAGCACCGGCTACATGGGCTTGGTCTTCCCAGCCACATGATTCGAGAAGCGGTGCTAAATCCCAGACACGTTCAGGCTCAGAAAGCATCGCTTTGAGCATACGGCGCTCGTTGTTACTCAACTCCATACGGCTCCCTCCAATGTGCCCGGAAAGCCGGAGTGCCTTGAATCAATTGGAGATGACAAGGTAATTATTCACTCTTTTTCATCACGGCTTTGCTTCTTCAACCCAGTCGAACGCTAGTACAAACAGAGCCGCTCCCGCTAGCCCAATCGGTGCACCAATTTCGATGTATGCAGGGCTAGGACATATCACTCCAGATGCAACTATCATGCATAACCAAGCCGCGATGAACACTTTCACAACATTCAAATTAAATCTCAATACATTCTTTTTTATTCCACACACTTTAATTAATTCTTTATGAATACATAGAAAAAATGATATTGAGTCAAGTATCTCTTGATTTAGGTCTTAATTGAATCCCAATGAGAATACTCAAGGAGAATACTAAGCCAAAGCCAATCGGTACCAATAATAAATTCCTAATTAGCGAATCTGTTTCATTAATCACCTGAATCTCTGAATCGTCAAAAGAGTTATTTTGAGTATTTCCTGTCTCTTGACCAACTTTTTCGGGCATAGATTCATCGGGAGTTTGTTCTTCTGTGAGTGTATTATCATCAGAAGAGTTATTCTGTGAAGTTCCATTTTTGGGGGGAGTTGAATTTGGCTCTTCCATATATTCCAAGCAGATGATATTATAATTTGTGTAGTTCACTGAGATAATGATTTGGGTAATAAAATTGATACATGTGCCATTATCAAATCCGTATTCAAATTCACTCGGTCCAGTTGATGTTGTTAACCCGTTTATTTCTACATTGAACGAAATTGGATTGAGATGCTGAATCTTTAGATTCGAAATCGAATCAAGATAAATCATTGATGTATAATTTGGGAAATCGAAAAATAAATCTTGCCCTGAGTTTTCCTCAATTACAATGTGTGTGTTGGGAATTATATCAATCCTGATAAAAGATGTAGGGCATTTGAAGTTGGAAAATTCCAATGAGAGATTCTCTATAGATAATTCCACTTGAAATAAACCTAGGTAATAATCATCAATCGTGAAAATAAAAGTGCCATTGAGATTGGTTTCTTTTAACAATGTGCATAAATTTTGATAATTTGAAAAGGATAGTCCTTCCTCATTTCGTTTATTTATTGACATGTTCATTTCAGTAAATTGGAAAGTGAATTTATCATCATCGGTAATATTAATTTGCCCCTCCGTCATCATTTTGTTTGTTTGATTTAGGAATTTGACATTTGTTAACCATTGATGTTGTTTGAGATTTAATGTGAAATTTGCAAGTATTCGTTTGCCAAACACTGAACTGTTGGAATGAAGTAGGGCTGATATTGATTCTTTTGATTCATTGAAATCCAATAAAGTCATATTGGATAATGACAAATTATTTGCTATAAGGGTGTTGTTACTATTCCTCATATACATCGAAGATTGTATTCCGGCCAATTCATCATTCCAAACACGATCAAATTTGTAAGCAATCTTACATTCCGATATATCATGAAGTGGTTCTTCCCAATTGTCAGCTACTGCAGCAATTCTTGATTGGTTGAATGAATATACTACTCCAAGACTTGGTAAATTTTTAAAACTTGAAGAAAACAAAACAGAGTTATTACAACCGAGTTCCAACCACATAATTTCTTGATCCCAAATAGAGCGGTGATGTGTCACATTAATATTGGTTCTAATGTTTGGATTATTTATATCTATTATCTCAATTTGTGATTCATTCATTGAAATTGCAATCTTTCCGTCGTGCACATCAAAAGGCCCCCCGTGCACCATATCTACCACTAACTGATGTCGATAACGGAATTCGGATGATAATTTAGTCAACAAAGAAAATTCACCAGAATTAAGGCTGAAACTAGAGATTGTACGGTTGTATATATCGATTGCTCGGAGGAAGTACAGGGACCCATTGTCATATTTTACATCCATTAGTCCAGAGAAATAATTAATATAAAAACTGGAGGTGTTAGAAAAGGTAAAGTTACTATTTTGGTCACTATATGTGTTGATGAAAATTTTGTCGTTATTCGCTATGGTTTGATAAAACGCTGTTCTTGAGTTGTCACACACAATCCTGCCAGAGAGATTTAAATCTACATGAAAGGTTGTGGCATTATTAAGATCTATAACGCTTACAACAGTAGAGTTCCTAACTATGGCTGATGACTCAAACATACAGACGAGTTTTTGGTTGCGAAGATCTAAATCTTTGTCAGGAGCAACTCCATCTTGTAATACAAGTGTGCTATTTCGCGGCCTTCCGTCTGCATCCAAGACAGCTATATTGTAAAGAAGAAAATTTCCTCTTAGGCCGATATGAGGTAACGGGGAATCATCAACTAGGCGTTTATTTTCCCAATAAAGTGAATCGTTATAATTTTCTTCATCGTATTCAAAATAATAACTACTGTGCCAAGCCGGGCTAATTTGGGTAAAGTCATCTGAATTATTCAACCATAAAGGGTTAACGAGTATCATAATGAGCCCTATAGAAATGGGGATTGTAAGTTTCACCAATGTCACCTCAGTTTGATTGTGAAATATGGTAAACCACTTCTAACCTTTGTTCATTATTATAACTAGTAATTGACGGTGGTAACAAGGCTGATGAAAAGAGTAAGAAAACTGAAAAAAATAACGGGGCGGATTTCAGCCCTCTCATCAGCATGATGACGCCAAACTATTAGTTAATATTTTCTAATTCATGTCTATTTGGGTTTTATGGCTCAAACTTATATTTTCCCACAATTATTCAGCGTCGAGATATAAATCAAGTTCGTTTGGAGAAACTTTTTGCTCATCTGTTGACCATTTTTCGTCGTCCTTATCCTCAGGATTGTCCCACAAAAGTGTGTCACATCCATGGCAAATAAAAGTCTGGGGGCGTGGTCCATCGAGCCAAGTTAATTCACCACATTTACCACACAAAACACTGGTGCGTACGGGTTCGTCTAAGGTTGTATCAATGCGATACATGATGCTCCCCTCTGCCCCATCTGGGAGTTCACCAGATTCAGGTGCCCAATCTCGAATATCTTTCTCGCTCATGGGTTTGGGTTCTTCGACTCGGGCAAATGCCAGCAAAAACATAACTGCGCCCGCAATCCCAATTGGTGCACCAATTGCAATGTATGCAGGGCTTGCAAAAATCACCCCGGACGCAATTATCATGCATAACCAAGACGTGATGAACATGTTAGCCCGAGTATTGCTAGCCACATCAGTCCCTCATTTGGTAAGGCTGTGCCACGCATCAATGAGGATTTCTACTGCCCGCTCAACTTGATTGCTCCCAATTGAGCAGATACCAATTCTGATTCCACCTCTAAGTGGGACTACATATAATTGAGATTCAGATGCCTTTTCGGCCATTGCAACAGGGTCATCACAGGGAATGAAAGCAAAGTAACCATCATCAGATGGCATTAGGGGTAAATTGGATTTTGCCATTGCAGCATTGAATATCCTTCGACGTTGTGAAAGCAAGTGTTTCAATCTTGTTTTTTCTTCCCCCCACGCGTGAGCCTCTGATTCACTAGTGTGAATTGAGATTAGCGCAGACTGTGGGAGGCGGGGTGCGAGAGACCAAGTCCCTCTTCCAGTAACTGCACAAACCTCGCTAAGTCTGGTGACATAGTCCTCTGAAGGGTGAAGAAACACAATTGCTCCACATCTAAGGCCATAAATCGTGTGTGATTTTGAAGCCGAAAAGCCCCAGCAAATAAGCAAATTTTCGGGCCATTCAGCCCATGAGAACTTTTTGTGTATTGTTTCTGACCAGCCGTATGGTTCGTCTGCATAGACTGCATAAGCAGTGTCGAGGAATAATGTGACTCCAATTTCGGGGTGATTTCTAGCACAATTTAGGAATGCGTCTAGAACCAAATCCCTGCCCTCAGAATCTAGTGAAATCCCGGTCGGGTTATGTGCTGGGTCATTGAGCCACGATAGAATTCTGCTCTGAGATGTTGCGATATTTTCAAGGGTTGACTCAAGGGCTGGCAAGTTTACCTTTTCATGTCCATTTTCTTCGTTGAGAATTGGCCATTCTCCAATAGTTAATCCACATTCTGCTGCTAAAGTATCGTACGGAGACCAGCGTCGAGAACGAAATAATATCGTATCACCAACCGCTAACATAGTTCTAGCAGAGAGATAGAGTGCACCAGTTCCACCAGGGGTTGCAACTGAGTCGCTGTGTAATCCTATATCTTGTAGGCTAGCAAGCCTTGGGCCGATTGCCAATTCAGCGGCTAATTTCTTGAAATTTGGCAAGCCAGAAAGCGGTGCATACGATGAAAAATCAACATCAGACTGCTTGCGAAGTGAATCCATTACAACGCTGTTGACAGCGAGTGCCCCATCATCTTCAAGCAGGCTACCAACGGTTCCGTTTATCGCTGGTTCACCAAGTGCCTTGGCTTGTAGATATCTACCGTACCATGCAAAAATCGTATCGGAACCGGTTTTTTTCTTGCTCTCCGCGGGCAGAAAGGTATCCTCAAGGCGACCTAAATCCACAGCAACCACAACTGCGACAGAAT
>CAZXZO010000037.1:0-10321 GCA_964645485.1 uncultured Candidatus Poseidoniales archaeon
CGAGGACAGTGGATTTCGAATCCACCGCGATACCGGGCTATGCGATCTCGGCTGTTGGACCGCCCACCTGACATTTTGGCATAAGCCTAATCATTGGCAATTGTAGGATGTCGAAACCATCCATTTGGAATCAGTGTTGTTAGGGTGCTGGGCGAAGCCTAGTTGCAAAAGTTTTCGTTACTCTCGCTTGAAGTACAATTTGGCCGTATTGATCCTTTGCCTGGGCCCCCACAATTACAACTTCGTCACCCCTTTCAGGGTCATATCCTTCAAGGACAAAGCGTGATTTTTCATCTCCTCCCCAGACTTGAAATGATGCCGAACCAGTATCATCAATCAATTTAGCAGCCCATTTTCCTTCTTGATGATTAAAGTTGAATAAGCGGGCGTGAACGTTGTACTCCTGTGGAATTAATTTCTCAAACAACACATCGTCCGGTGATCCAGTTGGTGCTAGTTCGATGGTCCCGCTTGATGAAACGTCAAGTCGTTTGTGGGCACCTAGAGATTTCTTCCACCCAGAAGCAATAATCCCATTTCTAATTCGAATAGTTGCGCCGTGTTCGAAACCAAATGGAATGTTTGGGCTATCTTGTCTGATAACAACAGCCAACCATTCCCCTTGACCTAAATCAAGAAAGAACTCAAGATATTCTTTCTCAAACTTTGGCCATTGTTTTACCATATTTGGTTCGCGAACGGTTCCCCTTACAGTTACGAATGGGTCAATCTCTACAATTGGTGTGCAATTTACTTGTGCCTCTGATGTTGGAGAAAATTTAGTTGAGCCTCCCTTCAATAATTCTTCCTTATGTGGTGAAGCACTACAAACAAGTTGATACTCACATGAATCACATCTTGCCATTCCTGTAAACGGTGGTGAGTCTGTAAGGACCCCACCTGGTGCAAAAGTCCTGACTGGAGCTGGATTTCCTGGGTAATCACTTTCAAGATTTTGTTCCGACATTTTGAGTTTCTCATGAAGTGGCTTGAGACGATTTTCAAGCCTAAGTAATGATTTTTCATCAGGCAGATGGATCTTTTTTCTAACTGGTACTCCTAGATACCAAATTTCTAATTCTGAAACCAACTCTTTTCTGTCGTGCGTACTCCACCAAAGGTAAGCATAAGTGGCTAATTGTTCAGGATAGCCGAAGGAGAAATCCGAAGTTCCAACACTTGCTTTCACATCATGGATTCTAGGGCTGCCTGTCCATCTATAGACTAAATCATACTCCCCCTGTAACCAGCCTTCTGGATGTATTGCTGCTAAAGCAAAAAGCCCGGCATCAGGGTCGCAGAACCATGGCCTTGCGACCTCCCATGCTTCAACTAGAGTGATTTCACCATCCGATTCAGCACATGGGTGAGCAATTGAATGGTCATAAGGAAAGCCATCTGGTGCTGGCCATTTTGGTCGATTCTTACCTGCCCGCCAATCCTTGAATGTTGGGCCACCATTTGCTTTCATGCAATCTTCCACTTCGTCAAGATGGAATTCAATTCCAGCAAACACCATTTGGCATGCTTCTTCCTTTCGTTTTTCTTCAAAAACATCCCAATCTCCTACCCTGTTAGGGTCTTCCAACCATTCCTTTTTCGCCTGTGCCCATTCCCTTTCAAAGTGAATCCTGGCCCTTGCGCCAGCCCATGTTGTAATCTGTAGTCGTTCTTTTGGCCATTCTGATGTGTCTAGAGTTGGAAGATTTTGTCCAGGCCAAATGGCATCTGACTGAGTTGAAGGACGCGCAACTAAATTCCCAGTGCCTGAAATATCAACCTCTTCTAAAGGTGAATCAAAAATTTCAGATGGCGAGTCATGCGGGACTAATACTGGAGAATCTCGCATAACTCGATTTAATGCGCCTTCAACAGCATGACCCATTGCAAAAATTGGTGGAGAGCCACCTAGTAATCCAAGAATATAGCGATTATACCACATTTTTGGACAGCGGCGATGCATATCGGCTTGTGTGTGTGAAAGCCTAGCGTAAGGACCAACAGGGTCATCACTTGGTGGGTCCAAGACCGGCATCGTTCCCTCTTAGCGGCCAAGGTTCTTCAAGAGTTCGCCAATTATTGCTCTTTGACTTCAAGTCGAGTATTGCGTTGGTCAATTCTTACTTGGGGAACTCCATCTCTCCATCCTAATTCAGCGGCTAGAATCCGTACAATATCGCCAACTTTTAATTTTTGAAAAGTTCTAGTGATTGCTGAACCAAAGGCTACAACTTCGACAACTGATTCTCCGTCCCATATGTGGCAGGTTGACATTGACCAAGGCTTCCCTCTAGCGTTTACCCCACTGTGACCACCTCTGCTAACAACCTGCCCAGATAAGTTAGCCTTGGTGGGAATTAATCCTAATCTAGTAAATTCAACATCTGCTACTTCGTCGGCTGGTTTGATTGAACTGTGTTCATCAAGATATAATCTAGTCATTCTTCGCCACACACCTGGGGCTACGTCGAGTAACGCTAATTCTGTACCTGAAGGAATTTCTCCGAATGATTCAGCACCCATCTCTTCAATAGTCACATTTGTACTACCTACCGCAATTGTTGCTCCTCGTACTTCTTCGCCATAGTGGTTTGAGAGTGGACCCCATTGTCCCTTCACCTCACCCTTTACATTGAGTCGTTGAGGTATTTCAGAAATCATCGTGCAAGGTGGTTTTTGTGTCAATGCCGCAACCAAATTCTCAGAATTTCCGAGTTCAGGTGGCGTTAATGCCCCAAGCGCTATCGCTTGCATTTTTTCTGGTGCTCCATCACAAAATGCGGCCGCAGTACATCGTTTACAGGTCAAGGCTTTTGCCTCTTTTTCATCATCAACAGGTAATGCTTTTCCTCCCGGGGAGTGGGTTAACCAAGGTGCAGGGTCGGCTGGTGCGAGGTGAGTTGGATGCAGTCCAGAAAGAGTCATTTGTTGGTGAATATTTTTCCAACGAGCAGATTCTGATTTGAGAGTTTCATCGTCTAGTAAATCAATGATTTTTCGGTGTGGCCCATTCAAATACCATCCTTCAAGGCCTGAAAGTTCACCACCACTTTCGCCTTTATTCGGTCTTCCTGAGTGGGTGCGGGTAATTCCCCATAGCCATTGGTAAAACCGAAGTTGATTGGCTAATCCAGCAGAATATCCGCTAGTTCCTGCGCTTGCCTTAATGTCACAGATTCTTACAGTTCCATCCCATCGGTGAACTAAATCCATCTCACCAGCGGCCCAACCATCGGGATGGAAGAGCCTTTGAGGGGCGGTAATTCTTGGGTCTTTGACCCAAGGTCTAGCAATTTCCCAAGCCTCCCAGATAGTGACATCACCTGATTTTTCAAATCCCGAAGCAGCAACTCGATTAGCCTCTTCACCAGGTTTCACAGGTTCTTCATCCCAGCAAGGTGCTGGCACTGTGAAAGGGTCACCACCTTTTCTGTAAGAATTGAGATGTGGCCCACCTCCAGCGTTGAAGCAGTTTTCAACTTCCTCTAATTGTAATTTGATTCCTCCGCGTATTAGATTTTCAATTCGCTCATCTTTGACTTCGGCAATATCTCTGCCGGCGGCTTTCCACTGAGTTGCATCCCAACGCACTTGTAAGAGCCTCTGAACTTCCCCAACCAGTGAAGGAATAACCAATTCCATCCAATGTGAAATTGATTCTAGATCTGAGATAATGACTTCGTCATTGGGGCTAATTTTTCCCAATCCGTTTTCTTGGCGACTAAAGTTCACCCATTCTGCTAGCCCGGGCATCGCCGTACCGTTTTCAGGAAAACGTTGTATGAAAAGACCACAGAGAGCATCTTCAACAACCAATCCAATTATCATCTCAGGATTAGTGGCATCATTGAGTCCGATTCTTCTACGATAATGCCATTGACGAGGACAACGCTCCCATGTGACCAAGCCACTTGCTGAAATTCGGCGTCTACTCTTACCTAGATATCCTGCGCTTGGTGGTAGAACAACTGGCATTAATACTTGTGCGGCTATGAGTTAAGCATCAATCCATCGCTTCAATAAATTGCATTTTAACAAACTGAAAAGTTAAAATAATCATACAAATTGAACAAACCATGAATACATCTTGGTTATTGATAACAGTGATTTTTTTCCTTCCATCTCTGAGTTTAGTTTCTGCTTCGAGCGAAAATTACGCTGAATCTAATTCCGCCGACATTTTTACTGAGGACACCGATTCTACATCTGATATTGATTATGGCTGGGTAGCTGGGGCTTATCCAAGCGGAATAAATGTAATAGATTGTGCAAATGAACAATTTTCTGGTGTAGGTATGTCTTTCTGTCCTAAATATGGGCCAGTAATCGTGACTGCATCTCCATTCCTAAACCCCGACTGTAGTCAATCATATGTCTCTTCAACCATCCCAGGTGCTGAACCCTTAATTATCAACCCTTTAATTGGTGACAGAGGTTCACTATATAACTCTCAATCGCATGTTTATCGACTACAAGATTCTCAAATTTGGTTAAAACATTGTTTATTTCCTATATATCAAAATCTGAATGGAAATAATATAAATTATAACTTTATTATTTATGACGATAGGACAGGAGAATTGCCTCATGCAGGGATATTCCACCCAGAGGACTGGGCTGTAAATGTTGTACTTGATGCGGCAGAATATGATCAACCATCTCTTTTCGATCTGACATTTGAGAGTTTCATTCCTCACGACACAATATTAAACGAATCCGGTTATCAAAATGGCTCGAGCACTATACATATATCGAATACAAATTACTATGCTGGTTTTGGTACATACTTAGGTAGGTGGATGAGAGAAACCACATTATATGCATACGTGTATCATGATGAAAACTTAAATCAACAAATGAACCAGTATGCATTCTTTACAGCCTACTTTAAATCTAATGATTATCAAGGATATTATGATATATCACCCGATTTGAATAATCCAGCCCCTCAATCTAGTAATCCAGATGCATACAACGATATTCCAAAAAGGGCAATATCTGATTGGAATCTAAATATTCGAGATAAGAAGTTCGGGAAAGGAGATTGTGATAAAATTGGGACAGGAAATAAGACTTCGATGAAACAAAAGACATTATTGAGGGGGAAGAGTAGTTTGGCTGACGGCCCGATGTTTTATCCATACGGTTCACAAACTAAGGATTGGCGAACACATGGAGCGGGAGTTGAATTTTATTTATCAGTAAACTTTGATAAATACAATTGTGCATCAAAAAGCAGATCTTTACAGGTGGTATATTCAAATTCAATAGAATCATATAATGGTCAGTCATTTAATTCTAATCGGGGATCGTTCGTTCCTCCCACAACAGTTTACTGCAATAATTACGATGTAAATAATATTTACATTCCTTCCAAATCTTGTGAATTGAAAATCAAAATGGGATTAGGTGGCGGTAGGGAACAGTTTATTTTTCAAAGCGTATCTAGAAACTATACAAAATTTGATTCATCTGATGAGCCCATTATTCCAGTGGGTCAAGTGATGCTATATTCTGGTGCTTCAGGTTATTACAAAATTAATTTCATGGCCGAACTTGAACTCAAAGAAGGTTGGAAGATTATTGATAGAGAAACAATTGATAACACATTCTATGTTGTGGTGATATGAAAGTTATTGATTATAGAATCTTAGCGACAATTCTTGTTGTGACAATTTTTCTCGGTAGCAATCTTTCTCTATCTCAGGCTGAATACCGAGAACCAACACCTAATTTTAATGATAGTATCTTGGTTGGAGATGAATTAGCGGTCACCCTATGTACAAATTCGGTTATATGGCCAAATGAGACTGCTCAGAATTCTTCAAATAATCTCCCATACCGTTTTTTCTTGATTGACACCAAGGATTCTACTGAAACATCAATTCAGATAATCCCTACTCTACCAAATCACCTATTAGGCCAATCTTGTGCACCTTTTATTGAATATTTATCAGATTATGACAAGTATTTACTTCCAGTTACTTATGATTATTACCCTGATGGAGAGGGTTGTGGTCTAGATGTATTATTAATCAATCAGGATCATATTGAGATTGTTGCAGAAATAATAGTGGCAGAATCATATTTCTGTTTGCCTCCTTATCCATATGAATTTCAGTCAGGGAATAGTGTTGCGTTGTTACAAATATCGGGAGGAAACATAATTTTACATAGTGGTGAGAGAATAGAAACAACCAATTATTCACATTCAGGTGTGATGACAATCCTCTTTACACCATCGGCTAACGGTACTTTGGAAGCATCAATAATTACTATTCCGCGACCCGATTATTCTGAACAAGGGATAATTATTTCAGATATAATGGCATTAGAATTTGTGGGTGATAAACTTTACACTGTTTTCGCAACTACTGATGGATCGTTTCGTGATAATGAGAACAGGATTGTAGTTGCCAACTACCATGTCAATGGTACCATTCAGTACAACACATCAAGAATTGTGGAATTTGATAGCAATGTTTTTGGCGCTGATATAACGCACTTTGACAATAATATTTACATCATAGCACCATCAACTCGCGAAGAAAAAAATGTAAAAGGAGTTCCTATTCATTTGAAATCTTTAGAATGGTCCACTTTTCTAGCAAAGACGGATGTGAATCTTAGTAATGTTGAGATTTTGAATCTGGAGTTTCCAACTGATAGACAATTGAATACAATAGATATGTTGGATGAAGACACAATCTTTATTTCTTCAAATACTATTCATGAAAACTTTACTTCTGAATCTGACGGGTTGTTAATTACACTAGGGAAAGAGGGGTGTTTTTCGTTGCATCAAAACATTGATTTTTCAATTCTTAGAATTGCAAATATTGATGGACGAAAACTGGAATCAGGTGAATTTGTGTACCTAACGGAGTATGAATTATCCGGCTCAGATGTCATTAGACAATGGAACTTACCCCCAACAAATTTAACTGCAACATTAGTGAAAGAGCCAAAAATTAACAGTAACGGTGAATCTTCTTGCACAATTGTTGAGCAGACTAGAACCCCACTCGGTACGATAATTTTTCAATTAACCGTGCCCATTCTTGGGGTATTCGTAGTTAGTCTAATTTCAGGTCGAATAATTAGAACAAGTATTTCCCGGGTTCGTAAGTAATCTTCGGAATTAATTGATGGAATCACTCAACTGTAGTAGTAATCATCGTTCGCTTTCTGTTCACGGTCTTTTTGGCTGGATTCTTTATTGATACGTGGTCGCTTTGAATCATGATCTCTACGGAAAGTAACCCCCACTCCTTTCAAAAACCGGTTCATTCCCTTGCGAAGTGATAGTGGGCCAATAGCAGAACCTGCGGTTCCCCCTTCACCCTCAAACACAAGTAAAGAGTCACTTACGATATCAATGAAATATATGTCATGGTCAATCACCATCGCTGATTTTTCATTAGATTCCATGGTTCGCCTGATGGCCTTAGCGGCCTCCATTCTTGCATTAGCATCCAAATGAGCACTTGGTTCATCTAACAAATAAATGTCAGCATCTCTTCCAAGGCAGATTACAATCGAAACCGCTTGTAATTCCCCCCCAGAAAGACGAGATGCATCAAGTTCCAACAATTTGTCAACTTCTAGTGGTCTAACAACTCTAGTTTGAAATTCACCGACATGCCAAGAACTTCCAATTTCAGCATCTAGCCATTCACGTACAGAACCAGGGAATTCGGCAGTAATGTGTTGTGGCTTATAGGAAACCTTTGCCTCCATGGTGCACCATCCAGCGTCCATTTCTAATTCACCAGCAAATATCTTGGCTAGCGTAGTTTTCCCAGTTGCATTAGGTCCAACGACTCCAACCACTTCCGTTTCATGTAATGTGCCTGTACCAGTTGTGAGTTTGAAATCACCGAGTTTTTTCTCCAAATCTCCCCATTCTAGTATTGGTAATCCAACCGCCTCCTCACGGATTGAACCTCTTACGAAAGAGATTGGTTTATCGCGAATCCGTACATTCTCCTCAACCAAAAATCCGTCAAGATAAGCATTGATTGCTTTTCTAGTTGAACGGGCAGGCGTGAAGATTCCAAAAGCCGCCCGAGTTCCATAGACGATGTGGACAAGGTCGCACAGAACGTCGAGAATAGCCAAGTCGTGCTCAATCACGATGACTCTTTTTCCTTCGGAAAGATTTTGCAATATTTTGACGATTCTCATTCTCTCAAAAATGTCAAGATAAGAAGACGGCTCATCAAAGAAATATACATCCGCCTCTTTCAATAATGTAGCGGCGATTGCAACTCTCTGCAATTCGCCGCCAGAAAGTTGAGGCAAATTTCTCTCCATCAAATGGTCGATTCCTAAGTCAGATGTCACTTCAGCCAATGCGTCTCTCTCGTCAACAGTAGTCAACAATTCACCGACTTGACCCTTGAACGCTTTAGGAATATGGTCAACATATTGTGGTTTGAGAGCCACCCTAACCCCTGTGCCAGCCACTAGTTCAAGGTAATCTCGTAACTCTCCTTTTGGTAGGCTCCCTAGAATCTCGTCCCACTCAGCCGCTTCAATATGCCAATCTCCCAAGTTAGGCGTGATGCCTCCTGAGAGAATGTTGATCGCAGTTGATTTCCCCATCCCATTTTGACCTAGGATACCCACAACTTGTTCTTCACGCGGGGCTGGTAGGCGGAAAAGTCGGAATCCATTTCTTCCATAACGATGAATCATGTCAGATTTCAATTCTTCTGGCAGATTTTGAATTACTAATGCATCGAAAGGACATTTGTTAACACAAATTCCACAGCCAATGCAAAGTTGCTCTGAAATTATCGGCTTCTTTGTTTTCTCATGGAAAACGATGCATTCCTGACCGTTGCGAACTGGTGGGCAGAAGGCATGACATTGGTCGTCGCATTTCTTTGGTTGACATCTGTCATCAAGAAGAACTGCTACCCTCATTTACTCACCTCTATTCTTTTCGGCTTGGATTCATTGTTTCATGCTTACTGCTCCCATCCTATAAGATGGGCGTTTTCAATTACAGACGGAAAAACCGCTGCTTGGCATAGATGGCTGCTGCTAAGGTCACTTTCTCAACTTTTGAAAGTTTGATTTGACCGTGGAAGATATTGCCATCTCTTTTCTTAATTTTCTTCAATATTGAACCATAAAATGCCATCATCGCGGCTGGCGAATATCGGGCTTTGCGGTTAAGAAGTGGCAACAATTTGAGAGACCGCTTGTGATAAGTTTCAATCTTTTCAATGAATTCAGCAGAGAATGCGTGCCATCGCTTGTCATTTGCCAAGTCACCTGATAATTCACTTGGCTTTATTCCATGCCTTTCCAAGTCTTCCAAAGGCAAGTAGACTCGATTTCTACCAGCATCTTCAGCAACATCTCTCAAGATATTTGTCATCTGCATGAAAATCCCCCATGACTCAGCATATTTTACCGCCAATGGGTCATCATAATCGTATATCTCAATGCAAACAAGTCCGACAGTGGAAGCAACTCGGTAACAGTATTTGTACAGGTCATCAAATGTTCTGTAACGGTTAGTATAGAGGTCATCCTCCATTCCCGAAATCAAGTCATCAAGGTGTTCTCTTGGAACATCAAATCGTGAAACAGTGTCTTTGAGAGCCATGAAAATTGGGTCGGTAGATGCGTAGCAATTGTAGGCGGTGGACAACTTTTTGCGGAAAAAGAATAGTTGGGCTAATTTGTCTCGGTATGTTGGTGCGTCTAACACACTCTTGTCTCCAGTCAACAACTCGAGGCTTTCTCGGTACTCCTTCGCTTCTGGGTCTTGGGCGCCTTCACTACCTGGGAACACATCCACATAATCGCCATCAGCAATGTCATCTGCTCGGCGGCAAAATGCATAATATGCACACATTGCCTTACGTTGTTCATCTGGTAGATACTTGAAAGAGTGGTAGAAGTTACCCGCTTCTTTACGAGTTAGAAGTTCACAATAGGCATACGCCGCATCCATCATTTCTTGAGGTACATTTTCTTCTTCCCAAATGGGTGCTTCGATATGGGCAAATGGGTTAACTAATTCTGCTTCAAAATCAAGACCAGCCATAAAAGCTGGAATCTCTTTCAACATATCAACAGCCGTAATACTGACCGCTTTTACCGCTTCACGTGAGATTTCAACTGCTGAACGAATCTGTTCTAATCGCTCTTGTTGATTCGAGTTCAGACCGCTTTCAGATACACCATCAAAGATGTGCGAATCACCGAAGTTAGCGGTATCTGACATACGCCTCATTGAAAGTCTGTTTAACATCTCTTAATGAACCCAACGGCCCTAAGGGCCGAACGCAATGATTGGAGT
>CAZXZO010000038.1:0-5507 GCA_964645485.1 uncultured Candidatus Poseidoniales archaeon
CCTATTTCTGAGAGGTCAACATCAGTCCAACCGGTGAATTTGTTGGCTGCATTCCAAACCGATTGCCCGTGACGAAGCAAGACCATTTTTGCCAATCTTTCACTCTCCGGTGCGACGGATACGTGGTTCGAAGAAAGTTAAATCAAGCCCTTCAGCTAAGCCGATGATGTCAATCAGGATTTTCTCACGCTCTTGTTTTTCTTCAAGTCCACCGCTGACATTCCAGTATAGGTTGATTCCAATTTCAATCGAATCCTTGGAAATCGCAGATACAAGTGCATAGGAATCATCTTCTTTCTGAGTTTTTGCATTTTTACGAATCAAATCTTCAATTCCACGGCAGAATGATTCTACTGCCTTTGAGTCACTTGCTAGGTCTAGGTATAGAGTGGGTTGATATCTGCGCCACCTTCGTTTTCCGAAGTTCTCAATGTTTTTGTGTACTAAAGATGCGTTTGGTAGAGTAACTACCGTATCAGCGCTAGTACGAATGAGGGTAGTACGAATTCCAACCTCAATTACTTCACCGTCAAGGTTTCCAACTTTGATCCAGTCACCCATTTTGAATGGCCGGTCAAGTAGGAGTGTGACCGCTCCAAACAAGTTACTAATCGTGTCCTTGGCGGCGAAAGCAACGGCTAATCCACCTACTCCAAGACCTGCAATAATTGTGGTTAAATTGAAATCGAAAGCACTCGCAATTGCCAGAATACCGAACATTAGGATAACAAATCTCAAGATGCTTTCAACTGCGGAGATGAGGGTTTTCTCAGTACCATCTAAAACACCATCCTCATCCCACCAAATGACGAGTAATTGAATTAATTCAACCATACACATTAGGCCGAACATTGCACCTACCATGAAGGTAGTTTCACCAATTGCAGTCAGCCAAAATTCATAGGTCGATGGCAGAGAAATAACGGACCCTGGTTCAGCCGCTTCTGCTGCTAAGTATTCAATTGCTTTCCACCACACCAATCCAGCAGCAGATGCTCCGAATGAAGAGCGGGCACTGAGTTCAAATTCATTGACCGTGTCTATATCCTTGGTCCACTGTGAAAGCATATGTGGAAGAATGTACATTGTCAACTGGCGAGCAATCATACCAACAATGAAAATCCCAAACAGGGCGGCAAAAACTCCAGTTTGTACTCCAAATACAAGATTATCCCAGCCGGGTACTAATTGGATAAAGGCATCCATGTGGTGGGCCGGGCGCCCATCATTTGAAAAGTCAACGATTGATTTTCCCCAACAATTGAAGATTAAATTGTACGATTACAGCAAATTATTGACTCTACATCGTGGCGGTTGATTCAAGAGTGAATGCAGAGTGGACACCTTCGGTGTAAACGATGCGGAACGCTAAGGCAATACTCCTAACTCTTCTTCTTCTCAACTCATTAGTCCTCACTGGAAGTGTTGGCGCAATGGCTCAAGAAGGGGAACCAGAGGATGCCGCGCCAGAGGATTTATGGTCGCTAGAATATATCTATCAGGTATTTCCTTGGTATGGTGATGATGCAACGCAATTCAACGAATATCACGATTATTTTAGCATGAAAGCAAGAATGCAAGAACTTGCTGAACAGAATTCGGATATTATGGAATTCCACGAAGGAATGCCTGGTGGAACCAACGACCGTGGTAACGAGATGAGTATAGATAACTACGAAGGTTGGTTCTATGGTCACGCAAGCCCATGGATGAAAATCACCGGTGGTGAAGAAGGAGTCCAAGGTGGCGAATACAATAGTTACGTGGGAGACTCAGGAAACTATGCTGACCGACCTGACGTAATGCTGGTAGGAAATCATCATGCAAGAGAGTGGATGTCCTATGAAGTTCCAATGTTGTTCCTTGAAACCGTTGCTTATTATTACGGCATGGACGGAATAGACAATGATGGGGATGGCCAATACGACGAAGACCCATGGGGAGATTCAGATGGCGATGGAGTGCTTGATGACGATGGAGATTGTCTAAGGTTAAACGCCTCAAATCAAGATTCCAATGGAGATGGAATTCCCTGTGGCCCAGGTGACTTAGGAGTTGACGAGGATTTTGATGAGGGCTGGATAACAGACCTAATTGATACTCGTGAAATTTATTTAATTCCAATGCTGAATGTTGATGGCAATCGCTATGACAGAGAAGTGTTCTGTGGAGAAACCGCTTGGGAAAACTGTAGAACAAGTGGATGGAGAAAGAATCTACGTGATAACACCGCAACAGGAATTACACCTATTCCAGATACCGATGAAGAGGTTGACGAAGGGTGTGATGGGGTAGACCTAAATCGAAATTATCAGTTTGAATGGGGTGCTCCTCTAGGTGCTACAGGACCACTTTTCCCCGGCATGTGTTATGCAAGTGGTCCCAATAACGATGTTTACAATGGGCCAGTCAACACCAATGATGAAGATGGTGACGGCAAACTCAACGAAGACCATGTTGATGGGAAAGACGATGATGCAGACGGTCAAATTGACGAAGATTGGTGGGGGGGTAACTCTGAACCTGAAACTCTATTCATCCAAGATTTAACAGAGATGAATGACGATAATGGCGATGGGGCTAGTGAGTTCAAGGCAACATTGACTTGGCATTCGTTCTCCGAATTAGTTCTCTATCCATGGGGTCACTGTACTGGGTGTTCCGCACCTGATGAGGCTGAATTGATTTATCACGGGGCGAGGATGGCTGAGATGACTATGTATGAAAATATGCAGTCAAGTGACTTGTATCCAACAACAGGAGATTTCTGTGATTGGCATTATGGAGTTCATGGCTCATTCTGTTATACAATTGAGATTGGAACTGCTTTCCATCAATCTCCTGATGAAATCAAACACATTGCGGTACGAAATGTTGGAGTCGCTTTTTACATGCTAGAAATCGCTGACAACCCCGTTGAAAGAGCTCGTATAGGTATTGAAAATGCAGAGCGTGCTCAATGGATTACATCACCTGATAACATGACGGTTCCAGATTCTGGTCCAATTCCAATTTACATGTGTGTCCACGATGTTTTCCCATGGTCTAACGATGTGAACTCTAGTCACGTAAGGTGGAGAGTCGTTACTCCAACAAGAATTCAATCAGATTATTCACCCAAAGATTGGATAGAGCACTCATGGCAAGACTCAGGTTTTGAAGAAGAAACAGGAGAAACTTGTGTTTTGAACGACGGGGCAAATGGAACACTAATTGTCTCTCACATTGACGTACCCGACGACCTGTCAGGTGAGTTGCATTACAAAGGAATGCTTGGCACTCAATCAGGAACCTATCCATTTGAGTATCCTGAAGCCGGACAATACTACGAAGCAGCGTTCCCATATCGTGCGCCATTTGGTAGCATTATTGGTGCATTTTTACTATTCTTCGTAGTCGTTAGTGCTGTTTGGGGAGGGCTTGGAGTAGCCCTGAAAATCATGATGGACAGTGGTAAAGAGGAGCCTCAACTCGGTAAGAAAGAGGCCCAAGGTTAGGTGATTCATTTGCAAAAAAGCAGTGACGAGTTCGGCAGCCGCATAGGTTTGATTTTTGCTGCAATTGGTGCAGCAATTGGTACTGGAAACATTTGGCGTTTCCCTAGAATGGTAGGGGCTAATGGTGGCGGGACTTTCCTAATTCCTTGGCTTTTCTTCCTATTTATTTGGTCAATTCCGTTGGTGATTGCTGAATTTGCAATCGGTAAACGCGCTAGAACTGGAACAGTTGGTGCATTCAGAATTTTCGTTGGCCGAAAGTTTGCATGGATGGGTCTGTGGACAGCATGGATTTCAACCGCAATCGGATTTTACTACGCTGTAGTAGCAGGTTGGTGTGTCAAGTACTTCACCCTTGGAGCAACCAATGGATTGGCAAATGTTGACACGGTTGAGGTTTGGAATGCCTTCCTAACCGACCCAGGCCAAGTGATAATGTTCCAATTCATTGTTATTGCAATTACTATAATGGCAATTTGGAAGGGTGCAAAAGCGATTGAATCGGTGAACATATGGATGATGTGTTCACTCTTCGTCATGCTCTTTACAACTCTTGCTTTGGCATTGTGGATGGATTTTTCAGACGGTTCACTTGATGGTGCAACTTTCATGTTTAGTGTCCAGTGGGATCTTTTGGCTGAACCAGAAACCTGGATAAACGGTCTTTCTCAATCTGCATGGTCTTGCTCTGCAGGAATGGGTATGGCAATAACCTACGCAGTGTACATGCGCAAGGATGAGGACACCGTGCTAAATGCTGCAACAATGGGATTGGCAAACAACAGCATCTCAATCATCGCAGGATTGGCTGTACTTTCAGCAATTTTCGCAGCCTCACCCGACCCACTCGCAGTTGTAACTGGTGGCAGTAGCGCAATCACTTTCTTGGCTTTACCAGAAGTTTTCGCTCAAGCACCTGGTGGGGCTGGAGGTAGATGGGTAATGATGACAGCGTTTTTCCTCGGTCTATCTTTCGCGGCACTTACCTCAATGATTTCAACTGTCGAACTGTGTGTACGAAACTTCGTTGACCATGGAATCGAGCGCAATAAGGCAGTTGGTTTCACTGCCGCAGCAATTTTCCTCCTTGGATTGCCAAGTACATTTGTTTGGATTAAGTTGGATTCAGAAGGAGTTGCATTCCCAGCATTCCTTGAAGTTCAGGACCACATTTGGGGCTATGGACTAATGTTTAGTGGATTATTCATTGCTTTCAGCATCTGGAAATATGGCTACATCAAGTGGCGTGGGATGGTAGAAGCAGGTGATATTGAGGGAGGGATTCCCTCATTCATTAAGCATGGAATGTCTGGATTCAGAGACGATTTTATCAATACAGGTGACAACGATTTATGGGTTCCAAGGGCTTGGGATTTCATCATGTATTTCGCATTCCCAATTCTCTTCACAGTTCTCATTGTGTCATACTTTGGAGACCTAATTTCCTCCTTTGACCCATGGTATAGCGCGTTCAATCCTTCTAACCCCCATGGTGCAGGAATCATCCTTGTTTTCTGGGGTGTTGTAGCGGCGCTGTTTATTGGTTTCAATGACTATGTGTTGACCCGCAGACCAGTTTATCTCGGCGAAGGTCACTGGATTACAGGATTGTTTAACAGAAGCGATTGGGAGATGAGAGATGCCCCTCTATTCCGAAATGTTCCCGAAGGTGCAGATGTATCAATTGACACTTTACCCGGTGGACAAGACCCTCAAATTGTTCAGGTTGGAGAGATTCCCGAGGGTTGGGAAGATGTCTATGGTGAAGTCATGGATGCCGAACTTGCTTGAGTGGGTGCATTCAAGACACATCACTGTTTGAGTGGAATTCGGTGAACCTGTGAGTTGGTTGCTAGATTGGCGTGAGGCAGCGGTCTTTGATGCCAATGCCGAAGCTCTCGGTGCTAAAGTTTCAACATTGATGGGTGCTGCTGGAAAAGCATTGGCCCGTAAGGCTGCTGAAATGGTTTCAGAGGGCGAGATTTTGCTATTGTGTGGGCCAGGAAACAA
>CAZXZO010000038.1:5607-6791 GCA_964645485.1 uncultured Candidatus Poseidoniales archaeon
TTTGATGCGGTATTGATTGGACCCGGACTAGGGCGTAAGCAAGAAACCATGGACGCAACTAGGGAATTATTGGAAAAATTGGCTGAATTAGAAATCCCCGCAGTAATTGATGCAGACGCTATTTATGCTTTAGATAATGGTAAATGGCCAAAAAATTTGCTTGGCGTTGCGACACCTCACGCACGTGAATTGAGGATGTGGTTGTGGGATACAAAACCGGAAGATGCATTGTCTGAGGAGGGTGTTTCGGGGGAGAGCCGCGTTATTGTTCGGACTGGACCAGTTGACCAATTAACAGGTCTTGATGGTCGCTATTGCGAGTGTTCAGGAGGTCATCCAAGAATGGCTACAGGAGGAACAGGTGACTTACTTGCAGGAATGATTGCAGGCTTACTTGCTCAAGGAATGAAACCATGGCCAGCAGCCCGTTTGGCCTGTGCTGTAATGCGCGAGGCAGGGGTACAAACAGCCCTTGAATTTGGGCCAGGACTTCTTGCTACAGATGTACCACCACATATTGCTAGAGTGCTAGCCAAGTGGTCGGCTGATTCAAGAGTATGACTTGATTGGGCGGGCTATGCAGTTGAATGAGATGACAATGTGGGGCATCATAGTTGCCCTAGTTGCCATCCCTCTTTGTTACTATTTTTGGCGCCGTTGGGACCGACCAACTAGGGAAGCTAAAGCAGAGCAAGAACGCCGATTACAAGAGCGTGAAACCAGGGAAGCCTTTGCTCGTGAAGAAGCCAAAGTGCGTGAGCACGAGCGTCAACAAGCAATGGTCGAACTACAGGAGAGAAAGAAAATTGAGGCAATGTCCCCAAGTAGAGCGGCGATGTCATTTGCTCTTTCTAGCCTTGATGGGTCAAACCCTGCTGATGAGAGTATAACCGCTGATGGCCCACTGGGTGGGGCAGATGAGATTCAACGAAGTGAAGAAGAGATTGCTCTTCTTGAGAAGATTCCAGATTCAGTTGAAGTCCCAGATATTGAAGCGGATGAATTCATCTCCGATTTGGATGAGGACGAAATTCCAGCATCACTAAAGGTCTCAATCTCTCTTCCCGAAGAACTCAAGCCGAAAGCCACTTCTGATGATATCAGCGACGACATTGATTGGCCCGATTGGGAGTGAGATTATTGGAGAAAAAACGCAGAATAACGCGTGAAAATGCCAAAAAAAT
>CAZXZO010000038.1:6891-9824 GCA_964645485.1 uncultured Candidatus Poseidoniales archaeon
GCCTCAAAAACTGGTGCTGGTGCCAAGAAAGCAGGAGCTGGTGCAGTAAAAATCGCCTCAAAAACTGGTGCTGGTGCCAAGAAAGCAGGAGCTGGTGCAGTAAAAATTGCTGGCGCACCAGGGCGTAAAATGAAAGTCAAAATGGATTCCTTGAATGATAGAATGGTCGCCGTTAGTTGGACACCCAAGAAGATGATTAACGAATATATAACATTCAATTTTGTCGGGATATTCAATTCAATTTTTGCTTTCATTATATACGAATTATTTTACTGGATAAATCTCTCTGATGAGTACAGGCCTCAAGCGGCTTGGGCCGCGTGCATTCTAATTGGTCAGATTGAATGCCACTATGCTCATTATCGGTTCACATTTGGCTCCGCAGCAAATTATCTGCAGAGCCTTAAGTGGGCAGCCACAATTTACTCAACAATTCTAGTGTTGTCTACGATTTCGTTCCATTTATTGGTTGAAGAATTACTAATTTACCATCGCTATGCTTGGGCAATTAACACAGTTTTGTTTGGTTTTGTTAACTTTGCTTTCCTCCGCTGGCTTGCGTTTCCCCCAGAGTTTGACAAATCGCTCCTTGATGCACTCGAAGAAGAATGACTCATTTTTGCTCATAACAAGGGGGTAATTGAAGAATAATGGGCGTGCGGCTCGCTACATGTTTGAGCGAGCGCGTGGCACACGCGATTTCGGCGTTGCGGAAATGAGTAGACGCCTAGCGTTCGAAAAAATATGTGAAGAAGTAGCCTCATGCTACGGTTTTCAGCGTGTTGCAACACCTACTTTTGAACGTCTCGAACTGTTTACTGCTAAGTCTGGAGACGGAATCATTGAGCAATTGTATGCCTTCAAAGACAGAAGTGACAGAGATTTGACTCTTAGGCCGGAATTAACGGCGCCTGTGATGCGAATGATTGCAGAAAAGCGAGGCCAAATCCCAAAACCCGCTCGCTACTCATATTTTGGCTCATGTTTTCGATATGAGGAATCTAAGCGCGGTCGTTACCGCGAATTTTGGCAATATGGCTGCGAATTAATCGGGGCCCCCGGCCCACTCTCAGAGGCAGAGGTGGTTGCAGTTGCTTGTGCAATCATAAAAAAATCCGGTCTCAAAGATTGGCAACTGAAAATCGGACATGTTGGAATCCTAAATGATATCCTCGACAATCTTGGTTTGAATGGTGATGCAAAATCGGCAGCAATGCGCCTACTTGACAAAGGCGATTTTGAAGGACTTGCAGCATCTGGAATAGATGGAGAAGCAGTGCAAAAATTGCAGACACTTTCACAACTTAATGGCGGGGCTGAAACTTTGGCTGGCGCCCGCGAAATTATCTCAAGTATGGGTGTTGAGTCAGAATCACTGGACCAGTTAGAGGAGATGTTGAGCGCTCTAAATGGGCTTGGTGCAAATCCCCCATCATTAGTCGTGGATCTAACAGTAGCACGTGGTTTAGATTACTACACAGGTATGGTTTTTGAGATACTAGTAGAATCTTTAGGAGGTGAAGGTCAGGTGTGTGGCGGTGGTTCTTATCGTCTCTTCCACCTCTTTGATTTGGACGAACTTGACCCGTGTTGTGGATTCGGAATGGGCTTTGACAGAATCCTCTTAGCATTGGAAATACAAGCTCAAAATGAAGGTTCGGATGAAGTGGTTCCCGGGGAAAACTCAGGCCCAGGTACTTTGGTTGTTATCCCTTTCAATGTTGAAAATTCTGAGGTACTACCTTTGGTGGGTGAATTACGCTCGAGCGGACAACCTGTATCACTAGAATTACGTTCACGAAAAACCGGTAGGTCACTTGCGTGGGCTGATGCTTCAGGAGCGACCTTTGTGATGGTAGTTGGTCCTAGGGATTTAGAGTCTGGGGAAGTCACAATCAAGCGACTTTCTGATGGGGCAACTACCACTTGTGAACTAAATGCAGAAGCCATCAGTCAAACGATTTCATCAATGTGAACTACTCTTCTTCGAGGATTTCTTCAATAGTTTCGCCAGCTCCAAATAAAGAGGAGATAATGGCTGAAATCCAGTCCATCAAACAATCACTCTTCGCGTGAAGTTCTGCCTTTTGCGACAGCGGCTATTCCAAGTACGCTAGCAGCAGCAAAGATTCCAAATCCAGGTAATCCTTCATCCTGCACAGCACCACCCTCATCACCTGTTCCGAGTATATCTTCAGCAGCGGTATCATTGAGAATTGGGAACACAACTGTTCCGTTATATTGTGGTTCATCTTGACCCGAGAAATACATTCTGAATTGAGCATCACAGTTGGCGAAAAGGCAGAATATACCACTATCTGCATAGATTACCATCTTGACTCTAAGGGCAGGGTTATCAGTAGCATCATCCCACACTTCTAGAGTTTCATTTACTGGGAAGGAGATAGCAATTTCATTTTCTCCTTGGCTCATCGTTGTGTATTCATATCGGGCAACTTCTAAGCCACCTTTCATCAGCGAGATGTTGAGATTTTCACAATCCCCATTGCAATTATTTTGGCCGTTTTCCCAATTGCCTCTAACATCAATCATTAGATGAACGTCGATTTGAGAATCCACTTCAAGGGCGAAATCTTCCTTTAGTTGCGGGTCCATTCTACAGGTCCACTCAACCTCCATTTTTCCGCTTGCTCTTGTTGATTCGGCGTATCCGTCATTGGCGCTGCCATCATCGGTATTGTTGAAGTGACCCCAACACGGTGATCCTGAACTTTGTCCCCAGAGGTGGAACGTGTTATTCTCGTGACTTGGTTGCTCACTTGATTGTTGCATAATTTTAGAATCGCCAACATCAGCCATTGTGGCAGGAATTGCCATCAAAAATAGCACTGCCATCAGCAGTCCGCTTGCCATCTTCATCTCGCCCATCAATAAGTAGGTGTAGCCCGTCCCATTTCACCATTACCCTTCTT
>CAZXZO010000039.1:0-9468 GCA_964645485.1 uncultured Candidatus Poseidoniales archaeon
CCATCTGGTGTAATCCTCTCAGTAGTTGACCAACTTCTTCCTCACCTCAGACCATCTCATGTCTTAGTTGACCTCGCTAAGGGAATCGCTCCTGAAGAAGAAGGAGATAGTGGCCTAATTTCAGCCGCAATTGAGAAGCGACTACATGGGGCTGAACTTTCAAATCCAGTAGTTGTGTTAACAGGCCCAACTATTGCACCAGAAGTCGCACGTGGGGTCTTAACAAACGCGTTGGTTGCTGCTCACGACCGCTCAGTCGCTGAAAGAGTTGTGAGCAGGTTGTCAACCGATTCACTCGTCCTCAAAGCGGCCGACGACCCTGTTGGAGCGGAATTATGGGGTGCTTTCAAGAATACAATTGCCCTTGCTTGTGGAATCGTTGATGGATTACGCGACGGAATTGGTGGCGATAATCTGAAAGCCGCATTAGTGCCAATTGGCTTTGCCGAAGGAAGAAAATTGTTGATTTTACTCGGTGCGGGAGAAGAAACCTCACTTGGACCAGCCGGATTAGGTGATTTGTATGTTACAAGTACTTCCCCACGTAGCCGCAATAGGACCCTTGGACAAAAACTCGGTGAAGGCAAAACCTTGGAAGAAGGTTTAGCAGAAATGCACATGGTTGCTGAAGGAGTCCGTGCTGCTCGGATGTTCCGCAAGCGAGCAAACCAAGTTGGCTGCCCTGCCCCATTTATCGAGTCATTAAACATTTTATTAGACGGTGATATTACTGCTGAAGAATGTGTTAGACTCATGGTTGAGCAAAGTCTGTGAGTTCCATTTTTGACTCCTCACTTCCACAATATTCAATCAAATATACCAAAGGGGAGATGCCTCTCCGAGGTACATGGCAATGGAAGATTTGTCTCAGTTAGAGCGCCGTCTGTTTGAGTGGATTAGGAAGTCTGACTTCGAGTCTGTTCCATGGTCTAGTCAGCGTGCTGCAGAAGCTTTTGATGTTAGTGAAGACGAAATTTTAGAGGCACTTGCTGCTCTAACCGCAAAGATACCACACAATATCTACGTTCACTACAATGATGGTGCCATTCGAATCAGTGCTGAACTGTGAACTACTTCTTTTGGATGAATGGGATTACCTCTCGCCAACGTGCTCGTGGTGCGTGTACCTCACTGTCCATGAATCGGTGGCGTAGTGAGAGTGATATCTGGTCAATAAGCACAACTGCTAGATAAATTATGAGAATTAATGCAAGGGCACGGTCATATTGAGAGTAGACACTGAGATAATTGGATAAATACCAACCAATACCGCCTGCTCCAACTAAACCGATGATGGAACCGTGTCTGATATTGTACTCAAACATGAAAAGCAGTTGACTCCAAAGAGCATTACTGGCCTCAGGGAGAGCGAAATATCGTGCAACTTGCCAACCTGGCAAACCCATGGCTCGTGCCGCTTCAAGGGGATGGCGACTCACCCCCTCTAGAGCCTCATACTGTAATTTCCCTAGATATCCAATAGTGTACAAGGTCATCGCAAGCACACCTGCTAATGGCCCTGGCCCGAAGAGAATCACAAGAAGTAATGCCCATACAAGAGAAGGTAGAACACGAAGAGCAGCGAGAATTTGACGCATGATGAGTGTTAGCCACACTGGAGCAAGATTGTGGGCAGCCATCATTGACAGAGGTAATGCAATAATCATGCCAAATACTGTTGACAAGAAGGCAATCTCAATGGTCTCAAATAAACCATGGACTGCAGGGCTGCACATCCAATCTGCTTGCCAATTACAACTGCTGTATGAATAGGCAGCCCTCTGGGTGACTACGCTGAAATCAGGAGGCCAGAGTCGAGGCCACAATAGACCAAGGTTTCCAAAAGCCTCACTAAGATTATTTAGATTTAGACCGAGTGATTGGGAGATGATGATTACGAGAATTGCAATCAATGCATAAAGCAACAAACGAGGTCGTTTCCTGATAAGTTGAGCGAATTTCATTCCTCAACCTCCTCTAATTGAGTGCCATTAATCTGTAATACACGATGACAGAAAGTACTCGCTCGTTGCAAATTGTGATCGACAATAATTGCCGTAGTACCCTGCTCTTTGACGAGTTCTTTAATCAGTGAAATGATTCCTTTTGCTGTCTCAGCATCAAGTTCTCCAAGACATTCATCGGCAAGCAGAATTGTAGGTTGTTGAACCATTGAACGCGCAATGGCTACTCGACGTTGCTGCCCACCTGATAGCAGGCTGATTGGTTCAAGCACTTTCTCTGAAAGACCGACGGATTCTATCGCTTTGCGAGCTTGGTCACGATATTCTTGACTTGGTAATGAGAACAGTGACTGCCAAAATGTTGCCCTTGGCAGAGCACCCATTATCACATTGTAGCCAACAGTCTGATGGGTAATTAGCCCTAATCGTTGTGGAATGTATCCTATCTCACCTACATTACGGGAAACCTCGATTTCTCCGGCTAGAGGCGGAATTAGCCCAGCAATAGTTCGCAATAAACTAGTCTTTCCAATTCCAGAACGGCCGGTAATTCCGATAATCTCGCCAGGCTGTATTTCAATATTCACCGCTTCGAGTAAGGGATTGTTTTGTTCAAAACCAATGGAGGCATTGGAAATAGACAATATCGGCTCTGACATCAGTTTCACTCTCTGATGTGTCAATCATTGT
Source organism: uncultured Candidatus Poseidoniales archaeon (assembly GCA_964645485.1). Taxonomy (GTDB): domain Archaea; phylum Thermoplasmatota; class Poseidoniia; order Poseidoniales; family Thalassarchaeaceae; genus MGIIb-Q1. The sequence goes on from CAZXZO010000039.1 coordinate 2,655, forward strand.
ATTTCTCAGCAAAGTAAGCAGTAATTCCGGGGATGTTCGAAATTGCATCAGAATAAGAACCGAGATGGTCTTCGCTAGTCACCGAAACTAGTCTAGGTGTGTTAAGGACATTCCCAAGAATGGCTGTCCCGCCTTCTTCAGTATTCAATGCAATCAGTGCAGAGATGAGTGCATCTTGCTTCTCACCTGCATCGTCAGGATTGACAATCACTGGATGACTTGGGACCTGTCCAAAATGTGGTTCCAAAATTCGATATTCATCGCGGTTCAGACACCAGTCATTTCCTTCGCAATGGTCCTCGTAAGATGTAGTCTTAGCGAAAGCAACGTCACCAACTCCTTGAGTCATGCAATTGAATGCACCAGAATAACCATAGTACAAATCTCCGCTACTTGGAATCGATGTGTTATCAAAATGAGTCTCAATAGTTGTACGCAGTGACTCTATCTCATCTTCTGGCCCTTCTACTTCAACAAGACCGTTGCCAATCATGTATCCCATAGGCATCAGCATACCAGCCGATTTCAGCCAACCAGTGTGGCAAGAGTTGTTACCTTCAAGTTGCTCAAGAGTGGTGATATTTGAAGAATTCAATACCCAGGCAGCGGCGGTATAGGAGGTGCTTCCATCATCCTTCTGGTCGGCAAGTACAACTTCGAGTCCATGACTCTTCCAAGCCACAAATCCGGCACCACCATCGAGAAATGCCACATCAGCGTGGCCGAAGTTGAGCGCCTCAATTGCAGCGTTCTCATTTGCAATTGGATACAATTCAACAGTGTAACCACTATGTTCAGCGATGAAATCAGCCAATAATTGTGGATTGGCTTCTGAATTATCATAATCATCCTTGACGGTGAAAGCGATTCGGATGACATCATCTGGCGAGTCATCACCTCCAATACAACCTGCAAATGTTGTTGTCAATAACAGCAACACGACGATACAATTCTTGCTAAATATCATCAATTTCATTTTATCCCTCTTGAATATTTTTAAATGGTTCTCTAATACCAATTAAGCCCCGGTCCAAATGTCAGACCACAAGACATCAGATACCATTGAGTCGCACGGTTTAGGTTGCCCTAATAAATATTAGGTTGCCCTAAACTTTCAAAAAAAAGCCATACTAACTAAGATTACATTGGCGGTTAATTTGTACTGGCAGAAAGCCAATCATCAACATAGGATTGGGCACCCGGATTTCCTAAAAATGGGTCTGGCCCCATCTTGATAATAGTCAGAAGATGAATTTCGCCGCCCCAAGTTGGTATCCAAACTGTAATCATCTCCCCAGAGGGGTGCATTCCGAACAAATCGAGCATGATATCATCATGCGTATACAGAAGATTAGTTTCACCATAATCATGAACTACCCCTCTATGAATTGGTGAGAGCGAAAATGCATTTGGGCCAGTCCAATCATCCATTAGGGATGCGGCTTCCTGAAACCTAGCCTCTTTCGCTCCACTAATATCGGATGCAAACTTCACACCTGGTGGCGCCAACATGGGATTCAAAACACCTGGAACTTGTAGATGAGTTTCGACAACGATTGCTCCATCTGCTAATACCCAAATATATTGCTCGGATGCAGGCCAAGGTTGTGCATTCTCTTGGTCTTCACTTAATGGAGGGCCCCAAATCGCCTCACCTATCGGGGTGCTTGGAGGAATGAATCCGGCTAATAATTGGATAATCAATACAAAAATGATTGCAAGTGCTCTAGTATTCCTCCTTTGTTGCCATTCGCGGCGTTGCTGTTCACTTCTAACCGCTAATATTGCTGATACCAATAAGCCTCCAACCAGCACCACCCAAATTCCAAGCGGTATCAACCATAGGAAAAGCAGACAAATCAGCAATCCAACAATGTAAGGGTCGGCACGTAACCAATCGCTGAAAAGGACTTCTGGATGCTTCTCTTGCCATTGACTCCACTGCCACACCAAAATTAGCACCAATGGTGCAAGCCAAGTGAGCAGTGAAAACAGCAAAGTCATCGCCTTCAAGCCGATGTAAGAGGCGGGTGGCATAAACCTCTTTGCAGGACGATGTGTTAGGCGGCACTTTTGAGAACACCAGCCATCATTCAAATTCATGAGCGGAGGTGAGCCAGTGCTACAACTCTCCGAAGTCACTTTCCGCTACCGTCTCAGAAACTGGCCAAAGCCTTGGTTGAAAAAACTGGGTGCGGGGATTCACAAAGTCAACTTAGATGTACATTCTGGCTCAATTTTGGGTCTCATCGGTCCAAACGGGGCTGGGAAAACCACACTTTTACACACTATTGCTGGGCTGAACGTGCACGATTCGGGAAATGTTCGCCTTTCAAGCCAAGACAGAGAAATGTTGGGTTGGGCAAATGCTCAACGCCATATCGGGTTAATGCCGGAGAGAGTGAATTGGTCTGGAACTAGTACTCCAAGAGAAGCACTCCGAAGAATTGTGACGATGCGCGGGGAAGGTGATTCACCTGAAAAATTACTCGAACTAGTTGGAATGCGAAGTCGAATGGATACTCCTTTAGAAAATATGAGTCAGGGAATGCGGCAGCGTCTTTCACTCGCTTGTGCTCTACTTGGTTCCCCTGATGTTTTGTTATTGGATGAACCTATGAATGGACTTGATCCAGTTGCACAAGCGGCTTTCCGGCGACTTTTGAGAAATCTCGCTGATAGCGGTGTGGCTATCATTGTCAGTAGTCATAACTTGCAAGAAATGGAATTATTTGTAGATTCGTTAGCGATTCTGCACCGCGGACAAATGGTGTCTTACGGCTCATTGCAGGACGTTGAAAGAGCTCTTGGATGTGCACCTTCACTACTAATCGCCGGAAATGGATGGTGTCCACCCTCAGCAGGCTCATTTGGTAAAGGAATTACAATGGAAATGTGCGAAGCGTGGCAGGGCGAAGAATGGCGCTTCGCATTACATCGAAATGATGGCTGGACTAGCGACGAAAAGCACGATGTCCTCCGCGCCATTGAAGAGGCAGGTGGCCGAATTAGTCTGCTCCAAACAGTACTTCCTAGCCTTGAAGATTTATTGGCAGCCGCTACTGGAGAAGCAGCAGATGAAATTGGATTTGAAATTTCTAGTGACTCGATGATTCCGGTGCGTACATGGGAGGTCGGGGAAGATGAATAGGCTGAACCGAGAAAAACGGATTCTCATGCTCTCATGGTTTGAGGCGCGCCAACACATTCGTAGCCCGCGAATGTTTGCCCTCATCGCTTTACTCACTCTCTTCATAGGTGGTGGAAGTTGGGGATTATCAGACCCGAACTCAGCAGTTACTGCACAATTACAGATGGATACACCTTACGAAGTCCTGTTTTTAGTCAGCCTCTTTGTCCTATTTTCATCAACTTTAGGAGTTGTTCTACTCGGATTTGATGGTATAAGTCGTAAACGACTAACTGGAGAATTAGCCATTGAATTATCTCAACCTATTGACCGCACCGATTTAGCGCGCGCTCATCTACAAGGATTGTGGTTTGCAGTATTTACCCCAACCGCATTGGCGTGTATACTTGGAATCATTTTGATTTATGCTCAAATGGATGTGTGGCCTTCTGTTGGTGAAATTGTTTACTTCATGATTCCGACTGCCTTAGTGATTTATTGGTATGCTTGTATTCAATTGCTTGCATCTAGCATTGCCAAGGATTTGGGCTCATCAGTTACTCTAGGCGTTGGAGTCTGGATGTTATTCACCCTAATTTGGCTATTGGTAACAGCCATAATTGCTTCACTGATGGGGGTTGATGTCACCAATTTAGAGTCGGTTGAGTACAATCGATTTAGTGAAATGGTTGACTTATTTTCACCTAACGGAGTGTACCAACTATTGTTAGAAAACAATCTTTCTAGTGAGGATAGACCATCCATGAATTCTTCCTACATTTGGGGTGCTGCATTGCTTTGGTCATTGATTCCAAGCGCATTATTTCTGGCCAGATTTAAGCGCCTGAAACCATGAATCTTGAGTATAAGCCTAACAATTGCACAATTTATTGAAATTTGCCATCACTATTTTTGAAAAAAGTTGTGAAAACTACAAAATAGCGAAATTTATGGTGGTTTCTCATCATAAATTAACTCAGTGTAATCTCTGACACTAAGTGTCAGCAAGGAAAACCCTCTTTCACTGAGCGCGTTCTCGGGGAAGTAATGGCGACTAGCAACGTGAGGTTATGCTTAGCATTTTTATTGACAGTATTGATGATGTTTTCATCACTTTCATTATGTATGCAACCTAATGAACCAACCGAAGAGATTGAGGGAATAGAGACTTTTGACTCTACCAGCGGAAGACAACCAACTGCGGATTGTGAAGGTATATCATTCGAAGATATGTTTTACTACAATTACGCCGAGTTTACCGTTGTAATTAACGACGAATGGGATGGAGGTTTTGTACGAGCAAAGGCGATGGTAAATGGCACTGACACTACAACCCTAAGAAATGATTTAGACGGACTTTTTGAGGGCTTAGCAGGCGGAGCAAATGGCTGGCTTTCTACAGACGAGAAAGATGGCGTTGAAGCAGTTGGAAAGGATTGTGTTGTCCAAACTTATACTCGGATCGGATTTAGAGATGGACCTTCCCACCGAGGTGGCCAAGGAGTAAACTGGAACAATGCTACTTGGGTTAAAGATGGCATGACTTTAGAAGAAACAAATCTAATCCCCGAAGGACACCCCGAAAGGCGCAGTTGTAAAGACCAATTTGGAGGACCGTCTGGAAGTCCTACTTGTGAAGAAATTCCGAATGAACCTGCAAATGAAGGCCAATGTGGACCACATAGTTGTGATACCATAATTTACCTCAATGCTTCTGTCACTTTTAACCAAATGATTGATCCATCCGATTTCACCCTTGCAATGGTTGGCAGAAACTTAACTAACGCACAATTTGAATATATTTTCCCAAATCAGGCAAGCCCACTCAGGGTTGCAGACTCTTATGAAAATCAAGATTGCAATGAGACTTATTACGAAGATGATGAAGAGGCAGACGATTACCAAGTCACTTACACCACACGTGAAGAGTGCCAATCCTACACCAATTTCGGTGACCTGGACTACTCTTTGACTGCGGTTAATGATGGTACAAGTTTCTCCCGCCGTTTCACTTACGATGGTGCTGACTGGCCTGCGGCGCGTGGTTATTTCATTGATTTCACAACTTCACCACCCGAGGTAGACAATCCTCCAGAATGGAATAGTGATGCTCCTGCTGAAGGTGAATTATTGCCAGTAGCAGCAGTTGGTGAAAGCGAATATGTTGTTGACTTAGCGGACATCAATGCTTGGTACAGCGATGATTTGGGAGCCGGAATGCTTGATGTAGATTGTACCGGAGCAGCCGGATGGAGTCTTGTAGAATCACAGGCAAATCACTGGATGGTTACTTCCCCAACAGATGGATCTACAACAACAATTAGTTGCGAAGCGATTGATAGCAGTGGTCAATCTAGCGGAGCAAGAACATTCTCTGTTGCACCAATTATGTCAGTTTCTGTGGACAGTGCCACATCACTGGAAGACATCTCTTTCACTTTGACACCAACCTCAGACGCACCAGCAAGCATGTCAGTAAGTGTGACTTTGATGCAAAACAATGTTGAGGTTGCAGATAGTATGTCTATGGACACTTCTGCCGCAAATATGGTTCTAAGTTTGTCAACGCTAATCCCGGGAGATGTAAGCGTTAAGATCAGTGCGAATGGAGACGGGATGGCACCATTTGAGTACGACTATGACCTTGGTTTGGCAAAATTAAGCCTTCCTCCAAGTGTAACAATTACCGGTGGGGAATGGATTAGTGCGAACTACATTTTACGAGGACAATACTTTGACCCTGATGGAGAGGCAGTTAGTTTCTACCTGAAAATAGATGGAGTACAAGCCGGCCAAATTTCAGTTTCTGGAAATCAATGGGTAACCGACGAGATACCATTTGACCTGCTAATTGAAGGAGTTCACAATGTTACCGTTGAAGCATGCGATAATTCTGGAGTTTGTACAAGTGTTTCCGAAGATGTTGACAATACTTTCCTATTCGAAGTCATTGATGATGTAGTCACGGAACCCAATAAGCCAGCAGTGGAAGAATCTGGACTGCCAGCTGCTGGAATTGGCTTGACGATGATGGCGCTATTAGGTGCAGGAATTGCTGCATCACGCCGCAGAGACTGATTTTAATAGGTTCAAACGACACTCTGTTCAGCCATCAAATGTGGCAATTCGGCATTGGAATTGAATGCCAAGACTCAAAACAGGTGGGCTACCGGCCCGAACTATGGAATTCTCTGGTAAGTTGGACCGCGAGAGCCATGAGGGAGGCCTCCTGGTTTCTTTTGTTGGTGAAGCACCTCATCTAGGAACTGCCCTTGAAACGACCGAGGGAACCTATCTTGGCAGAGTAGATTCTGTTATCGGCAGAGTGGATGCTGCACTTGTTCACGTAAAGCCAACTGCGAAAGATCTCGATGTGAATTCAATCGGTGGAGCGACTATTACTATTCAACAACGCCAACAACGTGGAGAAACACACAGAAATAACCAGCGTGGAGGTTGGCAAGGCGGTCAAGATCGTGGAAATCGCGGTGGAGATCGGGGCAACCAAAGGGGAAGAGACAATCGTGGAGGAAACCGTGGTAATCAGAACCAAGGTGGAAACGATTGGGAATGCCCCGAATGTCGCAATAACAATTTCGCGTGGCGCGATACTTGCAATCGTTGCCCAACAAAGCGGCCTGCTAATGCTGGTCGTGGTGGTAGCCGAGGCGGATACCAAGGAAA
>CAZXZO010000040.1:0-6622 GCA_964645485.1 uncultured Candidatus Poseidoniales archaeon
GGCCCAAAAGAATAGGTTGGCAAACCGCCACGCACGGTGCTTCGCCTTGCGTAACAGTTAGAATAGGAAAGACATCGACAGCGAATTATCTCGTTGAAGAAAACGGGGATTGGGAGAACTGGTGAGTGGGTTTCGTTCCGGAGGAGGACTTCCTCCCACTCACCAGCCTCCGCTGGTTGTGGTTTCCAGTTGACACGAGGCCTTCTTTCCACCACTACGGATTGACTTCCTCTTCCAAATCCTCTTTCGATTCTTCTTCAGATTCTGCTTCACCGCATCCTAGTTTCACAGCAGGCAAGGAGGTGACCTAACCCCACTGATTCCCTAAGTGCAGGTGATTTCATCTCCTTCTTTCAAAGTCGATTCCATCTTCACCTTGTCCAGTTCTTCAAGATACGGACTGACTTCCTTCGTCTTCAATAATTGACTTTGGCTATCTTCCAACATCTTCCACCATCCGTAGTTAACTTTGGTTGCCTTTCGACTTCCTCAATCTCCCACAATTGGTTTCAGTTGTTTTCCAACACCTTCCATCTTCTACTTCTGATTCCGGTCATCGTGTGTCCACTCGATTCCCTGTCCAAAGCGAATGACCGATTTCACATCTCAGGCAAGCCTGAAACACTTCCTCAATCATCAAACCAAATTTATTGGGATTGACTTCCCGAAGGTTGTCTCCCCCCTGTCTATTTGGCGGATTTGCACCGAGGTGCTCATCACTTCCTGCAAGACCTTTCCTTCTATCAACCGAAGTCAATTTCCAGTCCAGCCATCGCCTCCACGATTGCTCGTTTTGGCGGCCGACTTCTACCCCCGAGGGGCCCACGCCGGCAGACGGGCACGGGGTCTGGACGAGCCATCCCCACCACTCCTCAGGAGTAGCAACGTTTCCGTGTGGGCCGCAAGTCAATAAATCTTTCGGTTGGATTCGTCATTTTCAACCGGAAATATAACTCAGTAACCCTTTTTTCCACTAGAACTAAATCCTAATACAAGTGTAATTTTCTAACGTCATAAAAAATTTAACATGCGGCTGAAGAACAAGATTTTGATGTCCTCATTTCCTAAGTGACCGCAATTTTTCCTGTAACGAAAGACGGTTTTGAGTTCCCGAAAATTCACTATCATCAATTAATCCAACTTGTTCACTAACTCCATCAGAGATCCGGCGGGAAAAAAGCTCCTGATTAAACACCATCACTCTTCCATCATCAATTCCTACTGCAACTCTGTCATTTCTACTTGCCAAAGTTCGGATACGGGGTAGATTTTGAAATTCTGAAAGGACTTTCCCGCTTTTCGAACCAATAATCTGAAGGGTGGCTTGAATGCCATTCCATGTTGCAACCCAGCAGGTCTTCTCACCCGATATCTCGAATCCAATCGCACATTCATCTAATGGTTGACTAAGGTCCAAGGACCATATCTCGCCTCCTTTGCAAGAAATTGCTCGGGCAATTCCGTCATCACCACCAGCGATTACCACCTCACCATCTGATTGCAGTGTTAGAACACTTTCCGGAGACTCATCAAAAAGAGATTTCATCTTTTTTCCATTTTTACTTAGAAGGGAAATATTTCCAGACGCGTGCCCGAAAACGGTTTTTCCTGATGCAGTTGCACCACACAAAATAGGGTCATCTTCTGCCAAATTATGATGGGTGATTTCTTCATCGGTCTGCATAATTAATCCACAACGTGGACGGCCAAGACCCATCCTAGCAGCCCCTGACCTGTCTAAAATAAGATGCCAAGGCCTCTCTTCAAATGTGTCCTGGCGGATAATATCTCCATCACCATCAAATCGCCAACATGTTGACTCAATGAAGTCATTGAGTTCAATTTCGTAAACAGATGATGTTGCTAAGATTCGATTACCATCATCAGAACAAGCGACTAAATCTGATGACCCGACTAGTTGATGATTCCATTTCTCTTCACCACTTGCTACATCAAAACAGTTCACTTTGCTACCGGCAGTAACGCAGATAAATGGTGGTTTTGCTTCACTTGCTCCACACATTTGTTCAACCCTATCTTCGGCTTTAGTAGACCACAAAAGGTCGCCCTGGTCGCTCCAACAACATAGATTGCCATCCCAATCACCTGCATAAAGACGGGATTTTCCTAGTAATACAGATGCGGTTGATGCGGGTAAATCTCGCACAAACCAAGCGTAGTCACTAATGTCGGCCACAGGCGTTGGTGGATGCCCCGCCCTTTGTCACTTCGCATCAGTTGGCTGAACCGGGGCCATAATCTCCATTGAGTATACTTTATCACCAAGTCTCTATGGCTTAGTCTCATGAACAAGACCACTCACTCGAAAACTCTTGCAATCCTGATGGCTTTTGGTCTGCTCCTCTCTGGATGTATTTTTGAATCGGGGAATGAAATAGATATTGACATTGATGAAACGGAACCTGATCTTATTGATATCAGCCCCGTTGAAGTTGAGAACAAAGATGGTTGTGATAACCTAAATCCTCTCCACTGTATGCTGCCATTTCCTTCAAACGCTTTTCTTAGCGCTGACAATTCATCTAATACCGGTTACAAAGTAAACTATGGAACCAACACACTTCCCAATTCTGGTACTACCTCACACGTAGAGATTTCAGGATTGAACCGCTTTGATGGGTTCAGTCCTTCCACTCAAATCATGACGGCTTTCACCACAGTACCAAATTTGACTGGAATTGCAAACCAACACACAATCGCCAATTCTCTCTCAACAGAGCATGCGACTGTCTTGCTTAATCTCAACAGTGGTGAAAGAGTTGCTCACTGGATTGAACTAGATGAGCGAGCAACTAACCCATCTGCAACAATAGTATTCATGCGCACCCTAGGAGCACTTGACTACAATACAACATATGGTGTCGCATTCATTGGACTATCTGATTTGTCGGGTGAACCAATCAATCCTTCTGCCGCAATGCAAGCCATCATTGATGGTGATGAAACAACATCAACTGACATCGAGACAAGACGCGGAGAAATCGAATCTTTACTGGGAGAACTTGAACTCCTAGATTATCAGAGAGTCGATGTGAAAGCAGCATGGGTTTTCCACACCGCTTCATCTCAATCCATTCTAAGCGACATCTCAACAATGCGCTCTGACGCACTTACACGATTAGGCGAAGATGGAATTGGGTGCACTGTAACCTCAAGTGAGGATAATTATGGGGATGATGATAAACTATATCGCCGAATACGTGGTACTTTTACCGCCCCACAATACCTTGAATCACAAGATCCTCCTTCACTAATAGTAAGGGGAGATGATGGAACACCACAATATGTTGAAGATTCTGAAATACCGTTCACAATGGTAATCCCACAGGTACTTGCTGACCTCAATGAAAGTGGTCCACTTGTGGTATTTGGCCATGGTTTCTTGGGCACCGGAGAAGGGACTAGTAACTACCTAGGTGGCTGGGCAGAGGAATACAAAGTATCGTTTGTTGCTACCGACCTCTATGGTTGGAGTACGTCCGACTTTGACACCCTTGGCTTGGGTATGATAGACCCTTCTTACTTCCAACATCAAGCTGAAAGAATTGAACAGGCTTTAATCAACAAGATGGCAATGATTCGAACATTCAAGGGAGTTTGCTCTGACCTCGATGAAATGTATTCTGATGGAACCAACTTAGTCAACTCGACTGATGTGCACTACATGGGATACTCACTTGGCGGTATTTACGGCGCTAGTGTGGTAGCGATTTCACCTGATATTGATAGGGCAGCATTATGGGTTGGGGGTTCTGGATTTTCCACATTTGTTGAGCGTTCAACCAACTTCGCCACTTTCGCTCAACTATTCTCCCATTCAGCAGCCTACCCTGACCGCAATGACCGTGCCTTGTTGTTAGGTGTAATGCAACAAATGTGGGATTGCTCTGACCCAGAGACTTTCCTCTCTTTTGCAAATGATGGTTATGACTCAGTTGTTGAGCCATTCTCTTTCCTCTCCATAATTTCAGTGAATGATGCGCAGGTGCCTGGGATCTCATCTGACCGGGCTGCTAGGACTGCTGGAATCCCTGTGCTGGACAGTTCCTCAAGATTGCCATATGGAGTTGTACAACAGGCTGGACCGATTTCAGGCTCTGCAATTGTCTATTGGGATGGTGGATATGATGCAATGCCAGAAGACAATTCACCTCCACCATTAGGGGATGCTGGAAAAGCACACAATGAGATTGCTGTGATTGAAGATGTCAACGAGATGGTCAAAGAATTCCTTCACACTGGAATTATCATTGACACATGCGACGAGGTTTGTACCTTCGATTACAGCGCCGAAAATCCTGAATGAACTCAGGCGATTACACGCCGTATAGACGGCCGATTTTGTCTGCTAAGTAGGCAACGAATGCGTCCGGCTTCGGTTGCTCACCTGTTGCTTCCTCAATGTGGTCTGATGGCTCAAGGATGCTGCCTCTCGCGTGCACGTGCGTGCGCATCCAATCCAAAAGAGGGGTGAATTCACCTCTTCGCACCTGTTCATCAATACTGCCAATATCCTTCTCAGCGGCTTGCAATAACTGTGCTGAGTATAAGTTACCAAGAGTGTAGGTGGGGAAGTAACCAAACGCACCAAACGACCAGTGAATATCCTGCAATACGCCTTCTGTGCGTGTCGTGGAGCGAATGCCAAGGAATTCCTCGTACATATCATCCCAAGCATCAGGAAGGTCATCAACTTCCAACTCGCCGTTGATTAGTTTCTTCTCGATTTCATAGCGTATCATGATGTGAAGATTGTAAGTAGCCTCATCTGCTTCAACACGGATTAAAGTGGCTTCAACCTGGTTGACTGCCTGCCACAACATTTCGGGGGTAACTCCTTCAAAATTAGCAGGGAAGTGCTCCTGCCACATTGGGAAAGACCATTCGCAAAATGCAAGAGAGCGCCCAACTTGGTTTTCCCACAATCTGCTTTGGCTCTCGTGGACTCCTAGTCCGTTTGCTTCACCTGCTGGTTGGAAGTCAAGGTCTCTAGGCCTACCCTGTTCATACAGCGCGTGGCCTGTCTCATGCATGGTTCCGTAAATTGCCCCATAGGGTTCTTTCTCGTCGTAACGAGTTGTCCAACGTACATCATCAGGATTTGAGCCACCACAGAACGGGTGGGTTGATTCATCTCTGCGCCCTGCTTGAAAGTCAAATCCGATTGCTTCTGAAATCGCTTGACTGAGAGCCTCTTGAGAGGCCTTTGGCCATGGATGCTTGTGAACCCATGAACAATCTGGTTTGTTCTCTAATTCTGAAACTGCTTTGATGAGTGGTACTGATGAATCTCGTAACCCTTGGAATAATGGATCTAGTTTTGCAACAGAAAGTCCTGATTCGTAAAGGTCTAGAAGAGCGTCGTATGGATTGTCTTCATAGCCAAGGTAACCGGCTAATTGGCGTGACATGTCAATCATTTTTGCTAAGTCGTCGCGGAAAAGTGAGAAGTCGTTTTTCTCTCTTGCTTCTGTCCATGAAACAATACTCTTTGAGGTGTGACGAGCCTTTTCTTCAACAAACTCTGTTGGCTTCTTTGTAGCCTTATCATAGGAGTCACGAATAATTCGGATGTTACCCTGTTCCACTTCGCTACCATTGACTTCTGATTCTGCAGCAGAAATCAATGCACCAACTTCAGGTGTGGTCATTCGGGTATGCCCTTCCTTAGACAACCATGCTAGTTGCTCAGCCCTCATTGCTGCAGCTTTAGGTGGCATCATGACTTCTTGGTCCCAACCTAGTAATCCACTGATTTGTCCTATTACATCCAACTCTCGCATTTGCACCATCAGTGCCTCGTATGCTTCGCCCATGGGTTGGGGAATGCACCATCTATCTCAAACCTGCGGGTATGAAAATTAACAATAAAAAGTGATTTAGAGGTGAAGGAGTGCGTAGATAATTGAGTAACATGAAGTTGATTCCCCTAATTATTGGCTCTGTGATATTGGTTGTTACGATATTTGCTGGTTTCATTGGTTTTTCTGGCGAGGGTACTGAAAGCATGGATGTACCATCCTGCTCAACGGGAATTTCTGGATTGGATTTCTGTGACAAATCAGCTATGCTTGAACAAAATATTCCAATTCCTAACGCTGTAAACGGAATCATTGTGGCGAATTTTGTCATCCAATGGGATTCACCCGATGCTTGGATTGGGATTGTTGATGCTGGCGACGCTGACCAATGCGTCAATAGCGGTGAAGGTTACTTACTGTGTGATACTGAAGACTTGACATTCTTTGAGGGTGGCCCCGATAGTTCTGGTGAAATTGATTGGACAATTTCTGGAGGGGACTATCGATTTGTGGCAGGGAATTCAATTGATGGCACATCACAAACAACAGAAATCACATACAAATACGATATCATCTTGACACCTGAAATTGCATGGTTTCTTGCGATGATTGGAATTGGGCTTGTGGCTCGTGGATTGGTCAAAAGTTGAGCATGGAATTAATTGAAATCAATCCTCAACATAATCGTCTAGCGCAGTATCTGCTGCTGTAGACATCGCCCCTTGACGCTCAACTCCTGGTTTGAAGTAGTGATCTGAGCCACCTATTTTCTTAACCTTTTTACTATCCTTTTTAGCGAT
>CAZXZO010000040.1:6722-8619 GCA_964645485.1 uncultured Candidatus Poseidoniales archaeon
TCTCCATTCTCATCTAAATCTCCAGCAGAAATTAATGGGCAACTATCATCTTCGTCAAGTACACCATCATTGTCATCGTCAACATCGCAAGCATCCCCACCATCGTCTTGATTATCGGTATTATCTTGTTGAGGGTTCCAATCATTAGGGCAATTATCTACATCGTTAGCATGCCCGTCATGGTCGGGGTCAATGTTATCGTTGTAATTATCCAATCTGTTTGGAATTCCATCTTGGTCTGTATCCCATTCAAAATGACCGACAATTCCAACATTAGGACGCACCATTGTATCAGTCCCACCAAAACTTATTGGTTTTGGCTGTGATGATATCTGTAGTCCTGAAGTTGGAGAATAAACCCAAACAGGCAATGATACCGTGACAACACGAATTGAACCATTCTGTGATGTAATACTAGTAGTAGTTGGTGGGAATAAAAATTCTCCACTTTGAGTCGGCGGTAAATCCATCGCTTGACCGTGCTCAAAACCAGAATCTGAATATTCAGCTACAAACATTGAAGCATTGTTGGTTGGATTATATGCTTGCCCTTCGAATATGAATTTATTTCCATCAATATCCTCGGCACCAAATCCTACAAGTTCAAGTTTACCTGAATCAACAGTAATGTCAAGAATTTTTAAATTACCACCAGTTGCTATGTTAGTCTGAGTGAGTTGTAAATCTACATCTATTTCCAATAATCTACCCTGGAATCCATTCGCGTTTGTTGCCAAGTAATACTTCCCATCCTCTAATTCTTCTATACCAACTACCATATCTGATTGGTCTGTTTGAAATGTTGAAAAATCAACAGAAAATAATCCGCTACTCAATTTCCATACTGCAATATCAGAATGAGGTGCGACAAGGTCAGAGGCTTCACTCATTTCACCTGTTGAACTGGTGCCAAATGTAGTTACATTATCGTACGATACCCCCACAAGAAGTGAACCATCTTTGATAACTGTAATCGCATCCCCAGATTCACGAGGAATTGTCTGTACATCTGAATTACAGTATCCGTTACCATCCTCGTTATCATCGTCATTTTCTGTACAACTATCCACTGCATGTGATACCAAACCATCATGAATTGAGAATTTTACCACATAAGCATCTCCGAAGTAGTCACCAATCGTTTGTTTGCTATCTTGCCAAAACATTACTCCATGAGAGGTCCCTGTTGCATAAGCTGCATCTCCATTAACAACTATGTCATTCAAATCTGCATTATTTAATCGATTAGCAGAGCCTCTTAATGATTCTAACCAAGTTACTTCACCATCCCCACCCATATTGAAAGCAAACGGTGAATTACCTGAACCTATACCATAGAGCAGATCATGTCCACCTGTTGTATTGAGCCAACTTGTTTCACTGATGAAAGTACCACCTACAATCAAATTATCATTATTAGTCAAATCAACTGCATTCAAACTTGAAGTGCCACTTGATGATGTATCAACTCTTACCCAAGACCATTCCCCAGCAGAGGTTAACGCAGCAACGAATCCCTTTTCTACATCCGCAGTAGAACCAGATATGCCATCAAATAACCAATTTGCACCATACATAGTACCTACAATATACGTGACTCCTTCGCTTGAAGTGACTGCATCGTTTACAACCATTTTATCCCCATTATCCCACACACCAGCGCGGAAAAAATCCATAGAATATTGAATCTGATAACCGTCTTGATGAAATGCAGCCGCACTTACTTTATCCTCGTTAGGAAGTTCAGTAGCTTGACCCCCGAACATCATCACGCTTGCTGACAGAGTCATCATCAATGCTAGAATTGTAACGCCCCATACCGTTTCATTTTTGCTTTCATCACTCATTTCTTCACTTCCTAATTCTCTTGAGATTCATCTATGTCTAGTTTAATCCA
>CAZXZO010000041.1:0-8584 GCA_964645485.1 uncultured Candidatus Poseidoniales archaeon
CAAAGTCACCAATTGAACAACCGATGAGACACCATTTCGTGTTGTGTGCACTCTGTTTCCAAACCGCGCCATCGCCCCAGTTGAATCCTGAGTCGGATGAAGTTTCACCTTCAATTCCATAACCACTTGCCATAACTGCTGAAATTAGAATTGCGCGGGAAACATCTGCCCCAGTTGTTACAACGGCTTTGCCAGGATCAATGGTAACTTCCGCCGTTTCAACCCCATCTACTTCTTCCAAAGCTGTCTTGACACTACCCGCACAACCCATGCAGGTCATCCCAGTAACTGCGAGGTTAACCACTTCTGCCATGACTTTGCCAACACCTCGTCCTTGAAGTGCCTTTGTATCTAAAATTTATATTTTTCAGTATAGTTTATAACAAACTAATGACAATCCTAAATTGATTCTATCAAAATAAATAATCTAATTAAATTTGAATCTGAAAAGAACAATTTTGTACATTTTTATTTAATTGAGTTAGTAACCTTCAATTCAGCCCTCAATTTAATTTTCCCCAATTTTGATAAATATTAAATAGTATCTAAATTAAGCAATAACTGATGAACAAGTCACAATGGCTAGTCATTTTTTTCCTATCCTCAGTATTATTTTCACCCTTGATTTCAGATGAAAGCAGGCAATCCAAACAGTTGTTAGAAATTCAAGATATTCAGCAGTCTTCTAGTCAATATTCGTTCACCACATACTGTGATTTTCCCCAACGATTACTGATGAGTTGGAATCAAGAAGGTGATTCAGATGAAGGCACAATAATAGAAGGAATTATTCATCGTTGTGATGGTAAATCATTCTCAACTGGCCTTGTTGAAGGAGTATCTGTTGAACTATTGTTTATGGGACAAAAAGATGTTCAATTTACTATTCATTTGAATAGTGAATCATTAGGAAACATTACAGAAATGACATTTAATTATTCTATTCCTAGTGAAAATCTTGAGCCTGGAACAATGTTTGTCCAACCGATGTTTCAAGCACAGGTCAGTGAAAGTGTTGAGATAGGCTCGGACCCTTTGACCTATCTCACGGATAATTTGGGTGGTGATTATTTTTACTCTTCAACAGGAATAGGGGATTTATCTTCTTGCCACCCAGGTAACGCGGCTAAGGGCCCTTTGTATGATTATAATACGGGCTTGCGTTTTTCAGGAATTAGTGGTCAAGTGTTGACAGCATTCACTCCCTGTGATGTTTTACCAACATTTTATGATGATGTTTATTGGGTAAATTGGGGCCATCAACAACTCACCACATCACAATTATTTTGTCAGTCAGTCATGACTGAAATTGCTTTATTTAAGAGTACATCTTCAAATCGGTGGACTCCAAATTACAGTCAATCCCTACTAACAGATTCTTTTGAACATGTCTGGGACCCAAACGGAAATTGTTGGGGAAACAACAGAACAGATCCACCAACTCAGTTTGTGAGGTATTATGATCCATCAACTAATCCCCAACTCGATATCTCGGTTCCGAATAAAGAAGATTGGTTCAAGCTCAGTTCAAGCACAATTCACGTATCAAAAATTACTAATACATCAAATATTACAATTTCGGTTTCTTTTAATGAAAGATTCATATTCAGGGGGATTGACATCGCTAATTGGTACAAAACATATTCCACTGCGACATGGATAGCAAATAATTCATCAAATCCGACTCAGTTAGCAACTCTGCCCACTCAATATAATTCCACTGGATGGTCTGCCGAATGTATCCAAAACCAGCCATACTCAGATCCGGATTATTGTACAATAGTGATGGGTAATCTTGCGAATTCAACAATTAATGCCTATAAAACTTATACGGTGAGACAGTATTCATTAAGTAGTCCTCAAAATTCTACAATAGGAATGGCAGGTTTGGTTTATTTTGAAGTTGAAGTCTCTTTTCTCCACCCATACATGAATGCCAATAAAATGGGCCATTGTCAATCAGGCGAGAACTTCTATTGGTTTATTGCATTTTTCTCAACTAGAATTAAAGAAAACAATGTCAATCCAGACTTGGAAGCGATTTGGATATCAAATAATCCCAGCAATGTGAACCAATTTCCTTCGACTGGTAGAATGACCGTGCTTTTACCGATGCCAGCAGGTCCTATGGAAGGATCAACATCAATAGTTTGGAATTACTCCAAAATTAGTTTTGATGGTTTTTTCCAATTCAAAGCAAAGTGTGATGTATCGTACTCGAATGGGTCATGGGACAAAATGTATACATCTCCCATTAGTCAGGTAAATTATCATTATCCACAATTGGTGGTCTATTAAATGGGAAAGTTAATCCGATATCCTGTTACAGTTTTGCTGATATTTATTATTTCATTTCTTCCAATACTCAACTATGAAGAATCAGAACTATATTCATCTAATAATAGAATTCAAGATAGTCTCACAAAAAGTCCCGAAGGCAATACTGATGGTCTCTATTCGTTCGGTCCTAATTCAACGATTCATTTTGGAAAAATTGCCAAGGATGACTTTGGTATTCTCGTGTCAGGACATCATCAAAGTCCAATGGGCTGGGATTCAATACCAAGCAATAGTGTAGAAGGTAACAATGGGGCTTTTATAGCGAGGCAGACTGAATTGGGTCAATTTAGCGCGGTTTGGGTTATTCAGCAAAACATGAGTTTTACAGAATTACCACCATTGATAAACTCACAATGGGATATGGAAATTATCCAAATACGAGCTACAGTATCAGTGAATATTGATTCAGTAATTGTTGTTGGCTGCTTTAATGGAAGTTGGTCAATAAATGGGCAGGAGTTTCAATCAGAGGGTAGTGCTGATGGATTTATCGCTCGCATTTCTCTTAATTCAAGTGATAATTGGGTACACACTTTTGGCACAAATAGAACCTTCAATATGAATAATCAGATTGGACCTGAATGTGTCGTTGACTTAGATAAAACTGAGCGAGGTACATATATCATAGCAGGTGCCACCGAAGACACATTTATTCTTAATCATTCAATTCCGAGAAGAGGTGAATTGACATCATTTATCATGGAGATTACCGCCGAAGGAGGGATTGTATGGTCGGCTTCCGTCCCTGTTGGGATGAATGACTCCATTATTCGCGGTATGGATTGGACTTCTAGATTCAATCAAGTCGTCATAAGTACAGAAATAATGGGTGGAGGAAGCGCCGAAAAGAGTTCAGTTCTCACATATTCAATTAATGGCTCGGCATGGTTGTGGCAACATTTCGTCCCCGGAGTTGTTAGCGGTGTAGAATATACTGATTCGGGCAATTCAGTCCTTGTTACAGGGATTGGGGGTAAAGGTACCATACCGTTCCTCGATGGTTGGAATTATAGTTCATCAATTGACCATACTTGGGTGATGAAATCATCAAGTTATAGTTGGGCTATAGAATGGGTGACGGTAATAAACGGAAGTTCGATTGCAAAAAATATTCAATTAGAAGTGTCCGGAGAAGAAGTTACATTACTTACAAATTCACCAAATAATCCCCCTATTCCTCAATTAAGTCCAAAAGTGTGGGGTTACGAAGGTATGATGCTTACCCGTATAGGAAGCCATGGGGATATTGAATGGGTCCATGGCCTAGAAGGGATGTGGGATGGTGACATTGTAGTGATGCCGAATGACGGAGTTTTTGTATCCGGTACGACAAAAAATTTGAGTATTGAGGCCAGTGACATCATTATGAATGGCTCAATATTTCCACCTGGAAGTAACAATGTTCCTGACTCAATTTTTATTTGGCATATGAGTGATGTTGATAACGATGGAGTTGCCGCAACAAGGGATAATTGTGTCACGGTTTCAAATTGGACATCTAATCCAACCAGCGATTATGATATGGACGGTTGCCGAGATTTTGATGAAGATGATGATGATGACGACGATTCTCAACTAGATATCTTAGATAGGTGTAGTTTAGGTCAGATGGATTGGTCATCAAATAATAGCACGGATTACGATGATGATGGATGCAAAGACAACAGTGAAGATGATGATGATGATAACGATTTAGTAATCGACGAATTTGACCGATGCCAATTTGGTGAACTAGGGTGGTTGAGTAACCAGACTACAGATTTTGACAGTGATGGTTGCCGCGATTCAACTGAAGATTCAGATGATGATTCAGATGGTGTTGATGACACCTCAGATAATTGTCCATTATGGCCAAATACAAATCAAACTGACTATGATGGAGATGAATTAGGTGATTCATGTGATGATGATGATGATTCGGATGGTGTGATTGATGAATTAGATTCGTGCCCTTTTGGCTGGCTAGGTTGGTTATCTAATTCTGCAGATGACCGTGACGGAGATGGCTGCTCAGATTCAGTTGAGGACGAAGATGATGATAATGATGGAGTGCCTGATTTAGATGACAAATGTTTCAGAGGTGAACAGGGATGGCTAAGTACAACCTCAACTGACCATGATAACGACGGTTGTCAGGATAATTCCGAAGACAGTGATGATGATGGAGATGGAATCATTGATGTTTTGGATTCGTGTCCTCTTGGTTTAATTAATTGGGAATCTGGCAATGTCAGTGACTTCGATTCAGATGGTTGCGCTGATTTATCAGAAGATATGGATGATGATGCAGATTCCATTCCAGATTTATTAGATAATTGCCCTTTTTCAAATTTTTCACTTTCTATTAGAACCGATAGAGATTCTGACGGTTGCCTTGATGAATATGAAGACGATGACGATGATAATGATGGTATGCCAGACTTTTTAGATTGGTGTCAGAATGGAGAATTAAACTGGCATTCAAATGGAACAACAGACCTAGACTCGGATGGTTGCCGCGATTCAACCGAAGACAGTGATGATGATAATGATGGAATAGAGGACAATGTTGATGTTTGTCCTAATTCTTGGGTTGCATTTGTCGATGATAGCAATCATGATGGTTGTTCTGATAATTCAACTGATGATGAGCAGAATCCTATAATTGCTAATCAGGAAAATAATTCAGGTGAGGGGAATTCCGGCGAAGAAAAATTCACCACAAGCGTAGAGGACAAAACATTTAGTTGGATTGATGTAATTTGGTTATTTATGTTCGGAATTCCGGTATGGATGATGATTAGTTATCGACGGCCAACGGAGGAACCATCTCCTCCGGAAGGATATCAAGAATCAGAATAGTTACTTGATGTATTGATTTATCAAATCGAAAAAATGAATTCACTAATGGTGGAAGCAATTGTTAATTCTATTTGTGACCTATCATCATTAGGCACTTTGAAGAGAGATTCTCGGTTCGCCGAGAGTGCATGGCCGTACCAAACACCGTTACAGACCTCAATCCCGTCGCCTTGGAGGAAGCGCTGATTGATGCTTGGAGAGAGCAAGAAACTTTCCAGAAATCAATTACACAGCGCCGAGATGGTGCGCCTTTCATCTTTCTAGAAGGCCCTCCTACTGCTAATGGGAAACCGGGAATCCATCACGTAGTTGCTAGAACCTACAAGGATTTAGTTTGCCGTTGGAAGGCAATGGAAGGCCACTTTGTAGAGCGAAAAGGTGGTTGGGACACTCATGGACTTCCGGTTGAAATCGAAGTGCAAAAGCGTCTAGACTTGATGAGCAACGAAGCGATTGAAGAGTTCGGCATGGCAGAATTCAATGATGAATGCCGTAAATCAGTTTGGACTTACGAAGATGCGTGGAGAAAAATGACTGAGCGCATGGCGTTTTGGGTGGATTTGGATGACCCCTATGTCACTTTACACAACGAATATGTGGAATCGGGATGGTGGGCTTTGAAACAGATGTTTGAGAAGGACTTGCTGTACAAAGGTCACAAGATTTTACCATACTGTCCTCAAACTGGAACTTCATATTCCTCTCACGAAGTTGCTCAAGGCTACAAAGAGGTAGAGGAGCCTTCGGTTTACATCAAATTCAAATTGACCGATGCAAATGGTTTTGGGGGGAAAAGTGCTGATGGGCTTGCTGGAATCTCAGTTTTGGCTTGGACGACGACTCCGTGGACTCTGCCTGGAAATGTTGGATTAGCAGTTGGCCCAGAAGTCACCTATGCGCGGGTGCGCGTGACAGCGGCTGCAGGCGAATCTTGGGATGGGAGGGGTGGAGCCGAAATCGGAGAAGAATTGATTTTGGCAGAAGACCTGATTGGTGAAGTCCTGCGTCATCAAGCAGAAATCGTTGATACTTTCCCCGGCTCTAAATTAGTCGGAATGGCTTACGAGCCGCTATTTCCTGGTGCTGTTGCTCGCGGCAACAGCCAGACTGCATGGACAATCCTAGAAGCGGATTGGGTGACAACTACTGATGGAACCGGTGTAGTCCACACCGCAGTTATGTACGGTGAAGATGATTACAATCTTGGGATGAAAGTCGGCTTACCAGCCCAACATACAGTAGACATGGAAGGCAAATTCATCGCCGGAACCAACCACGCTCTTGACGGCAGATATGTGAAAGATTGTGACGACGATATTATTGATTTACTGATGTACGACAAACTGCTTTACCGTGAAAAAATGTACTTGCACGACTACCCCCACTGTTGGAGAACGGGGCATCCTCTCCTGTACTACGCGATGGACTCGTGGTTTGTACGAATGACCGCTGTGAAAGAGAAACTTCTCGAGTTTAATGACCAAGTTGAATGGGCTCCTCCTAATGTTGGAACCGGACGCTTTGGGGAATGGTTGCGCAATGTCAAGGACTGGGCTATCTCACGTGAGAGGTACTGGGGAACTCCACTTCCAGTGTGGATTTGTCAGGATTGTGGGCATCAGCATTGTGCTGGAAGCAGAGATGAATTGAGACAGTTAGCAGTTGACCCTGCCAAGGTGACGGATGACCCGCACCGACCATTTGTGGATGAAGTGATTTTGTCTTGTCAGAAAGATGGTTGCGATGGTAAAATGGTTCGTGAACCATATGTGATGGATTGCTGGTTTGATTCTGGTTGTGCTAGTTTTGCACAATGGCATCATCCGTTTGGGGGAGATGGGAAGTTTGAGCAGAACTTCCCAATTGACTACATTTGTGAAGGTGTAGACCAGACTAGAGGCTGGTTCTACACGTTGTTAGCAGTTTCAACAACTGTGTTTGATTCAAATTGTTACAAGAGTTGTCTTAGCCTTGGTTTGATTCTTGATGCAGAAGGCAAAAAGATGTCGAAATCAAAAGGCAATATTGTAGACCCGTGGGACCATTTCAACCGCGAAGGGGCGGATGCAACACGATGGTACATGGTGACTGCTGGTGCGCCGTGGAACCCACTGAAATTCGATCCTAATGGTGTTAGAGAAACTTACGCAAAAATGTTCCTGACATTGTGGAATGTCTACAAGTTCCATGCTAACTATGCGGCGCTTGATGGGTTCGACCCCGGTCAGGATGGCTCGAAAATTCCGGTAGAAGAAAGAGCCCCATTGGACCAATGGTTACTCTCACGTTTGGCTAGTGTAGCTCAAGTTTACCACGAACAGTTCGAGGGTTGGGATTTCCACAAGGCAGGGCGAGATTTGGAGGACTTTGTCGTCAATGATTTGTCTAATTGGTATGTTCGAAGAAGCCGGCGCAGGCTTTGGGATGACGCGGAGTCGGCTGACAAGTTGGCTTGCCAACACACATTGCATGAAGTGTTGACAACTGTATGCAAATTGATGGCTCCGATAGCACCATACATGGTTGATGATATTTACACAAATTTGTCTGGGGTTTCAGTTCACTTGGCTGATTGGCCTCTTGGAACTCCTGGGGTTTTACCGGCAGCAGTAGATGCCAATTCACGGGGCGAAGTGGGCGACGGGGCAACAGATGTTGGCCATGATTTGCCACCACGAAATCCCCCTCTTGAAGAGAGAATGGCGTTGACTAGAGCATTGGCTGAGGCTGGTAGAAGAGTTAGAGTTGAGGCTGACCGCAGACAGAGATTACCATGTCAAGCAGGTTGGCTTGTTGGTGGGCCAGATATTTCCGAGTTCCACGAAATTCTAGCTGATGAGTTGAACGTTGAGTCACTAACTACTGAGGATGATTTGGAGAGATTCCAGAGAATTGAGGTAGTGCCAAACTGGCGTGCGCTTGGGGCTAAGTGTCGAGCAGACTTGCCTAAGGTTAAGGCGGCTCTTGGTGCGGCGGATTCCGAACAGATTTGGGCTGAGATTCAGGCTGGCAGTTGCACGATTGAAGGATTTGAAATCACCGAAGAAGATGTTGAGGTCAAGCGGGTGGAGAAGGATGGATTCGCTGCTAAAACCGTCACCTTTTCTAGCACCAATGGTGAGAATGGGAAGAATGAGGAAAACCAAGGTGGAGATGCAGGGGATGAGGCCGGTGGCTTGGATGGGGAATCCAGTGTAGAGGTCACACTGGTGCTTGATATGGCTACCACTCCTGACTTGCTTTCAAAGGGGCTTGCAAGGGACATTATTCGTCGGGTTCAGCAGAAGCGTAAGGACTTGGATTTAGATGTTGATGCGACAATAGAATTGACCGTTTGGTTGGGTGATGGTAATCCTGAACTGAATCCCGATGACTGGGCTCATGTTCAATCTGAAACTCGGGC
>CAZXZO010000042.1:0-7566 GCA_964645485.1 uncultured Candidatus Poseidoniales archaeon
GTCCGCGCTCCCGGACTTGAACCGGGGACATCCTGATGGCTGCCAAATACAACCGTTGTATTTACGAGTCTACAGTCAGGCACTCTGCCAACTGAGTTAAGCACGGGCAAGCCGCCGAGTGCCCTCTCTCATTTGACTATTTCTCGCCGCAATTCATTTTCTATTCACTCCCTTACACACATAAGTGTCTAGCCAAACCTAACTTTTCGGTTGTGGGAAATTATTATTCTTCTCAGGTTTATTCTGTTTATGGCCCTCAGGATGGGGTCAAGAATCGCCCTTTACAGGTGAGCACTGACCGACAACCGTTTATACCCTTGAAGTAGCGAGTTAGAGTCTGTAGGTAGTGAGAACGGTGAAGTCCATGGATGGGGGGCAGAGCGCGGCAAGTGGTGAGGACTACAGTGGAATCATTGATGAAATACGCAAGGACGTTGACACTGGTCCAACAACAACACTTCTAGATGATGAATTGGGTGCATATGGGGTTCCAAATCCTCGCCTCCTGATTTGTGGTTGTGGTGGTTCTGGAAATAACACGATGAACAGGATAACTCACTTGGGTGTTGAGGGTGCAGTTACTGTTGCAATCAATACTGACAAGCAACATCTTGACCACACACGTGCAATGCAGAAGTTGCTAGTTGGCAGACACATTACTCGCGGCCTTGGCGCTGGTGGCGACCCGAGTATGGGGCGTAAGTGTGCAGAAGCAGGCCGCGATGTCATCTCAAAAATTGTTCACAACGCCGATTTAGTTTTCATCACTGCTGGGCTTGGAGGTGGAACAGGAACTGGAATTGCGCCAGTGGTTGCTGATGAAGCAAAGCGAGCAGGCGCATTGGTTGTAGCGATTGTGACGACCCCATTCCATGTTGAAAGAAGACAGCGTATGCAACGGGCGCTTGAAGGCTTGGAACAATTACGCAAAACCTGCGATGCTGTTTTGGTTTTAGATAATAATCGCCTTCTTCATTATGTGCCGAATCTTCCACTAGATGAGGCATTCAGCATAATGGATCAATTAATTGCAGAAATCGTGAAGGGAATCACCGAGACAATTACATTGCCTTCACTAATCAATCTTGATTTCGCAGATGTCAGAACCATCATGGAAGATGGTGGCGTTACAATGATGCTCTATGGAGAGTCTGACCGTGGGGCAGAGGAAGTTGTCCATGAAGCGATGAATCACCCACTACTCGATATTGATGTGGCGGGTGCGACAGGTGCGCTCATCCATGTAACGGGTGGACCATACATGACTCTCGAACAGGCTAGCCAGGTGGTTGACCTCATGACGAGCCGAATCGCTCCCGATGCGAATGTGATTTGGGGTGCGCGCCAGGACCCAGGATTTGGTGATACCATCAAAGTGATGTCAATTATCACAGGTGTCGCAAGAGACAGACTGTTGGAAGAACAGATGAGTGCAGATAAGTTGGGTGAAGCACTTGGCTTAGCACAACAAAGTGGTGCTGGCAGTAAATTTGGCTTCCAGCGCTTCGATTAATCGGTGTTTAGTTTCATTGATAGACATAGTTTCACCTGCAAGTTTTGCTTCTAATTGATGGCTTCTTCAAATAGGGTGGGGAATCACACCTCTTGCCGCTTAAGGTAGGAGGGAGAAAGAGACATGGAGAATGACACAAGAACAACCGTTCAAATCGCAGATGCTTCGGGGCATGCTGAGATGGAGCTAACCAAGGCTGAGACAATGGATGTAATCGCACAGAACCAAGGTGCATGGATATTCGCAGGAAACCAGCTAGTACAGCCGGCTGCCCTCGAACAAGCAAACTGGGCTGATGTAGGCACTGTACGGGTGATGCCACCAATGGTTGGAGGCCACATCTGAACACTAACAAGACAAGCTAACACGTTGGGTCGGGGGCACACGTCCCCGGCCCAGCACTAAAAATTACTAATTTTAATTGAGGCGAACCGCTGATAAAGGGGCAGTAGGTCGGCGAGGCGCTAAGGAGGACTTGAGTATGTCAAAAGGGACGTCACACCATCTTCGCGAAACTTGGAAAAGGCCGAAGGAAAATCTTCCTTCTGACTACCGACGTGAGCGCATGACAAAGTGGCGCCAAGAGCCTGTTTTCCAGCGAATCCCGAAGCCAACACGTATTGATGCTGCCCGGAGAGTAGGATACCGAGCAAAGCAAGGAATCACAGTGGTTCGCACTCGAATACGCCGAGGTGGCTTGCGCAAGTCTAAGATTAATGCAAAGCGCAAGCCGTCAAAGATGGGTATGCGTAAAATCACCATGGCAAAATCCACTCAGCGCTTGGCTGAGGAACGTGTTGGAAAGAAGTATCCAAACATGGAAGTCTTGAACTCCTACTGGGTTGGTCAAGATGGCAAGCAAAAATTCTTTGAAGTAATTCTAGTGGATCCAAACCATCCAGTAATCAAGGCTGACAAGCAATTGAGTTGGGTTGGAAATAGCCGACACCGTGGCCGAGCCCACCGTGGAAAGACCAGTGCTGGTAAGCGAGGTCGCGGATTGTACAACAAAGGTAAGGGTGCTGAGAAATTACGCCCAAGTTTGAAGGCTAACCTAAACCGTGGCAAATAACTGAGTTTGACTTAACTCAGCGGCAACTTTGATTGACCTTGACCATTCGTTGTGTTACAATGGCGGAGGCATTAGTCACGACTTTGCGTGGGCTTCCAGTTTTTCTTCCAGACGGAAGAAGACTAGGAATTGTTCATGATACTGTTATCGAAGTCGACCATTGGTCAACTTCTCACCTCTTTGTAGTAGATTGTCCTGAAGAACTAGTGGCTGGAGGAGTCCATGTTGCCATTCCTTGGCATTGGGTTAGAGGCATTGAAGATGTGGTAATTCTTCGCTGGTTCCCACCTACGCCGATACCTGAAGACCCCGTGAACCATTGATGAGGGGTGAGCCCCTCGGAGGGTCCGGTCACCATGTTTGAACTGCACGTGTTGGGTACCTCGTCGGCCCGTTTTTCACATGACCGTGCCGTTTCAGGGTCATTTCTTATGACGCCTGGTGGTGCAGTTTTGATAGATTGTGGGGAAGGGATGCAAAAGCGCCTCCTTGACCAAAATAAATCCTTGAAGAGAAGCGGTTTACAGATTCGAAGTAGGATGGCTAAAGTCAGAACAATTTTGTTCACACATGGTCATCTTGACCATTGTTGGGGATTGTTGCCGATGTTGCATACAATGTCATTGGATGGACGCACTGAACCACTTACTATTATCGCCCCGACCAGCCAGAAGGCTGTTGCGTGGGCGCTGCAAAACCCTGGTGATTCACCACCCATAGAGAGTGGAGTAGATTCCACTGATCTAGCAATCCTATTCCAACAATGGCAATCTCTAGGTTCCAAAGACGATGATTTTGGTTTCAAAATAGATTGGGTGCTTCTACCAATTGACCAGCGTTCACCCTTCATTTCTCCAGTTCAGCCCCTTGACGGTGTTGAACTTACGGTCGTTCCTACTGAACATGGGATTCCATCATGTGGTTGGCAAATTACAACTAATGCATCAATGGGGAAATTTGACCGCGCTAAGGCAGATTCGCTGTCTCTTACTACTGAACAGGTTGCTACACTTGCAAGTGGGCAAGATATCACAACAGATTCAGGGACACTGGTGGCAAAAGATTTCCGTGGTGAAGTGAAACCTAGACGTTCTGTCCTCATCTCAGGAGACACAGTAGGAGGTGTGGAAGCATTTGGTGAACTCTCAACTCCCCCTGATTTACTGTTACACGAGGCAACTTTCCTAGAGTACAAAGCAGAAAAGGCAAAATTGTACAATCATTCAACTACGCACGATGCAGCGCGACATGCTAAAGATTCTGGCAGTCAAGTGTTAGCATTGACTCATTATAGTTCAAGTGTTGATGACATTTCTGTTGTCCAAGATGAAGCCCAAGAGTTGCATAAAAGGTCAATTGCCTGCAGTGATGGCGATGTTTTTACGATTTCGAGGGACGGTGAAATCACTGTCCACAGGCGTTGCGAAGAGTGGAAAAATTACTCTCTGTGAGGGTTTGATGTGGTTGCACCCGAAAGGTGAACTCTTGAAAGGGAGAACATCGGCACAACTTATGATGCGTTGGAGTGTAGCGGTCTCAGTTGCCCTTCTGATGCTACTAGGCAGCATTGTTCCGACAACAATTTCAAATGACCTTGATTTGCATAATATCAATCAGCAAGCAGGCGCTAAAGACCCACCTTGTCCAGCAACAAATGTCAGTAGTTTGCCACCAATGGTAAGCCTTGGGGACCAAACCTGTTTACAAGTCTCATTGGGAACTCTAGCGCCAGGCACTTTAGTTTCCATTGATGCATCGGTGGCAAATAATTCAGCAGATTTACTATTCTTTGCAGCAAATTCTGTCGGCACCTATCTCAACGGTCAATCCTACAGAACTCCAGCAATCTGGGAAGCCGATGCATCGGTGGAGTCACTTTCAGGCGATGCAGAATGGCATTGGGAAGTTCCAACAGAGCGTTCTGAAACAGCATGGTTTTTGATCCTTGATAATCTTGCACATGCAGGAGACCAAGGCAACGGAGGACAGGGTGGCGGTGAAACAAATATCACAATTTCAGTTACTTTCCCGATTATGTCATACTGGACTCTAATTGATTCACTTCAAGTTCTTGCTCCGGGGAGCCATGTCGCTCTCTTAGGTCCTACAGAACTAACTCTTGACACGGGTACACAGGTCTCAATAACAGCCCTTCCTCTCTCGGGTGTGGGTGATTTATTCATTCTAACTGAGTCTCAGAAAGATACCTACTTGTTAGGAGGTGGTGGTGCATTTTGGGTGCCAGGAACTCAAATGCTTTCAATTTCAACAGCCACTTCTCAACCATGGACAGTTCCATCTGATTTAGCAGGAGAACCTCTCTATTTGTTTTTGGATAATGAGGCCGGGCCAACAGGTGGAGGAGATGGTTCGTCACCCTTGAGGATTACAGTTAGTGTCACCTTGTTGCCAGTATTGAATCCGGTAATATCTAGCGGTGATGATTTGACCGATGTTGATGTGAAAGAACAGGTTAGTTTTGACGTTGAATCTACTCCCAATTTATCACAGCAGGCTGATTTGAGTCAAACTGAATGGGATTTTGATGGGGATGGAACCATTGATGCTACTGGCGAATCAGTTACAACATCTTTCTTAAGTCCGGGCAATCGTTCTGTTCAAGCAATAATTAACGGGCCTGATGGCAGAACTAGTAGCAATACAATTGCCGTATCGGTGAAGGATTCTACAAATCCTAACTCTTCGATTCTAGGTTCTGATACTTGGCAGAGGGATGTCGGTGCTAATTTCACATTAACATCTACATCGATTGATAATTGGCAAATTATTAGAGAAGAATGGCGGGTTGATGGAATTCTAGTTTCATCCTTCACAAATTCACTTCCTTCATCATTCACACACTCGATTAACACTACAGGTGAACATATAGTCGAGTTAACTGCAGTAGATGGTGCCAACAATATTGACGCCACTGTTGTCACAATTATTGTCAGAGATGGTACCAAACCAGTAGTAGGTGACATTGTTGCTGCTGACACAGTTATGGCTGGCACTTCAATGACATTCAGTGTGAATGCGACTGACCCTGAATCAGAGCAGTTAGCATATGCTTGGGATTTTGATAAAGAGGTTGATTCTAGCGGGGACAGTGTGACAGGAAACGATATTGACGCAACCGGTTCTACAGTTGCTTGGACTTTCAATACTGCAAAACCGACTTACATTACCGTGACAGTTACTAATGATGCTAACCTATCAAAAACCGTTCAGATTCTAGTCGATGTTGAGGTGAACCCAGCCGCTGTAAGCGGGTCATCATCTCCACTTGATAGTGTAGTCCCATTCATCATTTTAGTAGTGATAGTGGTACTTGGTGGCGGTGGCTGGTTTGCCTGGAAAAAGCGTAAAGAAGTGCTACACGAAGAAGCAGTTGCTCTTGCCCAAGCTGCCTCAGAAGAAGAGGCTCAAGAACCAGAACCCGAACGCGATGACCAACTCACAATGTACGCGCCATCGGGTTCACAATCGGGAGGTTATGGTGGTGGAGGCGATGCAAGTATCGCCGCACTAGCCGGAACTGGTTACTCACGTGGTGTAGTTTCCGAAGATGCTCTTGCTGCGTTTGGCGAGGATGATGATGAACCAGCAGCCGTCGATGAAAAAGACCCAATCCTAGATGACCTAGATTTCTTGCGAAGTAAAGACGCAAAACCTGAACCTAAAGTTGCAAAGCCTAAGGCCGAACCATCGACAGAAAAACCAGAAGGAAAAGTTGCCAAATCCTCATCTGGAATCGCTCTACCAGATTCTGCCGGAGTGGCTAGGTCCAAACCCTCGGTGCAAACAAAACCAGCGCCCACAGCAAAGCCTGTGGCTGAGCGGGAACCCGAAGTTGTTGGTAGTACAACTGTGAAGGCCTCTTGCCCATCTTGTGAACAGATGTTTGCTGTAGATATGCCAGACGATGTCGAACAGGCTTTGGTCGCATGTCCAAAGTGCGACCAACGAATCCGACTTGAAAAATAAGTTTGAAATCGTCCTCTATGAGGACGAGTAATATTGGCGAATTCAAAAAATACAAGAAATGACTCAATTTTGATTCAATGAACCAAATCGTTCAAGCAACATGAGTGAGTAAATTACACCATGGAGGAGGCAGGCGTCAGATTGTTAGTTGCCGGACCTCGCACAACAGACTCAAAAATGGGGATTTTGATAACACTCATCATTTTACTTCCTTTGATTGCCCCAATTAGTACTTCTTCAGCCGAATTACAAGTCAGTGCTGAGGATTTTGATATTCTTTCCCAACTTGATTTAGCACTTGAAACTAGATCAACCATGGTTGGTAATTCTGCCGTGACAACCTCCGCGAGTAATGCACTTGACCAAGTTCGCCTAGAAGAGAGAGTTAGTGATTCTCATGACCCCCTAGGAAGAATTGACGAGAGCATGTCAAATTTGGTGATGGTTAATTCGACTCCTCCTGAAGCAGTTCACCCAACGCCGTATGAGATGGTCCTCAATCCCGATGAGCACCCAGATGAATGGGCTAACAATATTTGGGGGACCTTATTGACAGCAGATAATTTTGTTATTTGGACTCATTTCAAAACTGATACCGGACAGGAGTATGACCATTATGAAGAGGTTGATTTTTCAGAAACCGGGCTTTTTGCTGGCGGATTAATCGGACTTCTTACCGGCTCAAACCCTTTGCTTCATGAAATATCCATTGATGATGATACCACGAATGACATCGAAGTTGGTTTCACTGTTGACACCTCTCAGAGTGATGGCTGGGGGACTGAAGGTAATCCCCCGACTACCTTGTGGGTGGAACCGACCATTGAATTTTCAGTAGTTGCTCTTGACCCTCAGGCAACTTTGTGGGACCACATTGAATTTCTCGAAGTATCTCTGATGAAACAATTCGCATATTCATTGAATCCACTTGGAGAAGGAGAGAGTTATGTTTGGGTTATTGATAGCAGATTCACTATGATGCCAGAAGATTTCA
>CAZXZO010000043.1:0-6292 GCA_964645485.1 uncultured Candidatus Poseidoniales archaeon
CCACTCGGCCTAGCGCCTGAAGAATCTAATCCTTGTTCGGTAGCGATGGCGATTTTGTCCATTATCTCAACCGATTGAAGGGGATATTTGCCTGAAGCGGTTTCACCAGATAACATTACTGCAGTTGCTCCAAAACGTATCGCATTAGAAATATCACTCACTTCAGCCCTCGTTGGACGTGAATTCAACATCATTGAGTCTAACATTTGAGTCGCCACAATTACCGGCATACCTCTTTGAAGGGACCCGTCAACGATTCTTTGTTGTGCTAACGGCACCTGTTCAAGAGGTATTTCCACTCCTAAATCACCTCTTGCCACCATTACGGCATTTGCTGCATCAAGTATCTCTTCTAGGTTTAGCAAAGCGGTTGGATGCTCTATTTTTGCTATTATTGGTACATGTTGTCCTGCATTTTTTATCGCCTTTTTTGCAGGAAGTAAATCCGCGGCAGTACGAACATAACTAACCGCAATATAATCGGCTCCTTGTTGTAGTGCGTGTTGTAATGCGATTTCATCATGTGGTCCAATCGCAGGTAAATCTACCATTGTACCTGGGACATTGATTCCTTTTCTCTTACTAACTGGTCCGCCATCATCAACTTCACAAGTGACTATTCCACTAGTCTTGTTTTGTGTTTTTTTGACAATCAATCTGATCAAACCATCTGCAATGAGAACGGGGTCATCTACATTTAATTCCAAACTAAGACCTGCGTATTCAACTGGCAACTTTGCAGCACTTGCATCTTTCATCTTAGCCACGCCACAATGGAGTTCCACTGTTTGGCCCTTTACCAAGAGCACAACTCCAGTGAAATTACCAAGCCTTAACTTAGGTCCTGGCAAATCTGCAAGTATACAAGTAGGCTTACCTAAGATTTGTTCAAAGTTCCTAATCCGCTCATATATTGGTGTTTTTTCTTCGGGCTCACCGTGTGAATAATTCAATCTACAGGCATCAACACCGGCTCTAAGAATTGACTCGAGTACTTCAGGAGAATCAGAGGATGGCCCGATGGTAGACACGATGCGTGTTCTTCTCATCAGTCATCGCTGGTGCGAATACCGCTTTAAGATGTGCAATGTTTCTTCTTTCGTTATCTAATCACTTGATTTCTTGAATTCGGATAGGACAGTTAGTAGGTCATGGTGCTCAGGTACATCATGAACTCTCAGGATATCCACGCCTTGACTCATCGCATGTGCTCCAACCCCTAAAGTTCCGGATAATCTTTGGTCGCTAGATTCTCTAGATAGAAGTTCTCCAAACATGGATTTCCGGCTAACTCCCCAAAGAAGTGAGAATCCTTCTTCTCCTCGGAAGGGCTGGCTCTTTCCTAATAGGTCGAGGTTTTGCTGCAAAGTTTTGCCAAATCCAATTCCCGGGTCTAAGGTAATGAGGTTCGCAGGGTGTCCTTGCTCAACTAGATTTCTTGCAGTCGAAAGCAAGTTGTAACTAACTTGCTGTACTACATCATCGTAATGTGGGTTTGATTGCATATTATTTGGTTCGCCAAGCATGTGCATAATACAGACAGCACATTTTGATTCAAGTACTAGATTGAACATTTCAGGGTCTCGCAATCCTGATACATCGTTGACCATGTTTGCTCCGGCTGCAAGGGCTGCAGAAGCCACCCTTGCATGGCGAGTATCAATAGATATCAACCCTTCAGGACGTTTATCTCTCAATGCTTCAATCACTGGGATGACTCTAGATAGTTCTTCATCAATTGAAACGGGCTTGGCTCCCGGTCTAGTTGATTCCCCGCCAACATCAATCCAATCTGCACCAGCATCCCACATATCCAATGCAGTTGTGACAGCCGCTTCTAAAGAAGCGACTCTAGAAGCGGCGTGAAATGAATCTGGAGTCACATTGACAATTCCCATCAGGCGTGGTCGCCCATCATCTCGGCAATTCAGGAAAGGTGCCAAGTCATGCATGTCTGCCTTGCCCTTAGGGCAATCGTTTATCATCCCACGCAATAGCCAACCTACTCATGACTGACGCGGGAACCTCGTTTTATGACGGGAATAACGATGCAGAATCCCGCATTGAAGTGACAGATAATAGTGGGAACCTCCCCAATCCAGCCAATCTAGAACTCGCAGACAGTGTTCTAAATCGTCTTGAGCCAAAAGACCGCCACGAGATGGGACAAATGATTCACAGCCGTTCAGTAATGGGTGGAATCCTTTTTGCTGCTGTAGGAATATTTTGGTGGTTAACAGTCTCGGTTATTGGCAATTCACTTGGTGATACTGACCCCGATTTGCCAGCATCTATGATTTTCAATCTCGGATTTTTCTATGTTTCACTTTTGATTCCACTTCTGGTGTTAGTTGCGACAGTATTGCTGATGCATAGTAGAGAACGCAGTAGTTGGCAGTCAGGATTAATTGGAGGAATTCTCCTAATTATTGCACTTTACTTCACTTTAGAGCCGTTAGGGTGGATAGTCTTCACCGACCAAGGTAGCCCTTCGATGGTCCTCCAGTCTTTGAGAATCGGTGCACTTGCGATAATGGTTCACTTCGCTTCCCACATGTTGCTAGATGCAATCCTTCTTTCTTGGGTTCAAAAGATGCTCCAGTCTTTCCCTCTTGAATTATCAACTCTTGAGCCACTACTTCTTGGGCAAGGTGACTTTGACAAGGATGAAGAGGAAGTCTCTTCCGCCTAAGTGTGAGAGTTATGTCTGACATCACCGTTCTGAGGTTATCTCACAGGGCTGGGCGCGACCCACGCATGTCTACACATTTAGGCCTCACTTCACGAGTTTATGGGGCTAAACAATTCCTGCTTGCTGGGGATAAAGATTCAGCAGTCATTGAGTCTTTAGAGGACGTAAAAACAAGATTTGGCGGCGAGATGGAAGCACGTCATGAAGGCTCGCCGCTTGGTTTTTTACGCAATTTTATTGCCGATGGCGGAATTGCAGTCCACTTGACGATGTATGGTCTTCCATACCAAAAAGTGATTCCAGATATACCCACTGACAAACCGATTGTGATAGTAGTTGGAGGGGCTAAAGTTGGCAGAGAATACTACGAAATGTGTCACCACAATGTTGCAGTTGGGAATCAGCCACATAGCGAAGTTGCGGCTTTGGCTGGCTTTCTTGAGCGCCTCAACAACGGAGTTTCTTCTCCTGATGATTTCACTGGTGGTAAGATGGAAATCCATCCAACAGAACGTGGCAAAGATATGCGCCAAGAAGATTAGAATAACGTAAAACATGGAATCATTTTGCTCATTTTTCAGTTATGACGCGTGTCAATGATTATGAACGGATTGCAAGCACGATTCTAAGGTGCAAGGGTGACTTCACACGGCGGCTTTAGTCCCGGAGAAGGCCAACCCGGCGTTTTTAATCCATTTTGCGGCATTGATGCCGCAGATTCTCTCATAAATTCATCTGCTGCCCCCCAAGAAGCCGCTCATGGCAGAGGTGTCATCCTTCTGGCAGATGGCTCTCGGTTTGAAGGGGATTTATTTGGCGCGGCAAAAATTGGTGAAGGCGAATTAGTATTCACAACAGGCATGACAGGTTTTCAGGAATCTTTGACAGACCCATCTTTTGCTGGTCAGGTTTTGACTTTTACTTGGCCGCTATTAGGAAATTATGGTGTGGCTCTAGGTATTTCGGAATCAGCAGGTGTTTGGCCTAGAGGAGTCGTTTGCCGAGAATGGATTACGCACCCCGATCACCGCCATTGTATCGGTTCAGTCAATGATTTTCTTCTCGCTCACTCGGTGCCCGGGATAACCGGGGTAGACACGAGGGCTCTGACAAGGAGAGTTCGAGAGCATGGAGTGATTCTGTGTCAATTCGGCCCGCTTGAGATGGAACAGGAAATGGCTAATCGGCTAGAAAAAATGACTTCACCAGATTTAGAGGACTTAGTTGATGAGGTAAGTAGAGACGATGCAGTGCTGCTCAATGAGGGGGTTACTGATTCTAATGGGCTTGCTTTACCACGAGTAGCAGCACTAGATTGCGGAATTAAATACAACATTCTTCGACAATTGAGTAATAGATTTGAAGTCCTTTGGTGTCCGCCTGATATTGGTTATGACATCCTCATTAATGATTGGCAGATTGATGCACTATTCTGCTCAAATGGGCCGGGAGACCCTGCTCATGGTGGAAAAGCAATGGGTGCTAGGAAAACATTGGCTGATGGGCTGAATGAAAAAATTCCTGTGATGGGTATTTGCCTAGGTCATCAGTTACTAGGGCTAGCAACTGGATTAGAGACTTACAAATTACGTTATGGTCATCGTGGGGCTAACCAGCCGGTAGTAGATTTAGTCACTGGGAAAGTGACAATAACCAGTCAAAATCATGGTTTTGCTGTAAATCCTAGAGATGAAGAGCCGCTAGCACCCCATCCGATTTGGAGCAGTCAGGGTGCTCCCTCAGCTCTTTGTGAGGCTGAAACAGAAGTCCGCTTCGTGAATGCTAATGACAGAACAGTAGAAGGTTTGGATGTAGTTGGTAGACCTGCTTTTAGTGTGCAATATCACCCTGAGGCATGCCCTGGACCTCATGATGCAGAACCTTTGTTTGACAGGTTTTCAGAAATAGTTGCAAAGGAGATGGCTGGGGCATTGCCCCTCTCGAAGCGAGGTGGTGCATAATGCCTCGTCGCGATGACCTAAAACGAATTATGATTCTTGGGTCAGGACCAATCAAGATTGGCCAAGCGGCAGAGTTCGATTTCTCAGGTTCCCAAGCCTGCCGCGCATTGCGGGCTGATGGATACGAGGTCATTCTTGTCAACAGCAATCCAGCAACAATTCAGAATGACCCGGAAATGGCCGACCAAATTTACATCGAACCCTTGCTTCCAGATGTCATTCGCAGAATCTTAGAAATTGAAAGACCTGATGCATTACTTGCTGGAATGGGAGGGCAAACCGCTCTTAATTTAGCATCAGCATTAGCCCATGATGGCACTTTGGATAAATTAGATGTTGAATTAATTGGTTGTAATCTTGTGTCAATTGATGAAGCCGAAGATCGAGATTTATTCAACAAAGTTTGCAGTGAAATTGGTTTACCAATCTGTGAAGCCCACGCTTGTAACTCCATCAACGAAGTTCTCAAAGCAGCAGAAGAAATCGGTTCTTTCCCTCTACTTGTGCGACCAGCATTTACTCTAGGTGGTTTAGGTGGGGGTACAGCATGGAACCGTGGAGAATTAGTTGAGATTGCAAGTCAAGGGATTTTACATTCAAGAATTGGTCAAGTACTGATTGAAGAGAGCATTTTGGGATGGCAAGAACATGAGTACGAAGTCATGCGCGACGCCTCAGACAACTGCATAATTGTCTGTACTATGGAAAATATTGACCCAATGGGTGTTCACACGGGAGAATCGGTTGTTGTTGCTCCTCAACAGACTCTATCAGACCGTGACCATCAGATGTTACGAGATGCGGCTTTGCGTTTGATTCGCAGACTGGATATCAAAGGCGGATGTAATGTTCAATTCTCTTTCAACCAGGATACCGGCGAGTATGTTGTGATTGAAGTCAATCCTAGGGTTTCCCGCTCATCGGCTCTTGCTAGTAAGGCGACAGGATATCCGATTGCAAGAATGGCAGCATTAATCGCAGTTGGTTACACTTTGGATGAATTACCAAATCCCATAACTGGTGAAGGGACAACTGCCGCGTTTGAGCCAACTCTGGATTATTGTGTCGTTAAAATCCCGCGCTGGCCATTTGACAAATTTAGGACGGCAGACAGAACTCTAGGAACATCAATGAAATCAACTGGAGAGGTAATGGCTATTGGCAGATGCTTTGGTGAGGCTTTTCTCAAGGCTTGGGCCTCTCTTGAGTACGGTGTACCACATCCACGACCACTCACTATGGCTGATATGTCCGAGGGTGAAGGCATGGGTGAAAGAGCAAGTGAGCCGCTGCCCGATGATATTCTAGAGGATTGGATTAGAGTCGCCACGGACCGAAGAATGGGTGCACTTTACGAGGTATTCAGACGAGGTTGGTCTGTTGATAAAGTTGAAGAAATCACATCAATTACCCGCTGGTTCTTGCATCAGTTTGAGAGAATGGCAACGATAGATAATGAGATTGTTGCTGCTGGAAAGGCTGGTTTGACTGCCGACAAAATCCCGCTTTCAAGCATGAGAGATTGGAAATCCAATGGGTTGACTGACGCTCATATTGCCGATGCATTGGCCGGGTATCCAGCATCTGGATGGCGCATCAAAGAAGCAGGAAAGACGGAGTTTGATGTAATGGCTAGACG
>CAZXZO010000044.1:0-6159 GCA_964645485.1 uncultured Candidatus Poseidoniales archaeon
ACCACCAACAGAACAGGAGCAATTGCTCGATGCCTTACATCAACGGGGTGAGCAATTGTCAAACATTCTTGGTAGCATCCATGCAGCAGTAGCAGTAACAGATGTCAATGGCAACATCGTTCTCCTAAACGATGTGGCTCGTACAGAATTGGGATTAATTTACTCGCCTGAACTCACTTTGGCCGCTTTTGCTGCTCAATTTGATTGGAGAGATAGTGATGGCGAGTCATTCACTGAAGAGAATTTCCCACTTACGGCAGTGTTACAGGGCGGCAAGCCAATCCATGAACTTCCAGTTTCTAGAGGTGAAGGAGATGAGGCGCGTCATTTCCGTCTCTCGGCAACACCTCTAACTTCACGTGAAGGTGATTTGGTGGGTGCGGTGGTGGTTTTCCATGAAGTTACTGAACTAGTTCATCTACAAACTGAGTTACAAGATATGAATGAGCAGCGTCTTGGTTTTTACAGCGGAATGAGCCATGAACTAAGGACTCCACTCCAAGGAATCGTTGGATATACTGATTTGCTCCTTGAAGAAGCCGAAGATGGCACTTTTGAAAAAGAGAGTTTAGAGGCTATTCGATCTTCAACAGACCATTTACTGTCGCTAGTTACTGATTTACTTGATTTATCAAAAATTGTTGCGGGTAGAATGGAACTTGACAAATCAGCAACAGAATTGACACCAATCATCAGAGAAGCGGTGAAAATGGTTTCACCTAATGCTAGGAAAAAGGGTATTTCAATGAATGTTGAATTAGATGATTTAGGGGAGTTAATGGTTGACAAAAGGGCAATTCGCCAAGTAATTCTCAATCTTGTTTCCAATGCAATAAAATTCACGGATGAGGGTGGTGAAGTAGTAATTTCTTGCACCATATTAGAAGATGAAGCCCACATTTTGGTACGTGATACAGGGACCGGGATTTCTGATGCCGACCAAGAATTAATTTTCCGAGAGTTTGTTCAGGTCAAGGGCTCAGATGGGCGACAACGGCCAGGTACAGGTTTAGGGTTGGCTTTGTCAAAACACTTCGTTGATATGCATGGGGGTTCACTAGTAGTGACCTCAAAAGTGGGGGTGGGCTCAACATTCATCGTCAATTTGCCAATGTGATTAGCGGCGAATTAGAATTGTTAACAGATCATCGTGTTGTAGTTGATGGTCTAATCCGACTCTCTGCCAATCGAATTTAGCGCTCGGACCCTTTACTCTTGCATAGCGGAATTTTCTCACGAAATCTCGATGTAAAGAAACACAAACATCTCTGACTGTGCTATCGTCTTTGACTATCAATGGTTCAATCAAATCGGCTTCTTGACCCTGTGGTTTGAGGAAGATAGACATGAAGCCGAGATTATCGTAGATGAAATCCTTCAACTCTTCAATTCCTTGGCCGGTTTTTGCTGAAATCGGAAGAATAGGCCATTCTTTTGGCAGCATTGCATACATATTATCGAGATCTTTTTTGCTAGCAAGGTCAATTTTATTGACAATTACAACCGCTTTTGAGTACACTCGGTTAGAA
Organism: uncultured Candidatus Poseidoniales archaeon; assembly: GCA_964645485.1. GTDB lineage: Archaea > Thermoplasmatota > Poseidoniia > Poseidoniales > Thalassarchaeaceae > MGIIb-Q1. The sequence continues at coordinate 1,530 of CAZXZO010000044.1, forward strand.
GCCATGGTGTCAACTAGCATATCTGCAGTAGCATCAACTCGAAGCGTAACAAGAGCACTAGTGTAACCAAATGAGCGCACGATATCCTGCATCTCCTCAATTGTGAGAAAGGTCTGTTCGACGGTGGACCTTACCTCAATTCCTCCCCTGTTTTTACGTGTGATAAATACTGGTGGTTTTTCTTGGTTTAACCTCATCCCTGCAATTTCGAGTTCTCGGTGTAGCACCTTGAAGTGGGCATCTTGGAACGGGTCAACAACATACAGAACCATGTCAGAACTTCTGACTACACCAAGAATTTCTTTTCCTCTACCTTTTCCTTCTGCAGCACCTTTTATGAGACCGGGCAAGTCAAGAATCTGGATTTTTGCTCCCCGATGTTCCATTAATCCAGGGATGCAAGTTAGGGTGGTGAAGGCATATCCGCCGGTGTCAGATTCGGCATCTGTTACTTGACTGATAAGAGTAGATTTACCGACACTTGGGAATCCTACTAGGGCAACAGAAGCGTCTCCCGATTTTTTTACTTCAAATCCTTTAGCCGGGCCACCTGATTTTGCGTGGGCTGCGGCTTTTTCCTGCTTTGCCTTAAGTGCAGCAATTTTGGCTTTCAATTTACCAACATGGTGCTCAGTGGCCTTGTTTTTCTGAGTTTTATCAATCTCAGCTTGGATATCAGCAATCTGTTCAACAATAGTTGCCATGCTAATTCACCTCATTAATTCACGCCGGCTTGACCTTGCTCTCTGACCTTCGGTCAGGGCAATGGTTCTTCAAACCGGCGTTTCCAACCTCTCCTATCAGCAGTAATTCGTTAGGGAGATATTCATGGGGCAGGGCTCGGACGCAGTGTCATGGCAGACTTGTTAGCGATGGTCGTTGATAACGATTATTGGCTCAGTCTGTTGAATACGTCCGCCACAGAAATGCATGACCGGATGCAGGATAAATCAGCAAGAGAGGGTCGGCCTGAAATGGCTGATTTTGTTGACAGGCGTTTTGATGTTGATATTGAAGCAGAAATCCTTGACTGGATGGAAGAATTTGATATCATTCATGCGGAAGATTCTGTGTTACAGACCGCATCGAAGCGAATGGCTGAAGGTAGCGATATTGAGGGCATTGCTTCGGGAATTTGGTTGTTAGCAGAATGGGCTAGCCTTGGCACTTGGAGATGTATGGAAGGTAGGGGTTTTCTTTACCTAGAACCATACATAGGCGAATCGATGAACCAAGTATCACAACTCTATGAACAGAGGATTTGGGACACAGCAATTTCTAGTATCACATCATTGTCAAAACAGCAGTACGCAGAGGCTGTAGTTGTTGATTGGATGGGTCGCAGAGAGCAGTTGGGGGAAACTCTGAATGAAAAAAATGACCCGCGTATATTGTCCACAATGCAAAGTCACCAACGACACGCTGAGTCACTACATGGATTGGCAGAAACAATTACGGATGGAAACACGATTTTATTGACAAGAAGAGATTGGTCATCCTACCTAAATGCTGGATTCGGTGGGTTCAACATTAGAAGGCTTCTCACCACAAGCGCACTGGAGGGTAAGTGATGGATGAAGATGATTGGGAAAACCCATTTTCTGTCGCCGAAGTTCCTCTCTTGATGGAACCCGAGCCACCTGAGCAGGCTCCTAAACCTGCATTGATTGTTTTAGGCCGATTTCAGCCGTTTCACCGCGGCCATGCAGCATTAGTTGGGGCGGCTCTAGATTATGCTAACGAAAATGGTTTGTCGAGCCGCATTGTTATTGGTTCAGCAAATCAACCAGAATCTCTTGAAAATCCTTGGACTTGGCAAGAGAGAAAACAGATGATTTGTTGCTGGTTGCAAACAAATCATCCAAATATTGAGGTTGATGTTATTGCAGTTCCTGATATCAACGACCCACCAAATTGGGTTGAACATGCAGAGCAATATCATGGTGAGGCTGGAGTATTATTCACTAGCGATGGTCCAACGACTGACCTTTATCGTAAATCTGGGTGGAAGGTGGTAGAATCACCGCTGGAAAAAAGAGAATCATGGGAGGGGTGGAGGATTCGCTCAACCCTCAAGATGCTATCAACAGTATCTGAACAGGAAGCCGCCATTCATGTGATGTCTGAGACTATTCCAAGAGAAATTGCTGAACTTCTATGGGCAGAAGTTTGGCTGAAGAGATTGGCATTCCTCGGGCGGCCATTTGAGTCGGTTGGCTAGGATTTTTCATTGTCCATTCATACTTCAAAAATGTCTGTTTAACCGCGTTTAAGCACTTTAATGCAATTAATTATTCACAAGTTGCTGATGACCACTCTTGATTTTCAATGTGCTCTGCAAAAGAGATGACTCTGTCATCGTTGACCATGAAATCGTAGACTCCAAGTCGTGATTCTGAATGAGTCCAAATTACTGCACTACCATTCTCACATTCAACATGAAATAACATATCATCAGGGAAACGAATTGTGAAAGAACGGAACACAGAATGAATATACCCCACATCATGTGATTCAGTTACTACTTCAGTACGTGGTTGAGATTCTATCCAAGAAATAATTTCTGACATAACTTCGCCCTTACTTGCATTCACTACTAATCCTTGCTCACCAGTGGCGCGGTATGGATTAGGTGCAATTCTTGAGCAATTCTGAGAATCTTCTGGGCATTGGGTGGGATATACCTCAAACTCAAGTGTAGGTGCGGCTACCCAAACTAGGAAAATCATGCCAATGTAAAGTGTGGTAATTCCTAATGCGAAGACTTGCAAACGCCGAGGTGAACCGTACCAATTCCCCTCTTCACTCAATCACTCCACCGCCGTTACGATGACTCTGGCAGGTCTCAAAACTCTGTCATGTAGCATCCAACCAGGTTCTAACACCTGTACAACGGTATTTGGGGCATGTTCCTCACTTGCCGGGATTGTGGTAATTGCTTCCATTATTTTAGGGTCGAATTTTTGACCGTTGACTTCAATCATTTTTGCTCCATCAGCAGTTAGAGCATTCTCTAGATTTTTTCTTATCATTTCGATTCCTTCCATGATAGAGTCATCAGTTGTTTCAGGCATTGATGATATTGCTCTATCGAAGTCATCGAGAAGAGAAATTAGACGTCTAGCAAGTCCTTGTCCGCCGTATCGGAGAAGATCTGCTCTCTCCTGTGAATGGCGTTTACGGATATTTACGATGTCTGCATCACGATAAGCAATTTCTTTCTCAGCAGTTTCTGCTCTTGTTTCAGCCTCGGCGAGTTTCTCTTCAATAGTCAACTCTCGAGGCTCTTCTTCAACCTCAATGGTTTCAGCCTCGTCAACAACAGCATCTGCTGGCTCTGCTACAGCATCTTCGTCGCTACTCATCTAAGTCGGCCGACCAACGCCTCCTTCATCAACCCGACTATTATGGGCGGTGCTCATTGAGCCAAATTAGGCTGACTTCCAATCGCTCAAAAGTTGGATGGACTTCAACCATCGCTGCGGGGGCCGCAATCTCATCAGCAATGCCTTCAGCGAGTAATAACGGGACTTCAATTCTACAATTTTCGGCATCATGGTAGAGAAATTGGGTAGGGATATCACAGGTTTCAACCAGTTCTTTCACGAAATCATCAGATTCATCATTTTCGCAATAGATGGCACCAAACACTAGAGTTCCATCATCGGTTAGTTGCTCGTGTGGAGAGATGCTAGCCTCTCCTCTTCTCATGAAGCGTCGGCGAAGTTGACCTGAGTCTTTGTAAGACGATGTACAATATTTGACTGAATAACCGTAAGGCTCACGAGAGTCCGTTCCAAGATTTGCCATATTGACTTGGTTACGAATAGTTCTTGCAAGTTCGTCAGAACCTTCTGCTCCGGCAGTTAGTTCATTGGTTAAATTAAATCCGCGAAGTTCCATATTGTCATGATTACCAACAGTAATTTCTAGTTCATTTAGATTGATAAATTCTATTGATGTGTGGCGTAAATCCTCAATTAATTGGTAGAGTTGTTCTTCTTTATCTGGCTCGCATGGTATCTCAATTCCAACATTCATGTTGGTTTCTGCACACGCTTCTATTGTCGGTATGTAGCGCTCCAATTCTAGGTCTAGAAGGTGGAATCTGATTTCATCCAATCCTGATTCCGCTAAACTTTCTGCATGTTTCGGGGGGAATGGAATGCTTGTGTAAAGATGAATGTGGTGGGAATCTCCAAGTTCACTTTTCAGAGTTTTACAAGCCTCTTCAACCCGCTCTCTTACCATCATAGGGTCTCCACCTGTAATCCCTGTCCCAGTGGCATCCATCGCTCTTGCTTCTTCTATCACAGCGTCCCATTCAGCAACTTCGCAGCGCCGCTCGTTTGCATACATGTGATCTATTTCGCGGCGGTTTTCAGAGAGCGGACAGTAATCACATTGCCAGTGACATTCACCAGTGATGAATAATACCATTTTACTGCCAATTTGGCATTGTATACAACCTTCTGCTTCATCTCTTGAGGGTGGTTCAACCGGTTCAGGCATGTTGGGTTGGTGAATTTCAAGTTTCATACATCTTCACCCCCGGCGAGTTTTAGTAACCAAGTGTGGAATCTTAGGTCTCCAGATAGTTCTGGGTGAAAGGTAACCGCCAAACGGTTCT
>CAZXZO010000045.1:0-5536 GCA_964645485.1 uncultured Candidatus Poseidoniales archaeon
CGCTCGTTGTTAGAATCCCACTAGGTGGCAAAACTCGCTCAGGACCATTTCATGCGAACATGATTGAGTCATGGTTCGCCAATGACCCGGGACTGACAATTCTGTTCCCATCAACCCCTCAAGACGCCTACGATTTGCTAGTTGAAGCAGCAGAACTACCCGACCCCGTCGTATTCCTCGAACATATCGGAATGTATGGGCTCAGGGGTGGTTTGACTGGATGGGGTGATAACATCAATCAAATGATTGACAAGGATAGTGTCCTAAAACACCTTGATTCAGGCACAGGCCAATTCAAAATCGGTAAAGCAAACATCTTACGCGGTGGTGAAAATGCTACCATCATCACCTATGGGGCGATGGTTCATGTTGCCCTCAAAGCAGCACAAATCCTAGCTGCAGATGGAATTGAAATTGAAATCGTAGACCTGCGAACAATCCTGCCTTTTGATGCCGCTACCTGCGTCCAATCAGTCAAGAAAACTGGCCGTTTCATCGTTCTACAAGAGGCACAATATACCGGCGGATTTGGACACACGATTTCAAGTCGCATCCAAGAAGAAGCATTCTATCATCTAGAGGCCGCTCCAATAGTGATAGGAGCATTGGATACTCCAGTGCCATTTTCTCCGACCCTTGAGGACCACAACATCCCAGATGTGGACTTAGTGATTCAACACCTTAGGCACGTTTGTTCAAATTGACAAAAGTTGAGGCGATAGTGTATTGTGTTAACGGTGTTAGCGCAGGCTAGGTTTGAGGCATGTCCAAGGATGAGGAGAGCAACCTTGAGGAGAGTGTTGAGGCAAAGGAAGAGCCCAGCCCAGTACGCACCCCCCGCAAGACCAAAGTGCGAGGAATTCTCTCACTTTTTATGTGGAATCAAGTATTGATTATTGCTTCATTATTCCTTGCTATGATGGGTTTAGGGACCATAACTGAAGGTGACCATAGTCTCCCAGGGATGGCAGTCAGTGGCTTCTTTCTACTACTTGCCATTGGACTTCTAATAACATCCGCAGATTTCTTCGTTGAAGGAGCGAAAGGATTGGCACGCCGAGTTGGAATTGCTGAAATTGTTATTGGCTTGACAATTGTGTCTTTAGGAACATCACTTCCAGAGATTTTGATTTCAACTCAGGCGGCTTGGGAAGCATCTCAAAATCCGTGCCTATTAGGAGCAGCAGATTGTGCTACTGATTTTGCACTTGGTAACATCTTCGGATCTGTTCTAGTACAAATTACACTGATTCTAGGAATCGTTGTTATTGTCAGACCGATGAAGGTGAAACCAGACTGGATAAAGCGAGATGGAACAATGATGTTCGCTGCAGTTCTTCTGCTTTCAATGCTGATAATAATTGATGATGATTTGAATCGAATTGAAGGAGCATTGCTTTGTTTGCTTTATGTGTTCTACATCTCATATTTAGTTCAACATCGTGATAAAATTCGCACCCAAGAATTTGAGATGATTGAGGACATTCGGTCTGAATCTGGATTTGAAATGAATTGGACTGGTGCTGCATATTGTGTTATGCTTTTAGTCGGATTAGGATTAGCAATGTTTGCCTCTGCTAGAGTAGTAGAATCAGCCGCCAATATTGCTGTTGAGTTAGGAGTCCCTTCAGCAGTTGTAGGAACTACCTTGGCAGCAATTGGCACTTCAGTTCCAGAACTAGCAGTTGCAATTTTAGCCGCACGAAAGAGCACTGGGGTCGCTGTTGGGACTCTAATCGGCTCAAACATCACCGACCCGCTTCTATCTGTAGGATTAGCCGCATTAGTAAATCCAATTACGGTTTACAACACAAGTCTGTTCTACCAACTAATCTTCCCTGCAACTCTGTTTTGTACAGCACTTGCATTGGTATTCATGTGGACTGATTTCAAGTTCAACCGTCAAGAAGGTGGAATTTTAATCACCTGCTATGCTGTTTTCATCGGCTTACTTTACTATCTTACCTAGCGTAGACAGGGTGGCAAATAAATGCCAATAGTAAAGGCAGAATGACCTCTCCCCTAAACATGGTCGAGTTCTCTCTGTCTGAAGAAGAAGAGATGTTACGTGAACTTGCTCACGAATTTGCAGAGACTGAACTGCGCCCAAACTCAGAGCACTGGGACAATAATCGAGAATATCCGCGCCAGGCAATTCGCCTTTGTCACGAAACTGGTCTAACCAATTTACACATCCCTGAATCCAATGGAGGAATGGGCATGGGAGTTATGGCAGAAGTGATTGTGCAGGAGGAACTTGCTTGGGGTGACCCAGGATTTGCAACTGCAGCATACGCCAATGGTTTGACCGCGGCGCCTATCATCACTGGTGGAACTGAGGAACAGAAAGAAAAGTACCTTGGAATGTTGGTCAACCAAGGTGCACTCTGCTCATATTGTGTTACCGAACCTGTGGCTGGAAGTGACGTACAGGGAATCAATACAAATGCAGTACTGGATGGCGACCACTACTTACTTAATGGTACAAAAATGTTCATCACCGGAGCAAAATTTGCTGATTGGTTTTTTGTTCTCGCTTATACCGATAAGGAGGCTGGCTACAAAGGAATGTCAGGATTCATCGTTGAATCTAACTGGGAAGGAGTCAGCATTGGCAAGAAAGAAGATGTCATGGGGCAACGTTGTTCTGACACGCGCTCAGTGATTTTTGAAAATGTGAAAGTTCCCAAGGAGAACCTTGTTGGTGGAAAAGAAGGAAATGGCTGGTTCAATGCAATGAGCGCTTTTGACCTCTCAAGACCCTGTGTGTCTGCACACGCTGTAGGGGTTGCTCGCGCTGCCTATGAACACGCACTTGCCTACTCTCTAGAAAGAGAGACTTTTGGTAAATCAATTTTCAATCATCAAATGATTATGGCAAAACTCACCGATATGAAAACAAAAATTGAGGCTGGAAGAATGTTGGTGTGGAAATCTGCTTGGCTTGCTGATAATGGTCAGCCAAATACCGAAGCAGCCGCTCATGCCAAGCGCTTTTGCGCTGATATGGCAACCGAAATTACAATTGAAGCGGTGCAAATTTTTGGCGGATATGGATATTCAGAGGAATATCCAGTTGCTAGATTAATGAGAGCGGCCAAGGTCTTCCAAATTTATGAAGGTGCATCTGAAATTCAAAGGCTTATCATTGGCCGTGAAATTACTCGCTGAATATTTGTGCGGACACGGGTTAATATCCTCAAGCAGTTAGCCAACCATCATGCACGAAAGTATCAACGTCCTTGGCACCGACCTTGCACCATGCTCAATGGACCCTCTCACGGGTTGGCATCGAGATGGTTGCTGTAACACCGACAAGACCGACCGTGGGCTCCATGTTGTATGTTGTATTTTAACCAAAGATTTTCTTGAATTCGCTCGCTCAAAAGGTAATGATTTGATTACTCCAGCCCCGCAATTCAACTTCCCTGGTCTTGTGCCTGGGGACAGGTGGTGTGTGTGCGCCCAAACATGGATGGATGCAGCCGAAGAAGGAGTAGCATGTCCAGTTAGCCTAGAAAGTACCCACGAAGAGGCGTTGGCAATAATCCCTCTTGACCTATTGGAAGCACATGGTGAATAATGCCATTAAATTGAATTTATTTTCAAAATAAAGGAGGGATGGAGATGAACAAGCAAGAGCCTACAAACAGATTGGCAGAGTGCACTTCACCTTATCTTCTCCAACACGCATCAAATCCAGTTGCATGGCAACCTTGGGATGATACAGCAATTGAATTAGCCCGTGAAATGGACCGGCCATTACTAGTCTCAATCGGCTATGCTGCTTGCCACTGGTGTCATGTGATGGAGCATGAATCATTTGATGATGAGGAAATTGCTTCTTTGATGAATGAAAAATTAATTTGCATTAAGGTTGATAGAGAAGAGCGGCCCGATGTTGATGCTCTTTACATGGCCGCTTGCCAAGTGATGACTGGCCAAGGTGGCTGGCCCCTCAACGCTTTTCTTGACCCACACACACTCAAGCCATTCTTTGCTGGAACATACTTCCCACCTAAGCAAGGCCATGGCAGACCATCTTGGCCTCAATTGGTTATCACAATGAGTGATGCGTGGAGTGGCCAACGAGAAAGTTTAGTCAATAACTCAGATTTGATAATCGAGCACATCAATAAAATGGCAGCCAACTCAAGTAGTGATGAAATTGACCAAAAAGAACTAATTGAGGTGGTGATTGAAGGTTCAGTACAACATTCCTTGAAAATTTTTGATTCACAAAATGGCGGCTTTGGTGGCGCTCCTAAATTCCCTCACCCAATGGAACTTGAGGCTTTACTGAGATATGGTTCAGACGAATCTAGGAAAGCCGCTGAAGTATCACTACGTTATATGTCTGAGAGAGGATTATTTGACCATCTTGGCGGCGGTTGGCACCGATACTGTGTTGACATCGCATGGGCAGTACCTCACTTTGAAAAAATGCTGTATGATAATGCACTTCTCTTGCCTATCCACACCCGCGCACTACGAGATGGAGTTGGAGAAAAATCGGTTCATCAAAGGGTTATCCAATTAACTCTTGAATGGCTAAAACGAGAGATGCTTGACCCTAATGGTGGGGTTTGGTCAACGCTAGATGCAGATTCTGACGATGGCACAGGACACAGCGAAGAAGGGGCATTCTATGTCTGGACTCCAGAACAAATTGTCGACGTCTTAGGAGAAAAAGATGGTGAACTCGCTTGCGCTCGCTGGACAATTACGAAAGAAGGGAACTTCGAAAATAGTGGAAGTAGTGTATTAGCACTTTCAGATGTTGAGGAACTTGGTGATGAAAAAGAGGAAGAAATGCGTCATTCATTGCTAAAAAAACGAGCGGAACGCGCTCGGCCTGGCACGGATGACAAGGTTTTGACATCTTGGAACGGGATGCTACTGGTGGCACTTTCACAACTTGATGACGATTTAGCAACTGAAATTGCTGAACATATCGTTCAAGGATTGCTTGAGCGGTCAAGCAGTGAAAATGGTTCAGTTTTACGGACTTGGCGCGGTGAAACTGATGGCGGCCCCGGTTTTCTTGATGACCACGCATGGGCTGCCCTTGGTTTGCTAAACTGGGGTATTAGAACAGATAATGAAAACTGTATCACAAGAGCATTATCAATAACTGAACGATTGTTGGAAGATTTTTCTGATGCAGATGGTGGATTCTGGCTCACAACCGCGAATCATGGTGAGTTGCCAATCCGCCAACGCTGTGAAACTGACTCTGCTGTACCAGGTTCAACCTCTATTGTTGTACGTCTTATCTCAAACCTGCTTGGAATTTGGCCTGCCCACGAAGAATCGGACTCATGGCGTACCTGTGCTAGGGATTCGATCTCTAAACTTAGTGAAGGGCTCAAACGACGCGGCCCAGCATATTGGTCTCTTCTCAATGCTTCACAAGATTTGCTTAGGCCATGGGCTGTATGGCATATCCACCATGACGGCACTGAACCAGAGGCATTGAAACAACTACGCAGTACTGCAGGTGACTGTCAACTTGTCATCTCAACCGTGAATACGA
>CAZXZO010000046.1:0-5425 GCA_964645485.1 uncultured Candidatus Poseidoniales archaeon
AATCCTTTTTCTGCAATCCGGTCTGCTTCTAAATTCAACTTGATAAAGTCACCTTTGATTTCGATTGCATCGACATGGTCAATCCCGGGGCAGAGTTCTTTTGTTTTCTCCCAAGACCGGCCAGAAACAAGGTTTTCTCGCCAAAATGGAAAGGCTGAACATTGGGCCGGTTTGACTTCGTAAATACTGCACATCTTTTCACCTGTTAAGTAAATACATCGCCCATCCTCTGGCTTTGATTCTAGAACAAATCTGCCATCAAAACTCGTCCGACAATTCTCTGCCAGCCATTGTTTTAAACTCACTTGGAAGTGGTTCGCAATTCTTTCTGCATCTTCGCGTGAAAGATACACAATTCCGCCCGGTTCATCACAACAGCGCCCACAATCTGGAACACAAATGAAATTGACTCCACTTTCCCACCAAGGAGCCTCTTTGCTGGCAAATCTTCGCTTCCACCGAGACATCTTATCAGTTGGGGGGGTTGACTAATTGGCTGTAATTGTTCTGCCTATCAAGCCTTGAAATAAAATTACAATCTTGATTATTCAGTTGATGAATTTAATGAATCTGAATGCGTTGCACTTATACCAATGACTGGAGTGAGGTGAATTCCGGGACAAGGTGAGAGTCAAATGAGTGACAAAGAGGATGAACCAACATTGTTCGAAGTTAAGGACAGCCACCTGGATACTGGATTGCGTGGAATTCCTGTTGGTACATGCAGAACTTCATTTGTTGACCAAATAAAAGGAGTCCACTATGTTGGATATCCAATTACAGATTTGGCAGATATGGACCCCGAAGATATTATCTTCTTGCTTTTTGAAAAGCGTTTACCAAATCGCCATGAATCTCAAGAATTCCGCAAGGATATGGCTGCTCGTGCTGAAGAGATGCCTACCGGTGCTCTCAGAGTTCTTGAGTCTCTAACTCCTGGGAGCGGCCATCCGATGGATTGGTTATCACTTGGGATTCAAGCATTGGGAATCGCTGATACAACAGGTGATATTCGAGAAGATGGTCTCAATTTAATTGCAAGAATGCCTGAGTTAATGGCAACAATTTTCCTATTGCGAGGTGGTCACGGATTACCGGAATCAGGCAGTGAGCCGGGAAAGGGAATGGTTGAGAATTTTGTTCATCTTTTGGGTGTGTCTGGGAAAGAATCCGAGAACATGATTCGTGTTCTTCGTACTTTCTTGGTTCTTCACATGGACCATGGGGGGGGAAACCTATCCACTTTTTCGGGAAAGTGTGTCGCTAGTGGCAAGGCAAGTTTGTACGCCTCAATGTCAAGTGCGATGAATGCTCTTTCAGGACCATTGCACGGCCGAGCTAATCAGTCATGTCTCGAGTTTATTCAGCGAATTGGGACCTCTGACCCAGAAAAGGTAGAAAAATTCGTTCGAAGTGAATTAGCAGCGAAGCGCCCTGTTTACGGTTTTGGACATGCAGTGCTTAGGGCTGAAGACCCTAGAGCCGCTGCTCAAATAGCATTGGGGATGGAGGTTTGTCCAGATGATGACAATTTCAAAATTGTGAAGGTGTTGCGGGAAATTGCGCCAAAAGTTCTCGGTGAAAATCCAAAGATAAGCAATCCTTTTGCAAATGTTGATGTTGCTTCGGGTACACTATTGCATGCTGTAGGATTCCATAAACCGGAGTATTTCACAACGTTTTTTGGTTGGGCGAGAATTGCTGGAATTAGTGCACAAATTCTCGATGAACGTAAGGCGAGAGGTGGTCGTGGAGTACCAATTTATCGACCTAAATATTATGGTCGTGACCAACCTGTTCAGAGGCTTGAGTAAATTCAACTCAACGGTCACTTCAAGTTGGTTTTTCGTGATCAACACGTTCAGAGGCTTGAGTAAATTCAACTCACCGGTCACTTCAAGTTGGTTTTTCCGGCACCACGATGACCCACAACTCGTGGTACTTCCCACGGGATTTGGTTCGCATCACTTGAATCTACTAATTCATCTATACTCCGACTCCATTGCCAGCGAGTCCTTTGGGCAGAAAGGAATTCTTTCCTACTATTCTTTGTCATCTCATGCCATGGAATATGTTGTCCGTCAAAAAGCGGTTCACTAGCTGGCCTAGTTAACCTAGGTGAGCCATCAGGAAGATGAGTGATTTCAGGAGATGCATCGTCAGTCAGAGCAGTGAGTCCAGCATCAAGAACCGCCTTTTCGTTAGCAACTCTGACAGGCCAAACAAAGGCAGGGAATCCCTTTCTTGCTTTGGTGAATTTTTCTAATCCTTTACCTGTTAGGGCAACGCTGCTACCAAGTGTTAGGTGGCGATTCATACCATGAAGATAATCTATGGTGCATGGAATCATTGGAGCCCCCCATCTCTGGTGTTTACGCATTAATCGGGGTAGAGAATGAGCGATGAAAGATGGTGCGGCGATTGCTCGTTGCAACTTACCAGAGCCCCATTCTCTCAAGGTAGGCATTAGGCGGGCCTTGGGATGATTCCAGCCTGCTGATTTGACAGCAGGTAGGAATTTTTTGTCAAACGAATATAGAACAGTTGTTCCTTCAGGCAGTTCAAATTCAGATATCGCTTCATCAACCATCTTAATCATAGATGCAATGTATTCAACCCGCTTCAAACCACCTCTCCAACCACCACCAACTCCACTACTTGGGTGTGGTGATTTCAGTTCAATACACACGGTTTTTCCCTGTTCTTGCCAAGGGCCTGTGAAATCTTTTCTGGCTAGTAAATCATCAAATCTATCTGAAAAAGGCTTCAGTTCATCACTGCTCAAAAGTTCAAAGTAATCACCATTTATTGTGACATTGTCGTGATGTAACATTAACATGCCATCAGAAGAAACTCGGAGGTCAAACTCAACACCATCAAAATGATTGATGCCATAACAAAGTGCTTCTACAGAATTTTGCCTCGGTTGTTCCCAAGTCAAACTCACTCCCCCTTAACCTCGGTTACAGGTTCCACATTTTAATTCAGGGGGGTGTGGAATTGGATTGGTGAAGCATCATAGCCTGTGCGCTACGTCGAAGAGACATGGCGGATAGCGAAGGCAGTGGAATTTCTGATTCTGATGGGTCTAAAAAAGGTGGTCAGAATCTCACAGTTCAGGACTCAATAATCATCGGGGATGTCATTCAATCTGTGGGTGATGCTGCTACCTCGGTTGAGGAAATAGTTGAGTCCGAAACTGATGACAATTCAAAACAAATCCGTGGCTACTGCATGTATGATTGGGGAAAGTCTGCGTTTGAAACTAGTGTTACAACCGCTATTCTCCCGGCTTGGTTTTCTTATCTATTCTTAGAAGCAAATGGAATTTCTATTAACACTATGTTTGGTGAAATGACTTCCGATACGTTCTGGGCTTGGGCGGTGACTGGAGCAGCCCTGCTAGTGGCAGTATTGAGTCCCGGATTCGGAGTCATTGCAGACAGAACAAAAATCAAGGTAAAAATGTTGAAAATTTTAACTTGGATAGGTGCTGGTTCTGTTGTGTTATTAGCGCTAGCACCATTATTTTCAATATCATTACAATGGGTTTGGCTATTTGTAATGTTTTTATTTGCCAATATTGGTCTAAATGGTGCAGGAGTTTTCTACAACGCTTTGCTCCCTCATCAAGGTTCAGTAGAACAGATGGATGGCATTTCAAACAAAGCGTACGCATATGGCTATCTCGGTGGGGGCTTACTGTTGGTATTCCATTTGGGCCTAGTGATGGGAGTATCAGGAAGTTGGGTGATACCATTTTGTATGGCTAGTTCAGGACTTTGGTGGTTTGGCTTTGCGTTTTGGACATTTGCAACCGTACCAGAACCAGAAATTGAAAATGAGGTTGCAGGCTTGAATGTTGGTTCAGCCACCAAATTAGCCATAAAAGAACTCAAGCAAACAATGAGTGAATGGCGTTCATTCAAGACCTTGTTCATTTACATGATTGCATATTTCTTCTTTATTGACGGAATCAACAGCGTAACATCACTCGCAGGAGTATATGGCATTGCGGTCCTCGGACTTTCAATCACTGATCTAATCATGACTATTGTCGTGATTCAATTTGTGGGTTTTCCAGCCGCTTACTTTTTCACCTGGTTGGCTGGAAAAACATCTACCAAGCAAGCACTAACTGTTGCTCTGGTGGGTTGGTGTTTCATGATTGGTGGTGCCCTTACTTTTGCTCCATTAGAACTTGAAAATCATGAGGATTATGACTTCCAGTTTGACTGGGCAGATGACCATTACGAAGTTAGAATGCTTGACTATGAGGTCCTAGGAGAAGGTGCCTCTGACCAATCTCTCCAATCTCAATTTGGTCACTTTTTACCTACTGAAGAAGATGGGGTAGGTAATGCTACTCTAGAAGAAGTGTCTTTGTTCATGAGTTCGTTAGATGATACACGATTTTCGGCTTCAGTAAATGGGAGTGTAAACGAAGAAGGAAGCACTGCATTAGGTGTTGACCACCCTACTAGTTTAGGTGATGGCAAACTGGATGCGATTGGAATAAAAGCAAGAGAATTGGTGTGGGCTCCACTTGGGCTAAGTGTGACATTACAATTCTTACTCTTAGGATGTCTTGCCGGAGTCTTAATGGGTGGGTCCCAAGGCCTCGCTAGAAGTTTATTTGGCAAAATGATTCCAGAATCAAGAAGCACAGAGTTCTTTGGTTTCTTTGGCTTCTTTGGCAAAGTCGCAGCACTCATTGGGCCATTGATGTATGGTGCAATGTCAACCATGTATGATAGCCGAGTTGCTGTTGCTAGCTTATCACTGCTGATAATCACTGGAACGATTTTGATGTGGTGGGTTGATGTTGAAGATGGAATTGAGGTAGCAAATGCAGAGGATGAAAAAAATCGAGCAAACGCTGATTGAAATCATAATTATAGCATTCAATCACCAGATGTTGAATGATTTTTCACTCGAGAATTAGGTCAATATTGGTAATCCCTATTGGACTTCAATGAACCCATGTTGAGCATCTATTTATCCGAATGTTCGGTTAATGACGGCGATTACAATAGGGCTACAATCAACAGATGTTGAATTTTTTCGCACGAATGTTGATTTTTTCAAACGGATTTTGAATGTTTTTTCAACCGAATATTCGGTTAATGACGGCAATTGCAATTGGACTACAATCGACAGATGTTGAATCTTTTCGCACGAATGTTGAATTTTTCAAACGAATTTTGGATATTTTTCAGCCGAATATTCGGTCAAGGATGAGAGCGATTTCAAATAAAATTAGCATTGGACCTGCGACTAAGAACATAGATAGTGGGTCAGGTGGAGAAAGCATTGCTCCCACACAAAATCCGGCGAACCAAAAGTGCCGTCTAAATTGGGTCAACGTCTCTCTTTGAACCAATCCTCCACGTAGGGAAATCAAGGTTACAAGTGGGACTTGGAA
>CAZXZO010000047.1:0-4958 GCA_964645485.1 uncultured Candidatus Poseidoniales archaeon
GAGCCACTTCATTCAATTTTCGTGACATTGAGTGACTTTGCCACGACATCAACACCTGATACTTGAGTGGCAGAGTGTGATGGTTATTGCATTGATGAATAGATGAATTTGAGATTACAAGTCGCCCAAAAAGTAGGAGTTGATGATGAAACTTTGAGCCAACTTTACCTATTGATGGTTGAGGGTTGAGGCTGGTAAGGCCGCGGATATCAGATTCTTGGTATGTCAAGTGATTAATCACGCCCTAGTGAATAAATTCACTAGCCAATAAGTTTGTTTTTTTCCTATTATCGCAGGTCTCCTCAATTCAGTCGGTAATTTGGGGTAGGTTGGCGAATCGCCCATAGTACGCGTACGCGAAGGGCCACGTTCAAGAGGGGGTCAAGCAAGACGAGGGCAGGGGATTGGCATGGCTGAACTACCCAGAGGCATCACCAAAGAGGTGCGAAGAGGTGGTTCGGGGGTACTTGAGTTACTCTTGATTGACTTTGATAGGGAAGGTGATAGCGGCTATATCCGAATTCAACAACCAACTAATCCAGTGAGTATTGCTCAACTGGTAATTTCTGATGGGGCACCTGAAATGGCTCTTTTTGAGTCTACTGAATTGTTGATGGGACATACCGCTTTGGATGAATTGAGGAAATGTGCTTCAGCAGATGATTCTAGGATTTCAGTTCATACGGATGTTGACCTTGGCTTGATTGCTGATTTACATCCTGAGGCAAAGTTGCATTTTTCCGATTCGGATACTTATGCTGACGAGAAAATCCAGGGCTGGATAACTAATACAAAGCGAGATTCAGATTGGTGGCGTTCAAAGCGAAATCGTGAATGGACTTTGACTGAAAATACCACAGATGATGAACAAGCCGAGTCGGCAGAGGTAGATTTCACAGATGTAATCGAATATAATCCGGGCGAGGAATTAGAATCTGGGTGTAGTTACCTTATTGATGACCAGACCCCAGATTCTGTGTTTGGAATCGTAGCACATCTTGCTGCAATCGGGCATCCAATTATGGTGTTATCTCGTAGCCCACCAAAGCGGATTTCTGAAGACTTTGGAATTCCAACCTCAGTTTGCCGTTGGCTCAGCGAAAGAGATGTTGAAGGAGTGAGAACAGTTAATCCTGGTCTGGAAGAAATTCGCAGAGAATGCGATGAATTCTTCTGGGGTTCATCAAGAGCCGTAATCATTCTTGATGGAGTTGAATATCTTGGTGGAATCCATGGATTTAGCCGATTGATAGGTATGTTGCGAAATTTGTTTGATAGCATTCAAACATCCAACAACATGGTGTTAATTCCAGCCGATTTTGATGTGTGGGACCAGCGTGAACGTTCACTATTGTTACGAGAATGTGACCAGATTAGTGCTGGGACCATCAATGAATGGGCACAGAGGCCAGCGGTAGTTGAAGGCCATTCGTTTTGCCAAGAAACTGAATCAATAAGCATTCCAGATCCACAAAAAATTGACATCGTTGCAGAGGCTGAAGGAGATTTCAAGGCCGCAGCATCAAAGCTTCTTTCCTCGGATGAGCAGGCTCAAAGTGAGTCAACAAATGATGATTCGGGGGTTACCGCGGCTAAGTTCGTACAACCTGAAACCTCGTTTTCGGCACGCTCCTTACTTGATGAGATGAAATCAGAAGTAGAACCTGAATCTACAATTTCACAAGAGTTCGTTCCTGATGATGATAATTCGTTAGAGCCGGTTGAACAAAATGATGATGATGGTGGTGACTTTGCACTGCCAACTTGGGCAACGGCACCGTCGGCAAATATGGGTGATGAACCACCCGCTATCACTCAAGAGAGTGTATCAACTCCTGAAGCCATTGAGACTACACATTCTGAAGAAGTGAATTCTCATGAGATAAAGATTGCAGATTTTGCGGATGTGAACTCTGATGAGGCTGAGGTTGTTGAGCATAGAGAAGTTGCTGAGCCAACAAGCGAACCAGAATATTCAGGGCCAAATCAGCCGACAGTAAATTATCGAACTAAGCAAGAGAGGAGAATAAGCGTGCCTCGCAAGCCAGATATTTTAGAATTTGAAAAAGCATCGATGCATTATGCAGCAGAAAATAGTAAGCAATTTGAAGGTCAATTAGAAGATTCGGGCTTTGAAGCGATTGATAGTTCTGTTACAGCACTCAATTACAAGAAGGACGAGTTTAGAGAAGTTGGAGATTGGGAGACGCATGAAGAAAGGGACTGGGAGGTTCTTGAGACGCGTGGAATGAATGCTGCAGCCGACAATTCTAGGTCTCTTCGTCATGGAGTTAAGGTTTCAAAAACATCATCAATTTCAGGTGTTAACACACGTCAATGGGGTGCTGCGGTGGTTAGTGCTGCTGAAGAAGGGCCAACTACACACACTCCTGAATTGGTAACTAATCCCATGGCTAGAGCATCAGCTGTTCGTGTTCAAAGGTCTAAGACTCTCACCCAAAAGTTAGTTGGTTCGGAGTTAGAGGCTCTTTACGCCGACCGTAAACAAATGGTGAATAAGTCTGGAATTGATTTGAAGATCCTTGAGAGAATCAATACTTTGGCAGATAAAGGCCACCCAATTCGTCAACTCGTTGATCGCATTGAAGCAAACTCAAAGGAGGGATTGAAATTGCTTACTGAATTTGAGAAGAAATCAGTAATTGTAAATGATTTAATCACTCGAATTAATGTTCAAGAAGGCAAGTCTGTAATCAATCCAACAGTCGCTGCCAAATATCGTAAGCAACTCATCCAATTTGAGAAGATTGAAAAGATACAATCGATGTTAGATGACTTTGAGGGTTGATTGTTCCAGTATTATTGATAATTAATGACTAATGTAGGATGTTTGGTGAAGGGCATGAGTAGACGAACAGTTCTCCAACAACAATTGGAGAAAAGCAAGCGATTATTGTCCAAATCAGGTGATAACCCAAATGGTTCTGATTTGGAGCCTACTCAACCATCACTTCACAAATATATTCGAACGGCTAAATCTCCTGCACTGGGTAATCCATTTGATGGCCCGTTTCTACTGTCAACTTCAAACGCAGTCAAAGAGAAAACAGGTGATTTTGGTACAATTGCCTCTGAGCGGCTACAGAGAATGCGGGAAGGAGTTGAAGCCGAGGCTCCTATGATTGACATTGAGCGCGCCACTCCTCCAACAACGCTTGAAATTCCAACATGGGTAAATGCAGATGTTGAAGATTCAGACCTCCGAAAAGCCTCAACACCATTGTGGATGGATGTTCTTTCAGAACAAAGAGGCTATTCTAGACCCAGTGAATCTGCTCGCTTACATCATTCTCAACTTACAGGCGCAGATACACCCCCACTTGAATCACCGTTGAATATGGTGCCAGAAGAGTTGGCGTTAGGTCGACCTCAATGGCCTCCCATTTACACACCTAACCAAAACTTCAGTTGGGGGAATTGGCAAGTTGGTCCTAACAATCGATTGGCTAGTACTGCGGGAAATGAAGTGATAACTCATCCTTCCCAACGAGCAAATCCTCTCATCATTATTGGCGAAGATGGTGTCGGGAAAAGTCACCTTCTCAGAGCAATTGGAACATCAATGTATACTAGGTCACCTGAAGGTGAAGTCAGAATAATTGTTGGAGGTTCCTTCCCATCTCAATTAAGCGATGATTGGTCCGAAGCGATTCAAGGTTGTAGTGCTCTACTTATTGATGATATCCAGTTACTCAGCAGTGCAAGAGAACAAGATTTAGGTATAATCATCGACAGTTGTCTAAATTTTGGAGTCCAAGTGGTGATAACGTCAAGTGAAAACCGCAATTATTCCGGAATATTAGGTGGTGCACTCAGGTCATCGGTTGAAGTCAAGATGGAGGCTCCAGATGTTATGACAATGGTTCTTTTCATGAGAACCCAATCATTAGTTCGAAGTCTCTCTTTATCTGATGAACAATTACGAGTAATTGCAGTTGAGTCGAATGGTGATTGGAGTTTGGCGATGTCAGGTTTTGAGGCGGTAGCACTAGCAATTGAGGCGGGTGCAGAACCCTTCGGGGTAGACGATATCGCAACAATCCTTTCAGGAGAAGAGTTGGTCATGAGAGGTGATGATGGGCTAATCACTTGGGATACTGAGAGGACAGGTCAACGAATTGTCCGTGAGGTACTTGACCATGTTTTGCCGAAAGAGCAACAACCGAATGTAGATTTAATTAGTGAATTAGAATCGGTAGTGGACGATTATCAGCCACCTGAGTTAATGCCAGATACTAGTAAAGATGCAGTTGATTCTCTAATTGATAGGCACCTTGGCCGTGAGAAAAGTGCACTTGAAGATGCACGGGAACGAATTGAATTGTCAGGTCTTCCCACAACATTGGAAGAACCTAGGGCAGAGATTCCTAATATTGATTTGATGAGTGAAGGATTCCTTGATAGGCTTGAGTCTAGACTTCGAAGGCACCAAGATGAATTATTTTCCTTGCATGGAGAAATGGAAGAAATATCCAGTAAAATAGAGGATGCTGAGCCTAAAGAACTAGTTGAAATGGCTGATAAAATGCTTGAAATTGAACGTAAATTGTCACGTATTTCAAGATTAGGTGCTGGTGAATCTTTGAAGGAACGCACCAAGCCAGAACGGCCTTATCAGGCAGGCAGCATTGAGGAATATATTCCTACCACTGAGTGGAATATTGATGGGGAATCTGTATCTGCTGATGATTTGTTGGAATCTACAACTACCTTGCGGCCGGTAGTAATTCTAAACCCTACTGAAACGGAGTCAGAAGAAAAAACTCCATTACGACCGTTGGTAGTCCTGCAAACTTCTGACCCAGATGAAATGAGTAATGAATTCAACTCGTAGGAATCAGGATTTTCACAAAAATAATTTCAATAGATTTAGATGAATCTAAATCCTTTTTCTGCAATCCGGTCTGCTTCTAAATTCAACTTGATAAAGTCACCTT
>CAZXZO010000048.1:0-4670 GCA_964645485.1 uncultured Candidatus Poseidoniales archaeon
TGTCTGAGAGTGCTAGTCGTGCGCCAGGTTTCCTTGGAACTGAACCACCAGAAGAGAGCACAGTAGCCACAGCAACACGCCTACCATTAGCTAGTTGGGCAGTAGTCCAGTCCAATACCGTGTGTGTCACGGGACTTGCGAAGGCGCCTCTACCCTTTGATTTTGGGAAGGACAAAAATTTTGAGAATATTATTCAACCAACGTCATATCGGGGAGATTGTTAGTATGGCTACGGTCGGAGATATCCTTGAGATTGTAGTCACCAGTATGCGTGACGCCTTTCTAGCGGTGACCGTATTCGTCGCAGCCATGGTTCTGTTATTCAGTTGGCTCCAATATGCGACCAGTGGACGATTCGTTGAGTATATTCGGGAACGAAAGAAACTGCAACCAGTTATCGGTGCGTTGATGGGATTGACTCCTGGCTGTGGTGGAGCCATTGTGATGATGCCGATGTATGCCCGTGGTTATGTTACCTACGGCACCGTAGTTGCGACCTTGATTGCTACACTTGGTGATTCGGCCTTCGTCTTGATTGGTGCTGCTGTGGTTGATTCTCGTTTCATTGCGCCCATGTTGGCTGTTCACGCCTTATCTTTCTGTGTCGGAGTATCATGGGGTTATCTCGTAGACGTGACTGGGACGACTCCACGAAATCCAATCGGACGATACGGTCCGACATTTGGTGATGAAGAGGATCACCCCACAGAAGACGTGGTTTCTCCGCTGGATGAACTTCCACGTGAGGTTCCTGAAGGACTTGGATACAAGATTCTCCATCAAGGATACTTGCTGTGGTGGGCCGTCACCGCACTGGGTCTGATTTTTGCGATACTCTTACTCGTTTGGACGGGCCAAGATGCCGATTTCAGTCTTGAATTAGATTACAACCCTTTGACGTTGAATGGTTTCATCACATGGATTGGATTACTCGGGACCACACTGTCTATCATATTGTATATCTCGCAGAAGAATTGGTTTGCTGACGATACTGAAGCGACCATTGGTGACAAACTCCACTCAATGCGCGAAACTATGGTACACGCGGCTAGTGAAACAGCTTTCGTCACCTTCTGGGTTATGATAGCCTATCTCACCTTTGAATTCATGATGCTGTTCAGTGGATTGGCTGAAGATGATTTAGCCCAATACGGAGACGGTTTTGTTGTCGTCATCGTCGCGGCAACCATCGGTTTGATTCCCGGATGCGGACCTCAAATTATCGCCATCACCGCCTACACCAAGGACATCATCTCATTCCCTGCATTGGCCGCCAATGCCATCAGTCAGGATGGAGATGCATTGTTCCCATTGTTGGTTCGTCACAAGGCTGCGAGTCTTTGGGCAACGGTTCACACCACCATCCCTGCAATCATCGTCGGCATCGTCCTAATGATAGTCGGCGTAAATTTCTGATTCAAAGGGTACCGTCTTATTCAAAATGAATGAATGGGGGGCCCTTGTATTCAAGTTAGTTTAATTGGTATGGTATGTATCGGTCAACTATGCGAAAGAGCCTGATTCTAGTATCAATTCTGCTGGCTTCCATATTTTTCAGTCTTGATTTATCACCTCCCGTAGACGCTCAAGGAGTTTCACCCAACCCTACAGTGGAGTTAGATTGTGATGACGTTGGAGGATTTGATCTATTCACATATGATGGGGTTGGAAGCCGCATCGGGTTTCAATGTGGCCTTGATAACCCTACTCAATATGTTGAAAATGTGACCGTGACATTGTCGGGACCATTTTTCCTTCTATACAATCTAGGCACAAATACACAGCAATCTTTCTACATCATTCAAAATAATACAGTTATTGGCCCACATTATGGTGAATCTTCTGTGAATATCACTATCGGTGCTTATGACTCAACTAATTTCCTTGTTGCTTTTTGGGAGGATTATGGAGATATTAATTGGGATGGGAGTAATTCGCCAGATGGGAGATTATACTCACCTCTTCCACCAAACAGGGTTGAAGTACATGCTACGGTAACAGATGCATCGGGGATACCTTGCACGACTTGCCCCACAGAACAAGAAAATGTCACTATGGTTTACAATGAAGCAATTTACGTAGAAGTAGATTATGGGATAGATAATGGACCACCAAACCCCGATCTCAATGTCCTACCCCCTTTACAGGGCTCTTTTATTCTTGAATTGCTTCCAAAATATGCTCCAAAAACAGTGGCATCTTTTGTAACACATGTAGATAATGAGATGTATAATGGCACTGTATTTCATCGCGTGATTGATAATTTCATGATTCAAGGCGGAGATATCCAATGTGGTATTTTTCGCACAAGTGTTTCAAATTGTAACCCAGGCACTGGTGGTTATTCTGCAATATGGTATGAACAAGGTAATCAAAACGACACTACTACTTGGACAATGCCTGATGAGTTTCACAATGATTTAACACACACACCTTATGCACTTAGCATGGCTAATTCTGGTGCAAATACTGGCGGTAGTCAATTCTTCATTGTAGACAAGGATAGCCCACAACCACACCTTAATGGGAAGCACTCGGTTTTTGGTAACGTGATTGTAGGATACGAAGAAATTGACTACATTAGTCAAGTTCAAACAGATGAAGGAGACCACCCCTTAGATGAAGTAGTAATTATTGGAATGGAAATTATTGAATGGCCTCCAACTGATACAGATGGCGATGGTGTCCCGGATTCAGAGGATCCATTTCCCTACGATGCTAATGAGACACACGATGACGATGGTGATGGGGTGGGGAACAATTCGGATGCCTTCCCGCAAGATGGCAATGAGACACACGATGATGATGGCGATGGGGTAGGGAACAATTCCGATGCCTTCCCACAAGATGGTAATGAGACTCACGATGATGATAATGATGGCGTTGGAAACAACTCAGATGATTTCCCTCAAGACCCTGATGAAACAACTGATACCGATGGTGATGGGGTAGGAGATAATTCTGATGCTGACCCAGATGACCCAGAAGTTCGTATCCCCGCTGATCTTGAAATCAATGTGACTGACACAGCCCTCTATGTATTAGCTGCCGCCTTTTTGTTAATGGCTGTAGCATTGGTTGTTAATCGTAGGAAGAAACCACCTGAAGTGATGGGTGCTTCTGAAGTATATGATTCAGATTCTATTTGGAATGAAAGTTGATTCAAACTGTTTAACATTGAAGCAATGGGTTAGTGCATAACGCCCTTTGATTCAGAATCAGTGAATGAATGGGTTAGCAGTGGGCCCTTTCATTGCCTACCGAAGCGCTCATTTTGAGCGCAAGGGTCCCTTTCCGATATTTTCATACAGAATGTGATTATTCTCGAATCATGACCGAAGAGGATACAGAGCAGGCCAGCGAGGAGAACCCCTCCTCCAAATGGCTTCCCTGGCTCTTTTGGGGCTTGTTTGCGTTAGTGTGGTTCTTGATTAGCTGGCATTCTGGTGATTGGAGCGTCGGTTGGAAATATAGGACACCAACAGTTTGATGATTGGATTTAACTATGGTATCACAATTCATCTGCTGCTTGTTGTAACTTCTCTAAATCATCCGGTGTGTCAACATTTAGATGGAGATATTTGTCGCTAACATTGATTTTCATTGGTGAAATTAAGTCACGAAGTGATGTTTCCGGTTTTGCAATCATTATTTTCTCAACATCATCTTCGGTAATCAAAACAGGATGACCACCGCGCCCATCCTTTGCAGGGCATGCACTGAATTCCGTATGACGTAGGACTTCAAGTGTTGAAATGGAGAATCCTGGTCTGTCAACAGGAGCTATCAGCACGTTCATTCCTCGCTTACTCTTGAGATTGGAGATGATGGTTGCAAGGCCACATTGGATGGAACCAGTCCTGCCTTTCTCAGGGGCTGGATTCAGTACTACAGTTCGTTCAGGAAGAGCAAAGGTGACATCAATCAGTAATTCTTGATTGGTAACTACGATTGGTTTGATTCCTCCTAGTTCCAATCTCTCAACTACCCACTGCACGAGCGGGATCTCACGATTACCTAGTTTCACAGGTAGCATAGCCTTTGGTTGGCCAAGGCGCTGACTTGCTCCCGCTGCTAGAACAACCGCGTAAAATTGTTGCATCTATCCCGTTTCAAGTGGTGAAGGTTCTTGACGAGTTCGGTCACATAACTGAAAGTGATGTGGCAATAGGTCATCACCAAATCGCGAGTGAATCACCAGATTAAATCAGAAGATTCTGTGATTGGTGGTTTACAGGACATCCCTTCACACAGCCAAGCCATCCATGGCGCATCTCCTCTGTCTTTTCCGTCGCTCGTATTCACGGTTGAGATGACAAGTTGACAGTCACCTGCAGTACTGCGTAGTTGCTTTACTTCCTCTGGTTCAGTTCCGTCATGGTGGATATGCCACACCGCCCATGGCCGCAGCAAATCTTGTGAAGCGTTGAGAAGAGACCAATATGCAGGTCCGCGTCGCTTGAGCCCTTCACTCAATTTTGAAATAGAATCCATAGCCAAAGTACGCCATGAATCTGATTGTTCGTGAGCGGGCCAAATTCCAAGCAGGTTTGAGATAAGACGGACAACAACAGAGGTTGAACCTGGTACAGCCGAGTCAGTCTCACAACGTTGCCGGATTGGCAACTCACCATGATTCGCGGTTGTGAGCCAGAATCCACCATCTGCAT
>CAZXZO010000049.1:0-1252 GCA_964645485.1 uncultured Candidatus Poseidoniales archaeon
CACCGGTGGCGTGATGTGGTCTTGGCTATATTTACGTCACAGAAGTGTGTGGCCACCTTATGTCAGCCATGTGATTGTTGATATCACAATGTTTGGTATCGGTGCCTATATTCTATTTGCATGATTCCAAATACATTGGGTTCAATGTGTTGAATTAATTTCAATCTATATTCCAACGTAGCAAGGCAATCGCCCCACCTAATCCAGTGAGTTGTTGGCCTGCATCATGGGCGTCAGATGCTTGAACTAATTGGGCACCTTTTTCATCGATTCGATTGGTGAAATCAATCCATGTTTCGTCGCCAATCAACTTCTCTTCATCTCTCAATAGTTCAGAGTTGACAATCAAAGTTTCAATCGCCCCTTCTTCAAGGGCCTTGGCAATAATTTCGTAACCATACGCGACAGCACCGTTTGTTGCCATTCTTTTGAGTGCCTCTTCTATCAATTCGGTTTGTTTTGCAATCGCCGTTTCTCCAAGCAGTTCAGCCGCTAAACCTTCTGCTAATACCTCATTAGCTGCTGGGCGACCTCCTATATTGGTTCCAACATTGAGCATTTTTTGTTCACAACCATTCACTCGTAATAATTTTTCAAATTTCTTCCTAGCCAAGCCTGGACCACAAACAACAAGGGATGAATCTTTGCTGAATAATAATGAAGATTCTTTAGCAGCCTTAGTGAAAAATCCGTCTCGTGCATCTCCCGAACTCTTCTCACGTTTACCTCCACCACGGAGTGTGAATGTTGCTAGGTCCCGCATTCCATGAGATGCGATTTCGAAGAGTAATATTTCGTCATTTTCAACAACAATAATGCCTATTTTTGCCCGCCCTCCATCTTGCACTGCTTCGTGGAGTAACTTTTCATCCGCATTATTCCAGCCATCTTCTGCAGTCAGTTCTAACTCGTCACCAAGTCCTACATTATGAGTATGAAATGACCCTTTGTCAATCGGTGCTTCGGTGATTACACCATGTAATCTTAGATTATCTGAGAAAATCTGGAACTCGGAATCCTCAACAGAAATTTGAATCCACATTGGCTTTCGTTCTGCTGATTTTGCCCTGCCCCCTTCTTGTGTTCCTGTAGTTTGGTCGCGTCGATGAGAAACCATCCCTGCTGATTTGTTTCCCTTAACTAATTGAGAGAGAACCCAAAGGTCATCCTCATGTTGAATACGAAGTTTCAACATATCTTCATCTCGTTTTAAAACCTGCATTTTGGCCCCCCCTATTCACCGTATTGCATG
>CAZXZO010000049.1:1352-4024 GCA_964645485.1 uncultured Candidatus Poseidoniales archaeon
GTTCCTATTCAACCTCTCGTGTCAAAATTGGAGTGAAAGAACATGACGTTACTCATATTCACCGTATTGCATGGTTCCTATTCAACCTCTCGTGTCAAAATTGGAGTGAAAGAACATGACGTTACTCACATTATTCCTTATGCACTACTAGCAGCACCAGAGTAACTGTAGAATGTGACCATAGTCTGTGTATGGCCAATTCCTTCTATTTTTGATAATTCATCTAGGATTGAATCCCCGAGGCTATCCATTTCACGAGCAACTACTTCGACGATAAAATCCCATTGACCTGTGATGATGTGACATCCAACAACAAAAGGTAATTTGCAAATTTCTTTTGCGACACTTCTTCGATCTTCCCTTGCCTTGTCACCGGCCCAATTTGCTAGTAAAAAACCGTGTAGAGGAAGTCCTAATTTTTCGTGGGAAATTTTGACAGTGAATTTGTCAATAACTCCGCGGTCTTGGAGGCGTTTTATCCTATCATGAACTGTAACTCTAGGTATGCCTAGTCTATCTGCAATACTCTTTGTGCTAGCCCTTGCATCTTCTATTAGAAGTTCAAGAATTTGCGTGTCTTTATCATCAAGTTGACTAAAAAGCATGATTGTCGTATCGGCGGTTTATTCATATCACTTCCGTCATATAGTCGGCTTTTCCCACCATACACCATACTTATTCCGACACCCAAGTCAATTTTGTGTCGTATTGTTGAAGTCAAATACACCCCTCGTAGGTATATGGCAACTGATGAAACCGACAACAAGTTTGCAACAAAAGCAGTACACAGCGGAACCAAACATATTGAGGGTGCTGTCAACACGCCAATTTTTCAATCATCAACTTACAAATTGACTGAGGAGAGATATGCAGGTTGGGCCGCTGGCGCTCAACATACAATGTTATACTCACGTCTTTCAAGTGTAAACTCAGATGCCGCAACAGAGAAAATTTGTGCCATGGAAGGTGCTGAGGATGGATTGTTATTTGCTAGCGGAATGGCGGCGATTTCAACAACACTTCTTGGCCTACTTTCCCATGGTGACCACTGTGTGGCTGCTCCTGATGTTTATGGTGGAACGTACGGACTGATGACTGAGGAATTACCAAGATTTGGTATCGAAGTTACTTTTGCAAACATGACTGACCCCGCATCCTACGAAGCAGCAATACAAGAAAACACCAAAATCCTGTATATTGAAACTCTATCAAATCCAACCTTGAAAGTCGCAGATATTCCAGCATTTGCTGAAATCGCCAAGCGTCACAATCTGCTGTTAATAATCGACAATACCTTCGCCACTCCATGGGCAACTCAACCAATTGCAATGGGATGTGATTTAGTCATCCATTCAACTACCAAATACCTTGGAGGACATTCAGATATTGTTGGTGGTGCAGTGGTTGGAAATGCTGAATTAATCGCTACTCTTTTCCTTAAGAAAGTACATTTCGGAGGATGCCCAGACCCACACGCCTGTTACCTTCTTGAGAGGGGAATGCGCACACTTCACGCACGCATGCCAATACACGTGAGTAATTCTTTGAACCTAGCCAAGAGGTTAGAACAACACCCACAGGTAGACTCAGTAAATCACCCCATGCTTGAAGGGGATTGTCAATATCAGACTGCCCAGTTAACCATGCCAAGGGGAACCGG
Organism: uncultured Candidatus Poseidoniales archaeon; assembly: GCA_964645485.1. Classification (GTDB taxonomy): domain Archaea; phylum Thermoplasmatota; class Poseidoniia; order Poseidoniales; family Thalassarchaeaceae; genus MGIIb-Q1. The sequence goes on from CAZXZO010000049.1 coordinate 3,013, forward strand.
AATGCTGGCATTTACATTGAATGGCGGGGATGAAGCGGCAATAAATTTCGTGAGAAATCTTGAGATTATATTCGAAGCAACCAGCCTTGGAGGGGTTGAAAGTTTAGCGGAATGCCCGTTCAATACAAGTCACATGTTTGTACCTGAAGATGTAAGGATTGCAGCAGGTATCAATCCTGGATTTGTCAGAATTAGTGTTGGAATTGAAGATGTTGAGGATCTATGGAATGACATTTCACAGGCCCTTGCAAGAATCTGAATTAATCCAGAATAGGTGATGAATTGGATTTTGTAGCCATAACTGCTGCAGTTGCTTTCATTGCCCCAATGTGTTTTTCGCCAGGTCCTAACAATTTACTATGTGCTGCGCACGGCTCAAAACATGGTTTCAGGAATACCATCCCTCTAACTCTCGGAATGGTTACCGGTTGGTCAAGTCTAGGAATTGGGGTTGGAATGGCCTCAACTTTTATTGAGAAAAATGAAGAGATATTCACCTTGTTATCATGGGTTGGCGCAATGTACATTGCTTATCTTGCCTACAAAATGGCTAATACAAAATTAATTGATTTGGAATCAAAAGAATCTCAATCGATTGCATCTCTTGAAGTCGATGAACAACCTCTAGGATTCAAGACTGGCTTAGGACTACAAATTGTCAATGGCAAAGCCTGGATACATTTTCTTGTACTTATGACAACATTTGGTGCGACATTTGGTCAGGGTTTCTTCTCAAAAGTAGGCCTTGTAGGTCTCAATGGAGTTTTTGGGTATTGTGCGGTTCTGACTTGGACCGCGTCTGGGGTAACTTTGAGTAAAATATTTTCAAGTCCGAAACAAGCAAAGGTACTCAATCTTGGGCTTGCATTTTCACTACTAGTGGTAGCCATTTGGATAATTTTGCCACACTGAATTTCTGTTAAGTTGGTTAATTGATAACCTTAACCAAAAATACCAGTTTGGTTTCCATCCTCATCAATATCCATGTCAATCGCTGCTGGCCTTTTGGGAA
>CAZXZO010000050.1:0-1776 GCA_964645485.1 uncultured Candidatus Poseidoniales archaeon
CGGTTGTATTTGGCAGCCATCAGGATGTCCCCGGTTCAAGTCCGGGAGCGCGGACTCCAATCGCTTTCTGATGTTCCCGTCCGCTCTCCACGGACGTTGAACTTCGCGCTTCCCTTCGTTGAACAGCGCTGAAATCGGTCCAGCGCTCTGTCGCGTCAGGTTGCGAGACTGCAATCGTGGGACTCGCAACCTTCGCGTCTGCGACCTTCCCTCTGATTGATTGCGACTCAAGCAGTCCAGGTCGCAGATCAAGTCCGGGAGCGCGGACCTTGATTGACTTCGACTTTTGTCGGTCCACTGCTCCCTTGGACATTGAACTTTGAACTTCCCGCGAATGTACTACGATGCCGGCCGTGCAGTTCTCTGTCCCTTCAGGTTGCTGGACGAAATTTGTAGCATTCGCAACCTTCGCGTGTTGGTACTTGCCTTCAATGAGTGATGTTGGCAACGGTCCAGTGCCAACATCAAGTCCGGGAGGCCGGACGTTCGCCTCCATCTGGTTCTAGAAGTTAACATTCAGTGTATTTCAGTCCCCAGAAAATTTATTCTCAAGAATCCAATGAGATGGGTGAATCAAAATCGCTTTCTGATGTCCCCGTCCGCTCCCCACGGACCAATTTGATAGGATGAGCACTTGGCAACTTTCGCACTTGGGTCATTAAATAGAGAGGGCCGGGCGGGTCAACTCGGAGATAGGGCAGATGGACGTCAGTTTTTTTGATCTTGGCATTGACCCTGCCCTAGTTCATGTACTCGCTCAACAAGGAATCACTGAACCTTTTGAGGTTCAACGAGAAGCGATACCAGATGCAATGCTTGGCCATGACATCTGCTGCCGCGCCCCAACCGGTTCAGGAAAGACACTCGCTTTCGGATTACCATTGGTTTCACGCACTGAGGTTGCAAAAATTGAGTTGCCCACTTCACTGATTCTAACACCAACCCGCGAACTAGCAGAACAGATTACCAAGGTGATTAAACCACTAGCAGAAGCATTCGAACTTGAAGTAATTTCAGTATATGGAGGAACTCCGTACAAAGTTCAACGCCGAGCCCTTTCGCGTGGAGTAGATATTGTAGTCGCTTGTCCAGGTCGATTGATTGACCTTCTTGAGCATGATGCGCTAAGCCTAGAGCACACTCAAACTGTAGTGATAGACGAAGCCGACCGAATGGCGGACATGGGATTCATGGAGCCGGTCTGCAAGATACTTGACCAATGTGCGAGCGACCGACAAACCATTCTATTCAGTGCAACTTTGGATGATGAAGTGGCAGATTTGGTTGAAAAGTACCAAAATAACCCCGTAACCATAGAAGTTGGACCTAAAGAAGTGAGCATGGAAAGCATGAATCACTTTTTCTGGTTAATGAAGAGTGATATGAAATCAAATATCACAGCAGAAGCAATTCGTAAGTGTGGCCGTACTGTTGTATTCTGTAGAACCCGTTTAGGAGTTGAAAGGGTTGGTTCTGAACTTGAACGCGAGGGCGTAGGAGTTGCTACTCTGCATGGAGGAATGGATCAACGTCAACGTAACCGAGCGATGAGAGATTTCGTTGGTGGAGAATGTTTGGCGCTAATTGCTACAGATGTTGCAGCACGTGGAATTGATGTTGAAGGAATCAACTGTGTTGTTCACTACGACCCTGCTGAAAACGGCAAGTCCTACAAACACCGTAGCGGGAGAACTGCACGAGCAGGAGCAACTGGTACTGTAATCAGCATAGTTCAACATCCTCAGAAAAAATTGTGTAGCCGGATTCAAAGAGAAG
>CAZXZO010000050.1:1876-3822 GCA_964645485.1 uncultured Candidatus Poseidoniales archaeon
ATCAGCATAGTTCAACATCCTCAGAAAAAATTGTGTAGCCGGATTCAAAGAGAAGCCGGAATTAAAATCGCTTTCAGGCCGCCAGATTTCAAAGAGTTACCAGATTACGATGTACAGTTTGTGCCAGGACCACGCAAAAAGAGTGACTCGGGCAGAGGTGGTAGAAGAGGACGAGGCAACCGACCTTACAATAAAAAATTCGGAAATCAAAATCGAAACTACCGCGGACGAAATTCTGGTGGCGGTGGAGGTCGAAATCGCGGCCGCGGTGGTGGAGGAAAGTCACCCGCCAAGAAAGATGGTGGAGCGCGACACGACCGCAACCCTCACGGTGGAGGAAAGAAAGGAAACAAAGCCGGACGAAAGGGTCGTGGTGGCCGTAGCAACTATTCAAGATACAAGCGGAATTAAGTAAAATTCGAGCAAATTTTTACCCCTCGGATGCCTTCTGAAAGGTTTGAATTTCGCTTTCAGTCCATTATTTAGAGACACTATTTGAAATATAGTAGTTATCGCCGAACAAATTGGAGTTTAACATGAGTGGAACAGAAGAACCGAGTATGCAGAGTAGATTGATTTGTGAGTTGATAGGCACTTTCGCCTTAACTTTCATCGGTGCTGGTGCAATTATGATGGGAGGTGACCTCACAACAGTCGCTTTAGCACACGGTGTAGTATTAGCAGTCGTAGTTACTGCAACAATGAATATTTCAGGTGCTCACATCAATCCAGCGGTGACAATTTCAATGATGGTTGTCAAAAAAATCGATAACGATGCTGGAATAAAATACATCGGAGCACAACTTTTGGGGGCTAGTATCGCCGGTTTGATTCTGTCTCAACTTCTTGACGGAACCACAATGGTTGCGGCTGGTCATGGAATGGGGACTCCTGCGCCAAACGCCGGGATTGACTTCATGGGCGTAATTGCTGTAGAAGCCCTCCTTACCTTCCTTCTGATGTTTTCAATTTGGGGAACTGCTGTTGACCCACGCGCACCTGCAATTGGTGGCTGGGGAATTGGAATGATGGTCGCTGTAGACATCCTAATGGGTGGAGGAATCACCGGTGCAGCAATGAACCCAGCACGATGGATGGGGACTTGGTTATTCACTGACATGGCAGATATGTCTCATCTTCTGATATACTGGGCTGGCCCACTAATTGGTGCCTTGTCGTGCTCACTCTTGTACAATAATTACATCATGGCACCTGAACACAATGATGCAAAACTCAGAGACCATGATGCTTGATGGCACTAGCAATTTTTTCAATCAATCTGAAAGAAATGCCATTATTTCAGCATAGTCTGGTTCTTCTCCAGGAGAATCAGCAATCCACATCCAAGCAATGTCTCCATTCTCATCAACGATGAAGACCGCTCTTTGGGCTGCCGTGTATCCAGACATGCCTGCAAAGTCTTCCAATGCTACTCCATACGCATTGATTGTTGATCGTGAATAATCAGAGAGGATTGGGAAAGTAACCCCATTTGCTTCGGCGAAAGCATTGTTTGAGAATGGTGAATCAGCACTAATTCCCAATACAGTTGCATTACAATCATTCAATGAATGAAGGCTATCTTGAAAGGTACACAACTCTGCCTTGCAAACACCAGTGAACGCGGCAGGGAAAAAAGCAAGCACAACATTCTGTCCTTTGTGCTCTCTACCTGTTACAACATTGCGACTTCCATCATGAAGTTCAAAATCGGGCGCGTTATCTCCTACTTCTACCATTTTTACCAACCTGTCCTCATTGCTATTCGTTATCAATTTTCGTAACGCTCAAATATTCATTTTCTGCATATCCAGAATAGTTAACACGAAACGGTGTAATTGCAATAATAGTTACAAAAATTGGGGGAAATCAGAGATTTATGCAAAATCCAAAGAAGGGTAATGGTGAAATGGGACGGGCTACACCTACTTATTGATGGGCGAGAT
>CAZXZO010000051.1:0-3597 GCA_964645485.1 uncultured Candidatus Poseidoniales archaeon
ACATGGACACAAATATTGCATATATATTGATGATTGGAACGCTTGGATTTTTCGGCTATATTGGCTACCAAGCGGCGAATGAAAAAGAATTGGATGAAGATGAATATCTATCCGCTAGAGGAAGCCAAAATTGGCTTAGAATTGGGTTAAGCCTGTTCGCATCTGGGATGGGAATTTGGATATTGTTTGGACCTTCTGAGGTTGGCTACTACGGTGGCTTTTGGGATGTCGTTGGTTATGCTCTATCCGCTTCAGCCCCATTCTTACTTCTCGCTTATGTTGGACCAATGATTAGGGACCGACTGCCGAATGGTGTAACTCTGGCAGACTATGTTCGGATGAGAATTGGCAGACCGATGCAAATCTATGTTGGTTTGATTTCAGTCGTCTATATGTTCACCTTCTTATTCGCTGAATTTACAGCAATTGGAAAAGCGATGAATACTCTTGTTGGCATGAACCCTCTGATACCAATGCTTGCTGTTGCAGGAGTCACTGCAGCATACACCGCTTATGGTGGACTTCCCGCTTCTTTGCGGACAGACCGGTGGCAAGCATGGGTCATCATTTGGCTGATTATCGCACTATTGTTGATATTGTTTGGAGCCGATGCTGGCTCATTAATCAATGATGCAAAAGCGTACAATCCAGAAGATGCATGGAGCATCGGCAGTATGTCATACATGGATTCCTTTGCCTCTGGATTAGCATTAGTTGTCGCGATAACAGCGGCCGAAATGTTTTCACAAGGAAATTGGCAACGAGCCTGGGCATCAGAAGATAATGAGGCTCTAAAGAAGGGTTCACTACTTGCTGCGGGAATGGTGCTACCACTTGTTTTCGTGATGGGAGTGCTTGGTACAGTAGTTGCTGGCCAAGGAGCAGTGAGTGACCCCTCAGCCGCCTTTTTCTATCTAATCGGGGATGCTGGCACGTTGTTGATTGCGGCATTCATCGTGTTGGGAATTGCTCTTGTTTGCTCGAGTGCAGATACTCTGCAAAACGCAGTTATAGCCTCGATTTCAAGAGACCTATCTGATGGCAAAATGGAATTAAAACATGCAAGGGTTGCGACTATCGCATTAATTCCAATCGCAATTTATCTTGCCAATACCATGGATGCACTGAGTGTTTTCGGTATCTTCCTGTTTGCAGATTTGCTAGCCACTGCAACAGTATTGCCCGTTCTCCTAACTCTGTGGGACAAGATAGACTCTCGTGCATCACTTGCTGGTGCAATCTGTGGGCTTCTTGCCGTTGTTGCATACGGTGCTTTCACAGCCGATATCTCAACCGGGATTGGCTATTTGACTTCACCCACCAATGAATGGGGATTGGCTAACCTCCACGTATTCCTGAGCGCACTTATTGGATCAGGGATTGTAACTGTCGGACTTTCATTTTTCCTGACCGATGAAACACCACCTGAATCAGCAGGCGAGAGCGAATAAAATAATTCAGGAAATCAATCGTCTTTGTTAATGTAGGCTTGGCCTTCGCCTTTAACATCAGATTGCCTCAGTTCTCCAAGTTGTCTAACTGTCTCCTTGTGGACTTCGCTGTCTTTACTTGATTTTGCAATTTCAGAAAGTGTATCAACGATTTTATCTGAACCTGTGCGAGATGAATCTAGCCGCGCCTGCTCGCGCTCGGTTTCGAGTGCCATTCGTTCTTTTTTCCTCTCTTGAACACCAGCGAACAAATCCATAGCAATTTCTGCCTGGCCCCTCTTTTCAGCGAGTTTTCGTTCTACTTCTTCATCCGATTTCTGACTTAGAAAATCATTCGATTCTCGCTCAGATTGAAGTTTCACCCTCGCTAATTCTGCTTCGTGATGGGCTTCTGTCAACTCTTGGCTACGACGTTCATCTTGCTGGGTAGATTGTAATTGATTCAATTGATTCCAACGAGCCATTTCAAGTTCTCCAGAAGATTTTACTTTTGCTAATTCCAACTCAATTTTTGCCCGTTCATCTGCTACCACGCCAACCATATTCAAACGGGTCTGAAGTTCTGCACTTCGCAGATTATGCGACAATATCCTCTCCATTTCTGATGCTTCCCGTTCCTCAATGATTGAATTTCTCGAAACAAGATTTTCAAGGTCAGCACGCATCTTCAACAATTGTTCCGCCTCTGTCTGATTCCAACTGACAAATACGGTATCAAACGTCAATCCAAATGATGAAACCGTCGCTCGTGATGAGACACGTAATTCGGCTAGTATTTCATCGGTTACTTCTGGAGTTCGGAGTGAATCAAGAGTATTTCCCTGAATCATTGGATTCAAAGTTGCTTGAATCTCATTCTCTAAAGCGTCAACAAGAGTTCCAGAAGTTATCTCCATATCCCCTTTAGCAGGTAATTGAAGTAATTTAGGGGCTTGCTCACGAGTGATACTCAATCTTAGATTAAGCATTCCAACAGCTGGTTGACCATCACTTGTCTGGGTATTAATTCTAAGCAACAAATCGTGAGGGCCTAAGAAAACAAAGAGAAAAGTTCGCTTGGGATTTCCTCTGCCAAACATCCTTGAAAGAATTCCTGCTTTAGGGTTGACTTCCATATGTTGTTGAGTTGCTACACCGGCAATTTTGCCGTCTTCAACAACCACACACGCTTCATTCGGTTTCAGCGTGACCATCGAACCATCTGGAACATCGCGGTCATGTATGTATCTTGCAATTACTGCTGGGCTATTGCGCCATCGAAAACTATTTTCTACCATTTTTTCACCTTTTTACTAATCCATCTATGTACATATTTCTCTCTAGGAAGTGATTGCGTGCGCGGCCAATTCTGTCGTGAACCATCTGTGCCTTTTTCGTCAGTTCTCCCTGTGTTCCATCAGTTCGCATCGATTCAAGTAATTCATTTGCATCCCTAGTTGCTTCAACCAATAAATTGAGAGTTGAGAGGTCATGATTAACCAATTTCTTCTGTGCTTTCTTTGAAAGTTTGCCTACATCAAGGTGAATCGTTTTTGGAGAACCGGTAATAGAATACTGGGCATCTTTACTCATACTCTGTATTGTCGTAAAAATGTCATCACATGAGCCCCTTAATTCTTTCAAACCATTCTTGTGAGAATGAGCATGCACTCGTTCAAAATGGTCTTTGAGCATTTCTGACCTACGACGAATTTCTTCACAAACAGCCTTATCCGATTTGATGAATTTACCTTTTTCATATCCATCAAATGCTGAAACCAATATTCTAACACTATTGACAGAAGCCGTGAGTGCTAAGGCAGTAGGGTCCATGGTAATCAACAAACCTTGTACGCTTTGCACGTTATTCATACTTCCCCTATATTGTAAAATCTTTACATCATAGCCTAGGCAGAAAGAAGTTGATAACAGAAAACCTAGTGAACTTAACCACACAGGTGTAATCCCTCATGGAATCAGAACATAAACCAGCCTGTGCGATCGGGGTAGTTGCTATACCCGGACTATGCCCTAATTGTGGTTCTGAGGTTGAAATAGAAATGAAAAATTGCCCCGAATGTGAACACTCCCCTAGACAGAGTTGTGCGGTAACTTGAACAGCCCTACATTCAAGGAGCCTCACGTTTCGCAAGTAAATCGTGAATCC
>CAZXZO010000052.1:0-3299 GCA_964645485.1 uncultured Candidatus Poseidoniales archaeon
AGTAGATTCGACTAAAACACTCACTGCCGCACCGATGCTTTGAGAGGCTTGGACCGCACCAATGCTTTGAGAGGCTTAGACTGCACCGATGCTTTGAGAGGCTTGGACCGCACCGATGCTTTGAGAGGCTTGGACCGCACCAATGCTTTGAGTGGCTTTGACCGCACCGATGCGTTGAGTGGTGAAGATAGCGTAGGTTTCACCTACTATGCCTATCCCTCACAATAACATGGCAGAGGCGATTGATGACAATGCAGATGCATTAGAGTTCGGGTGGGAAGGTGTCATAGAATTACTAGACCCGCGTTCATCTAAACTTTCGATAATGTTGGTTTTCGTCCCCTTAGCAATTTATTTTGGTAATTTTTCTCATAATGCACCTATGGCTTTTGCAACATCAATTGCCGCTATTATGCCGCTTGCATACTTGATGGGTGAGGCTACAGAACAAATTGCGTTGAGAACCAACGAATCGATTGGTGGCTTACTAAATGCGACTTTCGGGAATGCTGCTGAGATGATAATTGCAGTATTGGCAGTGTTTGCTGCTGCAACTGCACTAAAACAGGGAGATTCAGAAACTGCGGCAACGATGGTCAGCGTTGTACAAGCATCACTAATCGGTTCAATCCTAGGAAATCTCTTGTTAGTTCTTGGCCTTGCATTTGTTTGGGGTGGAATTCATCACAAAGTACAGGAATTTTCTCACACTCAAGTTGGTGCAAATGTTTCTCTCCTATTCTTGGCAGTGATTGCTTTAATTTTGCCTACTGTATACCAATTTACAGGAAATGGGCACGAGGAAGCGATAGTCACACTATCTCGTGTGACAGCAGTGATTTTACTCATGATGTACGGATTATTTTTACTGTTTCAATTCCGTACCCATGCGGAATTGTTTGCTACTGATGGAGGCCATGATGAAGAACCTGTGATGGCTAAGAAACAAGCCATGACCCTACTTATCGGGGCCACAGTTATGGTGGCTTGGATGGCTGAAATAATGGTCCACTCAATTCAATCTGCGGCTGATGAATGGGGGCTCCCTACTCTTTTCATTGGTGTGATATTGTTACCATTATTTGGTAACGCTGCTGAGCATTTCACAGCAGTTTCTGTTGCTGGTAAAAATAAGATGGATTTATCCTTCTCAATAGCAGTTGGCTCTAGTACCCAGATAGCAGTTTTTGTTGCTCCAGCGGTAGTCATGCTGGCATGGATGATCGGTGTCCCATTGACTTTCCAGTTTGGATTGCTTGAAACATTAGCCACATTTTTGGCTGTGTTGATAACCAATTCAATTGCGTCAGATGGCAAATCAAATTGGCTCGAGGGTTCAATGTTGTTAGCAACATATGTAATTCTTGCAGTCGCTTTCTTCCTTTACTGATTGTCTTCGTCAATTTGGTTTAAACTTGGTATCAAATGTTGCTCACGAGCCACGCTTTTCTTTGATATCCCTACTTTCTACTATTACTTGATATCCAGTATCCCCACAAGAGGAATCCTACAGTCATCGATACCATATGGGCGCTTGAGGTTAGTGCGCTTATACCGTTGATAAAATGGTTCCAAGTTTCAAAGATGATTGCAATTATTGGAACCAACCATAGATGGCGAGTTTGATGTGATGAGGCGCCAATAATTCCGAAAAATCCAGCCGAACCTCCACTCCAATTGCGAGCAAATCCATTGGCTAGAAACTCACTGTTTGGATAGATCAGTTCACCGATATGCATACCAAAAGATACGCCCAGAGCAGCTCCTGAAAGACAAATCATGAACAAAATGTAGGTTCTAATCGCGCCTTCTCTGACCTCAAAAGATTGTACAAAAACTAGGAAACTCATTGTCACGAATACAATATGGGTGGTGTCCCGATGAAAGAATGGAATTACAAATAATGATGTGAAAAAGCGAATTGGTGCGTCAACCAAGTCCCCTGCCCAAAGACCATTCATGCAAGAAATTCCGCCGCCTGTGAGATAACAATCGTTGGCTGGCCCGGTTATATCGGTTAACCAAAATATCCAGATGATGAAAAGGTAAGAAAAAGTGAATTTCCGACTCAAAAATAATTCCAAGGGTCTTAGAGGAACTCCTTTCAAACTACACCAAGGCCAAGACCAGGGAAAAAATGGAGGCTTATTTTCACTCATCGATTCCACCTTGTGGTGGGTTTATTCCGTGGTAATATTCACCAACAGCATCTTCAAGTTGGAGACTAATATTTTGCTCGTCAAGGGTCAAAGTTACACCATCTTGACGGATGATGTTTCCATCAACAATTACATCGAGGCATTGTGAATTCGAGTATAACAAATTGGCGAGTAAACGGCGATTGTTAATTCCGCGAGGTCGCATCCGAATATCATCTAAATCCCATGCAACCCAATCAATGGAATCCTTTGTTGCCAATTTCCATGCTTCCCGCGGAGGAAGCAGGGTGGAATCCCAATGGTCATGGCGCTGAATCAATGAAGCAGCCTTTGCCTCAGCGCGCATATCTAAAGAATTGTTGGAGGCTGCGCCATCGGTGCCAAGTCTAACATCAACTCCAGCCTCTATCATCGCTGGATAAGATAGAGTTCCACCAGTTGCTAATTTTTGGTTTGATACTGGGCAATGTACCGCGTGAGCCCCATGTGAAGCGAGTATTCTCATCTCTCTCTTGGTAACCCAACCACAGTGAGCACAGACAGTTCCATCGGTAAAATAGTCAAGTGAATCAAGGTATTCGATTGGGTACATTCCATGTTTTTCATGGCACTCCGCAACTTCAGTCCTAGTTTCAGATGTGTGAATGTGTAGTCTCGCCCCATACTTTTGGGACATTTCGCTAGCCCGCCTCAACACTTCCTCAGAGCAGGTATAGACCGCATGTGTTGCAATTCCATACTCAACTCTGTTATCGGCTAATGGTCCTTCTCTGATTAGATTCTCAAGTTCGCTAAGAACCCGAGCATCCTCAGTTTCAGCATTATCTTCAGGTGGTGGCCAAGCGGTTGTCGGGCCACAAACAATTCCACGAATTCCTGATTCCGCCAAAACCGGTGCAATTGATGCTGGATAATGATACATATCGCAAGCAAATGTAGTGCCAGAAGAAATCAATTCTGCAGTCGCCGCTAAAGAACCAATTTTGACAAACTTTGGAGTAACTCGGGTTTCGGTTGGAAAAATATTCTGTTCAAGCCAATCCCCAAGAGTGAGCCCCTCACCCATTCCTCGGTTGAGAACCATTGGTAGGTGAGTATGCCAATTCTGAAAAGAACGTGTAATTACTTTTGATGAGCCAT
>CAZXZO010000053.1:0-3231 GCA_964645485.1 uncultured Candidatus Poseidoniales archaeon
ACTCCAAGAGGTACTCCAAGAACCATTCCCATTAATCCCCATAGCCAACCCCAAAAGGCGACTAGAAGAAGTAGCGCAATCGGTGAAACGTCAAGTCTTTGACCTGAAAGTTGTGGTTCAATGAAGCCACCCCAAGTCTGCTGATTAGCAACTAAGAAAATTATCAACAGTGCAAGCGTTGTAGGCTCTAACAGAACGAATCCAAGAATTATTGGCGGGATGGTGGCGATTAGCCCACCAATGTATGGTACGAAGTCAAGCAGGAATGCGATACACGCCCACAAAAACCATCCAGGGATTCCAAAGAAATACAAAATTAGGGCTACACAAATTGATTGCCCGAATGCAACTGATGCTCTAGTGGCAACATAGGTGGTCACGCTTTGGCCAGAACCTTCAGCGATTTTTTCGAATCGAGCCACTTGGTCGGGATATGCTGCTCTGAGCCGGTTAGGAAGTGACTCAGCCTCAAGGATAATGAAAATCAAGAAGATGAGAGTTGTCACAACCCCTCCAGTGAAACTAGCCAGAGAGCCAAGGAAACTCTTTGACATCGCCTCAATGGATTCAACCCCAACTTGGTCAACAACTGAACCTAACTCAATTGAGTAGCCAAATAGAGTCAAGCCTTCAAGCCAAGCAACTTTTGCATGGAATTGTTCTGTGAGTTGGGGGACTTGGTCTGAAAAAGATTGCAAATTTGCATACAAGAGAACTGCCACTAAGAAGATGAAACTCATCGTCAAAAATACCAAAATCCCGTATGCCATCAACGGGTGTCCATACCGCTTCTCAAGCCACTGTGCAGGGGGGTAAATTAGGAAGAAAAGCAGAATTGCAACTACGAATGGTTGAATCACTGTTTTCAGGTGGATAAGTGCCAAGACAGATACCAGTAACAAAACAGCAACATTTGCCGCTGTACTCAATTTCACACCATAGAATCTGTCTACTTTCCCCATCGTTTCACCTCACGCCTCAACCTCGCGTGTGCGGGTCAGGTTAGTTAGCATTTCATTTACTAACTGTTCTAATTCAAATTCAGCCTGCCAACCCCAATCATTTCTTGCTTCTGTATCATCTACAGAATCAGGCCAGGAATCGGCATACTCTTGCCGAATATCGGGTGCATAAGTACATTCAAATGGATCAATAACTTTGCTAATTTCAGTTACCAACTCAGTCACTGAAAAGGAACATCCAGCGATATTGTAGCCAGCCCTAGCATCTGACAAAGATTCCACAGGCGCATCCATCAATTCGAGTGTTGCTCGAATTGCATCATCCATATACATCATTGGAAGCCGAGTATCTGGGCCGACAAAACAAGAGTATTCCCCACTCATTATTGCATGATGGAAAATATCCACAGCATAGTCGGTAGTACCGCCACCTGCTGGGGCTTTCCAAGAAATTAGTCCTGGGTACCGAAGTCCCCTCACATCAACCCCATGAACTTCCCAGTAATACTTCGCCATAACCTCTCCAGAGACCTTTGTTTTACCATAGATTGTCGTGGGATTAAGTGGTGCTAGTTGAGGCGCATGGTTTGGACAATCCGGGCCAAAAACCGCGATAGATGAAGGGGAGAAAACACGTAAATTGTGCTCCCTTGCTAATTCCAAAACATTGGCTAATCCACCAACATTGACTCTTTCACATAGTACTGGATTTTTTTCACCTGTAGCTGAAAGGAGAGCCGCGAGGTGATAGATGATGTTGACATTGTTATCTTCGATTATGGCTTTTAATGAGTCTTTATCTAATACATCAACAGTTAGAAATGGTCCATTATTGATGACAGGATGCCCTGCAATTTCACGTATATCGGAAGCGATTACCGAGTCGCTACCATAGCGTTCTCGCAAGGCAGAAACAAGTTCTGTTCCAATTTGTCCTAAGGCGCCAGTAACGAGTACTGTAGAGGGTGGCGCCGCGCTCATCAGGGCCCGCTGTGGCAGGCGCTACTTGAAATTAAGCAAGCCGTGATGGCTCTCTTTTAGTGAGTTCTTCACTAACCTTCATAGGCTATACCCAACGGGTCCATATCCCGTTGATTGCAATGAGGTATGTTATCGTCAGCGGAGGAGTGCTTTCTGGATTAGGCAAAGGGGTCACTGCAAGTAGCATCGGAATGCTGTTGAAATCTCTTGGATATCGAGTGACTGCAATCAAGATTGACCCTTACCTAAACAGCGACGCTGGAACCATGAGTCCGTTTGAACATGGAGAGGTGTTCGTCCTTGATGACGGCGGAGAAGTTGATTTGGATTTAGGAAATTATGAGAGATTTCTTGACATTACCCTAACCCGTGACAACAATTTGACCACCGGAAAGGTGTATGCAAATGTGATTGAAGGTGAGAGAAGAGGGGATTACCTAGGAAAAACCGTACAAGTAGTTCCACACATCACCAATGAAATTCAAGATTGGATGGAGAGAGTAGCTTCTATTCCGGTTGATGGAAACGGTGACGAGCCTGATATTTGTATAGTTGAATTAGGCGGCACTGTAGGTGATATTGAGAGCGCACCATTTGTTGAAGCCCTGCGTCAGTTTCAATTCAGAGTTGGCAAGGAAAATTTTGTGTTAGTTCATGTGAGCCTAGTACCTGTGGTAGGTGTTGTAGGTGAACAAAAGACCAAACCAACCCAACATACTGTCAAAGAATTACGCGCTGCAGGACTTTCCCCAGACTTCCTAGTTTGTCGGTCAGAAGAACCACTTGAACAGGCAACAAAAGACAAGTTAGCCTTGTTTTGTCACGTGTCTCCCTCTCACATTCTCAGTGCTCATGATGTGTCCAATTTATACCGCGTCCCATTACTTCTTGAAGAGCAGAATACAACAGCAATGATTGCTGAAAAACTTGGATTAGAGATGACTGAAGACAGACCTCAACTGGATGCATGGAGGAAAATGGCCGACCATGTTGATTCTCTTGAAAGTGAAGTCACAATTGCTATGGTCGGCAAATACACCGGCCTTACAGACTCATATCTAAGTGTCATAAAGGCTTTACAGCATTCAGCATTCAAAGTTGGAGCCAAGATGAATATTAGTTGGGTAGACGCAACTGGTCTTGAACCAGAATCAGAATCAGAAGATCCTGAATTATATGCTAATTCTTGGCAAGACCTGAAATCCGCAGATGGAGTACTAGTCCCTGGTGGATTTGGTAATCGCGGAATTGAAGGTATGATTCTTGCAGCCAAATATGCAAGAGAGAA
>CAZXZO010000054.1:0-2845 GCA_964645485.1 uncultured Candidatus Poseidoniales archaeon
CCATCTCCATCGCGTTGAGTTGGGAAGCCAAGCCGGACCTCGGCTTGCCCACTTGCATACGAATGATAAGTTACCATGGAGTATTCACTATCTGCCTCCATCTCTCCAGAATCAACTAAGGAGTTGTTGTTAGTATCATCCCACCATTTTCCATCCCCATCATCATCATGCCATCGCATCAACTCAATATACACTCGATTTTCTTCGTACATGTCATCATTGCCATCAAAACCAGCACCCGGAAGAGTAACTCGTGCACGAACTATGGAAGTGTCGTTAGAGAGTGAAAGGTTAGCATCACCTTTGATATGAACAGGAATCAGAATATCAGGTCTGTCGGCTTGATATCCATCCCACCCTAAAGTGGTTGAAGAGTTCCACACTTGTCTATGATGTGCTACCGGCTCAAGAGAGGCACCATCCCAAGAAATATTGACAGGGGTTCCACCCGTTCCATTAACCGTAAAGTTCGCCCATGATGATTGGCCGGGGAATAAGATGTTGGTGTTTGCTTCACGATGTACACCATGATTTGAACCAGCCATCCATGAGGCTGGAGTCACCCATGCTGAACCATTTTCACCTTGAATTACTGAGACTGCTCTGCTGATATTTGCAAAGCCACCTCCTTGTACTAATGGGTCATATCCGCGGTCATCCGCGGTTGACATCAATAAGTCACGAACTGTTTGAGAATCGGGATATACTCCATATTCTTGCATCCATGCATCATAAATTAATGCAACTAATCCCGCTGCTATCGGGGTTGCAAGAGAAGTTCCACCCCAAGTTCTGTAGGCAGAATTTGCATTAGTTACATCGTTTAGACCTCTATTTCCCGTAGCAGACCAGCCAACCGTTACTACGTCAGGGTCTAACCGACTTGCTGAATTTGGTCCACGATTTGACCACGGTGCTGCGTCTCCCCAAGTGCCGCCATGGGGTTGGCCAGATTGTGAAGAAAAGGCACCTACGGAGATGATTCCATGTGCCCCACCAGGTGAGGCAGCGGTGCCATAACCATGTCCTCCATTACCCATTGCAACAAGGAAAGTTGTGTTTTTGGAGTGCACTCTTGTGAGCCAATCAAGATACAATGACATTTGGTCAGTTCCATCATTATGAATATTGGACCAGCCAAAAGAAAAGGAGCCGATTTGTGCTTCGTCTCCACTATCTGTAACACCATCATAACCCTCGGCTAGAAATCTCCACGCATCGAGGAATGACCCACCTGCGTAAAAATCAGCAACCGAAATTAATTCGGAATTTGGTGCCATACCCAACACCTTACCATTGGCGATTTCTCCTTGTGCAGCAACTGCTGATGCACAAAGTGTCCCATGATTTCCCCCGGGGTCGTTTATGTCATCAATCATGAATAATGTCAAGTTACCAGCCCCTGCAATGCGGTTCTGATATCCAGCCCTAGACGCGTAAGATGTAGTATATGGAACACCGTTTACTCCATCACTCACCCAATACAAAAGACCACCAGATTGATCCCACAACCCATCCCCATTGGTGTCCAAACCTGAGGTTTCACTGCCGCGACGCATTGGTTTTTCCTCGCTGAAATTTCCATCTCTGTCAAAATCAACGTACACCGTTTCATAAATTCCAGCAGTAAAATCATCAACAACCAAAATGTCGACTTCTCCTCCGGCTCTAACAATCAACTGTGAATCAGGGTGGAGCCCATAATGATAAGTTCCCGAAAGTGAGGGAAGTAAACCAGAAACTATGAATCCGGTAGAATCAAGAACAGAATTGTTGTTCAAATCATTATCCAAATTTGAGGTATCAGAATAGTAAGAACCCCTGTTCAACGGATATGAATCTCCATCTCTTAGCCAAATATCAACACTACGTGGGTCCCACATTATTGGCCAGCCGTCATACGGGTTGCTAGAGTCATTAACCCTAGCCTGAGTTCCGTTCAAATCTGGATGAGCGAAATCTATTCCTGAATCAACAACTGCCACTTTTACCCCAGAACCATTCACACCCATAGACCATGAATCAGTTGCCCCATGTAACTCACCGGTCCTTACTGAGAGAGGTTCAATTGAGTTAGTTGCGAAGGGTTCAGGAGAGCCTGGGTCCTCAAAAATGGACATTACGCCTACTATACCTAGTAACTTGGGAACGATATTAGCAGGCAAAGTGAGTTTGCGATGTTCAATAATCCCTGATGAAGGAACTGTTTCCAAGAGTAATTGTCCGTTAACCGGCGAGGTCTGTTGGATTTCGTAACCAAAGGATTTCTGCCAATTATCTAGTGAAAACAAATCACGAGTTATCACATAAACTTCAACTTGTTCTTCGCCTCGTTGCCACCAATTTGATGATGGTGGCCAAATCTGAGCCTCATTTGGATTTAGAGAAATCATATTGAGATTATCAGTTGGAACATTTTCATCTGATTGAGTTGACTTGGTTTCAGAAGGTTGAAAATCATAGTTTCCAGACCATGGCATTAAAATCATGAGAAAGAGAATCAGGATAGCCCTGAAGGCCAAAGGTTCTCTTTCCATATACTTCGGATTCCTACCGAGCCCTTGAAGGGCTCGCACGAATGATTAACTGTTGTATTTACAATCTGTAAGCGTCAAGGTCAAAACCAAGTGGCTTTTGGCCGACCCGCTAGTTCCGTAGTGTAGTGGTCCATCATCTCTGGTTTTGGTCCAGGGGACGCAGGTTCGACTCCTGCCGGGACTACCAATTATCCTATTGTGAGGGGTTGGAACTTTCATTCAGAAAATTGAACAACCTTCAGGCCGGTGAACTGGACCGTTCATGGCCTTTCTCAACAGAGGGAAGTTCACGGCAAGGCGCGAGCACG
>CAZXZO010000055.1:0-2731 GCA_964645485.1 uncultured Candidatus Poseidoniales archaeon
AATTATTTGCCTGCATCAGGCCTTTGCAATCACTTTCAATTCGACCGCAATAGGTGTTGGTAATGCTCGGACTGCAACGGTTGTTCTTGCAGCCATTATTTCTGAGAAATATTCACCATAGACTTCGTTAAATCCTGTGAAATCACGGTCCATGTCTACTAGAAAGCATAGACAGTCCACTACATCTTCAAGTGACAGTTCTACCTCTTCAAGAATAGATTTGATATTCTCCAGCACTTGCTTTGTCTGAGCCTTGATATCATAATCCAGAGGATTCCCATTTTCATCTTTAATCGCACCGCCAACAATTTCGTTTGTTTCGGGGTGCCTCGGGCCAATTCCAGATACAAAAACTAGATTTCCAACCCGTCTCGCGTGAGGATATGCTCCAACTGCTGTTGGGGCTTTTTCTGAGTAAATGGGTCCATCTTTGTTCATCAATTTGCCTGCAGTTTTCTTTCCGACAATTGAGCCAGCAACGCCACCTATTGGGCCACCAACTACTGCACCAGCGGCAGCACCTATTGCTCCACCTGCATGTGAAATCACCGCGTTCCCATATTCATCGACCAAGTCATCAATGACCTCAGCAGGGTTAGGCCACTCACCCTCTTCTGACGAGTTTTCTTCCTCGTCTTCTGGGATTATATCATCCCCTTATCAAGAACATCTCTATCACCAGAGTAAATTTCAACATCATCTTCATCAAACTCCTTGTCACCTATTGATCCAGTTGTGGGAGTAAGTTGGATGACTGCTCCTCCAGAGCCATGTAGGGCAGCATATGCTAATATTTCTCCATCATAGTTGTTCGATTGACCCATGGTTGCTGCCATCCACCAAACTGGTTTGTATGCGACTACTTTTTGAACCCGAATTTGCCCATGGATTTCACGGCTTAATTGGCTTAAATCTTCTAATCTACCTTGACTGAAGAATTCCATTATTTTCTGATTCCACTCTTCGTCCTTTGCACTGTGAATGCGGTCGTCTTGTGGCTCAATATGTTCGGTGAACATGCGATTAGACAGCGTAGCAACTACCACAACTACCGCTTTCTTTCCTTGTTGTTGCAAAGTATCCTTAGCAGCTTTCCCTAGGACAATGGACTCTGCTCTGTTTGAATAAACATTAGAGGAAACGATGCAAGCCGGAATCCGGTTGTCTGGATTTAGTAATTTTAGGGCAACGACCGAGCCTGTATCAATCGGAAATCCATCATAAGCGATAGTTCTCGAATGAAGCCCCCTATCACCACAATTTTGATTGTACCCGTGAGCAAAATCCGTATCCATTTTGAACTTGTAAGGCATACTCCCAAGGAAATGAAAATCATCGTCAACATGAGTCCATTCTGGTTCAGGATGTGCCTGTATTTGATGACCGATTACACTTGGCCAAGTGGTAGAATAAACAAGAATTAAATCTGCATCGCTTTCTTCAATTCTCTGTCTTGCTGTATCAAAGGCAGCACGCAGTTGTCCCCACCCCTCATTTTGTTCAGGGGCTAGAAGTGGGTGTGGTTGAGGTGGCACATAAAGGCCAAAACAAATTGGAGAGTCACTCAAAGAACGACCTCCCGTGTTTCTGGATTTGGATCCCATGCAGCAACTACATTTCCAGTCCCAATGACAGATTGATAGCCGTAAATTTCGGCGGGGTAATCAGGCATTCCTAATGCTTCCATCATCCAACTGATTGAGCCAGAGTCTGTTTCAGCCATTGTTTGCTCAGTAAATTCTGGCATCAAGTCAATGACTTCCCGCATTTTTCCTTCACGCATTAATTCAATCAATTTCATGTCCCAAACATAGTTGCTGTGATTGTAGATATGTTGCTTTGACATATCTTCTGGAATTGGTGGCTCAGTGGTAAAATGACGGTGTGAAAGACTGTGTGTTGAAACCAAAACAACTCGCTTATCACTCTCAAGAATAGCCTTACGACAGGCTCGTCCAAGTGCCCGAGCCTGCTCATTCATGACTTCCACGGAATAATAGTGGCGGCTACGATTTGACGAGATAGGAACAATTGGCTTGTCCCAATCTCGGTTGAGCATATGTGCTGAAACAATGGTTCCGTAATCAATACGGAAATCTTGATTTTCCATCATCATTGTAACCATGCCTGCTTCCTTTGTAGCATCGTGCAAGGCTCGCGATAATTCTACATCTACTCCTAGGTCGTAGTTAAATTGGAATAAGTTAGGAAATACAGGGTCAACTGACTTTGACTTGAAGTGAGGCAGTCCAAGGAAGTGTGTTCCAATGTATGTTTGCCAGTGTGGTGTGAATATTACTAAAGCATCATAGTCTAGTGTTTTGAGTTTTTTTGCCAGTTTGGCATATCCCCATCTTAGGGTTTCCCAACCACCTTCGGAGTGAGGTTCGTTTTGAGGAGGATTATCAGCGTAAACCACGTGAGGCGGGTGAGGGGCGATACAACCTGCGACAATCTCTCCCATGCTATCATGAGGAGGGAGAGGCAACTTGTTCATCATTGTTAGCATTATCCAAAACCGTCAAGGTTGGAATCTATTGCCGATAGATTGTGGCCCCAACTGTAGGTGATTTGGAGGATGCTTCTGATTTGGCTGAATCCAGTGATGGTAACGGAGAGAATAACCCTATCCAAGACTCAGAATTATTGGGGGATGGCGTTAAATCAACAAGTGATGAAATTACTGCGGTTGAAGATGAAGCCACGGTTGAAGATGAAGCCACGGTTGAAG